>DAOSDL010000003.1:25722-208909 GCA_035362335.1 Bacteroidota bacterium
TGATCGTTGACCGATGATCGTTGACCGATGATCGTTGACCGATGATCGTTGACCGATGATCGTTGACCGGATGATCGTTGACCGATGATCGTTGACCGGATGATCGTTGACCGGATGATCGTTGACCGGATGATCGTTGACCGATGATCGTTGACCGATGATCGTTGACCGATGATCGTTGCCGTTGTAGAGACGGTGCATGCACCGTCTCTACAGCAATTTTTCCACAATCCTTTTTGCTGGAGGCGCCATGTCACTGTTTCGCATTTTCGTGCAATCGGCGGTTTGCGCGTTTGTGATCTCGACCATCACCCACGCCCAGGCGCAGTTCTCCACCAGTCTCCACGCCACGCGCGAGGGCAAATCATTCTGGTACGATCAGGGAGCGAAGCTGCTGCTGAACATCGACATCGTCGATCTCGGCTGTAAGGGTTGTCACGGTCCGACGAACGCCGATGGTCAACCTTACGGCAACTACACGCCCGGTTGCGTGGACTGTCATCCCAGCGGCGATTTCTCGAAAGCGGGACTGAAGGAAGCACAGTGCTTCGGTTGTCACAGTCGCCAGAACACCGAGGCCAACGTCCTCGCCCTCCCCGACGTACATCGCGAGCGTGGCATGAAATGTTGGGATTGCCATAAGAGCAATGAAATGCACGGCGATGGCACGTGGTATAATTCGCTGCACGAACCCGGCGCCATGACCACGGATTGTACGAATTGTCACACTTCGCTGCCTTCATCGCATGCATCGAATGATCCACACGCAGGCAAATTGCATTGCAGCGCCTGTCACACCAAAACCGTGGTGAGCTGCTACAACTGCCACATCGAAAGCCAGCAGACGGCACAGCTCAAGCGCGCGAAGCAGGTGATCAAGGATTTTGTGATGCTGGTCAACAGAACAAAGGATGGAAAGGTCGGCACTGCCAGCTTTCAATCCCTGACCTATCAGGGCAAATCCTTTGTGGCCTTCGGTCCCTTTCACGGCCATGCCATCACCGAGGACGGGCGACGCTGTGTGGATTGCCATGTGAATTACGGCGGCAATGTACCCGCGATTCTCGAGTACAATGCCAGCGGACGTATGCAGTTCGCCCGATGGAACACCGCCGACAGTACGTTGAGCTGGTTGAAAGGCGTGATTCCTCTGCCGTACGATTACGAACAGAGTTTGCACATGGATTTTCTCACCTACAACGGCACAGCCACCGATCCCGTGGTGCCGTCGAAGAACTGGTCGCTGGTATCCAGCGCGTGGGACGGACAGCACATGCTGTTCGCCACACCGCTGAGCACCTCACAGATGAGCAAACTCGGCTTCATCATCACAAGCGTGGAGCGGTTGGGCGATGCGTCGGAGGCGTTCACGCTGAGTCCGAATTATCCCAATCCCTTCAATCCCTCCACCACCATCGAATATGCGTTGCCGCGCGCCACGGATGCGCAGTTGCGCGTATTCGACGCGCAGGGCCGCTGTGTACGCACCCTGCTGAACGAGCGTCAGGAGGCGGGCGTGTATCGCATCGAGGCCGATCTGTCGACGCTGCCGGCCGGTGTGTATCTGTACGCGCTGGAAAGCGCGGGCCTTCGCCTGACGCGGAAAATGGTGTTGGTGAAATAACCGTAGAGACGGTGCATGCACCGTCTCTACGGGCCGAACGCCACGTCGCGATTGTGCATCTCCCCGTCAATCCGTAATTTCGGACATGGCCGGACGGTTCACATCGTCGGCACTCCACTATCCTCTCTCGAAAGTCCAACCGTATGGAAATCAAGAACATCATTTTCCTCCTCGTGCTGCTTGCCGCGTTCGGCGTGTTTGCCTGGACCGCACGGAAAGTGCTGGGCTATCTCGCCCTGGGCAAAGCCGAAAACCGTTTTGATCGTTTCGACAAGCGCATCTCCAACACACTCGCCATCGCCTTCGGGCAAACGAAAATCCTCCGCGATCCCATCGCTGGTCCGGTACACGCGGGGATATTCTGGGGTTTTGTGATTCTGCTCACCGCCGTGGTGGAATCGATAGGCGAGGGACTGATACACGGCTTTTCCTTCGCGTTCCTCGGTCCGCTGTACAACCTGATCGCGCTTTCCTCGGATATCATCGCGCTGGTGGTGCTCGTCGCCGTCCTTGTCGCGCTGTTCCGTCGGCACGTGGCCGGTCCGGATCGCTTGCGCAAGCTCGACCGCGCATCGCAAATGGACGCGACGGTGATTCTCTGCACCATCGCACTGATCATGCTTTCGATGTTTGTGCAGAATGGTGCGCGTATCGCGGTGGGCGAGGGCGCGGCCTACGCATCGGACTGGCGACCGGTGAGCATGGCCTTTGCCGGAATGTTCGGCGCGGATTCGTGGCTGATCTTCGAAATTTCCTGGTGGATACACATTCTACTGGTGTTGGGCTTTCTCAATGCCCTGCCATACACCAAGCATTTCCACGTCATCACTTCCGTGCCCAATGTGTATTTCAGCAACAAGGGCATACGCAAGGAAGGCGACGGCGCGCTGAAGCCGCTGAACCTCGAGGACGAAACGGCGGAGAAATTCGGCGCGTCCGACATCGAGGATCTCACCTGGAAACAGCTGTTCGACAGCTACACCTGCACGCACTGCGGCCGCTGCACCTCGGTATGCCCGGCGAATATCACCGGCAAACTCCTGTCGCCGAAGAAAATCATCGTCGACACGCGCACGCGTCTCGAGGAAAAAGCGCCGCTTGTGGTGGCGGGCGTGACCGACGATGCGGCACTGCAAAAGCAATTGCTGCATGATTATATCACACCGCAGGAATTGTGGGCTTGCACCACCTGCCGCGCCTGCGTGCAGGAATGCCCGGTGATGATAGAACATGTGGATGAAATTGTGGAAATGCGCCGCTATCTCGCGTTGACCGAGGGCGAATTCCCCGAGCAATTGCAGTTGCTGTATCGCAATCTCGAGAACAACTTCGCCCCATGGCAATTCAGTCCCGAGGATCGCGCCGCCTGGGCCGACGGTCTGGAGATTCCCGAATTGTCACAGCTCGGCGACGCTGGCGACATCGACTATTTGTTCTGGGTGGGATGCGCCGGCTCTTTCGACGCGAGATACAAAAAGGTGAGCGTCGCCCTGGCGCACATCATGAAGCGCGCCGGCTTGCGCTTCGCCATTCTCGGACGCGAGGAAAAATGCAATGGCGATCCCGCGCGTCGCACGGGCAATGAATATCTCGCGCAGACGCTGATGATGGAAAACATCGAGCGTTTGAATTCCTACAATGTGAAAAACATCGTCACCGCCTGTCCACATTGCTTCCATTCCATCAAGAATGAGTTCCCGCAATTCGGCGGCAACTACCGTGTTGTCCATCACTCCGAGCTGATCGCCGCATTGCTCGACCGCGGCATCATCCAACTCGAAAAAGCGCTCAACGGCGCCATCACCTTCCACGACAGTTGCTATCTCGGCCGCTACAACGACATTTACGAAGAGCCGCGCAATGTGCTGATGCACGTGCCCGAAGCTGAGCTGCGGGAAATGCCCCGCAGCCATGACAAGGGTTTTTGCTGCGGCGCCGGTGGTGGCCAGATGTTCATGGAAGAAACGGAAGGAAAGCGCGTCAACATCGAACGTACCGAGGAAGCCCTGGCAAGCGGAGCCGGGACCATCGCCTCGGCATGTCCGTTCTGCATGACCATGATGACCGACGGGGTCAAGGAAAAAGGCAAACAAGAGGAAGTGGTGGTGAAGGATATTGCCGAACTTGTTTATGAAGCGATGAGAAAATGACACACACAACCCTCCCCCGAAATCTCGCGCTGGCTCTGCTGCTGCTGTTGTCCGCCTGCGGTCCTTCCGCCGAGAAGGGTTCCTCCGCAGCGGACAGCACAAACGCGGCGGCGGACGAGCGCCCCATCGTGCCGGACGAAGGCAAGGCTGTGGATCTGGCACGCTGGTCCGAGCAAAGCTATGCGGATTTCGGCAAGCTGTTCGCCGATTTCGGCAAGCACGATCCTCCCATCATTCGCGGATACGGCATCTGCGATTCCATCACCTGCGTGTTTCCCTCCACCGATGCGACAGCGCGAGCGGAAATACTCATCTGCGACCTCGATGCGATATACAGCGCCGAGGATGCGTTCCGCTTGCTGGGCATAGAAACGGGACGCGTGCTGAACAGCGAAGCGAGCTGGGTAAGCCTTGCGCCGGCCGACGACCGCTTCACCTCGCTGAAATACAAGACCATCGGCTCCCATGCCGATCGCACGCAGCAGCTGCTGCTGCAATTCAAACGCTGACACAACCCTCGCAAAGAGCACACGGCATCAGCGGGCACAATCCCGCTGATGCCGTGTGCGTTTCAATCAGTGCTTCTCATTGGAGAATTCTCTTCGCCGCGGATAAAACGGATGCGGACTTCACCCGTGCTTCCAAATCCTGTGGACTTCCACGATTCATCTTAGATAATCTGTGTGAAATCTGCTCTGAAAATTGTCTCGCTGCCTGCATCATGCTCATCTGCGCGGTGATGTGTAAAGAGTGAAGAGTAAAGAGTAAAGTTTGACGGTAGTCGTAGGAGCCAACCCGTACTCTCTCCGCCACCGCAGGCAAGGGACACCGATTCGCATCACTACTGTCAGCGGACGTTGGATGGCTTCATCTGCGAAGATTCGCTCGGCACCTCGCCGACTTCCACGATCCATCTGTGCTAATCTGTGTGAAATCCGTGCAATCTGTGGTTTTGAAACTCTGCTGATCCACTCCGACAGTAATCAAGGCACCTGCACCATTTTCATTCTCCCGGGTGTGACGAAGGAACATGAAAGACTGTGGTTTTCCCCCTGCGTTGACTCAGGAGGTTTTGTAAGGCAGGGTGAAGTGGAAGATGCTGCCTTTGCCGACTTCGGATTCCACCCAGATGCGACCACCCATCAGTTCCACAAAGCCGCGCGAGATGGACAGACCGAGCCCGGTTCCACCGTAGGGCCGCGTGGACGACTCGTCCACCTGGCGGAAGCGGTTGAAGATGAATTCGAACGCCTCCTCCGGTATGCCAATGCCGGTATCCGATACGTAGAATTCCAGTTCATCGTCCGAGTGCCGTTGGCAACCAAACGTAATGCAGCCTTCCTTCGTGAATTTCATGGCATTGGAAAGCAGATTGACCAGCACCTGACGCACGCGCTGCGCGTCCATCATCACTACGAGCTCGCTGTCCGGCAGGGAATTCGCCAACTGCAGTGTACACTGTGTATCTTCGCTCTGCGCGATCAAGTGGCTGTAGGTGATATACAGATCGTGCAATAATTCCTCGACATTCCACAGTTCCGGATAGATTTTAATTTGTCCGGAATCGATCATGGAAATATCGAGAATATCGTTGATGATGGCGAGCAGATCGTAGGAGCGTTGTTTGATGATGCCGGTGTACTGCTCCTGTTCGTCGGGCCGAATTTCCTTCGCATTCAGCAGATCCGCGAAACCGATGATGGCGTTCATGGGCGTACGCACTTCATGGCTCATATTGGCGAGGAAGGTGGATTTCAGGCGGTCGCTCTCCTCCGCTTTTTCCTTCGCTGCGATAAGCTCAGCCAGGAGGCGGCGTTGCTCTGTGGTGTCTTCCTTGACGGCGATAAAGTGACTGATGTATCCACGCTCATCGGTCACGGAGGAAATGATGCTACGCTCCCAGTAGAGCTCCCCATTCCTGCGTCGGTTGTGGAATTCGCCAATCCATTCCTTTCCCTCAGTGATCGTTCTCCAGAGATTGGCATAGAATGCATCATCATGTTCACCGGACTTTACAATACTCATTGTCCCGCCAATCGCATCCTCGGAAGAGTATCCGGTATTTCTGGTGAACTGAGGATTCACATACTCGATGATTCCGGAGGCATCGGTGACGATGATGCTTATGGGACTCTGCTCGATGGATCGCCGAAGTAGTTTATTGGCATGCTCTGCGCGTTTCTTCTCGGTGATGTCGAAGACCACAGAATGGAGGTGCAATTTCCCTCGCATGTTCACTGTTCCCGCAAGCACCTCAACATCGCGAAGGCTTCCATCGGCGCGACGATGCTGGAATTGCAAGTACTGCGTCCCAGCGTTCACGGTTTTCTTCATCGCAGTGGATAGAGCTTCTCTCGGTAATGTGTTTATCCGGGAGATGTTCATTGTTCTTAATTCGTCCACCGACCAGCCATAGAACGCACTCGCGGCAGGATTTGCGTCGACGATCGTGCCGTCATCGGGATCGATGATCAGTTTCACAGCAGGATGCTCTTCGAATAGCGATCTGAATACACCCTCCGATTCGCGGAGCGCTTGCTCCGCGAGCTTGCGTTCGGTTATTTCCGTGTGTGATATAACCGCTCCTCCAAGGTCGCTCGCCAATGGTGTTGCCATCAAAACAAACCACCGCTGCATTGTGGGCGCGTCGCAACTGTATTCGTACATGTAGAAAGGCAACTCTCTGCGCAGCACCGTTGTAATGCCATTTCGCACAGCTGTAGCATCTTCGCTCCCCGTCCCAATCGCGGTTTCGCATATCACGAGGTAATTCGTACCAATGCCCACACCTTGAATCTGCCTTGCAGAATCTGCTCCATTCTCACGTGCGAAGCGCAGCCACGGTTCGTTGACCGCGAGAATATTTCCCGCGCTATCAATCACACAGATATTTGACGTCACCGAATCGAGAATGGCATGGGCAAAGGCCTCACTCTCCTGCTGCGCCCGCTCGGCACGTTTGCGCTCGGTGATATTCTGCATGACGCAGTGAGTGCGAAGAAAGACACCGCGAGCATCCTTTTCAACGCGGCCTTCGATGTACACATCGACACTCGTACCGTGTGGCCGCTGTAGTATGATATCGTCACTGCGTCCGCCCGAATCAAGGACCAGCTGGTACAGTTCATCGAACTGATCACGTATGGATTCGTGCCAGAAATCTTTGAATGCCACACCGTGTATATCCAAATCCGCCGCACCGAACAGTCGAAGGGTCTCGTCATTGTAATCGAGTATGCGTCCTGCGGCATCCAGCGAGAGATATGCGATGGGACTGTGCTCGATCATGGAGCGGAAGCGTTGCTCACTTGCGCGTAGCGCATGTTCTGCGAGTTTCCAGTCGGTTATATCCCGTATGAGGGCAACAGAGTGCCAGCTGTTTTGAATTCGCACCGGTGCGAGCGATATGGAAATATCGAACAATGCGCCGTTCCGGTGTCGTGCGAGGAGATCTCTACTCTTTCCGGACAATGCGGCTTCGCCAGTACTCAGATACCGATGCATAGCCTGTATGGCATCTTCACGTGTGCTGTCCGGCGTCAACAGATCATGTACCTGTAGGCCCATGGCCTCTTCCTGAGAATATCCGAACATGGATGCGGCGGCGGGATTCCAGTAGGATATGCGACCGTTGTCGTCCGCCATGATAATAGCGTCACGAGCGGACTCGGTGATGGCCCTGAGGCGCTGCTCGCTCTCCTCGAGTCGCTGCGCGGCCTGCCGACGATCGGTAATGTCGGTGATAATGCCGTACCACATGACGCTGCCGTCCGCCAGCAGTTCTGGCACGGCATCGCAGAGTCGCCAGCGCAGACCCTGAGTCGGGAGAATTACACGGTACTCGTCATGAAAGAGTGAAAGCTCTTTCGCAGACTGTAAAATATGGCTGCTGACACGATCCCTGTCATCGGGATGCAAACGATCAAACACAGGGGAGGCATCCGAGCGGACTTCTTCGGGAAGAACTTCGTATATATCCCACATCCCCTTGCTGGAGAAGGGGAAGCAGGAGCGTCCGTCGGGGAATAGTTGATACTGATACACAACACCCGGCACCTGCGATGCGAGCTTGTTCAACATATCATAGCTTTCGCGCACCGCCTCTTCAGCATGCTTGCGCTCGGTAATGTCCACGAAGGTGGTGGCGAATTGCATGGGCCCCGTTTTGAACGCGCTGACATGATACCATCTGTCAATCCCGCCCGCGTATTGTTCGAACGACGTGGATTCGCCGGTACGCACGACGCGACCGTAGGTTTCAATCCACTGCGGTTCGATGTCTGGAATCGCCTCCCGTACGGTTCTACCAAGTACTCTCTCTTCACTCAAGCCTGTGTATTGGACAAAAGCACTGTTCACATTGAGAAAGCGATAGTCGATCGGAGTACCCTTATCATCACAAATCAGTTCGTGAAGAGCGAAGCCCTCCAGCATCTGCTCGAACAGCATGCGGTAATCGTGTTCGAGTTGCTTCTGCCGTGTGATATCGCGCGCAATGGTAATCAGTGAGCGAACGGTTCCGTCCTCTGCGAGTTCGGGAATGACACGCCATTGAAAAGTGACAGAGTTTTCTGTTTCTCCCCAGGAAAACTCCGACTCGTACGATATGGCCGAATCCAGCACCTGACGAAGCGATTCTTCCCAGAACACGCATTGCTCCTCGCTCAGTCCCATTTCGCGATGTGTTTTTCCGATATACGCGCTTGGCGGGAATGGAGCGAAGTCCTGCACATTGTCCGAGACATAAATGTGTCGAAGATCACGATCGAGCCGCATGATCACATCGGGCAGACCATTGACCAAGGTGCGGTGCAATTCCTCGCTTTCGCGCAGGGCTTGCTCCGCGTTTCTTCGCGCCGTGACATCGCTGAATATTACAGCGATTTGTTCTCCGCTGCTATTGGGATACACCCACAGTTCAATGTAGGCGGACGTCTCACTGAAGTACATCTCGAGATGCCTCGCACTCTTCGATTCGACTACCTCTTTGAACAGAGCGTACAATCGCTCTCCGCTTGCGACAACCGTATCGCGAATGTTCCGACCCAGCACTGATTCCAATGTCTCACCCGTCATACGGAGAAATGTCGGATTGACACTGCGAATAATGAAATCCACCGCGCTACCATCAGCGTCCCTTACCACGTCGTGCAGAATGAACGCCTGTGTCATATTCTCAAAAAGCAATCGATATTTGGACTCACTCTCACGCAGCGCTGCTTCAGCCTTCTTCCGTTCAGAGATATCGACATGCGTTCCCACCATGCGGATGGCCACACCATCGTCGTCGAACACCGGTCGTGCACGCGAGAGTACGTTCACCCAATGTCCGTCCTTGTGCCGCATGCGGAACTCCATCTCGAATCGGGGGCGATGGCGATGCACGACCTCATCAAACATTTTCCAGGATCTCTCTACATCCTCCGGATGTGTCAGCAATTCCCAGATGGAAAAATCATTAGGCAGTTCCTGCTCATCATAGCCCAACATGCGCTTCCAGGCCGGGCTGTAGTAAATCGTGTTCTTTACTAAATCCCAATCATAGAGACCGTCGTTGGTTGCCTGCATGGCGAGATAGAATTGTTCGCGACTTTCCCGCAACTGCTGTTCGGCAATCTTCCGGTCCGTGACATCTCTTTCAATCAGCACTATATGTTGAGGTGAGCCGTCGTTTGCTCGAAGTACTTCGGCGTTGATTTCGAGATGAAAGACGCTTCCATCTTTGCGCACCCCATGGAATTCCGTGCTACCGGAGTAGTCGCCCGCGAGAAGGGATTTCAACCCTTCTTCCGCCAGTGCGCGTTCCTCTGCCACTATGAACTCGGAGGCTTGTCTTCCTCGCACTTCGTCCAACGTCCTATACCCAAACATGCGAAGTCCGGATTCGGAGACTTCCTCCAGCTTCCCGTCTAAAGTGGTCACGACGATTCCATCGGGTGACGCCTTGATGATAGCGCGCCAGCGCTCCTCGCTTTCGCGTATCAAAGCCTCCGCGCGCTTGCGCTCGGTGATGTCCTGCACATAGCCAGCAAGGTGTTGCGGTTGTCCTCTTTCATCCACTTCCATCTCGCCCGCTTCGGCATAGACTATGCGTTCAGTCCCATCCGCACGTACTATTCGATACTCGAGCGGTGCAGCCTTGCCATGTTCCGCAACCGCACGGTTCGAGGCCTCGACCTTTTCCTTGTCTTCTGGATGAATTGCTGAAGCAATCACATCGGTAAGATTTCCTGTGAAATCCTCCCGCCGGATCCCGAATATCGGATACATCTGGTCCGACCATTCGACGGTATTGTCCTGAATATGCCATATCCAACTGCCCATGCCCGCAACGCGTTGGGCCATTTTCAAATTTTCCTCCGAGTGCCGCAACGCATCCTCACTTGCACGGCGGGCAATGTTTTCTGCACGAAGGTCCTCCATGAGATTCAAGGTTGCGCGCTGACTGATGCGTAATTGCTCGTTGGTTTCCCGCAGGGCCTTTTCGACTATTTGCTTCTCTTCGAGTTCGCTCCGCAATTGCGCGGTTCGCAGCTCCACCATCGCTGCGAGTCTCTCTTTCTCGCTCTCGCGCATTGCATTGTACACGCGTATTTTGCGCATCGCTCGTACTTGCGCCAGAAGTTCGGTTTCGTCGATGGGTTTGGAAAGAAAGCCTTCCGCACCAGCGTCGAGCGCACGAATACGAATTTCTCTGTCGGTTTTCAACGCCGTGAGAAACACCACGGGAATACCATGCAACGCATCATCCGCCTTCAACCGTCGGCACACCTC
The DNA here is from genome assembly GCA_035362335.1 of Bacteroidota bacterium. Lineage (GTDB taxonomy): Bacteria > Bacteroidota > Ignavibacteria > SZUA-365 > SZUA-365 > JAOSJT01. The sequence goes on from DAOSDL010000003.1 coordinate 36,271, forward strand.
GAACCCATCCATACCGGGCATAACGATGTCGAGAAAGATGATATCGACGTCCTCACGACGCGCGGCGTCCAATCCCGTGATGCCATCGAGCGCACTATGGACGATTGCGGAAGGGAGCATATCCGCCACCACAGCGCGGAAGGTGGCGATATTGTCGCGATTGTCATCGATGACAAGCAGGGTCAGGGAATCACTTTCCATGAAGCATGCTCACTATCGTGGATTCGAGTTGCGTTGCGTCAACCGGCTTGGCGAGATACGCGTTGAAACCGCGGGCGAGTATCTCGTTGCGATCCTCGGTCAGTGCGCGAGCGGTAAGCGCCACGACGGGAATCGACTTGCAGTGCTCCAACATGCGAAGTTGCTCCAGTACCTGAAAACCATCCATGCCGGGTAGGGAGATATCGAGCAATACAAGATCCGGAGCGCTCCGCCGGGCAAGTTCCAATGCCTTATGCCCATCATCCGCCGAAAGCAGTTCGCAGAAATCTCCAAGCAAGGCAAGCACGGTGGTCATGTTGTCGGGGTTGTCTTCCACCACAAGCACGTTCGGTTTATGTGATAGCTGCGCGAAATGTCCATCGGATGGCTGGGATAATTCTCTCGTCTGCTTGCTCTTTCCGCTGTCCAGCATGTCCGCAACAAGTTGCAACAATTCCGTTCCGCTGATATCGCCCTTGCGGATCAGCTCATGTATGTTGTTGCCCTGAAGAAAGGCGAGTTCCTCCTTGTTCACATGTTTGGCGGTGAGAATGAGGACGGGGATCCCCTGGCCCGAAGGATGCGTGCGTAGTTGCCGTAGCACTTCGAAACCATCGATGTGCGGCATCATGAGATCGAGAATGATGCCATCCATGCTGTCGTCGATGCGTCGCAGCGCCTCCTCGCCATCGCCTGCGGTCACGACGCGGTAACCATTGCGGACCAAAATATCGTGAAGCTGCAAACGTACACCCTCATCATCCTCCACCACCAGCACGCAGTTACCATCACCACGCGGGGCTTCGCCCGACGCCGAGGTCCGCCTGGCCTGCGTGGATCGATCACTTTCCTCCATGAGCAGCGGCAGGCACAGGGTGAACGTGGCGCCTTCACCAGGGGTGCTTTCCAGCGTAATGCTTCCACCCAGCAAGGCCGCATAGCGCCGTGCAATGGCGAGCCCAAGACCCGAGCCCTCATACCGCCTATCCGTGCCACCGTCCACCTGCTGGAATTCCTCGAAAATCCGTTGCGCATTCTCGGGCGCAATTCCCGGACCGGAATCACTCACATCGACATGCAGCATCGTACCTTCGACATGTGCGTTCACGCGCACCAGGCCCGCTTCGGTGAACTTCACAGCGTTGCCGATCAGGTTGATGAGAATCTGTCGGCATTTCGCCGCATCGGTGCGCAGCACCGGCACATCATCGGAGAGACGCGCTTCCAGTACCAGGCCCTTTCCTTCCGCTTGCGGTCGTAACAGCACGATCACGTCTTCGATCAACGCCCGAACGGCGATGGTGGAAATACTCACATCCTCCCGGCCGGCCTCGATACGTGCGAGATCGAGAATGTTATTGATCAGTGACAGTAAATGCCGGCCATTGCGTTCGATTATATCGAGATACCCGTACTCCTCGTCTCCGATATTTCCACGCAGGCGTCGTCCGAGCACGCCGCTGAGCGCTATCACGGAATTCAGCGGTGTACGGAGTTCATGGCTCATATTGGAGAGGAACGTGCTCTTCAATCGATTGGCCTCGTTCAATTGCGATTTCTGCATCGCGAGTATGATATTCTGCTCGCTGAGTTCATCCGCTTGCATACCGAGTTCGTGTGATTGCGTTTCGAGTTCCCTGTTCTGCATTTCCAGTTTCCCCGCGAGGGCACGCAAGTGTTCACCGGCACTCAACGCGGCGATGCGCGCACCGATCGTGAATCTGGCGGACTCGAGTACACGCAGTGCCGCATCGCTCATTTCGCGCACGCCACCGAGTATCAGAACCCCGACAAGATCTTCGCCAGAATGCAGTGGCACCGCGACAATTTCTCGCGGCAACACGCTCCCTACCACCATGGGGGCGAGAAACACCGTATCGGAAGGTATCTCCCGCACGCGATGTATGGCCCTACTGGCAAGCACCACTCCGAATATTCCTTCCCCTGACTTGACAGACTCCGAATCCGGCAGCGATGAGTCCAGACCCATTGCCTCAATCAGTGCGACATGTTCCTTTCCGGGATCCACACTGTAACACGCACCGAATTGCACGTCTATGCGCGTGATCAGTGTGGTGAGCAGGAGATTGCAGTACGCTTTCCGCGTGGTCTCGCCGACGCCAACTTCCTGCAGAAGTGCGACGGAATCCTTGACCCAAACATTTTCCTCAATGGTGTCGGCCAGCCGGTTGAAGGTCCGCGACAAATCCCCGAGTTCATTCTCCGCCCGGGTGGTACTCCGTATGGAGTAATCTCCGGCACGGAATCGATCGGCCACTGCGCTGAGCTCGGCTATGGGTGTCCGTATTGCGCGCAGCAACAGCCCACCCATTACGACGGCCAGCAGAAGCATGGACAGCACCACGGTACTCAACTGAAGCAGCACACTTTGTCGCACCTCTTTGGCTTCTCGATAGAGAGAATCTCCTTTGTTGAACGCGAAATCACTGATATCATCCAATTCCTTGAATATCGCCATCGCCTGTTGGCCTCCCTCGCCATTGCGCATGGTACGCTTCGTTGCCAGTGCTCTATCACCTTGATCCAGTATTCGAAGCGTCTGCTCACGAATCGACCGCCAGCGTGCGAATTGCATTTCCGCGTGATAAACGTCGCGCTTGTCTCCAAGGAATCGGGCATGCAGCGTATTGAATTGGCGCTCGCAATCCTGTTCGTACTCGGCGATTCGCTGCTGAAATTTTTCCCGCGCCGCGATATCAGTCGTGAGTATGATATCCTTCATGGCGAGATGAATACGAAGCACATCGGCTCGAATTTCGCCAATTGCACGGCGAACCTGCAGTGGATGATTGTACAGCGTATATGTCGTGCGCCACAACCGGTGAGCCTGATACCAGGACAGGGTGCCAAGAGTCGCAAGGAGAGCGAGCATCACTGTAAAGCTCAGAACGAGTTGCCGTGTTATTGTCAATCGACGTTGCGCCATGTCAACTCCGTTCGAGATAGGGCTGGAATAGTGGGATGTATGGGCACACCGACTTGAAGTACCCGCTGGAGAGTACAATTTCGCGCTCGGCATTTCCCACCATGAGATATCCGGTCGGCGAAAGACATCGATGGATTTTTCCCAGAATAATGTGTCGAATGTCGCTGCGATAATACATCAAGAGATTGCAGCATAGCACGAGATCGAGATCACCGAAGACGCAGGACGGCGGACACAACGAATGCGGATCCAGCAGATCGTAGTGCTCGATGGTAACGTGTTCACGTAATGCGGGCGCGACGTGAAGCTGATCCTGTACTCTCACAAGCAGGTGGCCCACATGCCGCAGGCGCAGTTCGCCCGCGGCGGAGATATCATACACCGCCTTTCGCGCCGCTGCCAGAGCATCATCCGCGTTATCCGTGGCAAAGAGGTGATACGGCACACGTTCGCCGCGCTCCGCACTGAGTTCCTCCAGCAGCACCGCCAGAGACCAGGCCTCCTGCCCTGTGGAGCAACCGGCGGACCATGCACGGATTCCGCCCGGCGTTCTGTTGCGCAATTCGTCGCGCAGTATCGGCAGGGTGACGTACTCGAGATAGGCGAAGGCCAGGGGATCACGGAAAAATTCTGTCCAGGTGTTCACCAACTGCCGGAGTAACTGCGAGGCCTCGTCGGTGTGCAGGCGCAGCAGCGATATATACTCCGCTGCATCATTGCATCCGCAGGCAAGCATGCGTTTCTGCACCGTTTTCCATACGTACCCTTCATCGTACATGGATACGTCGATGTTGCGCTCTCCCGCGAAATACTGGACAATGTTGTCTATATGTGTTCGCATGGTCAGCCTGTGTATCGTGGATCACGTCCCAATTCGCGCAACAATGCGTTCACTTCGTGTTTCAATTCGATCATGCGCAGTTCTCGATCGATGGTGAGATTGTTGAAGCGCTCCAGATCACGCATCTTTTCATGCAGAGCTGCTTCATTCTCACGATGCCTGGTGAAGTCGTGGAGCAATACCGCGACCATCGAAACCCCAGGGGAGTACACAGTCACGAGGTAATGCCGTCTGGTCTCATGATCGGTGAACTCGCCGCCCCGAGCCGCGGCATCGCGAAGCACCATGCGACATAATTCATGAAGTGGTTGGTCATTGACCGATGGCTGTAGTCGTGCAAACAGATCGGGCTCCCTTGAGGCGAACATGGAGACGAGCATATCATTCGCATCGCACACACGAAATTCGTTCGTCATTGCTGCACGGCGTGCATCGACTTCGGGCAAGGATTGCGCATGGGAGGCGTCACCCGCTTCAACGTTTTCCAGAAGGATGATGCCATCCGTGGTCGCATCGAATAGCGCGCGGTATTTACTCTCGCTCTCTTCCACGATACGCTGCTTCTCCCGTTGCGCCGTCTGATCCCGGAACACGATCACCACTCCCGCCGGATGACCATCGGACGAAGAATAGGCGCCGACGCTTTCCAGAATGGGGATGCGTTCGCCAGTCGGTGTGCGAAGGAGAACGCCGCTTTTCAGATCTCTCGTCCCTGTGTGCTTCAATGCGCGTTCCACGGCACATCCCACCTCGTCGCCGCCTTCTTCCAGCTCCAGATTGTACACCTCTCGCAGTGCAGTACCCACGACTTCCTGCTCCTTCACCCGTGTCAGGCGCTCCGCCTCCGGATTCATGTGCAGGATAGTACCGTCGCGGTCGGTGCTTATAACGGCATCGCTGATACCATAGAGTATGGAGCGAAACTCGCTATGAAACCGTAAGTGTTCTCTGTAGGTGTCGCGTTGCTTCTGTGCATAAAGAAATCCAACGCCAAGCAGCAGTGCGGAGAATAGTACAATGGCAAGAAGCGATAGCAGTGCGGTTTCCTCGTACATCTCAACATAGAGTGTCGCCTTGTCCACTTGACCCACCACAACCCAGTGGCTGTTGGGAACCGCACTGATCCAGCCAAGGTGGTCGACACCTTCTCTGTCACGGGATTCAACCAACCCACGTACTCCCGTCGTAGCAAGCTGGATTATATCATTCCCCTTCCCCGACAATGTTCGTGGGTGTAATACGTCGGTGATCTCCGCCCCGGGATTGCTGACAATCAGGACCGAATCGACCATCTCATCCAGCAGCATGGTGCTCATCGGCATATCATTGGAAGGTGCCTCAGCAAGAATCGGATATAAAAAAACCTCGGGCTCGAATCGAAACACCAAAGCATGGTCGTGCGCCAACCCGGGAATCGCAACCGGAACCGCAATGTCCATATGCGCCTTCCCATGTTGGTCGCAGTAGTACAGTCCGATCGAGGCGGGTTTCTTCTGCTGTACAGCAGAGAGGATCATCTCCTTTAAAATGTTGTCGAGGTACAGGTGTCCGTTGGAAACACTGATCGAGGAATTCTGCGCGACATCGAAGAGAAAGATGTCACTGTACCCATGTTCGAGGGAGATTTCGTGCAGCGACTGCGAGAGAGTCACTTGTGCCGCCACAGAGGGACGGTCATGCCAGAGGAGAAATGCTTCGAGCAGCATGCGATTGTGTGAGATTAACGTCGCATCATTCAACTCGTCCGCGTACCATTCTCCAAGCTGACGCGCCTTCAGTTCGATTGTCGCCTCCAGCGTTCTCCCCGCCTGCTCCTTGATGGCCCCTATTTCATGGCGCACGTACAGATAGATCGCCGCAGTTGCCAAGACCAGTATTGAGGTCGCGAAGATCACCAACAGCCGTCGGTTCAGCTCGGGGAGAGTCGGTGGAGGTGGATGATGTGCAACCACGTGGTGCTCCGATTGAACGGTGATTGGAGCGGTTGAGAACAAGCCGGGACCTCGACGTTTGAGGAGGCCTCAACAGTCGAATTCAACCAAGAGCGAATCGATTGCCTTGGCACGATTTCGCATTGATGCTCGGATATGGAACGAAATCATGCATAATGCGGAATTCATCTGTGGTTCGGATGCCTCGGATTGTGTCGGTGGGAAGCAGGCAAGGACATCCGGTAATCAGTGCATGGAAAATTGGGATATTTGTTGTCAATGTCAAGTAACCGACGGCTCTGTTGCCACATGCCGTCCCGTCTCACCACCCGCCAGCAAATGGGCGATGGCCGCTTCCCTGTCTCGCATCAGAGTCACATCCATTCCCGTGTTCCTTGCGAGGGTCTCAACAAAATCATGGCTGTGATCTTCGGAATCGACCAGAATCACCACGCGGGCGAATCTGTTGATCGCCTCTTCGCGCTGCATGTCATTTTAAGAAAAGCGATAATTTCCGGTAACGCTTTCCACATTGCGCGCACGCGTCATGTCCACAAGAAATCGCGAAATGCCACGCTCCCTGCCGTAGATGTGCGCTTCAATATTCATCCCCATGGCGGAAACACGATTCACATCGCCGACCACGACAAGCACGACGTACAGGCGGTTTTCGGAAAGCGAGATGGTGTATTCCATACCACCTCCTCGAAAGAGTATGCTGGAAGTATCCGCCACCTCAAACTCCGATGCGGCGTACCATTTCACGATGTCAAAGCGTCCTTGCCAAACATACGACCCATGAGTATTTTTTGCAATGCGTCGACGGCTTCGTCCGCCAATGCACCATTATCCGCCACCAGCATGCCGTTTTCTCCAGAGCCAGTGGCATCGTTGCCACTTGTTGCGTACTCTTGAAAGCGGCAATCCTTTCACCATCTTGCATCTCAAGGATATGTTCATCCCACCCTGGCACCCGGATTACAGCGAAACCACCTGGGATGTGGCGCTCAACACGCGCTTCGCTTCCCTGCGCTTCGATGTCATCGATGATGCGCCGCGTGATGCGCACGACAATCTCGCATTGGACGAAGCCCTGCTGTACGCGGTGGCCGATGGCTCGCGGGCGCCGCTGTTCCGCATGTGGGATTGGTCCGAGGCGGCGGTGATTCTCGGCAGCTACCAAAGCGTGCGCGACGAAATCGATGTGCGGCATGCGCAGCGGCTCGGCTTCGGCTTCTCGCGGCGCGTCAGCGGCGGAGGGGCCATGGTGGTGCAGCCGGGGAAAACGCTGACCTGGTCGCTGATCGTCCCTGAAACGCTGCTCGAGGGACTCTCTTTCCGCCAGTCCTTTGCCTACCTGGACATGTGGTGTGTGCGTGTGCTGCGGGCGTTGGGTGTGCCGGCCATCTACCGCCCCATCAACGACATCGCTTCACCGGGAGGGAAGATCTCCGGCGCCGCGCAATGCCGGCGACGCCGCACCGTGTTGCACCATGTGACCATGGCCTACGACATGGACAATGCCATGATGTGGGAATTGCTGCGCCTCGATCAGCCGCGGAACAGCGAGAAAGGCGTGGCCAGCGCGGTGAAGCGTGTCACCCCGCTGCGGGATTTCATCGACATGCCGCATGCGGAGCTTCGGCAACTCCTGATCGCGGCATTCGGCAGCCTGCATACGTGCACAGCCGCGACAGTCAACCCTACTGAGCTGGAGGATGCGGCCCGTCGTCGCAGCGAAAAATTCGAAACCGGGGAGTGGCTGTATCGCGTGGAGTGACGCAAGGTCTCCCGGCTTGCTGTTGAGCGCCAAGTCGTCCGCGTTTTTCCATAAAAAAAGGCGACCACGATGGCCGCCTTTTTCGAATATCGTCGAAACTCTATCGCGTGAAGCTCATGCGACGCGAGAAATTCTGTCCATTCGCCGAAAGCTTGTACACGTACACGCCCGTGGGCGATTGCTTGCCTTGATTGTCGCGGCCGTCCCACATCGCGGTGGATTTGCCGGCAGGGCGGGACTCGTTCACCAACGTGCGCACTTCCTTGCCGAGCAGGTTGTAAATCTTCAGCGACACGTAGCCCGCGCTCGGCAGCACATAGTTGATGTTGGTAACCGAGGTTTTGCTCATGGAGAAGGGATTCGGGTAATTCTGCGCGAGGAAGAACGAACCCGCCGTGGGAGCGGGGTAGCTGCTCGTCACCTGGCTGGTGGCAGTGAAGGTGAGTACGCGGTTTTCGTTCGTATTGTCGCGGTTACTGACCGTCACCTGCACCGAACCTGTACCTGGATTTGGGCCGGAGAAAAACGTGAGATCCAGCACTTCGGATTCGCCCGGTCCAAGCGTTCCATCCACAGATTCCACCGAAGGCGGGAAGCAGTTCTGGAAAAAGCAGATCTGCGTGCCCCAATCGCTGGGGAGATTCGCCTTGTTCGTGATCGCCACGCGAAGATTCAGTGTCTGTCCAGTGAGATTCGTCACCTGTATGTAGCCACTGATAAAGCCGTTCACATCGCCCGTTGCGCTCGCGCTCTCCGAAGCCACGCTGAATGACTGCGCCGACGTAACAACCGGAAGCGTTGCCACGAGCAGCAGGGCAAAAATGAGGGAAATTGTACGCCGTCTTGTCATGTGATACTCCTTTTCACCGATACACTGCTGAAAGGTAGGGAAAATTCATCAGCAGCACAAGCAATACGACAAGAACAGCGAAAAAGATTCACCTCGTTCCCTTCACGCCTCCTTGCAATTCTTGAGCTTTCTGACCTCGGTGCCGAATCCATCAAGTAGAGGGTAAGGAGGGCAGTGGGAGTAAGGAGGGAAAGTAAATGTTGAAAATCTCAGCAGGATCCACGGGATGCACTCTTCAAGATAGCGGGTCGACCCGACGGCTGCAATCTTCCTTACTCCCGCTATCCTCTCAGCTCTCACCCAGCGAGTTCGGTTTCATTTCCAAACGTCCGTATCCCTGAATTTTGCTATATTTCCTGTTTGCAAACGAAAGCACGCAAGAACCCATGTACGAAAAACTGGACGCCACTGTCACCCGCTTCGAGGAACTCGGCCTGGAACTCGGCCGCCCTGAGGTGTTGGCCGATCAGGCACTGTTCCGCCGACTGGGCAAGGAACGCCGCCAGCTCGAGCCGCTGGTGGACTGTTATCTCCGCTACAAACGCCTCAAACAGGATTACGACGGTCATCGACACATCATTCAGAATGAGGACGATGCCGAGCTGCGCGAGATGGCACTGCAAGAACTCGAGGGCATCGAGCAATCGCTGGATGCCTGTGAGCAGGAGCTGAAAATTCTCCTCATTCCGCGCGACCCCAACGACAGCCGCGATGTGATCGTGGAAATTCGCGCCGGTACCGGCGGGGAGGAGGCAGCGCTGTTCGCCTCCGACCTGTACCGCATGTACACACGCTACGCCGAGGTCAAGGGTTGGAAGCAGGAAGTGATTTCCCTCAGCGAAGCCGCCGCCGGTGGCATCAAGGAAATCACCTTCGCCCTCGCCGGCGACGATGTGTACGGCACCATGAAGTTCGAAAGCGGTGTGCATCGTGTGCAGCGCGTGCCAGCCACCGAGGCGCAGGGCCGCGTACACACCAGCGCCGCTTCCGTGGCCGTGTTGCCCGAAGTTGAGGATGTGGAAGTGGATGTGGATGAGAATGATTTGAAAATCGACATCTATCGTGCAGGCGGCAAGGGCGGACAGAATGTGAATAAAGTCGAAACAGCGGTGCGCATGACGCATATCCCCACAGGCATTGTGGTGACCTGTCAGGATGAGCGCTCGCAGCTCAAGAATCGGCAGAAGGCCTTGAAGGTGCTCCGCGCACGCCTTTTTGAAATGAAAATGCGGGAACAGACGGCCGAAATCTCTGCCGCTCGCCGCTCCATGGTGGGCAGCGGCGATCGGTCAGACAAAATCCGCACATACAATTTTCCACAAAATCGTCTCACCGATCATCGCATCGGACTCACCATGTACAATCTGGCCGACATCATGGAGGGCAACATCGAAGAGGTGGTGGAGCGCCTGAAAATCGCCGATCGCACCGCCCGCCTCGAAGCCGGTATTGAAGGGAGCGCGCAGGGATGAACAGGGTGCACATTCGTGATATAGCCGTCGGTGGCGGAGCGCCTCTCTGCCTGATCGCCGGACCCTGCGTCATCGAGAGCCGCGACCTTGTATTGCGCACCGCCGATCGCATTGCCGATATCGCACGGCGGCTCGGCATGCCCGCCGTGTTCAAGTCCTCGTTCGAGAAAGCAAATCGCACCAGCCTCGATGCCTTCACCGGACTCGGGCGCGACGAAGCCCTGCGCTTGCTCGAAGAGGCGGGACGCGCGAGCGGCCTGCCCTTGCTCACCGACGTGCACACTGTGGAGGATGTGGCCGCAGCGGCAGCCGTTGTGGATGTGCTGCAAATTCCCGCGTTCCTTTCGCGGCAAACGGAACTGTTGCTTGCCGCCGGAAGCAGCGGCAAGGCGGTGAACATCAAGAAAGGGCAATTCATGGCACCCGACGACATGCGGCATGCGGCGGATAAAGTGGCCTCCACCGGCAACGGCAACATTCTGCTCTGCGAACGCGGCAGCAGTTTTGGTTATCACGATTTGATCGTGGACATGCGCGGCCTGGTAATGATGCGCGGCCTGGGCCATCCCGTGGTGATGGATGCCACACATGCGGTGCAAATTCCGAGCAGAGGCGGGCAATCCGGTGGTCGGCGCGAATTCATTCTTCCACTCGCGCGGGCAGCCGCCGCGGTGGGCATCGACGCCTTGTTCCTCGAAACGCATCCCGATCCGGCGCATGCGCTCAGTGATGCGGGAAGCCAGTTGCCGTTGGACGAACTCGAAGCTGTGCTCCGTCAGGTGATGGCGGTTGACGCGGCGATTGTATCCCTGGGCGGCAAAGGAAACGACCATGTTCTCTGAACTCCCACGCGAGCGCATCAATCCGCAGCTCGCCGAGCGCCTGCTACGCATCCGCGCCTTCCTGCTCGATGTGGACGGCGTGTTGACCAGCAGCGCACTGCGTCTGACCGAGGACGGCTTGCAGCACAAGGTGTTCACTATGATGGACAGCGAGGGCATTCGTGCGGCGCAAAAACTGGGCATTCACTTCGGCATCATCACCGGGGGCTCGTCGGAGTTGGTGCTGTCTCGTGCTCGCGAGCTGGACATTCACGACATCTACCAGGGCGTGTATGACAAAAGCGAATCCTACGCCGACTTCAAAATGACCTACGAACTGGAGGACGAGCACATCGCCTTCATGGGCGACGGTATTTTCGATGTGCCCGTATTGAAAAAGGTGGGCTTCGCCGCCGCGCCCGCCAACGCGCATCCTTCCGCTCGCATGGCCGCGCATTATGTGTCCCGCTACCGAGGCGGCGAAGGTGCCGTCCGCGAGGTGCTGGGCATGCTGCTGCGGGTGCAAGGGGATGTCAAACCCGGGGAAGTGGTAGAGCGCTAAAGGTCGAACCCTGATCGATCCTTTGCCCCCGCAGCCCGGAAGCACCGAATCACATGGATTACTGCGGATGAATCTGTGATAATCTGTGTGAAATCTGTGCAATCTGTGGTTTTGAAACTCTGCTGATCCGCTCTGACAGTAATCAAGGCACCTGCACCATGTTCATTCTCACGGGTGTGACGAAGGAACATGAATTCTCAATACGGGACGCTTCTTCGCAAGTGGCCTACGCTCTCCGTAGCACTTCCCGTTCGATGCGATCGCCAAGTTTATTCTGGGCCAGCTCGAGATCGTAGCGTACCTGCAAACGAAGCCAGATTCCGGGAGTGGTGCCGAAGTAGCGCGCGAGACGTAAGGCGGTATCGGCGGTAATCGCGCGCTTGCCATGAACGATCTGGTTGATGCGCAGTGGCGCCACACCGATATCCATGGCCACACGATATTGGCTGAGACCCAAGGGCTTCATGAAATCCTCGAGGAGGACTTCACCGGGATGGACGGGAGGGAGTTTCTTCATGGTGTTTCAGTGATAATCGATGATTTCCACCTCGTAGGCGTGGGGTTGTCTCCATCGGAAGCACACACGCCACTGGTCGTTGATTCGAATACTGTGTTGTCCGGCTCGTTCAGCTTTGAGAACTTCCAGCTTATTGCCGGGTGGCGCGAGCAGATCCTGCAATGTATCAGCTTCGTCCAGGTATATGAGTTTGCGCCGCGCAGTCCTCTGTATTTCCGACGGCAGCTTTCGAGACACCTCTCCGCGATGGATTTTCTCGGTTTCCTTATCTGCGAAACTTTTAATCACCGCTCATATTACCATTTCGCGATATTATTGTCAAGCGATAATATCTGCGCACAACGCAAAGGCACAAGGATGCAAGGACGCATGACGTGCCTGCGTCATCGGACGCCTGAGCGCATTGGCACCTTCCCTGACCTCCACGCACTCTGCGCTCTCCGCGATCTCCTCTCATGTATCCCCGTTCCCCCATGCCACCGCATGCACAGCCACGAAAAGCGAAAAAGGCGAGGACACCGAAGCATCCTCGCCTTTTTCATGATCTTCACGTCATCAACGACGGAACGCGTTACTCCGTTACCGGCGTCTCCACGATGATTTGCACCATGCGGCAGTAGAAGCGGCCTTCGGGGGTGTCGTTCGAGAACAGCAACTGCGTGCTGCCCACACCCTTCGACGTCACATTGATATTTGCCAGCTTGCGGCCGAAGGCGTCGCGCACAGCATCGGCGCGCTGCTGCGACAGCTTCAGGTTGTAGTCCTCGAGGCCGAGGGCGTCGGTGTAGCCCATGATGGTGACCTTGGACTGCGGCGTGATGATTTCCGACACCTCGTCGATGATTTCGCGATTGCGCGGCGAGACGGTCGAGCGGTCGAAGTCGAAGAGAATGAGCTTGCTGCGATTGACGCGAATGTCGCCAATGCGCTCCTCGCGCTTGCGCTCGAGTGTGAGCGTGTTCATGGCGATATCCACCTGCACGCGATCCTCCTGGGCGCGGCGGTCGCGCGCCAGCAATTCCACCTTCAGCGGTTCGCTGCTGCGCTTGAACGTGTCGCCGCTGATATCCCAACGATAACTGCTTGCGGGCGCCGTGCCGGTACCGCTCTGCGAATACAGCACGCGCGGACCCTGCGTCACCTGCATCAACCAGCGCTCGATGCCGTTGGGCGCATCCACCTCGGGTTGCAAGGTCAATGCGGCAAGCGTGGAGTTATACACGATTTCGTCGCGACGAATCGGCGCGATGATGTCATCCGAGCTGGAGGTGATCTCCACGCGGCGGTTTTCCTCCTGACCCTTCACATCGTCCTTGGCGGAAGGATCGGCGGGGAGATTGCGCGAACGCACGGTGATACGCTTCGCATCGATATTCCACACATTCACGAAATAATCACGGATGGTTTCGGCGCGTTGCTTGGAAAGCGCGCTGGCGCCGGCTTCGGGACCGAGATCGGCATTCGTGCCGGTGAGCGTGATTTTCGCGGCTGGATTTTCGATCAGGCGGCGTCCGATCACGTTCAGCATGTTGCGGTAAATGTCCAGTTCCTGGCCCTTGGCGTCGTCCACCACAAAGCCCTTCGCCTGCTCCTGCGTGAGGAGATTCTGGCGCAGCGGCGTGCTGCCATCGCCTTCGGCGAAAAACACGTAGGTCAACAGAGGATAGCGCTCGACAGTGCGCACTTCCTCCACGCGAATGCTGCTCGCATCGCTTTCGCTGCCGTCGGTGCCTATGCCGCGCACGGACAAATCCACGGCCAATGCCGGAATGACCTCAGGCGGTGGCGGTGGTGGCGGGGGGGGCGGGGGCGGCGGCGGAAGCTCCTTCGGAGCGGGAACGGTAGCCCAGCGCAAACCCACACCTGCGGCGAGACTCATCACGCTCCAGTCGCCTCGGCCGGTGACCTTGGTGAAAGGCACACTCAGCGCAAGCTCGGGTGTGAACAGCAGATTGCGCGACAGCGGAATGTCGAAGCCCGCTCCCACACGCAATGCCGCGCGGAAACCATTCACTTCCTGAATGTCCTCGTCGCGAATGATGTGGTCGGTGCTCCCGTCGGCAAATACCTTGTCCGCCGGCGAGACCAGCACTTCGCGCAGCGTGTAGGCGGAACCCATGGCAAAGGCCATATCCACGCCGAGATCGAAATGTAGTGGGGCATCGAAGGGGAAGTACAGCATTCCCGGTGTGACCGTAAGATAGGAAAGGGTGTTGTCGAAAGTATGATCGACAATCAAATCCGCGGGCGGTCCGCTGGGCTGCGCCACCGAACCCACGCGATAGTTCTTCCGCTCGAACGTCCCCGAATAATCCTGATAGCCGATGCGGCCACTCAGCATAAGCATGCGGGAAACGGGAAATTCCACGAGACCCTCGAAACGCAGTCCGAGCATGTCTCCGTTTTCGAATTCGCACACACCGCAAATGGCATTGCGGTCCAGCGACTCGTAGGTGCCGCTGTGGAAATTGAACTGCGCACCGCCGAACACACCGAAGCGCACGACATCGTTGTACACGGGCACGTCATCCTGCGCATGCACGGTCGTCGCACAGAGCAGAACAAACAGCATCAGGGTGATTGTGGATTTCATAGGCGACAAGTTGGGTTGAAAAAGAGAAATGTACGCATTTTTCCATTCCGGACAATCATTGTCAGCCCGGTGGATTTCCGCGTCCGATGATTTTTTTCTCAAACATGTCCGGGGGCATGATGGCATGCCCCCGGAACTCTTTGCTAACGTACGCGCAGCAAGCGGAGAACGACGCTCTCACGACCCTGCCGCAGCACCACCGAATACATGCCCGGCGCAAGCTCCTGCGCGGGAAGTGCCTGCACGTGCTCGCCAGCGGGCAGTTCCCACAGACGCGAGGGAACAACCTCACGTCCAGCCATGTCCACGATGCGCAGTTCCACCGGCGCATCGCTGTACGTACGATAATGCAGCATGGCCTGCGTCTCCACGGGATTGGGACTGAGCCAGGCGCGTAAACCTGCACGGTCGCGGATAAGCCGCTTGCCATCCGCCACGCAGTAATTGCTCAGCACAAAGCTGCCGTTCACGCGTGAAGCAATGCGCACCGTGGGACCGAGCGTGAAGTCCGTCCCGACCTCAAGCGCGCTGCTGCTGTCGGATCCGATCAGCACCAGACAACGCAGGTAGGCCAGGCGCCCGCTGCCCGGACGCAAGGCCGCGCCGGTGGCGGACACTATTACCTCACCGCTCGCGGGATCGTAATCGAAGATCGGCGTCAGTCCTTCAGACAGCGTGCCATCCACACGGATTTCGAGTGGATACAGCATGCTGGCGTTGAAACGCACCGTACCGGACCACGCGGTGACCTGATTTCCGGGATTGCGATCGAGGAGAATGGGAATGTCCACAAACTCATCGGGCGCCCCTTCAACAAGCGGCATGCTCACTGTGATCGGAATGCGCGTGTCCACACCCTGGCCGCTCAGCGCCGCAACATCGCTGTCGACGCAGGGATTGTCGTACGACACGGTGAGCTGTCCCACATAGGCGCCTTCGGGACCGGGCACGAAGCCGATGGTCAGCACGAGCGAATCACCCGCCGCCACGGTCACCGGCACGGCAGGCGTGACCGAGGTGAGTGCGAATGCGGCTCCACCCACCGACACTGCGCTTACCCGCAGGTCGAAGTTTCTGCTGTTCCGCAGTGTCAGTGTGCGCGTCGCTCCACTGCCGGAAATTTCCACCGGCCCGAAGGCGATGTCAGTCAGTCCGCTCAGCGTGCCGGGCACTGTGCTTGCGGTGACATTCGAGCGCAACACAAGCTGCTCGGTCGGCGAGTCCAAGATTGCGCGCAATACGGCCGCGTAACTGGCGGGAGCTGACGGGTCGGGTTGGAATTCCACGATCACCGGTATGGAATCCCGCGCGGGAATGTTCAACGGCAGATTCGATGGCGATACGACATTGAAATACGCCGCATCGGGTCCAGCTTCGATGAGCAATGCACTCAGTGTCACCGCGTCGTCGAGATTGTTGCGTAGCTGCACCGTCCGCCGCGCATTGACGCAGAGCGGCACATCCACGAAGGTGAAGCTGCCCAGGCCAACGCCATCACGCACGTCGGCGAGCACGATGATGCGCGTCACGAGATCGCAAGGTGCTGTCGACCGCAGAAACAGCGTATCGCGCCGCGCGCCTGCCGTTGCCGGCGTGAAACGCACATCGATGTCGAAAGCGCCGCTCGTCCGAACGGTGATGGGGAATGGTGGAGTAATGTCCAACTCGGCTGGACCGTCCCATGTATCGAATGTGAGGTCCATGCTGCCGGGATTCTGCAACGCCAGGGTGCGCGTGGACGTGGCGCCGGTGAACACCGTCCCGAAGTCCACCGTCACTTCGTCGGGAGCGCGCAAGGTCCGCCGGTCGAAGGTGAGAGGCACGGTGACGCGCGGCTGCGCAGGGCTGTCGGTTTCGATCACCAGCGTGGCCTGCGCCACGCGATCAGTCGGCGGCGGTGTGGACAGCGCGCGGATGTCGAAGGGACGCATGCTGCGGGCTTCCAGGCGCTCGCCGGGAGTGACCGGATTCTGTATGCTGAACAGCGCTGCGTCAGCTCCTTCGATGCGCGATGCCTGCAACAGCACCGGTGTGCCCGCATCATTGCGAAGCTGCAAGACGCGCGTGCTGTCGACGCATTGCGGCAGCACGCCATAATCGAGGGCGCTCGGATCGGGATTGAGTCCGTTGGCCAAGGTCGTGCCCCGGAGTTCCACACGGATGGTGTCGCGACAGGGCAGGTTGACAATGATGCGCGCGATGGCCGTGTGTGGTCCCTCGGCGGGCGGACTGTATTCGATGGGCAATTGCGCGCCCTGTCCAAGAGACAGCGTGACAGGGAAGACGCCACGCGAGAGGAAGGCGTCCGGAGGATCGATAATCAACGTGTCGATGCTGAGCGACGACAGATGCGCATTGCTCACGCTGATATTGTCGAGCAGTGTGGAGCCCACGGGCACGCCGGAGAAGAGCAGCGGATCGGGCGTGGCCGTGAGACTGCGTTCATACATCGCGCCTCGCAGTATCACGAGATGCACACGTTGGCAGCGCGAGTCGCGCAGCACGAGCGTATCCATATACACACCTTCCTGTGTCGGCAGGAAGCGGACGGTGAAGGAGCGCTGCTCTCCGGGTTGGATGGCTGCGGGCAGGGATTCCACCACGGCGAATGGGGCGATGGAACCGACGAGTTCGATGATTTCCATCATCGCGCCGGTATTACTTATCCCCAGCGTGCGCGAGGGTGCGTTTTCGCAATGCGCAATGGTTCCGAAATCCAGTTCGCTCGCCGACACATCCCACGAAGAAGCCGGGCGGGTCGCCTCCACCGCGAGCACCAGCGTGGGTGTACCGGGATCACTGGTACCTAGCGTCAGCACCGCGCTGCGTGTTCCGGTGAAGTTCGGGTCGACGCAGACCACAACGCTGCGACGGCTGCCCGCCGGCACGGTCAGGGGCAGGGATATTTGCGCAGTGAAGCCGGGTTGATCGAAATTCGCCGTGTTGATGGTCACCGGTGAGGAGCCGCTGTTCACAATGTCCACCGTGTCACAAACCTCGGTCAGAGTGCAGGGATCGAGTGCGAAATCGATGCGCGATTTCGACAAGGCCAATCCTGTGGAAATGCCTTCGCCCTGCAGATCGACGCAGACGGTATCGGGGCAGGGCGCGCTGATAATCAGACAGAGCTGTCCGCTGTACTGTCGCACGGCCTGCGGATGGAATTCGATGGGCAGAGGTTGCGTCGCACCTGCCGCCACCACAAAGGGTGGCGTGGAGGGAGGCTGCGGTATGAACACGGTGGCGA
Organism: Bacteroidota bacterium; assembly: GCA_035362335.1. Classification (GTDB taxonomy): domain Bacteria; phylum Bacteroidota; class Ignavibacteria; order SZUA-365; family SZUA-365; genus JAOSJT01. The sequence continues at coordinate 54,033 of DAOSDL010000003.1, forward strand.
GCTGCGCGGGATCGGGACGAAGCTGCAATTCCGCCACTGTCAGTGGTACCGAGCCGAGATTGCGCAATTGCAGGGAGCGCACACCCGAGGCACCGACATTGACCGAAGCGAACGCGAGCCCAGTGGGATCAACCTGCAATTCGGTAATACTCCCCTGCCCGGTGAGATGCATCAACCGTATTTCATTGCACGGCCCCGTGGTGATTTCCACCACGGCGCTGAAATTGCCCTTGGTCACCGGACTGAACGTGATTTCGAAGGAACGCGCGGTGCCCGGCGCCACTTCGGCGGGCAGCGGCGTGCCGGCGACGTGGAATTCCGCCGCACCGGAAAGCACGCGCAGATTGCGTATCTGCAATGGCCGCACGCCGAGATTGCGCACGTTGAAGGTGCGGCTCACGCCAACATGGGCGCAGGTGGCGAATACCGTCGTGGAATCGCCTTCGACTTGCCAACCGTATTGCATGCTCGTGCCCCACAGTTGAACCACGGAAGCGTTGCCGGCGGCGGGATCGTCATGCTCGATGGTCAAGGTGGCCTCGCTGTTCCCCACGCCGGGCGGATTGTATGCGATAATCACCCCGACAGAATCACCCGTACCCAAACTTGAAGGCAGCGCCGGTCCACGTACCGCGAAATGTCCGGCATCGCGGCCACCGATAATGAAGCGCTTCAGCGTCAACAGACCCACGCCCGCGTTGCGCACCCACAGTGTATCGAGCAATTCGCCGGGACATACGTGCGTTTCGAGCATGAACACTGGCGCCACGACTATTGCCGGAGCGTTGGAACTGGTGGCAATCACCGGCAGACGCACGCTGTCGGCGCAGGGAGTGGAGTACCGCACCACCAACTCCGAAAGAATGGTTTCGATGCGATCCGGCGTGAAACGCACGTTTACCGTCACCGATCCGCCGGGGTTGAGTACGCGCGGCAGCGTCGGCACGCCCGTGAGACCAACGCGCGGATGCGTGGGCGTCAGGGCGATGCCGCTGATCGTCACATCGCTCAGTCCGCTGTTGGTAATGGTGACCTGCTCCTGCGACGTCTGTCCCACGGGTACCGGACCCAGGGCCAGAAGGTTGGTGGGCGTGAAGGTGATCTCCGGCCGCACACCGAAGCCGCGCAACAGAATGGTGACGCTGTCGCCGCAGGGATCGACGCGGAGCTTGTACACGCCTTCCACCAGTCCCAGATCGTTGGTCGATGGTGAAAAGCGCACATTGTAGCTGCGCGTACCGCCCGGTTGAATCGGACCCACCGGACTGAAATGTTGATTCGGGAAAGCATCCTTGCCCGAGATGAATGTACGCGACGACACGACCGCGTTCACGTTGCCGTTGTTGGTCAACGTGATCACCATGTCCTTGCTCTGACCAACGCACACCTCACCGAAGTCCACCGTGGTGGGCGAGGCTACAACCTCCGACGAGTTGACACTGCCATCGAACACGATGGCCGCGATTTTGGGGCACAGCGGATCGCCGTAAAGAATACGATACGTGCCGGTGAAATTCCCCGGCGCCACAGGCGTGTAGCGGAAAGTGAAAAGCGTGGAACCGCTCAATGTGCTGCCCACTGCGGGCGACACGAGGCGCACGCCCGGCGCTCCGCTGAGATGCTCGAAGGAAATGATCTTGGGCTGGATGTTCCCGCTCAATGTCACATTGGCTATCACATCCACCGAATCACCGACGCAGGTCAACGGAAACGTGTATGCGTTGCCGATGGACATGCTGCCGGAGTTGAACATGCCGCTGAAGTTCACCTGCCAGGCGGGGAAGGCGGGATCATTGCTGAGTATGGTCATGCCTGCGTTGGCGGGTACCGAACCCGGCTGCGACGGCGTCCAGCGAATCACGATGGTGGCTCCGCCCGTGGGAGCGATGGGGCCCGGTATCGGACCCATGATTGCGAATTCGGGATGGCTGAAATTGATGGCGCTGATGTTGAGCGGGCCCGTGCCGGTGTTGGGAATCACGAATTGCTTCTCCACCCAGGTGCCGCAGGAGAAGGTGCCGAAATCCAGCGACGTAGGCGTGGTGGAAATATCCGGCGGTTGCGCTGGCACGAATTTCAATATCCATCCGGTGGACGTGGTGCCCGGCGCGCCACCCGAAGCGAAACCCACCTGGGGATTCACGAAGTCGATGCGGGTGAGCCAGTTGGTGATGCTCTGGCTGGGCAGCGCCGTGATGGTGGAGCTGTTCCAGGCTGTGCCGCCGTTGGTGGTGTAATGCAGAGCTGGCAGCGCATCTCCCACCCAGCCATTGTTCTGGTCGTGAAAATACACCGCGTTGTATGTGCCCGTGGGCAGGCTGCCGCCGATGGAGGTGAACGACGTCCCGCCGTTCACCGTGCGCGCGACGGGATTCCCGGTGCTGATGACTCCTGCAACAAAACCGAGATTGTCATCCAGAAATTGCAGCCCCTCGATAATACCGAGTTGCGCGGGGAGGTTGGCGCTGATATCCACCCAACTGCTGCTCGAAATCTGCGGCTGACCTTTGATCATCCGATGTGCTTCGCCGGTGACATACCAATAGTTTCCGGCGCTGTGAACGGCGTAGAGGGCGATTGTCGGCGTCAGCGAACCGGGCAAGGTCTGCGGAACCCAGGTCGAACCTCCATCCGAGGTGTAGTAGATGGAGCCATTGTTGCCCACAGCCATGCCTTCGTTCACATTCTTGAAGTACATGTCGAAAAGCGTGTTGGTCCCCGTCATGCCCGTCGTGGCCGAAGCCCAGTTCGCACCGTTGTCCGTACTGCGGTACAGACGCCCGTTCGAGCCGCACACCCACACATTCGTACCCACGGCCGTGACCGCCGACCACAGACTGTGACTGGTGGCGAGTCCGGAGAAATTCGCCGAGGGGAGCACGTACCACGTGGGATCGCCCGCGGTTTTGCGCAACACCCCCGAGAAGCCACTGGCCACCGATGCGTAGCCGGCTGCGAAACCTGTGCCCGTGTCCACCATGGCCACGCCCCACAAACCGCCTATCTGTATATGCGTCGTGGGATTCGAAAGCAGCGCCGTGGGTTGTTGCACCCAATTTCCCTGCGCCATGAGTGATCCCGTGCCGAGCATGATGCATGCAAGCACAACAGCCGCTTGTACCATCGATTTCATGATGTTCTCCAATGCCGAATGTGGGCCAATCGCAAAGCTGAAAGATAACGATCAAATCCGAATGAAAAACCCCCATCTCCCGCGAACGCGTGAGCCGCGTCGGTTGGACGACATTCGCGCGGACTTCTCCGATCCATCTGCGCTAATCTGCGTGATATCTGTGCAATCTGTGGTTTTCCCCCAATGTCACATGCGATCCGACAATACTCACGCCACCTGCGCCAGAGCAAGCCGTTCCCGTTTCCCATGTCTGTCGCTTCTCAGTCACCGCAAACCTTACAATCTTTTAATCCGAAAAACCCTTGCATCCGGACAAAATCCTCGTATATTTGCCACAACGATTAAAAAGGATAATCAACGCCCACATCGTGATTATCAACTGATTGACCCACGGCGGGCCTGCCCGGTCCGCCACCGAAACGGGAGCGCGAACCTTTCCGGACACGAATGAGGAATGATTCCAGCGACTGCAGCGGCGCATTGCTCCGTTTGCCGACCGCGACGAATCGCAGTAATGGGACACGTGTTGTTTGACGCTTCGACTGTGACACCGCTCGCTTTGATGTTGTAGCCCCGGCAGCCACAGTTTCGCTCTCCACCTCACATACGCAAGGGATGATGTCCGCGGTGGCACGTACGCGCTACGCACGCCTGTAGTCCGCGCCATATTCCGCACCGCTGCCCAACGGCGGCGGTACAGGACAGATGCACGCTGCAATGCCGTTTTTCATCACGAAAAGGAGACATTCATGCACGCCACGCCATCCGCCACTTCCGGCGAAATCCTCCTCCACTCTGGTCGCACAGCGCTCCGGCGCGCGGTTCTCCCTCTCCTGCTCGCCGTGTTCATGCTCGCGGCGCCCCGGCTTCTTGCGCAGCAGTGCGTGCGCAGCGCGGCCAATGGCGCATGGAGCAGCACCGCCACCTGGGATCAGGGTATTCCCGGCAGCGACGATACCGTTGTGGTGTCGCTGGGCGACACCGTGCTGATCGCAGGCGCGCAGGGAGCGTCCTGCGCGGTGTTGCGTGTCGACGGCGTGCTGCTCACGGATTCGGCATCCACTGCGACGCATCCGTTGAGCTGCGGGGAGCTGCAACTGTACGGCCTGTGTTCGCTGCATGTGGGAAGCCGCACCATGGCGGTCGGAGGCGATCTCCGCATCATGGCCGGAGGCGAGTTTCGCCACCGTTCGGGTCGTCTCTGGGTGTACAACTGGATCAACGACGGACAGTACACCCCTTCGCCCGGCGCCTGGGTGGATATTCCCGGCAATACCAGCGGCGGGAGAAGCATTGATGGATCAGTGGTCACGAACTTCCGTCGCCTGAGCATCACTCTGGGTGGCACCGTCACCGCCCTCAATGATGTGGACGTCACTGAACTGCTTTCCATCGAGGCCGGCAGCACGCTGAACATGGACCAGTACCGTCTCACCGGCCTTACCGACGCCACCACGCAAACCTCCGGATCCGGCGTGCTGCGCAGCAGTAACACCTCACCGCTGCCGATACCGTTGGCGTGGGGTGCCAGATACAATGTGGCTGTGGATTACGCTGGCTCAAATCAAAACATTGTCACGGCAGAATACACTGAGCTGATACTAAGTGGCTCAGGTGTTTTAACCACTGGCAACGGTACAGTACCATCTGACGTCTGGGTTTGGAAGCAATTGACGATGAATCTAAATGGAAGCGTGTTTTTAGATGGGGTCGAGTTACGCTTGGGGGTAGGCTCGCCTATGCCAGGAATTCTAAGTCACGTCAAGGGTCAATTCACCGGTAGCGGTTCATTTTCAAGGTTTATCAAAACAGATTCTCTTTTCGGCTTCGACGACCCACGCGGTCTTTTTCCCATGGGAGATGGGACAAATGCGCGATATCTATCACTTTCGACGTTGGGAGCGAGCTGGTACAATGGTCACACTGGTGGATTCCTGACTGTTGGGCATCAACCGGCCACGACCTCTGTGCCGGTGCTTCCCTCGTTCAGCGATGCCGCTGTCACCGTCGACACGCGGCATGAGATGAACTGGACCGTGGGCGGTTACGGCTCCACTGGAACATTGCGCGGTCAAGGGCTTGCGATTCGCATTCGTGCAGATGGAATCGATGGACTGAACTCCATCAATGATGTACGCCTCGTGACCGATGCGGGCGCGGTGGGAACGCATGGCGGAACCGCGGGAACTCTTGTTATGCCTCTCGTTTCCCGTAGCGGATTGAGCTGCAATACGCAGCCGCGAACCCTCAACAACACCTTTTACATCGGCTCGAACAGCACGATCAATCCTCTGCCGGTGGAATTGGTCTCGTTCACCGCGCGGGCACTGGGCGGCAAGGTGCGGCTGAGTTGGAGCACGGCGACGGAGCTGAACAATTACGGCTTCGAAGTACAGCGCGCCGAAGTGGGTGGCAGCTGGGAAGTGCTAGGATTTGTGGCCGGCAAGGGCAGCTGCAACAGCCCGAGCGAATACAGTTACGAGGATACACCCGTGGTATGGGGCGGCCGATTGCGCTATCGCCTGCGTCAGATCGATCGCGACGGAGGCATGGAATACTCGCCCGAAGTGGAAATCCTCCCGGAATCCGCCGGACTCGCGCTGCACCCCGTTTCTCCCAATCCGCTGCGCGAGCGCTGCGACATACGCTTCACGCTGGATACGGACGTTGCGGTGACGGTGGAGCTGTACGACATGCTCGGTCGGCGGCACGCCATGCTGCTCGACGGTTGGCGGCGCGCCGGCGCGCATGCGCTTCAGCTGGATGCCGCAGGCGAGAATCTGCGCCCCGGACAGTATCTACTGTTGCTGCGCACCGCGACTGGCACGCGCACACAGCGCCTGCTCGTACTGCGCTGATCCGCCTTCGAACGCCATATTTCCGTCAGAATCCTCCCACGGGAGGGATTCCGCCGCGCGTAGACGTGCAGCGCCAACGGGAATCCCTCCCGCGGCCTTTCGCGGCGCCGCCCGGGCGGGATAACCCTCTTGTCTCCATTGCCTCGCCCTATTCTGCGTGCCGGGGGTAATTCAACGGGTGGGACAGTAAAAAATAGGGACACAGTGCATCTTAATTCGCGACAACGGTTCTGTTCGCTCATTTTCTCCGTACAGATGGCGCGTATTGCTATCCATAAAATGCGGCATCAGACACCTTATCCGGGAAACCGCCGAGAGCGCTAAATCGCATAAAATTAATAATTTAACAGAAGCGCAATCTTATTTTATTTGGAAAAGCGGCGTAGCATCCCTGTTATTGGCGAGGTTGCGCCCTAATTTCTTAACAAAAATTAACTACCATTCGCTTTATCGGTTGCGTATGTTGCTCCCGTAACCTAGCGAGTATACTCCATTGCTGTCTCGTGAGGCGAACCAGAACCTGCCACTGGAACCTAGAACGAGTCGAACATGCGCCTGCCGGCCACATCGAACCTTCTCTCCCTGATCCTCGCCACCGAGGACTACCAGCGTCGCTTCACGCGGCGACTCCCCGCCCCCGCCGGCGAGGACGAACGCACCGAGAGCAGCATGGACGCTCTCGCTGCGGTATTCGGCCGACTTTTTCCCCCGCATTCAGACGACACCACACCCACTCCCTCCGACTCGGGCGAGCAAAGCTCCCCTGAAAGGACCGAGCTACACCATGACGTAACGTCTGCCACTACATATTCATCAGGAGCCCCCATGGAACACAGCGACAGCCCTCTGCGCACTCCGCTCCCCATGCCTGCCCGCATAGGAAGCGCTGTCATGCTCATCATTTTCTTCATCACCCTCCTCACTATCTCAGCCCAAGCCCAGAAAACGACGACCGGACTGTATACCGACTGGTCGAATCCCGATTCATGGAGTCCATCCGGTGTTCCCACCATTTTTGACGATGTCACAATTGCTGCTGGGCATACGATCAATGTTGATGGCTCGATCGACCGAATGTGTGATGACCTTGTGGTGAACGGAACTCTAAACGTCCCGAATACCAATACCGCCAACAACCCGTTGACCTGCATCTCTGCGATTATTAACTCTGGCGGCACAATGATGGTTAACATCGGATCAAAAAGCGTCATTGTGCAAGGTCCATTATTCGTAAATGGTGGTACGTTAAATCATCAATCAGGAAAGATCACGATCTACAGCTGGTCAAGAAGTTCCGGCAGCTATACGTTACCGGGTTCTAGCTCGAATTCTGAAATCGAAGTCCTCGCAGGTCTTGGTGGCAGCTCTATAAATGGCCCTACACAGACCACATTTCGTCGCCTTTCCATCATCACGCAGACTACCGGCACAGTCACGGCAAATGTGAATATCGTGATCCAATCTCTCACATTTGGAGGCCAACTCACCATTTCAGGCGGTGCGAACCTCAACATGCAAACGTATCAGTTGCTCGGTATAGTAAACGGCGATCAGACTTCGGGAGCCGGTCAGCTGATGACAGCCAGGTCCGCCAGCGCGATGAGCTCGGTGGGCACGAACTCAATCCAATACGAAGTGAATTACACTGGCACAAATCAGTCGGTTATTGGTGGCAACTACATGAATCTCAAGCTATCCGGGACTGGAACGTTCACTCTGTCGAACGATGTCAATATCCTTGGTACCTTGAGTCTGTACATGTCGGGAAGCAATCCAGCTATAAACCTGAGCACCCGAACCATCACTCTTGGAAATCCCTCCATCAGTACGGGAACACTGGCATACTCGAACGGGAAATTCTACAATGGAACATTCAAGCGCGTGATTTCCGAATCATCTTTCGGCTTGGATGATCTTAAGGGTAGATTTCCATTCACTGACGACGGCACAAACGACCGTAGTCTCTCAATCGCAACCGACAGTGCGTTTTATCACGGAAACGGGTACCCGGAGGTTCCGCTCGGTGGATACATGTCTGTCAGCCATACATCGGCAACAACAAACTCCGTGGTGTCTCCGAGCATCTGGGACGGCAACATGGAGATCAATCGGCGCTATGATGCAACATGGACAATCTCCGGACTAACAATCTCTGGCGTAGGATACGCGATCCGCGTCCAAGCAGACGGAATGCCCGGGATTTGGGATCTCTCTGGACTTCGGCTTATCTCGCAAGGCGATTCAGCGGTTGGCATTCATGGAGGGACATTCAACACTGCCTTCAACCCACAAATCGTCCGTCGTCACGTCGGCAATGGCTATAATGAGAACTGGGAAGACGTATTCACCCTACAAAACACATTCTATATCGGCACCAACGTGTATGTGAACCCCCTCCCCGTCGAACTCACTTCCTTCTCGGCGCGGTTGCGCAAGGATGTGGTGAATCTTAACTGGACGACGGCGACCGAGCTGAACAATTTCGGCTTCGAGATTTACCGCAGCAACTCCGGCAGTACGACCGATGACGACGCGTGGACGCTGGTCGGCTTCGTCAACGGCCACGGTACCAGTCTCTCGCCCAAACAGTATTCCTTCGACGACGTCGTGGGTGCCACGTCGGGCAGCATTTTCTACCGGCTCAAGCAAATCGACCGCGATGGCACGGCCGAGTACTCCAAAGTCGTCTCCGTCAATCCCGGCCGCACGTCCTTCGCGCTGTCGCAGAATTATCCGAATCCCTTCTCGGGTGCCACGGCCATCAACTACTCGCTGGAGAGTGATGAGCAGGTGACCCTGCAAGTGTACGATATCATGGGCAATCTGGTCAGCACCATCGTGGAAGAGCCGCAGTCGGCGGGCAACTACGTGGCCACCTTCGATCCGGGTACGCTCAATCTGAAACCTGGCAACTACATTCTTCGTCTCACGGCTGGTAATTTCGTCGAGAACCGCAAAATGGTTTACGTCCCCTGAGTCCCCATTCCACTCCTGGAATCGTAGTGAGACAACAGCCACGGAGGGCTTCGGCCTTCCGTGGCTGTTTGTTTTTCGAGGAGAGTAGTGAGATTGGGAGAGTAGTGAGGGAAATTTCGGTGGGGCGCAGTCGGGCGGAATGGGCGACAACGCTTTTCTCCGCACTCTCCTCACCCGCATCACTCTCTACTTACTCTGGATGTGCTCCGCTGCCGCGCTGGCGCGCCAGGCCGAGGGTGTGTGGCCGGTGATTTTTTTGAAAATAGCGTTGAAAGATGTTTTTGAAGCGAAGCCGGCATCGAAGGCCAGCGCCAGCAGCGTGAATTGCCGCTTGCCGGGATCGAGTAAATCGCGCTTCACTTGCTCCACGCGGTAGGAGTTCACGAAATCGAAGAAATTCATCCCCGTCCGCGTGTTGATCACCTCGCTCAGATTGTGCGCGCTGACGTCGAGCATGCCCGCGAGGCGGTGCAAGGTGAGTTCGGCGTCGAGATACGGTTTCTCGCTTTGCATCAAGCGCAACAGCTCCGTTACTATCTCCTCCGCCTTGTCCTCGCTCAGTCCCGACTTCCCGTAGGTCGGCCGCGCGTCGCGCACGATTCCCTCACCATCGGCGTGCTGCTCGGCCAGCTCGCGCATGGATGCCGCCACCTCCGGATCGGAGAACACACCAGTGGTGGTGAGTCCCAAATAGCCCATCGCATACACCATCAACGTGCCGAGCAAACCCGACACGCCGAAATACTCCGGTGAGATCACCTCGGTGTAGAGCAACACATTTTCCATCAGAAAGCTGAACCACCCCAGGAGCACGAGTATGGTGATGTTGCGCAACCAGCGCAGCCTCACGCGGTGCAGACTGGAGAAATGCTCGCGCAAATGCTCCACGTAGCGGTACAGCAGCAGCAGCGTGCCTCCCAGATACAGAAACGCCAGCGCGATGAGCACGCGGTTGAGCAGCATGAAGCGCCAGGGAAAACCGTACCACGCGTTTTCAAACAGCTCGACCATGATGCGTTCGCCGGGCAGCAGCAGCAACGGCAGCATGAACAGCACATAGGCGAGATATGGCAGGGCATGCAACACATCCTTGCGCCGCAGCCGCCGGGTGGGATCGATGAGATGCCGCGCGTAGAGGTAATGCAGCGGACCCGAGAACAAGGTCAACCCGCTGAGCAGAATCATCACCCGGGGCCAGGCTCCGTAGGCGCCGAGATCCGACAACACCAGATGGGACAGCACCACCGAGTACACCGCAAGCAGCGCCACCAGGAAACGCGTGGCGTACAGCGTTCGATGCCGATGGAAGAGAAAGGCGGCAAGGAACGCGCCCTGCACGGAACCGATGAGAAGTATGACGTCGAGTAATGGCATGGATGGATCCAACAGATTCAAAACTACGGAATTTTCTCGTTACGAGTTGCAGGGTGTGAAATGCTGACGCGTTCCCGCAACAATGCATGCATTTTTTGCCTGATCATGCTGCCGGGGAATTTTCCTCCCCTTACCGTGTCAATGCATCGAATCGAACAACTATCGGATTGGAGATGAAGCCATGAAGAAGTGGATGACATGTTCCGCCGCACTACTCCTGTTTCTCGCGCTCTCGCAGATTGTGGACGCGGGCGTGCTGTACGCACGCCGACCGGGTACGGAAAGTCCGGTGTTCAACCTGCGCATCAGCCATATCCGCACGCATGTACGCATACAGGGACAATTGGCTGTCACGCATGTGGATGAGGAATTTTTCAATGACAACAGCGAAGTGCTGGAAGGATTCTATGCCTTTCAGTTACCGGACGGCGCCAAAGTGGATGGACTGTGGCTGTGGGTGGATGGCGTGCGGCGCACCTTCGTGGTGAAAACCACTGCCGAGGCGCAACGACTGTACGACAGCGTGGTGGTGGGTCAGCGCCGCGATCCGGCCATCCTGGAATCGCTCGGGATGAATCGCTTTCAATTGAAAGTCTTTCCCATCAACCCGCGCTCCTCGCGGCGTATCGAAATCCGCTATTTCAACACCTTGCCTCTCACCACCGATGGGTGGGTGCACTATCGCTATCCACTCAATCTCTCGGGGTATCAAAGCCGTGCGGTGGAGAGTACCAATCTGCATATCGACGTGGGTTCGCATCTCCCCATTGACGCGTTGAATACAAATTTCGACGACCAACCACTGATGTGCAGAGTCGCGCAACTCGATGAACGAAGGAGCACTATCGATTTTGGCATCGAAGATCAGATGTACACGCAGGATTTCGAACTGCGCTACAAACCTCGCGGCGTGTACGACGTCTTTCCCATGCTCTCCTACACCAATCCCGACAGCACGGGCGAAGATCCCTATTTCATCTGCTGGCATCCCGTGCAATTGGAGGAAACCGAAGCTCCGCCGCGCGATCTGGTATTCGTGCTCGACGCCTCGGGAAGCATGGCGGGAACGCGCATCGACATGGTGCGGCAGGCGGTGATAGGAATATTGCAGGAGCTTCGTCCCAGCGACCGCTTCCGCCTCACCTTTTTCAGCAGCGGTGTTTCGAATTGGCCCAATACTCCCGACGGCATGGTGGAAGCCACCAGCGAAAACATTCAGGCGGGCATTTCACACATCAATCGATACTACTCCGCCACCGGCGGCACCAATTACGAAATCGGCATTCGCGGTGGCTTCGATGCGAATTTCCGTCGCGATGCCGTGAGGAAAATGCTTTTCCTGAGTGATGGCGAACCCAATGCCGGCATTTACTCGCTCCAGGGCCTGAAGTCGATTATCGAAACCATCGACACTGTGGGCGTGGTGTTCAATCCGGTGATCGTGTTCAGCAGCAGAATAGAGTTGCTCTACGATCTCGCCGAAGCCCGCGGCGGAAAGGTGACCATGGTGGAAAGCGGCGACGATCTGCAAACCGTGCTGTCACGCATCATGCTCGACCTCAATGTCGGCTCCACCCTCGCTCCGGAAGTGCGCTACGAACTGCGCAATACCATGCTGCTGTATCCGCTGTCGTTCAACGGCATTACCAGCGCCAACAAGCTGGTCACCACCGGGCGCTGGCTTGCGCCGAACGAACGCGTCACCGTGAACTACAGCGATGCCTCCGGCACCGCACGGTCGCTGTCGCGCGATGTGCGCTTCGTCGACTGGAGTACCGATCTGCCTCAGGTCGCATCGTACTGGGCTGCCGCGCGCATCGACGACTTGCTGGCGACGATCAAGAAATACGGGGAAACGCTGGAACTCAAGCAAAGCGTCATCGCACTGAGCATGCGCCATCAGATTCTCACGCCCTATACAGCCTTCCTCGTGCTGGAGACCAATCCAATCGATCCACCGACGAACAACAACCACATCGGGACGGTGCTTCCACAGTCCGTGCAGGTCGGAGCCCTCTATCCGAATCCCTACACCTCCGGGCAGGGCGCCGAGCTGTATATTCCCATCGAACTGCCCGAACGCGGAGCACTGCGTGTGGTGCTGACTGACATTCTCGGCCGCGAACTGGCGGTGCTGCACGATGCGGTCACCGATGGTGGACGCCTTACCTTGCGTTGGAACGGTTTGCTTGCCGACGGCTCCGCGCTCAAGCCCGGCATGTATTTGCTGCGTGTGAGAAATGGGGCGAACACGATTGTTCGCAAACTGATGATTCTCCGCTGATTCCCCGTCCGGTTCTGCGGCGAAACACAACAACGGGGTCGGTCCAATACGGATCGACCCCGGTGTTTTTGTGATTGCCATCTCAGATTCATGAACGTTCCGAAACCGAACTGTTCGTGCAGGTCGATACGGATTCCGTATTCTCAGCTGTCTAAGACGACTCGAAACACAGATTTCGAATCGATTTCCATCACAAGGGAAGGCTGGCATAGATGTTGATCTGTGCTGGGTATTGAACTGATTCGTCACAGCAGCTATCCATCATCATGAACTCCAATTGTACTCACGCTTACCGCTTTCACACGATCGCTGGGTTGTATCTTGTCGTTCTCTATACCTTGTTGAGCGGGACAGGATACGCGCAACTCCCGGGAAAAGATGGTTTGGTCACTATCGGGTCTTCCAACACCGTGGTGAACCACTACTACGTGCTCATGCAGCCCGTCACCACTGGCAATAGTACCCTCACGTTACACACTGCAAGCGGGTTATCCACTGGTGATCTCCTTATGATCTATCAGGCGAAAGGTGCGACAATAGGAACGGCCAACGATATAAGCTTCGGCGAGGTGTTGGATTACAACGGCGCCGGAAATGTTGAATTCCGTGGTGTCGCCTCCGTTTCGGGAAACACCGTCACGCTTTCGGCACCATTGACACAATCCTACAGCACGACAGGCAAGACCCAAGTCGTACGCATTCCGCAATACAGCGAGCTTACAGTGTCGAATGGCGCATCGATCGTGGCGCGGGCCTGGAATGGACTCACCGGAGGCATCGTGGCTGTGAGCGTTTCCGGTACGCTCACTCTGCACGGCCGCATTCGCGCGGATGGAGCGGGATTTCGCGGAGGAGAACTCAGCGTCAACGGTGGCAGTGTGCTGCAGTCCAACACGCTCTATCGTACCACTTCGGTCGCCGATGGTGCGGTGAAAGGTGAAAGCATCGCCGATTCCGCGCTTGTCGTCTCCGCTGGACGCTACGGACGGGGCGCAGCGGCGAACGGCGGCGGTGGTGGCAACAATCACAATGCGGGTGGTGGCGGCGGCGCGAACGGGATGAGCCCTTCCACGTGGACAGGTCAGGGCGTGATGTGTACGTCATGTTCGGGTGCATCCGCCTGGTCATTGGATCCGGCCGGGGCCAATGCGAATTCCTCCGGTGGCGGTCGTGGCGGTTACAGCTACTCCGCAAGCAACAGGGACGCGTTGCTGGTGGGCCCGGGAATTTCCAACTGGGGTGGGGACTACCGACAGGAACGGGGTGGCCTTGGCGGCAGACCGCTGGTGGCCATCCCCGAGAGCCGCGTGTTTTTTGGCGGCGGTGGCGGCGCCGGGCATCAGAATAATTCCTGTGGTGGCGCAGGTGGCAATGGTGGAGGCTTCGTTTTCGTTCAAGCAACAGCGATCAGTGGCTCCGGAAGAATCAGCGCGAATGGCAATAACGGCGGCGCAACGACGGGTAATGGCAATGATGGCCCCGGTGGTGCCGGTGCCGGCGGCAGTATTCTGCTTGATGCACTTTCCATCAGCGGTATTCAGCTTTCCGCAGATGGCGGTGTGGGAGGAAATCAGATCATTAACTACAATTTCGAAACCGAAGGCCCGGGCGGCGGTGGCGGCGGTGGCTTCATCGCCACGCGCATGTATGTGTCGAGCATGAGCGTCAATGGAGGCGCGAATGGCACGACCTCATCACCTTCGCTCAGCGAATTCCCCGCAAACGGCGCTACCTCCGGTGCGGCAGGTACCATCGAACTTCTCACCGCATCACCGCTGCCGGTCGAACTCGTGTCCTTTTCGGCGCGCAAGAGGGGCGGGGTTATCGAACTTCATTGGACCACAGCCACCGAACTCAACAACTACGGCTTCGAAGTGGAGCGCAGTGTGGACAAGCTCACGTGGGAAACTCTGCAATTCGTCGCCGGCAATGGTACAACTTTCTCCCCGCGTTCCTACTCCTGGAGCGATGCCTCTTCCGCCCGGATCAACACTCGCAAAGTACTGTGGTACCGCCTAAGGCAAATCGATCGTGACGGCAGCACGGAGTACTCGCCAGCCATCAGTGTCGCTCCGACTGCCGATGCGGCTCTCTCCGCAATCGAAGCGTATCCCAACCCAATGATCGATCAGGCCGTGGTGTCCTTCGCCTTGGCAGGTGAATGCACCGTGTCTCTTACGGTGTACAATATGCTCGGGCAGGAAGTGGCCCGCCTCGTCGATGCCGAGAGCATGAGCGCCGGAACGTTCACCAGCATTCTCCATGCGAACAATCTGCTTCCGGGGAATTACATCATACGACTGATTGCCGGCGACGCTGCGTCGATAACGATGCTGCGCAAACAGTAACACACCCCACTCTGTCTGAAAGGAGCCAACGGGGGGCGATGGGCGACTGTCGCTCCCCGTTCGTATTTGGCCGCGAAAACCACGCCACCGCCGCAACAGCAACGTCTCCCCCCACAGTCGAGTACGCCCCGCCTCAACCCCAGGGATACATGAAGCGCGGCACGCAAAACTCGCCTGTCGTCTGGGTGCTGAGGTCCATGGAAAATTCGAGAGCGTCCTCATCCTTGCTGCGGAGAGGTTCGATCACCTGCACCACGTAACGCGCGGGAGCGACATCGTTCACGCGCATGGTCAAATCATACAGGCAATTGCAGCGGCAATCGGGACCCACCTCGGACTCCGCTATCACCATCACCGTGCCATCCACGGAAATCGTTGCGTTGATGGCTTTCGGACAGCAATTGAATCCGGCATTGACATGCACCAGCGTCAATTCTTTCTTGGCGACGTCGTAATCCCAACGGATGCAGCTCTTCGTCTTGTCGTCGCCGGCGTTGCGCATGAATTGCTTGCACCCGCTGACGTCGGTGAGATTGCCCGTGGGTTGGGGATTCTGTGGCGCAGGAGTACTGTCATCTTCGCCACAGGAAGCACAGAACAGCAATCCCGCGACGAGCATCAGAGAAGCGAATCGAAGCATCGTGAAACTCCTTGTACATGAAGCGACTTCGCAGTGTAGCACATTTTCAGCAGGGAGTAAAGTCCTTTTTCCCGCACCCGGACGTTGTGGCGTCAGTCACCGCCGCCGACCATGCGCGAGGCAACGCGTCCTTCTCCGGAGCCAAGTGTCTGATTAAAATTCATAATCTTCAATCAGGAAATGCTTGACATTTCTGTCCTGATGTTATACTTTCCTGCGAACACTCCCCTGTACCGACGCACCTCGCTTCGCGACGTCCGCTTCGCCGGCTGATCGTCCTGTACCACCGCGACCCGCGTGCGACATCACGCCTTTGTCGACAACCATTTCCCGTCGTGTCATCCCCGAGGCGTTTTTCCTTCATTTCATCATACAAGGAGGAGTCATGCGCGTATCCGTGACGAACATTTCCTGTTTGCTCTTACTTCTGCTTCTACTGCCTATGGACTTTTTATCGGCGCAACGCCCTTCGCCTCCCGTGCGTCGGCAATTCCACTACCAGGGCTGCCTCACCGACGCGTCCGGTGTGAAAATCACCGGCGTGAAGTCCGTGCGCTTCGAGATCGTGGATCTCGACACCGGCCCGCTGATGGTGCTGTTCAGCGAAACGGTGCCCGCCCTCAATATCAGCAACGGCCTGTTCGAACATGCCATCGGCAGCGTGGATACCAGCGGCAATCCGTTGCCGCCGTTGATATTCCAAAAACGCGTAGGGTTGCGTTTGACCATCGACGGTGAAACCATGCAACCCGTCATTCCCATTCATCCCGTGCCTGTGGCCATGGTAGCGCTGTATGCCGACTCGCTCAAGCAACCCCTGCCTCCGGGACCCATGGGACCCGCCGGTCCTGCTGGTCCCGCTGGCCCCGCTGGCCCGATGGGTCCGGCCGGACCGATGGGCCCCGCAGGGCTTCCGGGAGCCAATGGCAAAAACGGCATCAACTGCTGGGATACCAACGGCAATGGCGCAAACGATCCCGGCGAGGACACGAATGGCGACGGCGTGTGGGATGCCAACGACTGCAAGGGCCCGAAAGGTGATCCGGGTCCGCCGGGCGGCGGTGGCGATACGCTCGTGGTGAAAGAACTGATCGTGACCGGGCATTCGCTGCATGAAGGCAACGAGCATTACCGCACCGGCATCACCGTGGGCGGCAAAGACAGTGCCGAGGCCAAGCTGCGTATCGACGCGGATGGTGAAATTTACCTCCGCAGTTTCCACCTCATCGATCCGAAGTATCCGGTGGGTGATCCCCGGAGAAATGTGGTGGAATTCGACAGCACCGGCAGCACGCATCGCATGCCCGAAAAGTACATCAGCATCGATGCGCAAGATCCAACCAAGCAGGACACCACCACGCTCAAGGGCAGCGGCATCACTACGCCGGAACTAGTGATTGGCGATCCGAAAACCGGCAAGCCCATCGCCCGCTTCGACAGCACGGGGTCCTACCATTATCTGCCCGAATACTACATCACGCCCAGTTCCACCACACCGGGCAAAGGCGATACCACCATTATCCGCGGCAGCGGCATCGAAACGCCGGATTTCCTCATCTTCGATCCGATAACAGGCGAAGTCAAAGCGTACGTCGGCAGCGATGGCGAAGGATTTTTCCAAAGTCTTCACGTGATGGACAAGGACGGAAACGTGCTGACCTCATTCTACAACGACGGCACCTCGATACACACCGGCCTCGAAACCTATCTCGGCGGCATCGAGGTTCCACTCGCCAATGGCAATATCGCACGCATCAGTCCCGAAGACGGCATCAGCATCATCAATCCCAACAGTCCATCCGACCCCTACCGGGCGCATATCGATCCCAACGGCAATTCGTTGTTCCGCGGGCAGAAAAGCGCCATCGTGTCCACCGCCAGCTACGGTACGCGGCGCATGTATGCTGAGGAAGCGGCGGATGTGTGGTTCCGCGATCGCGGGCAGGGCAGCTTGCGCGATGGCGAGGCCGTGATTCGCCTCGACCCGGTGTTCCTCGAAATGGTGACCATCGACGAGGCGCATCCCATGATTGTGAAAGTGACGCCCACGGCGGATTGCAACGGCATGTTCGTGGCCGAGAAGCGCGGCGATTCCTTTGTCGTGCGTGAATTGATGAAAGGCGCGAGCGATGCGAGCTTTGATTGGGAAGTGTCGGTGCGGCGCCGGGGTCACGAGGATGTGCGCATGGAGGCCTACGATATTCCCGCTCCGCCGCGAGGTGGGCGATGAAGGCGCTGTGGCTGCTGCTCGCCGCGTCGCTGCTCGCGCCATCGTTGCATGCGCAGTCCAGCGCATCGTATACGCTGGGGCACGGCCAGATCAACAGCGGTGGAACGGGGGCGCAGGCAATGCAATCGGCACAGTACAGGGCGTTCGGCATCGTGGGGCAACCCGCGCAGTACCACGAATCGACAAGCGCTTCGCTGCGGCTGTCGAGCGGAGCGGGTAAAGCGTTTTGCGGAGCCTGCGGTGTGGTGTCGGTGGGTGTGGACGCGCAGCCCGGGACCTTTCGTCTGCATCAGAATTATCCGAATCCCTTCAATCCCGGAACGGTGATCGTGTACGAACTCGAGCGCGCGGGCATGGTGGAATTGAGCGTGTACGATGTGCTCGGCACGCGCGTGGCTTTGCTGTACAGCGGCAGAGCGCAGGAAGGCAGGCACGAGTTGCGCTTCGATGCCACGCAGCTACCAAGCGGTGTGTATCTGTATCGCCTGTTGACGGGTGAGGGGCAGTTTACGCGACGGATGGTGGTCGCCCGCTGACGGCGGTCCCCTCCGTTGTTTCGGTCGTCGGTGCGCGGCGTGCCTGGCGCCGCGCGCCGACGTCTACTCTTCTTCGGCGGTGTCGAACTCCTGTTGCAGGCGCTCGGCTTCGGCTTGCAGTGTTTCCCATTCGCGATAGCGATCCTCGAGCTGCGATTTCACTTCGCGATAGCGCTGGTTCAAGGCCTTCACTTTGTTCTCGTCCTTGTAGGTGTCCTCGAGGCCCAGATCGCGTTCGATACCAGCTTGGTCCTCTTCAAGCGTGGCGATGTCCTTTTCCACGCGGTCGATTTTATTGCGCAGGGGCTTGAGCAATTTATAGCGCTCCTGCCGACGTTGCGCTTCCTCGCGCTTGCGTTCGCGATCGCTGTGCACGGTGTTGCGTTTGCTCTGCACGTGTCCAGCGGGATCGCGGCGCTGGCGTTCCTCCTCGTGCTCGGCCGCGCGTTTGCGCAGCCAATCGCTCACCGTGCCGAGGGTGATGCGCAATTCGCCATCCTTGAAATCCACGCATTTGTTGACGATGGGTTCAAGGAAATCGCGATCGTGCGACACGATGATGAAGGAGCCATCGTAGCGTGAGAGGGCGTCCTGCAACACGGCTTTCGAGCGCATGTCGAGATGGTTGGTGGGCTCGTCGAGAATGAGCAGATTCGAAGGCGTGAGCAGCAATTTGGACAGGGCCAGGCGGCTTTTCTCGCCACCCGACAGTACCGCCACGAGTTTGTTCACATCATCGCCCGAGAACATGAAGCAGCCCAGCAGCGTGCGCAGTCGCTTGCGTATTTCGCCCACAGCGGCATCGTCGAGCGTTTGCAGCACGGTTTTCTGCGGCACCAATTCTTCGGCCTGATTCTGCGCGTAATAGCCAACGAGCAGATTATGCCCCGGCATGCGCACGCCCTCCTGATAGGGTTCGATGCCCGCGATGATGCGCGCGAGTGTGGATTTGCCCGCTCCGTTCACGCCGAGAAAGGCGATGCGATCGCCGCGCTCCACGGTGAAGTCCAGGTCGCGGAAAATCTCCAGCGCGCCGTAGGCCTTGCGCAGGCCTTCGAGCTGCATGAGCACGCGGCCGGGCTGCGGTGGCTCGGGGAAATCGAAGGAGATGCCGCCTTCCTCGTCCTCGATTTCGATCAGCTCCATTTTCTCCAGCATTTTCAGGCGACTCTGCACCTGCCGTGCTTTCGTGGCCTTGTAGCGGAAGCGATTCACGAATTGCTGCGTCTGCTTGATCTGCTGCTGCTGATTGGCAAAACTGGCGCGCAACTGCTCGGTGCGCAGGGCCTTTTCATCCAGATAAAAGCTGAAATTGCCGCTGTATTCGGTGAGTTTGCCGAGGGAAATCTCGATGGTGCGCCGCGCGAGATTGTCGAGAAAGCGGCGATCATGGGAAATGAGCACGATGGAATTCTCGTATCCTTGCAGGTATTCCTCCAGCCATTCGAGCGACTCGATGTCGAGGTGGTTGGTGGGTTCGTCCAGCAGGAGAATGGTGGGTTCGCGCAGCAGCAACTTGGCGAGGGCGATGCGCATTTGCCAACCGCCGCTGAATTCTTCCGTCGGTCGTCCGAAATCCCGCTCGGCAAAGCCCAGGCCCGAGAGCACCTGCCCCACTTTCGCCTGAATGTTGTACCCCTCGCGATGCTCCAGCACGTGCTGGATTTCGCCGAGTTCGTCCACCAGTCGCAGCACATCGGGCGCGTCGGCGGGCAGGGTGGCGGAGAGGCGCGTGATATCGGCGCTGAGAGCGTCTACGCGGTCGTGCATGGCGATGATATCGTCGAACGCCGTGGAGGCCTCGTCGAAGAGCGTGCGTCCGGTGTGCAGCACACCATCCTGCGGCAGATAGCCGACGGTGTTGGAGCGCGACTGGGCGATCTCGCCCGAATCGGGCTCGATCACACCAAGGATGATGTTCATCAGCGTGGATTTGCCGGCACCGTTCGATCCGACAATGGCCATGCGCTCATTGTCGCCAATGCGCAGCGACACATCCTTGAACAGGTAGCGCCCGTTGTATTGCTTGGAGATGTTGTTGAGAGAAATCATCGTCGATGCGTTACCTGCTGTTCCAGCATGTAATAAATGCGATTCGACGATGGCCTGCAAGATGGCGACAGATCGTGGCGCGGCGGGAGTATGTGCCCGCGCCCGCGCGCGGGGCGTGCCTCAGTCCTGGTCGAAGGCGGCCTGCAATTCCACGATATCGAGTTTGCTCATGCCGAGCATGGCTTTGGTGAGATTGCGCACGCGTTTGGCGTCGGTGCTGCGCATCATTTCAATCAGCTCGGTCGGCACGATTTGCCACGATACACCGAAGCGATCCACGAGCCAACCGCAGGGCTGCGCCTCGCCGCCACTGCTGAGCTTGTCCCAGTAGCAGTCGATGTCCTTCTGCGAATCGCATTGCACCACGAAGGACACGGCGGGAGTGAAGTGGTACTGCGGTCCGCCGTTGATTGCCATGAACTCGCGTCCATTGAGCAAAAAAGACATGGCCATGACGCCGCCTTCCGGACCGGGTCCGGCCTTCCCGTAGTACGACGTTTCCGTCACGCGGGAGTTTGAGAAAATGGACAGGTAAAAAGCGACGGCCTCTTCGGCATTGTCATTGAACCAGAGGCAAGGCGTGATACCGTGCATGGCGCTGCTCCGACTGCGGTGAACGATGATGAAATACTATCGAATCGGGAAATCGTAGTGTACTATACGGAGAATTTTCCACATCACGAAAAAAATTTTATTCTCAGGCTCTCTCCCGCCATGTTGGGTGTCCGCAATACAGCATTGTCGCCGACGGAAAAACAGAATGCCACAATCTGTCGCACTGCCGCCGTAGATTGCGGCACGTTGGATTACCGAACCTGGAGACTGCAATGAGCACCACGCAGGAACTGATCACCATGTTGCATGTTGCCGCGATCGCCCTGCTGAGCGCGAGTGCGAAGGATGCCGCGCACTGGCTGCGCTTCGCACGCACTGAGCTGGGCGATGCGAACAACGACGAGGATATCGCCGCGCTGGCGCTCATTGTGCATGTCACCGAAAGAGGAGCGCATACCGTGTTCGGCAGCGAATTGCAGGCATCCCTTCCGCGCGGCGCCTCCGCGCGTCCGCGTTGGGACCTGGTGCTGCCACGGCTGGCGCGCAAGGGCTACATTTCCATCGATACATCCACGGAGGCCTCCTCCGATGGTTCTTCCCCCGATGAGTCCTCCGGCGGGGAGATGGCGCGGACGCACGCGAAGCGCAAGCCAGCTCTGCGCGACATGCGCATCACGCTGCTCATACGCGAGGCAACGACTCCCGCGCCCACGGGATTCAGCGGTAATCGTGAGTATCTCGAACATTGCTTTGATTACATCAGCCGCGTGTACACCGATCTCCAACACGATAATCCTGTGCGGGGCTGGGACGAAAAGATCGACCACGACAGCGAGAACGAGGCGAGCACGAAGGCCAGCGCGCTGCTGCGACGCATTCAGCGCAGGACACGCGACACGAGTTTCGAGCTTCCGCTGGAAGCGCTTCGCGTGCGTGAGCAGCTCTCCGATCTGGAATGGCATATGCTGCTGTACGCGCTGCGGCAGCATCTCAACGGCGAGCAGATCGAGGTGCGGCATTTCGCGCCATTCTTCGGTGCCGGGACGTTCAATTCCTACGAACTGCGATGCTATTTCGAAGGAGGTGGGCGCCTCGTGCAGCGCAACATACTGCTGATCGAGGAGTGTTCCGCCATCCTGCACTGCGATGTGGACATCGATCCCGCGATTTTCGCCGAGATCATGAGCGGCGCGATACCGGGCATCGAACTCGACGCGAATGCCACGGCAACAGTTTCCACGGACGCGCCTTTCGCCAGCTCGGCCGAGTATCTTGAGCAATGGCTGCGCTTCGTCGAGCAGCGCATCGACAATGCAGCCGTTCCTGGAAAGCGGCGAAAGTTGTCCATTGGGGACAAACGCGACAGCGTGTTGACGCATCCCGTGTTCCTTTCGTTGCTGCGGCGCAGTGTCCGTTCAGAAGCCAGCATTCCGTTGGAGCGCCGTATTCGCGACGCGGGGTTGAGTGAAGCCGAACGCTTTGTGCTCGTAAGCGCACTGCTGGCGACGCTGCGCGACACGTTCATCGACATTCCCGATGTGTTGCAGGCCCTGGGCGGCGATGTGCTGCACACACGGACGATGCGTCGCATCTTCGATGTCGATGGCACGCTGCAAAAAGAGCGCTTGATCGAAGTGCGCGATCCTATCATGGGAGCGCCGGATTTCCGCATGCCCGTTGACACGGCGGATCGTTTGTTGGAGCAGGACAGTGTGGAGCAAGCCACGGCGCTGCGCATCTCCACCGATTTCTTTGAACGGCGCACTCCCCGGCATTCGCTCGATGCGGTGATATTACCCGCGGCGGAACGCGAACGTCTCGGCGAGGCCCTGCTCGCTTTGGAGAGCGGAGCGCTGGCGCAGCTTCGCTCCTGGGGCGTGCATCGGCATGGCGGCACGCGTTCCGACGACTCGATGTTGTTGCTGTTCAGTGGTGCGCCGGGAACGGGCAAGACTTTCGCCGCCGAGGGCATGGCCGGCACGCTGGGCCGCGACATGCTGGTGACGGATATCGGGAAGTTGCTGTCGAAATGGGTGGGTGAGAGCGAGCAGAGTGTAATCGGGCTGTTTGCCGAGTACGAGCGGCTCTGTCGCGGTGCTATTGCCCCACCGGTGTTGCTGTTGAATGAATGCGACCAGTTTTTTCTGCGCCGATCCACCGGCGAGCACAGGGCGGTCGACCGCATGTACCATCAGATGCAGAATATTTTCCTCGAGCAACTCGAGCGATTCCCGGGGGTGCTCATTGCGACCACCAATCTCACCGGCGTGCTGGACGAGGCCTTCAGTCGGCGCTTCGATGAGAAGATCGAATTTCCGCTGCCCGATGCGCGGCTGCGACTGGCGCTGTGGGAGGCGCAGATTCCGTCGGCTGTGCCTCGTGCGGGTGACATCGATCTCGGGGTTCTGGCCGAGCGCTATGTGTTCAGCGGTGGCCGCATCGCGCTTGCGGCATCCAACGCGCTGCGCCGGGCGGCCGTACGCGGCGATGAACTCCGCATGAGCGATCTGCTCACCTGCTGCGAGCGCGAAGAGCGTGGTGCCTTCGAGCATGCGACTGGAGCGGCACGCGTGGGGTTCAGAACCGGCGCGGCGTGAAGCGCCGGTCCACTGTACGGGAATTCCTCACGGGTGGACGCGCGCGCGCGAGGAAAGGTAAAAAGGCGACCGAGATAAAGCGCCGAGTGGAACACGGTTCACATGTCCTTTTTCCTCCTGCACTTTCACTCCGGGACCACTGCTATCGCCACGCATGGCTTGTGGTAAACGCAGAGACGCAAGGGCGCCAAAGCTCAATGCCTGTGATTTCCTCCGGGTACTCCGTGTTGGCGAAGCCCTCCGTGCCCTCTGTGTTCGCGTAGCGCTCCGGGTGCTCTGTGTTCGCGAAGCCCTCCGGGTTCTCCGTGTTCCGGCATTGCTCACGCAACCCACGAAGCGCATTGCTTTTCCCTGCGACTGCGCGTAAGTTTCTTTCTTGCGTTGTTTGAAAGCAATTCCAGGCGGATACGGTATATGGCATCGGATGTGACAGGCACGAAAAAGACGGCGCGCAAGAAAAGCGCGGCGGCGCCTGCCGTTGCGGCGCGCGATCGTCTCGTGGTGCGCGGGGCGCGAGTGAACAATCTCAAGAACATCTCGCTCGAAATCCCGCACGATGCACTCGTGGTCATTACCGGCGTCAGTGGCTCCGGCAAATCCAGTCTCGCCTTCGATACTATTTACGCCGAGGGACAGCGCCGATACGTGGAGAGTCTCTCGGCCTATGCCCGGCAGTTTCTCGAGCGCATGAACAAGCCGGATGTGGACTTCATCCAGGGTATCGCGCCGGCCATCGCCATCGAGCAGAAAACCGTGGCCCGCAATCCCCGCTCCACCGTGGGTACCACCACCGAGGTGTACGACTACCTGCGCCTGCTGTACGCGCGCATCGGTAAAACCTGGTGCCGCAACGACGAGCAGCTGGTACAACGCGATTCCGTACGCACGGTGCTGGAGCGCTGCGCCGCGCTGCCCGACGGCAGCAAGCTGTATATCACCTTCCCCATGCACGAGCACAGCGGCCACTCCATCGATGATGAATTCGACAATCTGCGCAAACAGGGCTTCGTGCGCGTGGTAATCGATGGAGACATCGTCGACATACAGGAGCGCAATCCCTCGGGCGTGACCAAGGACGCGGTGTATGTGCTGGTGGACCGCGTGGTATGGCGCGGCATGGACAATGTGTCGCGCATGACGGATTCGCTGGAAACCGCCTTTCTCGAAGGCGACGGACATCTGCGCCTGTTCCTCATCGACAGCAAGGAGACCGTGGATTTTTCCACCACCTACGCCTGCGCACAATGCGGCACGGCGTACATGGAGCCCGATCCACAGCTGTTTTCCTTCAATGCGCCCACCGGGGCGTGTCCGCTGTGCCAGGGCTTCGGGCGCACCACGGGCATCGATCCCAATCTCGTCATACCCAATGTGGGCAAGACGTTGGCCGAAGGCGCGGTGCAGCCATGGACCACGCCCAAGCACAGCAAACATCAGCGCGACATGGTGAAAATCGCCTCGAGCGCCGGCCTGCCTCTGAACACACCCTGGCGCGAACTTACGGACGAGCAGCGCGCGCTGGTCTGGAACGGTTGCAAGGGATTTCTCGGCGTGCGGGGCTTTTTCGACATGCTCGAGCAGAACAACTACAAGATGCATTACCGCATCCTCATCGCGCGCTATCGCGGGTTCACCATCTGTCCCGCCTGCGGCGGTTCGCGTCTGCAACCCGACGCGTTGGCAGTGCGCGTGGCGGGCAAAACATTGGGCGAATTGACCCGCATGCCGCTGGAGCGCCTGCGCGCGTTCTTCGATCAGGCGGAGTTCACCGCCTTCGAGCAGGATGTGGCCGAACGCCTGCTGGCCGAAATCCGCAAGCGGTTGCGCATTCTCCATGAAATCGGCCTCGGGTACCTCACGCTGGACCGCCTTTCGCACACGCTCTCGGGCGGCGAAGCGCAGCGCATCAACATTGCCACCTCGCTCGGTTCGTCGCTGGTAGGCACGCTGTACGTGCTCGACGAACCCACCATCGGCCTGCATCCGCGCGACAACTCGCGGCTCATCGGCATTCTCCAATCGCTGCGCGATTCGGGCAACACTGTGCTCGTGGTGGAGCACGACGCCGAGATGATGCAGGTCGCCGACATGATTGTGGATATCGGACCAGCGGCAGGCGAAAACGGCGGCTCCGTGGTCGCGATAGGTACGCCGGAACAGTTGCGCAAGAACAAGGCCTCGCTCACCGGACAGTATCTCTCCGGCAAGCTCACCATACCTGTACCGACAAAGCGACGTTCGTCGAAGGCGCTGCTCACCGTACATGATGTGCGGCAGCACAATCTTCAGGGCTTCGACGTCTCGATTCCGCTTGGCGTGCTCACCTGCATCACCGGCGTGAGCGGCTCGGGTAAAAGCACCTTGGTGCACGACATCATCTACGGAGGCCTGCGCAAGGAGTTGGAAGGTGCGTACGAAGGCGAGGTGGGATACTTTTCCGGCTTCGCTGGCGAGAAACGCATCAAGCATGTGGAAATGGTGGATCAGTCGCCGATTGGCCGTTCGCCGCGCTCGAATCCTGTGACCTATATCAAGGCCTTCGATGCCATCCGCGATCTGTTCGCCTCCACCGCCGCGGCGCGTCTGCGCGGACTCGGCCCCGGGGCGTTCAGTTTCAATGTGCCTGGCGGCCGCTGCGATGTTTGCGAAGGCGATGGCGCCATCAAGGTAGAGATGCAATTCATGGCCGATCTCTACCTCGAATGCGAATCCTGCAAAGGCTCGCGCTACAAGCGGGAGATTCTCGACATTCGCTTCAATGGCAAAAACATCGTGGACGTGCTGAACATGACGGTCACCGAAGCGCTGGCCTTTTTCTCGCATGTCCCGCGCGTGGCCAACAAGCTGCAGATTCTCGACGATGTGGGCCTCGGCTACATGCGCCTGGGGCAGGCGGCCACTACGCTGTCCGGCGGTGAGGCGCAACGCCTGAAGCTCGCGGTGCATTTGAGCAACAAGGACGACGGCCATACGCTGTTTATTTTCGACGAACCCACCACGGGGCTGCACATTCACGACATCGGCAAATTGCTGCGTTGTTTCCAGGCCTTGATTGACAACGGACACAGCGTTCTGATTATCGAACACAATCTGGATGTGATCAAATGCGCGGATTGGATCATCGACCTCGGACCCGAGGGCGGTGAACATGGCGGGCGTTTGATTGCCAGCGGAACGCCCGAGCACGTTGCCGCGATCAAGGACAGTCACACCGGCCGCTACCTCGCAACGATACTACCCTCAACACGGAGAGCACGATGAATATGATCAGCTGGTTTGAAATTCCCGTGACGGGCTTCGAGCGCGCGAAGCATTTTTACGAAGTGATGCTGGGTATTGCCATCGAAGAGCGCATGGTTGGCGAAGCGCGCATGGGCTTTTTGGGTGATGCCTCGCAGGGCCTGGCCGGCGCACTGGTGCTGCATGCCTGGTACGAGCCCTCGGACAATGGCGTGTTGCTGTACCTCAACGCCGGCGCCGATCTCATGCCCGCGCTGGTGCGTGCGGAAGCCATGGGCGGCACCGTACTCATTCCCAAAACCAAAATCAGCGACGAATACGGCTACATGGCCGTGCTGCGCGATACCGAGGGCAATCGTATCGCCCTGCACTCGCCGCACTGATACGCATCGCTCCTCCCTCTCACACGCCCGCTGAACGGATAGACCTGTGCCTTTACTTGGAGAACTCTCCGCCCTGCTGACCGCATTCCTGTGGTCGGGTACGTCCATCGTTTTTTCCGAAGCCACGCAACGCGTGGGTTCGATCATGGTGAACATCACCCGCATGGTGCTCGCTCTGCTCCTGTTGCTGGTCACCGTGTTGGTCATGGGCCTGCCGATGCAGCTTTCCGGCTCGCAAATCGGAAATCTGGTCATCAGCGGCATCATCGGCCTGGTGCTGGGCGATAGTTTTCTTTTCCGTGCATTCAAGGACATCGGTCCGCGCATCAGCATGTTGTTGATGGCGCTCGTCCCCGCCATGTCGGCCGTGCTTGCCTGGATGTTTCTGGGCGAAGCACTCGCCGCGCTGGATCTCGCCGGCATGATCGTGACCATGGGTGGCGTCGCCCTGGTGATATTGGATCGCAGGGCCAATGCCTCCATACCGCGGCGGGTGAAATTGCTGGGCGTGCTCTTCGGTGTGCTTGCAGCGCTCGGTCAGGCGGCAGGATTGATTTTTGCAAAATTCGCCTTCAATGAAGCGCCCATTCACAGCATGGTAGCAACGCTGGTCCGCATAGCGGCGGCGGTGCTGCTGTTCCTGCCGGTGGCGATGCTGTTCAAATGGTACAAGAATCCCTTCCGCGTGTATGCACGCGAGCCCAAGGCCCTGCTGTACACGAGCATTGGCGCGATCATCGGACCCTATCTCGGCATCACCTTCAGCCTGGTGGCTATCGTGCATACCGAGGTGGCCATCGCCACCACCATCATGTCGCTGCCACCCATCATCATGCTGCCGTTGGTGCGCATCGTGTACAAGGAACATCTGACCGCGCGCGCGGTGCTCGGCGCCTTGCTGGCCGTGGCTGGCGTGGCGGTGTTGTTCCTCCGCTGAGGCGCGCGAAGCATGAGCGACGATCCCGTACTCCATATCCTTCTCGTTGCCGCGGCGTTTTTTGCCGGGCTGGTGGACAGCATGGCGGGGGGAGGCGGTTTGATCAGTTTGCCCGCGCTGCTCGCCGCGGGATTGCCCCCGCATGTGGCTCTGGCCACGAACAAAGTCCAAAGCGCGATAGGCACCACGTTCAGCGCCTTCCGCTACTTGCGCAGCGGTTGGGTGCATGCGCGTCTGGGCGCGTTGGGCTTCGCCGCATCGTTTGTGGGCTCGTACGCCGGAGCGTGGACAGTACTGCGCGTGTCGTCGTCCTGGTTGGAGGCGTTGATACCGGCGCTGGTGATCGTTGTGGCGGTGATCACCTTTGTGCGCAGGAATTTCGGGATGGAGGACAGCGCGCCCGACGTCACACCACGGCTCACGCTGCTGGTGATGTTGTTCGGCTTCGCGCTGGGGTACTATGATGGATTTTTCGGCCCGGGCACGGGGAGTTTTCTGGCCTTCGGCTTCGTGCTGTTTTTCCGCTTCGGTTTTCTGCGCGCCACGGCGCACGCCAAGCTGCTGAATCTGGCCAGCAATTACGCCGCGATTGTTGCCTTCGCTCTCGGCGGCGACATCGCCTGGCGCATCGCCCTGCTCATGGGCGCGGCGAACATCGCCGGCGCGTGGACAGGCGCGGGCTGGGCCTTGCGCGGCGGTGCGCGTCTGATCAAACCGGTGTTCGGCGTGGTGTTGTTGGGATTGTTGGTGAAATTGATCGTGTGGTGACGCACGGTAGAGACGGTGCATGCACCGTCTCTACATCGTCCGCATGCACCGTCTCTACATCGTCCGCATGCACCGTCTCTACACTTCCATGATTTCCTTTTCCTTGGCGCGCAGCAATTCGTCCACGTGTTCGACATGTTTGTTGGTCAAATCCTGGACGTCTTTTTCCGATTTGATGCGTTCGTCCTCGGAGACGTGATCTTCTTTTTCGGCTTTCTTCAATTGCTCGTTGGCGTCGCGGCGGATGTTGCGCAGGGCGATTTTCGTGTCTTCGCCGAAGCGCTTGACCAGCTTCACGAAGTCGCGGCGGCGTTCCTCGTTTAGTGGCGGAATCGGCACGCGGATGACAATGCCGTCGTTGGCGGGATTGAGTCCGAGGTCGGCGATGCGGATGGCTTTTTCGATGGCATTGATGCCCGACTTGTCCCAGGGCTGAATGGACAGCGTATGGGCGTCGAGCACGCTGACATTCGCCATTTGGCTCAGCGGGGTCATCGTGCCGTAGTATTCGACCTTGATGCCGTCGAGCAGGGCCGTGGTAGCCTTGCCGGTACGGATTTTGGCGAGTTCATGACGCAACGCCTCGATGGATTTGTCCATACGGTCGGAGGCATCCTTGAGAATTTCCTTCATCATGGTACCAGCTCCGTGCTTGGTGATTTCACTGGGGTTATGGATTCGGACACCATTGTTCCGATTTGCTCGCCGAGCAAGAGTCGCTTCAGGTTGCCCGCTTCGTTGATGTTGAAAACAATAATAGGAAGTTTGTTCTCCTGACACAACGTGATCGAGGTGAGGTCCATCACGCGCAGATCCTTGATCAGCACGTCCTGATAGCTGATTTCCTCGAAACGGAATGCCTCGGGATTTTTCTCGGGGTCGCTGTCGTACACGCCGTCCACGCGCGTGCCTTTGAGAATCACATCCGCCTCGATTTCGATGGCCCGCAGGGCTGCCGCGGTGTCGGTTGTGAAGTACGGATGTCCTGTGCCCGCGCCCATGATCACCACGCGACCTTTCTCGAGGTGGCGGATGACGCGGCGGCGGATATAGGGTTCGGCGATCTGATTCATTTCGATGGCGCTGGCGAGGCGGGTATACACGCCTTTGACTTCCAGCATATTCTGCAATGCCAGCGAATTGATCATCGTGGCGAGCATGCCCATTTGATCGCCCGACGCCTTGTGAATGCCCTGTGCTGCGGCGGCCACGCCACGGTAGATATTGCCGCCTCCGAGAACGATACCCACCTCCACGCCGAGTTCACGGGCCGAGATGATTTCATCGGCATACATGCGGAGCACGTCGGGATCGATGCCGTACTCGCGATTGCCCATCAGGGATTCGCCGCTGAGTTTGAGCAGAATGCGTTTGAACCGGGGTTCCATGTCACCTCCATATAGAGAACGAGCCTTCTGGCGTGTGCCAAAAGGCTCGTTCGATAATTCGAAGAATCAGGCTCCGACCTGGAAACGTTCGAAGCGCAGCACGGTCAGCGGCGCGCCCACGGCTTTGCCGACTTCTTCCACCTGCTCTTTGACCGTCTTGGTCGTATCGCGGAGGAAGGACTGCTCGAGCAGCGTGTATTCCTGGAAATACTTGTTGAGCTTGCCCTCGGCGATGCGGTCCACCATGTTTTCGGGCTTGCCCTGTTCGATGGCTTGCTGGCGATAGAGTTCGAGTTCCTTCGCCTTGACTTCGTCGGGCACGGAGCTGCGATCGATGGCCACGGGATTCATGGCAGCGATCTGCATGGCAAGATCCTTGCCCAGAGCGACAACGGCTTCGCCGCTGGCGCCGCCGATTTCGATCAACACGCCGAGCTTGGCACCGGGGTGGATGTAATCCACGAGCTGGCCGTCGGTGCTGAAGGTGGCGAAGCGACGCACTTCGATTTTCTCGCCGATCTTGCCAATGAGATCCTTGAGATGATCCTCGATGGTAAGATCGCCGGCCTTGGCTTGCAGCAGTGTGGCAACATCGGCGGGCGCGGTGGTCTTGACCGCGTTGAGCGCGTGCTGCGAGAAAGTGATGAAGTCCTCGCTGCGTGCCACGAAATCGGTTTCGCAATTGATTTCGATGATGACGCCCTTGCCGTCGGTGATGTCGGTGACGACCAGGCCTTCGTTCACGGTACGGTCGGCACGTTTCTCGGCGGTGGCGGCACCCTTTTTGCGGAGGTACTCAATGGCCTGATCCATATCGCCATTGGTTTCGGCGAGCGCCTTTTTGCAATCCATCATTCCCGCGCCGGTACGCTCGCGAAGCTCCTTGACGATGGCGGCTGAAATTTCCATGTGTTCTCTCTATAGCGAATTGTGAAACAGATATTTCGTAGTCCGGAGAAAAAGAATGGCTGATCGTGCAGCCATTCGGGATTGTGTTACGCCTGTTCTTCCTTCGTGGCGTCCGTCTCCTTGACGATGCGCTCCTCCTCGGCCTCCTGTTCGGCGCGCAACATGCGGCTCTGCTCGCGGCCTTCGGTGATGGAGTCGGTCAGGGCTTTGGAGATCAGCTCGATAGTGCGGGCGGAATCGTCGTTGCCCGGGATGACATAGTCCACGACGTCGGGATCGCAGTTGGTATCCACAACCGCGATGACCGGGATGCCCAGGTTACGGGCTTCCTTCACCGCGATGTGCTCCTTCTTGATGTCGACGATGAACAGGGCGCCGGGGAGGCGGCTCATGTCCACGATACCACTGAGAATTTTGTTCAGGCGCTCTTTCTCGCGCGAGATCATCAGGCGTTCCTTCTTCGTGATTTTGTCGAAGGTGCCGTCGGTTTCCATTTTCTCGATATTCGTCAGACGCTTGATGCTCTTGCGAATGGTGGAGAAGTTGGTGAGCATGCCGCCGAGCCAGCGCTCGGTCACGTAATTCTGTCCACTGTTCTCCGCCGCGGCGCGGACGATGTCTTTCGCCTGCTTTTTCGTGCCGACGAAAAGAACGCGTTTGCCTTCGGCGACGATGCGCGCGATGGCATCGCAGGCAACGTCGAGCTGCTCTTGCGTTTTCTTGAGATCGATGATGTGAATGCCGTTGCGTTCCATGAAGATGTAGGGTTTCATCTTCGGATTCCAGCGGCGGGTGAGGTGACCGAAGTGGGTGCCTGCTGCGAGCAGGTCCTCGAGAGCGACCTTGGGCATAAAAACTCCTGAAATGATTGGTTGAATCCGCTGCATCCGTCACGCTGCCCGCCGATGCCCCGAGGGGCACACCCGACAGGCTGTCGGGATGCATGTGTGATACGAACAGCACTCCGTCCGGCGCGGGCCGCACGGAGTGCCATTCGGGAAACGGTTTAGCGCTTGCTGAACTGGAAGCGCTTGCGGGCCTTTTTCTGGCCGTACTTTTTGCGTTCCACCATGCGCGAGTCGCGCGTGAGCAGTCCGGAACGGCGCAGCTTGGGACGGAATTCCTCGTCGATGGCCACGAGGGCGCGGGCGATGCTCATTTTGACGGCACCGGCCTGACCGTGTGTGCCACCACCGCGCACGCGCACGAAAGTATCGTAGCGTTCGTTGGTTTCCGTTACGGTGAAGGGAAGACGCACTTCGTCGAGCAGCAGCTCGGTCGGGAAGTAGCGCGTCACTTCCTTGCCATTCACCGTCATTTTTCCCGTGCCCGGGACCAGGAACGAACGGGCGACTGCGGTTTTACGGCGCCCGACAGCAATCCTATGAATCATGAGTTACCTTGCAGTGAGAATGTGATGATCGAATCGATGTCAGTCCAGAGACAGCACTTCGGGCTGTTGCGCCTGATGCGGGTGGTTGCCGTCCGCGTACACCTTGAGCTTCTTGATGATGCGGCGACCGAGGCGGTTGTGCGGAAGCATGCCGCGCACGGCGTGCTCGATGACGTAGCGGGGATTCGATTTGATCAAATCCTTGAACATGCGCGTCTTGTCACCACCAGGATACCCTGAATACGTGAAGTACGATTTCTGCTCCTGACGTTTCCCCGTCAGGTTGACCTTCCCGGCGTTGATCACAATCACGAAGTCACCCGTGTCCACATGCGGCGAGAAGATCGGCTTGTGCTTGCCACGGAGAATGTGTGCGACCTTCGCCGCCAGACGACCGAGGACAAGGCCTTCAGCGTCGACAACATACCATTTCTTGTCGACTTCGATTTCCTTGGCCTGAAAGGTTCTCTGGGTGGTACGGTTGCTCATATGTAACCTTTGGTAAAAACAGTGAAGAGTCGATAAAAATAAACCGATCAACAAAGTAATGCACAGAGAGGGAAAAAGTCAAGCGAACAATGGGCCCCCGTGGCGGGAAAAGCGTTTCATCCAGCATTTTCAGGGGTTTCGCAGCCCTCCTCCCCCACCGTTTCCTTTTGTCCCACAATCCCACGCTCACGCGCGAAGCGACAGGCGACTGGCGGAATTATCTTCAGCCAATTCATGAGCATAGCGAAGCGGCCGTTGCCACCATTCCCGTTCGGGCCGGCAACCTCGCGCGACGCATCGTTATCCGCAACGCGATGGATCCACATCGCACTCACCGCCGGATAGCGCGCAGGTTGATAAGGACTTGCATGATATTGGGCATATGCTCATATTACAGCATGAAGCAACGAAAACCCGGTCGACCCCATTGTCCACGACGTATCGCATGCTCGCTTGAGCATCGCATCTTCAAGCCCGCGGGCATTCCCTCCTCCCTGCTCGAATTCATCACGCTGAGCATGGATGAAGTGGAAGCGCTGCGCCTCGCCGATGTTGAAGGGAAATACCACGACGAAGCCGCAGCCGCCATGGGCGTGAGCCGCGCCACGTTCGGACGCATCGTCGCCAGCGCCCGCGGAAAATCCGCGCGCGCGCTGATCGAGGGCAAGGCCCTGCGCATGGAAGGAGGATCGGTCATGTACGAACACCCGCACGGCCCGGGTTCGGGAGGTCACTGCGTCTGCGTGCACTGCGGCGAGCGGCAACCCCACGCACCCGGTGTGCCATGCAAGGAAAGCCGCTGTCCACAATGCGGAAAGCACATGCTGCGCGAAGGCTCCGGGCACCATCAGGCCTGGCTGCGCAACAATCAATAACAAGGAGATCAGTCATGAACATCGCCATTCCCTCCGACGACGGCATCACCGTCGCTGCGCATGCCGGCCGCGCCGCCGGCTTCGTTATCGCTCGCGACACTACGGAGGGCGGGACGGAAAAGGAATTCCGCCAGCGCGGAGAAATTCCCCATCACCACCATCACGCACATCAGCACGGTCATGGCGCGCATGAACACACGCACGGCGACGACCATGCGGTGAAGCACGCCGGCATACTGTCGCTGGTGGAAGGATGCGACACCGTAGTATGCGGTGGAATGGGACAGCGCTTGCAGGTGGATCTTGCGCAGGCGGGTATCGCCGTGCAGCTGACGCGGGAAACCCTCGTGGATCGCGTCATCGCAAGCTGGAAGGACGGTAGCTTCCGCGGAGAAACCAGCGGCTTCTGCGCGCATTGATCGTTCGGAACGCGGCGACATCGCACAACGCGCCACCGCATCGATGCGGTGGCGCGTGCCACATCACGCGGTCAACGCGCGACGCAACACGGGAAGCGTTTGCTCGAAGGTGTGCCGTAGTACGGGGAGCAGCTGGTTGGCCACGGAGAAATGTCCGTCTCTTCCAGCCGCTTCCACACGCCGGCATACCTCCGCCAACTGCCGCGCACCGAGATTGAGCGCCGATCCCTTGAGCGTGTGTGCCGCGCGCTCGAGCGAGGTGGCTGAGCGTGTTTCACAGGCGTGGATGATGTCGCGCAGCAAGTCTTTCGACTGGCTTTCGAAAATCGTCAGCAACTCGTCGATAATGGCGACACCGCTATCCTCGCGCAGCTGCAGCAAGGCCTCCAGCGTTTCCTCTTCCAGCAGATCACCGGCGTGTGCCGATGGCTCCGCCGCCGACTCCGCATCGTGCACGCGCCGTGGCTGCTGTTCGGCCAGGCGCAACAGCAAGGTTTGAATCATTTCCACACGGATGGGCTTGCTGAGAAATTCATCCATTCCCGCCTCGATGCACATGCGCCTGTCCTCCTCCATGGCATTCGCCGTCACCGCGATGATGAAGGGCTGCTCCTCGGCGGGGAAGGATTCGCGAATGCGCCGCGTGGCCTCGTAGCCGTCCATTTCCGGCATCTGAATATCCATCAGCACCACATCGTAGCGCTGGCGGCTGAGCGCGTCAAGCACTTCGAGACCGTTGGCGGCGCTGTCGGGACGGTAGCCCATTTGCTCGAACAATCGCGTGATGAATCGCAGATTGATGGGGTTGTCCTCGGCGATGAGAATATGCAGCGGCACTTTCTCGGCGAGCAGGCGATCGAGACGCGGCCGGTCGGCATAGCGCACAGGCTTGCGCGGACTGTGCGCGATCAGCGTGGCGAGTTCATCGTACAGTTGACTTTGCTTGACGGGCTTGGTGAAAATTCCCCGGAACAGCGAGGGTTCGGCAATGAGATCGTCCTGCGGACTGAGCGATGTAAGCAACAGCAGGGGCATGTCCGGTTCCAGACGCAGCGCGGTGATTTCCCGCGCCAATTGGGCACCGTCCATTTCGGGCATGAGCATGTCGAGCACGGCGAAATCGAAGCGCGCTCCCTCGCGCAGCACACGCAGGGCCTCGGCACCCGATGCCACCACCAAAGCCTCCACACCCCAATGCTCGAACTGCACGCTCAGAATGCGGCGATTGGTCTGATTGTCGTCCACAACGAGCGCGCGTTTGCCGCGCAAATCCGGCAGTTGCCGCTCGGTGACCATGCGTGGCGCCGAGCGCTCGCCTTCGAGCGGCAGGGTGAAATAGAATGACGAGCCCTCGCCCGGCGTGCTGCGCACCCAGATGCGTCCACCGAGCATTTCCACCAACCGTTTGCTGATGGCGAGTCCGAGACCGGTACCGCCGTATTTGCGCGTTGTCGAGGAATCGACCTGCGTGAAGGAGGCGAACAATTGCGGCAGTTTATCTTCGTGTATGCCAATGCCCGTGTCGCGCACTTCGAAGAGCAATTGCTGCGTGTCGTCGCTGCCATTGGACAGCGAGACATTCAGCAGTACCTCGCCATGGTCGGTGAATTTCACCGCATTGCCCAGCAGATTTACCAGCACCTGCCGAAGCCGCGTCATATCGCTGACGATGGTCACCGGCACATCGGGTTCGACAAAGTACAGCAACTCGATACGCTTTCCGCCGATGCCCGGCGCGACGAGGTCGAAGGTATCCTCGATGCAGGGAATGATTTCGAAGGGCAGGCGTTCGATGTCCATTTTCCCGGATTCGATTTTGGAAAAATCCAGGATGTCGTTGATCAACCGCAGCAGCGTGTCGCCGCTGAGGCGGATGGTTTCCACATACTCGCGCTGCTCGCCCGAGAGCGGGGTTTCGTACAGCAGGCTCGTCATGCCGATGACACCGTTCATCGGGGTGCGGATTTCATGGCTCATGGACGCGAGAAATTCGCTCTTGGCCTTGTCCGCGGCTTCGGCCGCCTCCTTGGCTTCGAGCAAGGCGCGGGCATCGCGATCGCGTTCCTCTTCGCGAAGCTGATCCTCCAGATTCCATCCGATGCTGCGCGCGAGCAACTCGATGATTTCCACATCGCGTGTGGAAAATCCCTGCGCACGCTTTTTCGTCGATGAAAAGTTGAGTGTGCCATACAGCGCGCCCCGTACAAAAATGGGCGTACCGATATATGATTCGAGACGAAACTCGTGATACACAGGATGTTCGCACATATCGGGATCGGCCCCGATATGATCATGGTACATCGTGCTACGCTGGTGAATGACACGACTGCAGTAGGTTCTGCTCGCTTCGAAACACATGCCCGGCTGCACACCGGGAATGGGGGTGACGATGGCACGAATCTCGTATTTCTCCCCGTCGACATGCGAGAGTACGGCGGTTTCCATGTTGAACATGCGCGAACCGGTGCGCAGATAATCGTCAAACAGGTCTTGATACTGCCTGTAGCTCGACGTATGCAGCCGGTGTATCTGGCGCAGATAGTCGCTGAATTGCAGCATGCGCTGCTCGGCTTCCTTGCGATCGGAGATATCGTTGGACACGGCCACCATGCCGACAGGGATGCCATCGCGCACGAGGAGACTGGTGGTGAGATAGGCCCAGAATTCCTCACCGCTCTTGGTGATGTTCAGCAGATCGCCCTTCCAGCTTCCGGACAAGGTGCTCTTGAATAAATCCATGCCGAGGTTGCTCGGGTTCGCGGGCGACAACATGACCGCGGCCTGCTGTCCGATCAATTCCTCCGCTTCGTAGCCGAAACGGTCGAGCACGGGTTGATTCACATATTCGATAAGGCCGCGGAGGTCGGTGATGACGATAAAATCCTTCACCGATTCCACCACATGCGCGAGGCGTCCGACTTGGCCGGTGAGTTTTTTCCGCTCCGTCACGTCGCGCGAGGTCACCACGATGCCGTTGATGGAGGTGGAATGGAGATAGTTTTTGGCGATGGCCTCGATGGTCAGCCAGCTTCCGTTGACATGCGCATGGCGGAATTCGAATTTCTCCTCATGCTCGGGAAATTCCAGCACGCGCGCTGCGATGCGTTTCACCCGCTCCACGTCTTCGGGATGGATGTAGGGGAAAATGCTGCCACCGATGCGCTGTCGCAGACTGAAACCCGACATGCGTTCGGTTGCCACCGTTTCATAGAGAATGGTGCCCGACCCGCTCAACACCGTGATGGCATCGCTGAGATTTTGCAGCAACGATCGGAAGCGCGTTTCGCTCTCCTGCAGTACGCGCTCCACTTC
Source organism: Bacteroidota bacterium (assembly GCA_035362335.1). GTDB lineage: Bacteria > Bacteroidota > Ignavibacteria > SZUA-365 > SZUA-365 > JAOSJT01. The sequence goes on from DAOSDL010000003.1 coordinate 91,729, forward strand.
GCGACGCGCAAGCATGCTTCCGAAAATGTCGCTCATGACGAGCAGGATGGACTCTTCCTGCTCATTCCATTCCCTGTGCGAATGGCAGTCATCGAGACCGATGAAACCCCAGAACTGGTCATTGCAGAAAATTGGAACAATGATGATGGAGAGAATGCCCTGGGATTCCAGTACCGCGCGCGCGCCGTCTTCAAAGGTGGAAACACCGCCTTTGAGGATTTTGCGCGCACTAAGCGTATCGAGCCAACGCCGGAAATGCGGGAGATACGGCACGTTCTGCAATTCCGGATTGTCCTGTTGCGCTTCCACCGCGGGCCGCGCCCATTCGTTGCGTTGACTCAGCAGCAGCGCCCCGTTCTCGCCGTCGAAGTGATTTTGGAAAATGTACACGCGGTCCACTTCCGCCGCTTCGCCGAGAATGCGCAAGGCATTGTTGATCACCGCATCCGTGGCTTCGGAGGACACGAGCAGGTTGGTGGCCTGTGCCACCGAGCGCAGCAGCGCATCGCGGCGCTGCAATTCCTCCAGACTGCGCACACGCACGGTGATGTCATTGAAAAACACCACGAACTGCGCGTCCACCACGGGCATGACCAGCACATCAAGTATGTGCGTGCCGCCGTCTATGCTCATGTCCATGGTACCGCGCACCAGTCCCAGCGATTGCCGTGCCTCTTCCAGCATACCCAGCACCGTTTCGGAGCGCATGCAGGGGACCTCTTTCGTGAGCGGCTGGCCAAGCATGAGGCAGGCCCCTTTGCGCAGCAGCTCGGAGGCGCCGTCGATCTCGACTACGGTGAAGTCCGCATCTAGGCGGAGGTACAGGTCCGATATATTGCGGCTGATGGTGCGCAAATCGGCCGCGGTGCGCAGCAATTGCTGCGAGCCGCGTTCCACCGCCGAGCGCAACTCGCGATGTTCGCCCAACACCTCGCGAAAAGTCGCGGAGACCACGGCGAGAATGTCGTGGAGACGCGGATCCTTTTTCGCATCCGCTCCGAAAACAGCTTCTATTTGCCGACGCAGGGATTCGTGCAATGATTCCATGGTGCTACCCGGCCCCTTCCAGGATTGGGCTTTCGCGGAGGTGTTCACAGTTCATGGGCAATATACGGAGGGAAACGCCCTCGCGCACCACATCCTCTCCCGCTGACCGATACCTGCGGCGACGCGACGCGAAGCGATCACCCGGCGCCGCTTGTCGCGCGACGACGGGGATTCCACCACACGGAGAAAAATCGTACCTTTCGAGGCCATGAACACCATTCATTTCACCAAGGCCGAAGGCGCGCAGAACGATTTCGTGATCGTGGACGACCGTCAGGCCGCGCTGTCGCACGACGAGCGTGTACGATTCACCCGCGCCATTTCCCATCGCCGCAAGGGTGCTGGTTCCGATGGGGTGATTTTCATCGATACCGCGCGGGATGTGGATTTCCGCATGTCCTTTTACAATCCCGATGGATCCGTCGGCTCAATGTGCGGCAATGGCGGACGCTGTGCTGCGCTCTACGCCTTCACGAACGGCATCGCCGGCGAGCTCATGCGTTTCGACGTGCTGGACGGCGTGTACAGCGCACGTGTGGAAGGGAGCATGGTGACCCTGAGTTTTCCAGCGCCACGTTCGGTAGGTTACAAGGAAATCGTGCACGGCGAGTTGGGCGCCATGTCCTGCGTGTTCATCGACACAGGTGCGCCGCACGTGTTGCTCTTCCACGACGAGCTTCCGGAGCAATTCCGCCTGCCGTATCACGAAATCGACATGCGGCGCATAGGCAAGGCCTTGCGCTGGCACGAGCGCTTCGCGCCGCGCGGAACAAATGTCAGCGTACTGGGACAGGTCGCCGGCGAGTGGGCCATACGCACCTTCGAGAAAGGCGTGGAGGACGAAACCGAAGCCTGTGGCACCGGCACTGTGGCTGCGGCGATCGCTTTGCATCTCCATCGCGACCTGCCGACTCCCATCGCCCTACGCACGCACGGCGGTGATTGCCTGATCGTCGACTTCAATTCTCGCACGGAGTACGCGCCCACCGACCCCGAGCGCGTTTCGGCCAATCTCTCGCTGCAAGGTCCGGCCGTGCTGGTGTACGAGGGGTGCTATGCGATGGGGGAGACCATATCCTGAGCAACTGCCGGACGAATCCCTATCGGCCATTTGCTGTGGGATTCCAACGGTGGTCATCAGCGTCTGGCGCGCGCAACCGGTTCGGTTGCCTTCAATTACGCTTGTGGTATCCTCGGAAACATGAGCGATATTTCGCGGCCGTTCGCTCTTCTCGCCGATACATCGACGCACAGTCTTTCATCATTCATCGTCACATTCGAAAGAACGAGCACGAAGCAGGCGTTGGACGCCGTTTGACGTCGCTGCAGCCAGCGGGCGTTTGATCACTTTCCCTGCGGCTATGTTCTCGGATCCTGTCAGATTTCCACGATTCATCTGTGCTAATCTGTGTGAAATCTGTGCAATCTGTGGTTTTGAAACTCTATTGATACGCTCAGACAGTTATCCAGGCACTTGCACCATTTTCATTCTCCCGGGCATGACGAAGGAACATGAAAGGCTGCGGTTTCAATTCTCGGATCTGCTCAGGAGAATGTCTTACACCCATATCCGTTTCGAGAGCGTTTCATTGGGCTACGGGACGTCTGGTTGAACCTGAAAGGGCATCGCGGGCAAGGTAAACCAGAAGGTGCTGCCCGCAGCGGGCACACTGTCGACGCCGACCTCGCCGTCGAGTTTGCGGACAATACGCTCCACAATGGTGAGCCCGAGGCCGTGCCCATCCTTCACATCGCGATGCAGGCGTGAGAAGGGAATGAACAGTCGGGCACGCTCTTCCTCGCTCAGACCAGGACCGTTGTCACGCACCCAGAAGCGATAACCTTTGCCCCCGTCCAGAACGTCGTAGCCCACGGTGATTTCGGGAGCCAGAGCTTCCGTCGCCCGGCCGCCGTATTTCAGCGCATTGCTCAGATAATTCACCCACACTTCCTCAATCCAGATTTCGTACCCGTAGGCCTCGGGCCACAGCTCTGGCAAGGATATCGTTGCCTGGCGCTCGCGTATCATTCCCTCCAGACGCGAACACACCTTGTCCACAATCATCCCCATGTCCAGGCCACTGCGCGGCACGTCGCCGGCGCGACGCACGCGCGCGTGCAGCAGCAGCGCATCGATGATCGATTCCATCGTGCGGCCGGATTCCAACATGAACTGCAGCTGCTCGGCGAGATCGGCATCGTTGCTCACCGTTTCCTGTGCTTCCATCAGCAAACCCAGTCCCAGTATCACGGCGAGTGGATTCCGCAAATCATGCGCAACCGTATGTGCGAAAGCATCCAGTTCGGCATTGCTTTGCTCGAGTTCCTGCGTGTAGCGCCGCAATTCCAGCTCCGCGTGCTTCCTTGTGCTGATCTCGCGCAGCAGCATCAGGCGCCCGCGCGTTACGCCCTGCCTGTCGCGCACCGGCACCACATGCACATCGTACCAGAGCTTGTCGCGCACCTCGATTTCCTCATGCGACTCTCCGCCCCGCTGGAAGTATGCCAACAAGGCCGGCCACGATGCGAGCGCCTGCTCCACACGCATTCCCATGACGTCCCGCGGATTGTGCGCGAGCAAGCGCGCGGCGGCGGGATTGAGGTCCACCACCCGTCCAGCGTTGTCGAGCACGAACACGCCATCCACCAATTCCTCGATCAATAAATCGCGTGCAACCGGGACGATGTCCAGCATGCCCAAACGGAATATCCCGGCGGTGAACAGCAGACCCGACAGCACGAACATCAGCGGCGCGATATCCTGTCCGTTCCAGCTCCCGATGCCGAGCAGATAGAGCAAGTTGGACACGAAAGGGATGATGGCGGCCACGAGCAACAGCACCACCTGGCTTTTGAACAACACGGTGGAGCGCAGCACCGTCATCACCAGCACCGCGGCTCCCGCGAACAGCATGAGATACGAATACAGCGCGACCAACCATACCCCGGGTCCGTGCGAGTACTTCAGCACCATCCAGGTGGGATCGGGCAATACCGTCACCTGCGGCCATATCATGTTGTGCAGGGGATTGGTCCACACCAACAGCAAGCCGATGATGGGAACAACCCACAGTCCGATATGCCTCCCGCGCGTGAACCACCCTCCACGCCCTCCGTACTGCACGACGAACAGCAGCCACAGCGGCCCCACACATACGATGCCGATGTAGCTGATCTGCGACCACAGCACTTTGGTGGATACCGACTGGCCCAGGTACTCGAAGGTCACTGAAGTGGACCAGACCGTGAGCGCCGCCATCAACAACATGAGGTAGAACGCCGACGCCAGCGAACGTCGTCGCCACAGGTAAAGCACGAGGAACAGTGCGATGACACTCGCGATACCGTTGGCAAGGAGATAGGAAAGATGCGTCCAATACATCTCGGGGACCATCCGTGTATTAACGTAGCACAGCGTATCCGAAGGCGGGGAGATCGACGTGAATGCTCGCGGCCTCCAATCGTACCTCTCCGCGGACGAGCAGCGGCGTACCTGACACCGCGAGCGGCTTTACCAATCTGGCGCTCAGCGGGGCGGAGCCGGTATTCACCAGCACCAGCACACCGTCGCCGTCGAGTTCGCGCGCATACGCCACCAACGCGTCCGCTTCGTGCGCGCGCAGCATGCGCAGTTCACCACGGCGCAGCGCGGGATGCTGGCGACGGAGTTCGAACAGGGTGGTGTACAACTGCCTGAAGCCGTGTTCGTCGCGCGACCAATCGATGGGGACCTTTTCAAACAACTGCAACGGTGTGGTATTGCCCACTTCCTGACCGTTGTACAGCAAAGGTATACCTGGCAGCAGCGACACCAGCACGGCGGCGGCGCGGGCTTGCTCGGCACCGAACCATGCGGCCGCGGGGGCGTCGTACATGTCCTTGTCGTGATTCGAGGAAAAACGCAGACGCGGCGCCCTGCGCGGATAGCGCCATTGCTCGCGCTGCAACGTACTCAGGACGTCGGCGCTGTTCACTTCGCCGCGAAACAGCGGACGCAGTATGTCGTAGGTGTTCCACGCGTAGGTGATGTCGAACGCATCGATGTGCAACTCCGGTTCGGCGCCTTCGGCCAGCATCATCACCGGCTTGACGGCGCGCAACGCGCGGATGGCTTCCACCCAGAAATCATGCGGTACCATTTCGGCCACATCGCAGCGAAATCCATCGATGCCCACGTCACGCACCCAGAAGAGCAGCATGTCCTTCATCCACTTTCGCAATCCCGGCTGCGCGTAATCCAGATCGGCCACGTCGTGCCAATCGGCGTTGGGAGGAATGATCTCTCCCGCGGAGTTCTTCGTGTACCATTCAGGATGTTCGGTGATCAGAGGATTGTCCCAGGCGGTGTGATTGGCCACGAGATCGATGATGATGCGCATCCCGTGCCTATGCGTGGCGGCCACCAGCGAGCGCATGTCCTCCATGCTGCCGAATTCCGGATTCACCGCGTAGTAATCGCGCACGGCATAGGGACTGCCGAGCGTGCCCTTGCGGTTCACTTCGCCCACGGGATGAATGGGCATGAGCCAGAGCACAGTGACGCCCAGCGCTTTCAATTCGGGAAGACGTTGTTCGATGGCGCGCAGCGATCCTTCCTTCGAGAAGCTCCGCGGGTAGATTTCGTAGATCACCGCGTCGCGTACCCAATCCGCGCTGCGCACCGGCGCCATTGCGGCGAATTTCCCGCGCATCAACTCCTCTTCATTGCCAAATTCCATCACGCTCACGGCACCAACAAGACCGCCAGGCCCCGCGAGATCCTCGATGCGCAACACCAGCTCGTTGGCACCGACGCGCAGGGCATTGGTCACTTCCACGAAGAAGCGTTCGCCATAGCCAGCGTGCTCGCCAACGCGCGTACCATTGAGCCAGATTTCGGCGTTGTCGTCCACCGCCTCGAAGACCAGCGCGAGACGCCCGCCGGGCTTCACGGGCACATCGAAGCGCCGCGCATACCAGCCGAAGCCGTCGTAATTGCCCAGCTCGCGCAGCACATCCCAGCTTCCCGGCACTGCCAGCGTGGACCAGGAGTTGCGGTCCACACCTTCAGCATACCATGCCGCCTGGAAACCGATGTTGCCGGGATCCGCTGTGAAGCGCCAGTCGCCGTCGAGCATCATGCTCCAGCGCTGCGCTTCGCCAGGCACCTCGGGTCGCGAGCAGGAGGACAAACACAGGAGCGCCGGCAACAGCACGAGGCCGAGCATCAATCGCGGGAGTCGGGGATATCGCATACGCATACTCCGTTACAGAACGAGAAGGATGTCGTCGATGGATTTTTTCCTGATGTTTGGCACGGTGGCATCGGTGGCGGGATAGCCCACGGGAATCAGGACATACGGCCGTTCGTTGCGCGGACGCACGAGAATTTCGTTGAGGAAGTTCATGGGATTCGGCGTATGCGTCAGCGTAGCCAGACCGGCGTGATGCAGCGCCGCGAGCAGCATCCCCACTGCGATTCCGACGGACTCGGTTACGTAGTAGTGCTTTGTGCGCATGGGCGGGCCACCGATGGTGTTGATGCCTGAATCCTCGTAGCTGACCTGGAATACCACGATGAGAAAGGGCGCGATGTCGAGGTAGGCCTTGTGCCAATCCGTACCAAGCGGTGCGAGCGTCTGCTTCCACTCGGGTGGGAAGCGCCGTTCGTAATTCTCGCGTTCTTCCTTCTCGGCGGCGATACGAATTTTCCGTTTGATTTTGGGATCCGACACCAGCACGAAACGCCAGGGCTGCTGATTGGCACCGGATGGTGCCGTTCCCGCCGCGCGAATGCAGGTGGTGACAATATCCAGCGGAACGGGATCGGTGGAGAAATGGCGTACCGAACGGCGTGTGCGCATGCGTTCATAAAACGCCGACGCCGCGGTGCGCTGCTCCTCCTCGTCGAGACGGGTAAAAGCGAGCGGAATGAAAGATTCGGCCATACGTGCTCCTGTAAATCGCCGTCACCGTCGCAGGTGGCACCGTGCGGTATCTCGACCGGTGCCTGCGAGAGGCATGGCGCGTTCAATCGCCAAAACAGATCCCCAGATCCCGCGCAGTGAGTATGGTATCGCAATCCAGAGGCACCACTTTCATGCGTCGCGTGGCAAGTTCCAACGGCACGTAGCGTACCTTGGGTGGATCCAGCGCCACCATCACACCATCCTGCCCTTCTTCCAGTGCGCGTACAGCCGCCGCTCCGAAGCGCAGGGAAAGCAGGCGGTCGAAGGTCGTGGGCGTTCCTCCGCGCTGCAAGTGTCCGAGCACCACATGCCGCGCCTCCTGCCCGGTCAAGTCCTGCAACTGCTTCGCCACCTGTTCACCAATACCGCCAAGGCGCTCGGCTCGGCCTATTTCATGCTCCAATACGCTGCGAGCGCCATCCTTCGCTGTGGCACCTTCGGCAACCACGACGATGGAAAACTTCTTGCCCTCGCGCAGGCGATCACGGGTTTTTTCCGCAACCTTGTGGATATCGAAGGGAATTTCGGGAATCAGAATCGCATCGGCCGTACCCGACACACCGGAATTCAAGGCAATCCACCCGGCGTAGCGGCCCATGACTTCCACCACCATGATGCGTCGATGCGCCTCCGCGGTGGAATGCAAGCGGTCGAGGCATTCGGTGGCAAAGGTCACCGCCGTATCGAAACCGAAGGTGGCCACTGTTTTATCGAGATCGTTGTCGATGGTTTTCGGAACGCCCACAATGCGCAATCCATGCTCGTGCAGCACCTTGGCGATACTCAGCGAACCGTCGCCGCCAATTGCCACCACGGCATCGATGCGTTGCTTGCGGCAGGCCCGCACGATATCCATGCTGCGGTCCACCGTGGTCACCGTGCCATCAGGCTTCGTGATGGGGAAGGTGAGCGGATTGCCCTTGTTTGTCGTGCCAAGGATGGTACCGCCGAGATGGGTGATGCCACGCACGCTTTCCATGGTGAGCGGTATCAAGCCGCCATCGGGAAACTGCTCGGGCATGAGCAATCCATTGTAGCCATCGCGAATGCCCACCACCTCCCAGCCGCGCCGCACCGCGCCAATGGTCACGGCGCGTATCACCGCGTTGAGACCGGGTGCATCACCACCGCCGGTGTTGATGGCGATGCGGCGGATGCGCCTCGGGCGCGCCGCAGTGGATTTCTTGGATACTGTTGCTGAACCGGTACTGCGGGCCATGAAGCTCCACCTTGCTTGGGGTACGAAGAATACGGCGAAATGTACTGATTCGCTCTCTGCCCATCAAACGAAACACGGCCCGCCAACGGGTTGATACTACTCGGCGGGGGCGGACGCCCGCTCCTCCTCGCTTTTCAACAACGCCAGCAATTCAACGAAATTTTGTGCGCGCAGCAGTCTGTCCACGAGACGGTCGGAACGGAACAAGCGTCCGATATCGGCCAGCAGTTGCAGTTGTACCTGAAAGTCGTCCTTGGGCGTGAGTACCAGCAACACCACTCGCGCGGGCTTGCCGTCGGGCGCATCGAAATCGATACCCTCCTGCGAGCGTCCCAGCGCCACGATGGGCGCGGTAATGCCCTCCACACGTGCATGCGGTATCGCCACACGGTGTCCGATACCGGTGGACATGGTGCGCTCTCGGTCGAGCGCTTTCTGGCAAATCACTTCGCGCGGCACACCGCTGCTGGCGGACAGCACGGCGGACAGTTCTGTAATCGCATCCTCGCGCGTTGTGGCCTTGAGCGAGGGTATGAATGATTTTGAAGTAAGAGCATCAATCAGTCGCGGTAGCCGCTTGTTGCCCATGATCCACTGCATGGCGGGTCCGGCCACCAACGAGGTGACCATGGCCATGATGATCAAGGCCACAAACATGCGTTCATCGATCAGACCCGCCTCCAATGCCAGCAAAGCCAGAATGATTTCCATGGCGCCACGTGCATTCATCGCCATGCCGATGGACAGGGATTCGCGATCGGTGAAGCCCATGATTTTGCTGGCGATAATGCTGCCGACAAGCTTTCCAACGCTGGCGATGAGCAATACCAGCAGCACCAGACTCAGATCGAAATGCTGAATGATATTCACGCGCAGTCCGATGGAAGCGAAAAACAACGGCGCGAAAATAAAGGAGATGAAGTGATCCAGAATCTGCCGCGTCTTTTCCCGGAGATGGGTGGAATCGCCCAGCGCCACACCGAACATGAAGGCGCCGAGTATGGAGTGAATGCCGATCCACTCTGTCAACGCCGCCGCGAGCAGGCCGCCGACCACGGCAAAACCCAGCACTCCTCCCGGCCAGGAGGTGTACGCCTGGAGTCGTGGTAAAATGGAGTCGATGATGAAGCGGCCCACGGTGAGTATCAGCACGGTGAAGCCCACAGTCAACAGCACGGTCATGCCTATGCCCACGCTCTCGGTTGAGGCCGCCTGCATCAACCCGAGAATGGTGGCAAAAAGCAACCAGCCCACCAGATCGTTGATCACCGCCACCGAGATCAGTATCATGCCGAGATCCGAGCGATACATGTTCAAATCGATGAGAATCTTGGCGATCACCGGAAGCGCTGTGATGGACAGTGCCGTACCCAGAAACAGCGCGAAATACAATGGTTCGGTGCCCGCGCCCAGGCCGAAGGTTTGTGGAAAAAGAGCCGCACTTCCGAATCCCACCGCGAAGGGAATCACCATGCCGAACACACTGATCACCACCGAGGCCTTGCCCTGCCGGAGAATGGAGGACAAATCCACCTCGATGCCCGCCACCATCAGGAATAGCGTTATTCCGAGCGTGGTCACCGCCTGCAGGGCGGCGGAAAAACCCGGAGTATCGGGGAAAAGCGTTGAAAATGTCTGCGGCGCAAACGCCCCGAGCACGGTGGGACCCAACAGCACGCCGGCGAGCAACTCGCCCAGCACCGCCGGGAGATTCAACGCGCGTGCCAGCTCGCCCAACACGCGCGCGGCCAGCAACAGCAGAGCCAACGCGAGGAAAAACGCCGTGAGTTCGGTATGCGTCATAGGCGCCTCACTCCTCCGCTTCCCGCAACTGCTCGGCGCGGAACAGCAACATGCTGCACGGCAGACTGGTCAGCACCGATTCCGCTGGATGCGTGAACAGGCGATCCCAGATGGTGAGCGAGCGCGACGGCGCCTGGAACACCAGCAAATCTGCTCCCACCGAGCGCGCGTAATCCACGCTGGCCACGCCTTCGGCGCTTTCTTCCAGCACATCCACATCCACGGTGAAACCGCTCAAATCGAACACCGACAAATAGTCCAGCAATATCCGCCGCTGATCGTTCTCAAACTCTTCGCGTTCCTCATCGCTGGCGTAACGCGCGGTGAGGCGATTCACAAAGCCCACTTCCTGCACGATGGTGAAGGCCCGCACGCCCATGGCCCGCAGCAGCGCGGTGACATAGGCCAGCACCGGAGCTATATCGTCGTCGAAGCGGGCACCCACCACCACGCGTTCGAATCGTGGCAAACCCTGCACTTGCAGTGGAAGCAGCAGCACCGGGCACTCGGCCTTGCGCGCGATACGACGCGCCACGCTGCCCACGATGCGCTGCAACATGCCTTCCTCCTCCAACGCGCCGGCCACGATCATTGCGGCATCGTAGCGCGCCGCCGTGTCGATCACCGCGTCCACAGGATCCACATCCTGGATGAGCAGATCGTGATTCTCCGGGATCCCCGCCATACGAAGCAACTGCTCGAGCTTTTCCCGCTTGAGTTCCGACTCCTCGCCCGCGTGCACGTACACGGGACGCGCATTCAGGCGTTCGGCAATGGCGGCAGCGGCAATGGCAATCAACGGTGCATGCGGCGACAACGCCACTCCCGCCACTACCGCACGGATTTGTTCGCTCACGGTTTCCTCCGTCTAAGGTGCACGATGTGATGCCCTCAAGGTAGCCGACGCCATGCAATGAGGCAACACCCCGCAGCGGCTGCCGCGATGCGTGCGAAACTCGTTCCGGTGGTGGGAGGGGACTGGCCTGCATTTCGATCGAAGCTGACAGATGCGAACAGCAGCGCAAGCGATCAGAGGATACGCGCCCGAAGTCAGCACCGCGGATTCACTGCACGACGCTGAGATTACGGATGTCCCGATTCAGCGCCGAGTCCGCTGCGTTGCCTAGAAATGGAATTCGCCCCGCACATACACCGACGCGGGATAATACCAGTACTCGTCGCCCGTATCCGCAACGGGCAGCAGTGTGCCGACATGCACGGCGCTATTGTCGCCGGTGGACCACAGGGCCGAGGCTTGCACGAACAGGCTGTTGTCGTTCAAGTTAAAATTCACACCGCCGGTGGCATACAGCAGGGGATGCAATTGATAGCCGCCGCCGAGATACAGGTAGCTCCTCGCGAGTTGTACTATTTCGCCCAGATACAGACGCCCCAGATCGTAGTCGCGCGTGCGTGCGGCGCCTTCGCCGTTGCGAAAGTATTCCATCAACACATAGAGTTCGGCCGAAATTTGATAATCCATGCCAAGGATATAGCGTACGAAATCATTGCCGCGTCCCTCGCGGCTCTCATCCATCCACAGCACTTCCGCGCGCACACCGGCGCCAAAGGCATTGCCCGCCATGTCGGCACCCAGTACGGAGCGACGGTCGAAATACCCCGCCATGGCGGAAAGATCGAATTCCTCCACATTCGTACGGAAGCGCGCGCCAACATTCGCACTGTCCATGGCCGGACGGAAATTGTAGACGAATTGCACGTCGGTGAAATCACCCAGGTGGAATTTCGCGGTGAAAGCGTCGGCGCCATCTTTCTCGATTTTATCGTAAGCCGCCGGATTGAGGGGATGAAACAGGTCGGTGGGATTCCAGATGCGACCCGTGCCCCACTGAATTCTCTGTCTGCCGAGCATGAACGTTCCCCATGACACATTCTGCCGCAGGTATAGCCGGTCGATGGCATGTGTGAAATGCAGCTTGTTTTCCGCCACAGGATGCCAGCGCAGATCCACCGCCTGCCGCGGCGCGATATCGCGGTAAGCCAGAGACGCCACCCCGTCGCGGGACATCCACAGAAGCGTACTCTCATGCTCCAGCGCGAGCGTCCCGCCTTCCCACAGTTCCATCAATGGACGAAGGCGAAGACGTGCGAGATTGCTGGCTGCATCGTCCACACCCTGCATCGCGGGAAATTGTCCCGCCGCAAAATCCATGACATAGCCACTGAAGCGCAACGCCGGCTGCGCGTCGGTGCGTCCTACCATCGCGAGAGCAAAAAGTAGGACGACACATGAAACACGGAATGGAATCCGGGACATATGAACCTCATCGCTTCGTACGCAGTCACAGACGCTCTGTGTCACCAAGCTGGACCTCCTCTCCACTCATCTCGATGCTCAACTCTTTGCCGACTCCGATCCTATGCGCTGCATGTGGCCGCGGCGATACAGGTTCGGAAGATGCCGAGCGATCCACTTCGGACGCAAGAGCAACATCGCACCAAGAATTATCCGAATACACTCTTCCAATGTGTGCAGTAGAATGTTCCGTGATAAAAAGTCAGGCATTGGATTGATCACCAGTAGAGTGATGCCGCCGATTGCCGAAGGCATGGCATCAGCAAGCATGTACATTCCAAGCAATATCACACCCAATGTGAGGAGTGCTTCGCCATTCTCAGTAGTATCCAGCGCCGGCGCAATGGTGGGATGCATACGGACTGCGATGTCAGGTGCGTACACCCACACAATAATCGCTGCGGCACCGGCGCCGATCAGTATCAACAGTATCGGCAGGTACTCCACAAACCCGTTGTAATCCATCCGGTGAGAACATGCATTCCAGATACGACTCAAGGTCAAGGCGAACACTGTCGCCGTGAATATCCGAATACACAGCGATAACGTCTGCACAGCCGACATCAGAATACCCTCGTGCTTTGCTGATACCAGTACGCGTTCGAGCTATAACCTTGTGGTGAGGCAATGCTGTGCATACAACCATATCGCATGTGATATCCTGCGAAAGGCGGCATATCGAACACCGTCACGTTCACATCGATATTGCCGACAGACTGAGATGCAATCATCTGTACCAGCGATAATAATTGTGCCACAGCGTTTTCATGTCATATAGTGCTCACTGCCTGCTCCATCGACTGAACGAAGCGCAAGTCTCCGCACAATCCACGGAGCCGTGAATAGCAGCAGCAGACCCAGAAGCATTCGTACCACGTGCTCCAGAAAGGCAACGGTGGCAAAGTTGCCGAAGTCACCCACATATGGGCTTTCACGCAGCAGCACGCTATCCAGCACCGTGCCGAGCAGGTGAGGCAGACTCGCCACCAAGAGATACAGCCCGAGTAAATGCAGCCCGGTGACCAGCACTGCTGTTCCCGACCACGGCGACACATTATCACGGAGAGTTGCCGGCAACAGCACGCGGGCGAGTTCCACGGAAAATCTCCACATGGCAAACAGTCCGCCAAGTCTGAGCAGCAGCGACACTATGGCGAGCTGTCGACCTGTGCTCGAGTATTCGCGCGTTATATCATACCACCACATTGGCAGTGACGCGAGAACACTCGTCAGCAGCACCACGCTCAGAATGCGAATGATCAATCCAAGTTTTTCCACGGCACTCATGTGTCAGCACCCCGATATTTCTGGAGAAGTGTGAGTATACGGAGATCGCGCCACCGTTTCAAGCAACTGTATGTGCAATTCCCCGGATGTCACGCGCTGAATAGAATGCTGTTACGTTTCGCGTGTTCTTATCCGGGCAAATTCTCTCGTCACCTCCATCTCGCAACCGCTAGCACATGCAGCAGATGCAGGGTCAACTGTCATCGCATCCGCATACTCGAAGCACTTCAGCAGACTCATGCTACAGCTTCGCCTCACCCCTCCGCCCGGCGTACCATTTCACCGATCCAGATTGGGGCGAAAGGCGACGTACAGCCCTTGGAGACGGGGTAGTCGCGGTACAGCCCCAGGGCTTCGCCGATGGCTATGGCGCGGGCGCGATGCGAGGGCGCGTGTATGCCGATGTAGGCGAGACAGAAATTCATTGTCCACTGCTGCTCGGGCGCTGCGACGGGCATGTCGCGCTCGATGCGGTCGAGCAGGGACGGCAGATCGAGGTCCGCGGCGTGTTTTGCGATGCGCTCCGACGTGAGACTCCAGCCAGCGCGTGCCAGCCACGAGTTGTCGGACTCCATCCACTTCATTCGCAGGGCTTCCTTGTCGGCATGCTTTCGAATGACATAGGAGTTGAGCCAATCCGCCAACCAGCCGAACGTGGCTGTGGCCGCCAGGCGCTCCACATCATTGGATTGCAGTTTTTTCGGATTCAGTAGCAACACGGCCAGGAAGCGCGCCTCAAGCACGCCCGTGTCCCACAGCTCCAGCGCGAGCTCATGCTGGCCCTTGAACTCGGCGGCCATTTTCCGAATATCACCAAGCCGCACACCGAACTGCCGCCCGGGATCGCCTTGTTTGCTGTTCTGCCTGCGCACTTTTTCATCGCCCATGCCTTCAAGGCGCGATAGTATGTCGTGTATGTTCATGGCATGTCCTTTTCTCAGGAGTAACATTGGGAAACTCAGAAAACACGGAGGGCTTCGCCAACACAGAGAACTCGGAGCATCGCTGCTATATCGATGAGGTCGCTCTCTGTAGCATAGTCGCAGGACTTCGTGGTGTACGCCACCAACCTTCCTCCGTGCACTCCGTGCTCTCCGCGACCTCTGTGTTACGCGCGATCAGGCGGTGCCCGAAACGTCCTTCTCCACCGATCCGTCGCGCAGCAATATCAGGCGACGCGCACGATCGATGACCTGCGGATCGTGCGAGGAAAAGATAAACGTAAGGTTGTGAACACGATTCATGTTTTCCATGATATCGAGCAACTGCGCACCCGTGTGCGTATCCAGATTCGCCGTGGGTTCGTCGGCCAGCACGATGGAAGGCTTATTCACAATGGCACGCGCCACGGCCACGCGCTGCTGCTGCCCGCCACTCATCTCGTTGGGACGTTTGTAGGCCAATTCCTCGATGCCAAGTTCACGCATCACTTCGAGCGCGCGAGCACGCCGCGTCGCCTTATCCATGCCCAGCAGCATCATGGAAAATTCCACATTCTCCATGGCGGTAAGCACAGGAATCAAATTGTAGGCCTGAAACACGAAGCCCAACTTTTCCAGGCGAAACGCCGCCACCTGGGCCGAGGTCAGCGTACTCACATCCTCATTCTCGAGCAATACCTGTCCGCTCGTTGGCTTGTCCAGCGCGCCCATGATGTTGAGCAAGGTGGTTTTCCCCGAACCCGACGGCCCGGCGATCACCACGAATTCACCCTGCGCGATGCTCAACGACACATCCCGCAACGCGGTGACAGGCACGCCATTGTCGGCGTAAATTTTTTCCACATGCTGAAGACGGATCACTTCCATGGACGTAGCAGCTTTAATTGAACAATATCACACATGCCGTATAGCGGCAACAGGTTGAAGACGTGTGGCTTTCCATGCCGGATACAGCGCTCCGAGCAGCGTGGTAAGGGGAATGGTGACCACCGCGGCGAGTATGCCGTTGAAACGGAGTTCCGGTGTAATGACCGCGCCCGCACCGAACGAACGCAAGCCCTCGGCGAACACGCTGAGATCGATGCCCACTTCGCGCAGCAACAGTGTCAATGCCACTCCAGCCAGCACGCCCACCACCGTACCGATCATCGCCAGACACAATGCCTCGATCATCACCATACTGAACACCTTTGCGTTGCGCATGCCGATTGCCATGAGCACGCCGAATTCCTGCACCCGCTCGAATACCGACATCAGCATGGTATTGATGATGCCGAATATCATTGCGAGTCCGATAATCACATAAATCACCACCAGCATCTGATCATACATTTCGAGCTGGGCCACAAGCAATGGCACGAGTTCACGATAGGTCAACACCTCGTAGTCCGGACCGAGTTGCGCGCGCAAGTCGGCGGCAATGCGCTCGGCCTGTTCGGGCTGCTCCAGCACGATGGCGATTTCAATGATATCCCCACCCATGTCCAGCATTTCCTGCGCGGAAGACATGGGCACGAACATATGCGTTTTGTCGAAATCCGCGCTCACGGTTTCGAACAATCCCACCACACGAAACAACTCCGAACCCACCTCGCCTCCGCGCGTGGAGGCCATGCCCACCACTTTATCGCCCACATCCACATGCAGCTTGCCTGCCAGAGCGCGGCCTATCACCACCTCGCGACCCTCGCCCTCGAGATAGCGCCCTTTCACAATCGTGGATGCGATACTCGACACGCGGCTTTCGCTGTGTGCATCCACACCCACGATCACGCCGCCCGACGAGCCCTGCGCCGAACTCAGCAAGCCGAAACTCGGTACGCGGCTGCTCCAGGCCTTCACACCGCGCATGCCGCGTACAGCGTTCTCCGCGCGACCTCGATCCGGAATGCTCGTCTGTATCACACGATTGTCGTTGTAACCTTTGCCATGAATCTGTATGTGGCCGATGGACGCACCGACGGAATTGTCCAGCATTTGCCGAATCATGCCATAGGAAATGCTGTCGTAGAGCAACAGCGATACCACACCCACAACGATGGACACCAGCACGATGATGGTGCGGCGGCTGTTTCTCCTCAGATTCCTCCACGCGACGAGCAGCAGCATTATGTGTACCTGATTCCTTTGAGTGCTTCGAGACGCGAGACGCGATACAATGGATACATGGTCGCGAGCAATGACAGCAACAGTACGGCGAACGAGGTATTGAAGAAGCTCGACAGGCGCACCACGCTACCCATTTGCGGCAGCCACCCATATTCGGTCATCATTTTCGCATACTCGCCGGTGAACACGATGGGATGCGCAGCAAACCAACTGTTCACAGCGAAGCCGAGTACATTGCCGATGGCTATTCCTATCAGGGTAATGAACAGCGTTTCCATGGCCACGAGGTAGACGAGCAATTGTTGCTTCATTCCCAACGCGAGCAAGATTCCGAATTCGCGGAAGCGCTCGCTCACGGACATGAGCACGGTATTCAGTATGCCGAACGCCACCACTATGATGAGAATACCGAGAAAGAGCATGCCGCTGTAATTGTCGAGATCGATGGACTGTTGCAATTCTGGCATGACCTGCTGCCAACCGCGCGCCATTACCGCCGATGTGTCGAGTCCCGTATTGAGCGTGGCACACACGGCGTCCACATCCGAGAGATCGTGCATCGACAGCACCACCACGCTGCTGCGTCCCCGCATGCTCAATAATTCGCGCAGCGCATCCACGCCCATGAACACCGCGGCGCGATCCACATCGGGCATGCCCGTGCGCACGGTTCCCACGATGCGGAATTTTCTGTTGCCCAGCGAACCATCATAGCCTTGCGCCAGCACCACAATGTCCTCTCCCACACGCGCGTGCAGATTCTCCATCAACGTCTGACCGAGCAGGATTTCAGCGGCCGTGCCGGAGGAAAGCATGCGCCCTTCGGCAGGTTTGCGCAAAATGCGCGACACGCGCGGCTCGCGTCGCGGATCCACACCCAGCAACATGGCACCTTGCGAATTTTCGCGATAGCTCAACAAGCCGTCCCCGAGCACGCGCGGCGCCCAGGCGTTGATACGCGACTCGCCATCGAGACGCGCCTCGATTTCCGGCGTGAGATAAATAGTGTTGTGCAGCGTGGGATTGTCCGCGAAGCCGGGATGCTGCAACTGCGCATGTCCGCTGAGCAAGTTGAGCGAGAAGGCGATGTTTTGCTCGTACGTACTGAGTTGCATACCGCGCATCACCAGCGACAGCCAGGTGGCGAACACCACGGCGGTGATGGTGATGATGGTGCGGCGGCGGTTGCGCCAGAGATTACGCCATGCGAGTCGGGCGAGCATTCAATTCCCCCGCTCCAGTTCGCGGAAGGAAAACATGCTCGACGGTATCGGAATATCGAAGGCGGCGTCGAGTATGACGAATTCCGTGCGATGTCCCGCCTTGCTCTTGTTGTGCATAGTCCACACCGTGGGCAAGGTTCGTCCGCCGAGCTGCTTTATCCCCGAGTACACCATATAGCGCATCAGCGTGCCTTTCTCATCATAGAACTGCGCAATCGATGCGATGAAATCCTTCATGCGCACCCAGCTGTAGATTTTCCCCCATACCACGGCGGCATCGGCCTTGGGCACGGAGGCGATTTTCCAGCAACGTTCGCCGTTGATGTCCTCCTCGCCAAGCAGCGTGTGCGTGTAGTCCTTTTCGAGACTCGATTCACGGGCGAGATCATCGTTGGTGAAATCCGAGCCGTTCCAGGACTGCAACATCATGGACGGGGGAATTTTCACGGTGGTCTCGGTGGCTTTGAGGTAATTCCACATTTCGTTGCCGATTTTCAGCCATTTGTTGCCGGCTTCCTTTTTCGGCGCGGTGATGTGAATGAGACTTTTGTCGGCCTTGTCGTCCCACCACGTGCGCATTTCCATTTCCCGCGTGTACTCGGGCGTGACAATGGTCATGCGATAGGTGCCACGGCTGGTCGTTCCTTTGATCAGGCTTTCGGATTTGCGGACAATCTCTTCCGCCGTCTGCGCCTGCGCGAGCAGGGGAAGCAGGAGCATTAGAAAGCTGAAACGTATCATACCGCCGCGTCCTTGCGTCTGTTGTTCCATCGTTCGGCCAGGGCCTCGAATTCCTGTTGAAAAAACACCATGAAGTCGTAATACTCACTCAGACGCTCGCGCGCCACGGGCCGCGCTTCGTCCACCCCGCGCAGTCCCAGCGCCATAAGTTTGCGCATGCGCTCGAGACTGACGCGCTCGACCTCGATGAGCGACGAAGCCGAGGGCACGCGGTACACGCGCCGTTTGCTGCCGCTGAGCGTCGAACGCTGTACGAGACCGACGCTTTCCAGCGTGCGAAGTATGGTGCTCACAGAGCCGCGGCTCGAACCAACAGCTTCCATCACATCCTCGGCACTCATCCACACCTTGTCGGCCACGAGCAGCACAGCCCAGATTTTGCCCGTGAGACGCGACATACCCCAACTGGTTTCGGCCATGGTGGCCACGGTTTCGATGAATTCGTTGTCCGCGTTCATGATATTTGTAATGGAAAAATCCGTTCGTCATCCTTGCCATGGCGCATCGCTCGTGCTTCATCGTCTGCGCCGCTTTCTGATGAGCAAAGGTACGATTGAATTTTCTATTTTCAAACAATACTGAAATTTCAGTACTTCGCATCTCTTGCGGAGGGATGCGATGTTGCGGATATTGCAGGTCGATTCCTTTGCACGAAATTCCATCCATGCAACGCTCAAGACTTCGCAGTAATCTTTTTATCGTTCTGCTCATCGTGGGACTGGCACTGCTGGTCAGCAGCCTGCAACTCACGCGGCTGGGCACCTGGCTGGAAATCGCGTTGCGCTGGTGGCCCAGCGTGCTGATCATTATCGGATTGGTGAAAGTGGTGTACGGGAGGCACGATGAATTCGTCAAGGCGCTTTCCCTGCTCGGCTGGGGCATCGTGTTGCAAATTCTGCTCCTCGGATGGATGCCCACCGACATGGAACATTTCTGGCCTTTTGCCTTCATCCTCGCCGGACTGTGGCTGATCATCGTGCAACCGGGGACGTTCACACGGAAAGTGCGTGAGCAATCCGCCTCGTTCTCGCGTCGCGTGTACTTCGGCACATCCATCATCACTATCGAAGAACCCGACTTCGTGCGCGCCGATGTGCAGGTACGCTTCGGCATGGCGGAATTGGAATGCCCTTCCGGTGCGTCGTCGCGTGAGTCCATCGAGCTGCATGTGGATGTGCTCATGGGGAATGTCGTATTGCTCGTGCCCGCGCATTGGTCGGTGAGTACATCCGTGCGCAGAAATCTGGCCGCCGTACAGGACGAGCGCGCGCACAAGCCCTCTCCCGCCCTCGACGCTCCCGATGTGCATATCACCGGAACGCTGTTCGTCGGGGCGCTCTTCATCCGCAATCTGCCCTGATGATGTGCTCGCTGCCTGTACCATGTTCGTTTGCGTGGTAAAGAGTGAAGAGTAAAGAGTAAAGCGGGAACGTAGGCTGAGTGTACTGCCCGATCGGTGCTCCGGGCTGTTCGCATGGCACGTTGTTCCTGCTGAACTGTGGTGAAAAAATGTGCTCGCCGTCTGTACCACGTTCGTTTGCGTGGTGAATAGTGACCAGTGAAAGAGTAACGTTTGACGGTAGACACGGGAGCCAACCCGCACCTCCGCCGCCCCCAAGGGCAACGGACACCGATTCGCGTCGCTGCTGACAGCGGACGTTAGATTCCCTACCCGGCGTCAACCTGCCCGCATCCTCGTGGACTTGCACGATTCATCTGTGCTAATCCGTGTGAAATCTGTGCTAATCCGTGTGAAATCTGTGCAATCCGTGGTTTTAAAACTGTGTTGATCCGCTCCGACAGTTACCAATACAGGAACCCCCTCTCCATTGCTGAAGAGGGGGCTAATCGTAAGGCCAAAAGCACCTATCACTTGCGGGAGGATACTATCCTCCGAAGGCGGCACCCAGGAACAGTGTGATGGCCGAAAACGCCAACCAGATCACGAAGGAGGCGATGACACCTTTCACGAGGGAGATATTGGCCACGCGTGCGAAGCCCACGCCGAGCACGAACTGCGCCCAAATGGCTATCGGCGCGGCGATCATCATCAGGCGATAGCTCATGTCTTCGAAACCCCCGCCGTGCAGCAGCGCCAGACTCAGATTGGCCATGGGATTGCCCGTGAGCACCACCAGCAAAAAGGTGATGATCTGATCGATGGCGGAAATGAAGCTCGTCAATCCCACCGCCGACATGATCAGACCGAAGGTCACATCGCCACCCATGGCGAAGCGCACAATCAGCCAGTAGAACAGGCAGAGCAGGAAAAAGACGATGATGTAGCCAATGGCGGCGCCGAGCGTACCGAACACCATGGTGAGGCCTTGGAACGACTCCATCTGACTGATGGCCTGATCGGCCTGATCCTGCGTCATCGCGCCCTTATCCACCTGCTTCTGAAACATCTCTTCCTGCTGCGCGGCCATTTTCGCCGCGATTTCCGGCATCATGAAGCGGCCCGCCGTCGCCAACGCCAAAATCACCGCCACGATGGCAACAGGCACGAGCCAGTCGGACGTGCGTGAACCCGCGGCACGGACATTGTCGAACACCTCTGTGGGTCCGCTCAGAATGCCAATGAATTTGTCGCTGATCGACAGCGGCTCGACCTCGGCGACTTCGGTGGCAACGTTGGATGCTTCGTTGTACAGCTCTTCGCTCATCGTTTTCGTTCTCCTCTTCTTTTAGCGCGGAATGTTCAGGACAATCTAGTGGAAAAATCGGCCAACTGAAACCGCACAGGGCATGACGAAACGGGTCGCGCCGAGGGGGATTTCTCACTATATTCATCGCTATGTCTGATCAATCGGGGTATGGTATGAGATCGCTTGCTCTGTCGTTTGTTGTGTTGTGCTTTTTCCTGACACCGCTGCATGCCCAGTGGCAATGGCTGAATCCGCTGCCCGAAGGCAATGAACTCTACGCGGCGGCATATCGCGACGCCAACAACGCATGGATTGTGGGCGGCAATGGCGCCCTGCTGCGCAGCAGCAATGGCGGAACGAGCTGGATGTCGCAGGACAATCCGCTGCGGCCCACACCGTTTCTCGGACTCAGCATCGTGTTTCCGGACGCGCTCACCGGTTTGATTTCCATGAACAACGGAGCCTTGCTGCGCAGCACCGACGGCGGCTTCACCTGGGAACTGCTGGCGCGCACCGGTCTGTCCATTCAGAAGATGCGCATCGCTCCCGACGGATCCGTCTGGGGCTACGGCAGTCTGGGCTCCATTTCGCGCAGCACCGACGGCGGCACAAGCTGGGAGCAATTCACCACCGGCATTTCCACCGTGGTATACGATGTGTCCTTCCCCGATGCCACGACGGCGGTGGCGGCGTGTGGCAATGGCGTGTTGCTCAGAAGTGTGGACAACGGAGCCACATGGACGCAGATCGCTGCACCGTATGGCACCGATGTGATTTCCGTGGATTTCAGTTCACCCACACACGGCATCGCCTTGCAGCAGCCGCGCTACGTGCTGCGCAGCACCGATGGCGGGCAGAGCTGGAGCGATACCACCTTCGGCGTGAATCAGCTCACGCAGGTGCGCTTCGCCACGGAGGAAACGGGATGGATAGTCAGCAACAGTCCGGGCAGCGTGTACCGCACACAGAATGGGGGCGTGAGCTGGGAATCCGTCACCGTCGAGCCAACGCGCCGCTACACCTTCCTCGGCATCCTGCCGGTGGACGCGCAACGCGCGATGTTGATGGGTGTGGGTGGAGCGATATTCACCACCGACGACGCGGGAGCGCAGTGGACGCAGCGCGGCACGGCATTTACACGCAATCATCTGCATGGCGTCACCGCGTTCAACGACAGCACGGCATGGGTATTCGGACGGGCATCGGCCTTTCTCACGCGCGACCGCGGACAGAACTGGACGGGCAGCGACACGATATCGCTCCCGGGTTTCCGTTACGGGATGGCGTTATCCGAAACACGCCTCATCGGCGCGGGCACGCAGGGCGAGGTGTACCTCTCCACCGATGCCGGTGTGACATGGAGCAGCCAGACGCTGGCGGCAGCGGGACAGATTCAGGACATCGAGTTTGTGGACGCGCAGAACGGCTGGCTGGCCGGCGCCCATGGCACCCTGGCGCGCAGCAGCGACGGTGGCGCGACCTGGACGGAGCTGAGTGCCGGAGTGACGCATGATTTCCATGCCATCGCGCCGCTGTCGGCCGATGTCGCCTGGATTGCCGGTGCGGGCGGACGCATGTACAAAACCGAGGATGGCGGGCAAAGCTGGACGGAGCAAAGCAATCCGGCAACGAACGATCTCTTCGCCATCGCCTTCACTTCGCCCACCAACGGCTGGGCCGGCGGACAGCAAACGCTGATGCGCACCACGGATGGCGGACAGAACTGGCTGGACGTGTCGAGTTTGACGGGGTTGGACGTGGTTTACGACATCGTTTTCACCGACGCGCAGCGCGGCTATGTGATGATGAGCCGCTCGGTGGCGCGCAGCAGCGACGGTGGCCAGACATTTTACCGCACGGATTATCCTGCCACGGGCAACCAGCGCATTTCGGTGACCGCCGACGGCTATGTATGGTTGGCGGGACAATTCGGCGTTGTGCAGCGCTACATGCCCACACCGGCCATTTTCATTCAACCGCCGCTATTGAATTTTGGCAATGTGGCCATCAACAAGCAGCGTGAGGAGAGTATCACCGTATACAATCGCGGCGAGGTGGACATGGTGTTCACCACTGTGGCCACATTGGGCGATGGCTTCCTCTATGCTTCGGGCGACCTTTCACCACTTGCACCCGGCGCTTCTCGCACGCTCACGCTGGCCTTCGCGCCGAACAAGCTCGGTCCCTCCTACGGCATCGCCACCGTGTTCAGCAATGCGGGAATCGGCGTGCCGTATATCGATTTGCAGGGAAATGGCATTCCCGCCGGCACATCCGCATTGACACATACGCCCGATACCTTGGACTTCGGCACGTTGCAACTGGGGAATTTCCTGTCTTCGTCCGTTCACATCACCAATCGAAGCACGCAGCCCTTGCTCGTGACGCGGGAAGTGCTGACCGGAGGAGACAGCACGATGTTTCAGGTCACGCGGGAGTCGTCCTTCTTCCTCTCCGCCGGGCGCAGCGATTCCATTCAGATCACCTACGGACCGTTGCGCGCTGGGCAGCATCTGACCCGTCTGTTGATTGAGACCAACGATCCGGTGGAGCCGCTGTACCACATCGTGGTCAAAGGCCGCGCCATCACGCCTGAAATCGCCGCGGGCGAGAATCCGCTGGATTTCGCTTGGGTGAATGTGGACAGCACGAAAACGCGCCGCGCCGCCATCCGCAACATCGGTACGTCGCCACTGCACATCAGCGCGTGGACCAAGGGCGGCACTCATGCCGCGCTGTTCAGCTTCACCGATCCAGGCGCGCGTACCGTGCAACCCGGCGACAGCGTGCTGGTGGATGTGCATTTCACTCCCGATGCACTTGGCACAAAAACCGCCGAGATCAGCATTTCGTCCGACGATTTGCTCAACAGCACCTTCATCCTGCAATTGCGTGGCAATGCCACCACGCTCGACGCCGACAACGCGCCACTTCCGTCGGCTTCGCGCCTGGAGGCCGAGCATGCCAATCCTTTCTCGCTCGCGCAACACGGCGTACTGCGCTATCGCAGCATCCTGCCCGAGGGGCAGCGCGGCACGCTGCTGCTCCACGATGCGCTGGGTCGTCTTGTGGCGCGTCAGGATGTGGAGGGTGGCGTGCACACGTTGCACGTCGCCGCATCGAGGTTGCAGCCCGGTGTGTACACGGCGGTATTGCGCGTGAACGCCGACGCGAGCATGATCACCGTGCGCACGGTCGTGCTGCGGTGACCACGCTGCCGGACGCGGAGTTACGAAATTTCATCCGGGGCGGTTTGCCGCCGCCCTGGCTGCTCTGGCATGCGCCGGGCGAGGATGCCATGCTCGCTCTGGGCGCCACGGCATTGAGTACTCCCGACGATGTTGCGGAGTGGCGCGATTGGTTGAGCGCGTTGACACCGGTGGACGGAGATGTGCCGCTGTGTTTCGCGGTGATGTTCGATCCAGGCGGCCCGGCCGATGCTCCCTGGATCGGAGTGCCGCGGGTGTTCGCCTTTCAGCCCCGGCGGGTGTTGCGTCTGCCCCTGCATGTACTCACCGGCCGCGCAGCCGACGAGCGTGCCGCTGCACAGTCCGCCGCCCCGGTAACGAGTGATGGCGCCGCACGCTACATCCACGCCGTGGAGCACGCGGTGTCCGAACTCCGTGATGGTGGATTGAAAAAAATCGTACTCGCGCGCCGCGAGCAATGGCGCGAGCAGCTGTCGCTGTCCATGCTGCTCCCACGTCTGGCGGGTCAGGAGCAGTCCTTCGTCATTGCACTGCAACCTGATGCCGAGCATCTCTTCGTGTCGCTCACGCCGGAACGCCTCGCGCGTGTGCGCGATGGTGTGCTGCACACCATGGCGGTGGCGGGCACCACTCCCCGTCACGCGGACGCGCTGCGCGATGCCGCCGCGCGGCAGGCCTTGCTCGCCGACGACAAGGAGCGGGAAGAACACGACCACGTGCTACATATGCTCATGGACAGCTTGCGCGCCTTGGGTTGCACGCTGGACATCGAGGAGCGTGATGTGCTGTCGCTCACGCATGTGCACCATCTCATCACGCGTGTGCACGGACGCATGCCCGGGCAGCGTCGCCTGGTGGATGTGGTGGCCGCTCTGCATCCCACGCCAGCCGTGGCCGGGGTTCCGCGCGAGGACGCCATGCGTCGCATTCGCGAGTTGGAGGGCTTCGACCGCGGTTTGTTCGCTGGCGTGGTGGGATGGATGAACGCGCGCGGCGATGGCGACGCCGCCGTCACCATTCGTTCCACATGCATCGAGCACGATCGCATCACAGCCTGGGCGGGAGCCGGCATCGTGCGCGACAGCATCCCCGCCCGCGAGGAAGAAGAGACCCGCCTGAAACTCCACACCGTACTCGACGTGCTGCGACGGTAGACGGCACCCAAGACGGTTTGGATCGTGCATGACACCCCATCGTAAGGCTGAGCGGAGCGCCGAGCACGAGTATTCGAGATTACGCGCACTGGATACGGCGCGGAGTCGAAGCCTCGGTAACCCCATAGTTGAGTAAAGAGTGAAGTTTGACGGTAGCCGCAGGAGCCAATCCGTACTCTCTCCGCCACCGCAGGCAAGGGACACCGATTCGCAGCACTACTGTCAGAGGGCGTTGGATGGCTTCATCTGCGACGATTCGCCCGGCACCTCGCCGACTTCCACGATCCATCTGTGCTAATCTGTGTGAAATCCGTGCAATCTGTGGTTTTGAAATTCTGTTAATCCGCTCCGACAGTAATCAAGGCACCTGCACCATTTCATTTGCCCGGGTGTAACGGAGGAACATGAAAGACTGCGGTTATCAACCTTGCGGTGTCATCCGCGGGCCGGGAAAATGTTATCTTGCGGAATGAGTACGCTTCCTCCCAATCTCACCATGCTCTGGGCGTCGGCCATTGTGGATGAGCTGGCCCGCAGTGGCGTGCGCGACGCGGTGATCGCACCGGGTTCGCGATCCGCGCCTTTGGCCCTGGCTTTCGCGGCGCATCCCGATATACGCGACCATTCGGTGATCGACGAGCGCAATGCCGCCTTCATGGCGTTGGGCCTCGCCAAAGGCGGCGAGCGTCCGGTGGCGGTGCTGTGCACCTCGGGCACGGCCGCGGCGAATTTTTTCCCCGCCGTGTGCGAAGCCGATCTATCCGACGTTCCGCTGCTGCTGTGCACAGCCGATCGCCCGGTGGAGTTGCGCGACAGTGGCGCTGCACAGACCATGGATCAATTCGCCCTCTTCGGTACGCATGTACGTCACTTTGCTCAGCTGCCCGAATCCACGGCCGATGTTTCGGCCTTGCGCGCACTGCGTGCCGCTGTATGCCACGCCGTGGCGCGTGCCACCATGGTGCATCCCGGGCCTGTGCAGCTCAACATTCCCTTTCGCAAGCCGCTCGAACCCAGCGAGGCCGTGCTCGAGCGCGATCAGCTGCCCGCCGCCTGGAGCGATGCCGCTTTCGAAGCCGCGCATGGCCGCGCGAGCGGACGCGCGTGGACGCGCTATCGTGAGCGGCACGCGCCCGACCTTGTCGGCGAAATCGGCGCCGAACTGCTCGCCGCCCGCCGGCCGCTGCTCATCGCCGGGCCCATTGCCGGCACGGGGCATCGCGCGGCGCTGCGACGCTTCGCCCGACGATTCAACCTTCCCGTATTGGCCGAGGCGGCATCGAACCTGCGCTTCGGCGAGGACGGCGACATGTATATTTCCACAGCGGATATTATTCTCCGCAACAACGAGCTGCGGACCCAGCTCCGCCCCGACCTCGTGCTGCACATTGGTGGCGCAGCCACGAGCAGCGTCATGCAGCGTTTCATCGAGGAATTGCCCGACTGTCCGTTCATCACCATCGGTGGGGCACAACGCGCCGATCCCGCCCATCGCTGTACGCTGCATGCGTTGGGCGATACGGCCACGCTGCTGCTCGACGTGCTGCACGCGCTCGACAGTGATGGATTGCATGCGGAAGCCGCCGTCGACGCGGGATGGATCGAGCTGTTGCGCGCAGCCGACGCGGGCGCTCGCAGCGCGCTGCGCGAACGTCTCGACAGCAGCGACGAGTTGTTCGAGGGCAAAGCCGTGCGCGCCTTCACCACGCTGCTTCCCGAGGGCACGCCGCTGTTCGTTTCCTCGAGCATGCCCATCCGCGACATCGAAACCTTTGTCGACAGCACGCCACGCGATGTCGAGTTGTTCTTCAATCGCGGCGTGAATGGCATCGACGGTATACTGTCCACCGCGCTCGGTGTGGCGGCCGCGCGTGGCGTACGTTGCGCGTTGATCGTGGGCGATGTGGCCACGCTGCACAATCTCAACGCACTGTGCGGCGCCGCGCTGTCGGAGCTGCCATTGCTCGTACTGCTGCTGAACAACGACGGCGGAGAAATTTTCGAGCTGCTCCCCGTGCGCGATTTCGACCCCGCCTTCACACGGCATTTTCTCACACCCCATGGCGTGGACATCGCTGCGGCACTGGTCGCCTGTGGTGCACAGCATCGGCGGGTGAATGCGTGGAGCGACTTGCCCGAGGCCGTTGCCGAAGGACTGAGTCATCGCGGCGTGTATGTGCTGGAGCTGCGCAGTGATATTCGCGCGAGCGGCGCGTTCCGTCGCGCACTGCTGCACGACCTCGCCGCGCGCGTGCCCGCCGCCGCGCTGCCGGACATGCGCGCCGTGCCTCCGCCGCTGGTGTTTCGTCGCA
Organism: Bacteroidota bacterium; assembly: GCA_035362335.1. Classification (GTDB taxonomy): domain Bacteria; phylum Bacteroidota; class Ignavibacteria; order SZUA-365; family SZUA-365; genus JAOSJT01. The sequence goes on from DAOSDL010000003.1 coordinate 119,687, forward strand.
GTGGCGGGGGAAGCGGCACGCCGGTTCTGCTGCTGCATGGCTTCACACGGTCGATGGACATGTGGAATGCGCTGTCCCTCGACGACAAGCGCGTCATTCTCCGTTGCGATCTTCCCGGACATGGCGCTTCGCCTTCACCCGATGTGGCACTGCATCCGGAGTACCATACGCTCGAGCACACCGCCGAACGCATCGAGGAATTGCTCACCCGTCTGTCCTTGCCGCGCGTGCATCTCGTGGGCTACTCGCTTGGCGCGCGCTGCGCAATGATGTACGCACGGCACGCGCCGCAGCGCCTCGCTTCGCTCACGCTCGTCAGCGGCAGCCCGGGCATGGAAGACGAAGCCCTGCGCGCACGGCGGCGCCACGACGATGCCGCGCTCGCCGAGAGCATTGCCAGCGAGGGACTGCACCGCTTCGTTGAGCACTGGACCTCGATGGCGCTGTTGGCACGGAACGATGCCTCGAACGCTTCGAGCCGCGAGCGCCTGCGACAATGCTCGCGCGGACTTGCCGCTTCGCTGCTCGGCGCGGGACAGGGTAGGCAACCCGCGCTGTGGGATACCCTTGCCGCCCTGGACCTTCCCTTGCTGGCCGTGGCGGGCGAACGCGACACAGCGTACGTCGAGCATGCGCTGCGCCTCGAGCGCGAAGCGGGCGCCACGGCGCGCATTATTCCGCATTGCGGTCACGATGTGCCTGTCGAGCAGCCCGAGGCGCTGTCCACAGCGCTGCAGGAATTCTGGAAACGCGTCGACGACGCGCACTGTTGAGAACAAGGAAGAAATTTCACACGACACATGGATAAAGCAATGCATCCTGTTGAATGGAACATCGTCAAGGAATACCGCGACATCACCTTTCGCAAAAGCGATGAAGGCATGATGCGCATCGCCATCAATCGTCCCGAGCGGCGCAACGCCTTTCGTCCCGAAACCGTGGACGAATTGCTCGACGCCTTTCACCTTGCAGCACTGGACAGCAGTGTTGGCGTGGTGCTATTCACCGGCGAGGGTCCGGCTGCCGACGGCAAGTACGCCTTTTGCAGCGGTGGCGATCAAAAAATCCGCGGCGACGCGGGCTACATGGCCAAGGAAGGCGGCGTGCCTCGTTTGCACATTCTCGAATTGCAGCGGCTGATTCGCAGCATGCCCAAGCCCGTGATCGCCCTTGTGGCCGGCTACGCCATCGGTGGCGGCCACGTGCTGCACGTGGTCTGCGACCTGACCATCGCGGCCGAGAATGCGGTGTTCGGTCAAACCGGACCCAAGGTCGGAAGCTTCGACGGTGGCTTCGGATCGTCGTATCTCGCGCGCATGGTGGGGCAGAAGCGCGCCCGTGAAATCTGGTATCTCTGCAGGCAGTACAGCGCGCAGGAGGCCTTCGACATGGGATTGGTGAATACCATCGTTCCTGTCGATCGTCTCGAGGACGAAGGTGTGCAATGGGCGCGCGACATCCTGCGTCACTCCCCGCTCGCGATTCGTTTGCTCAAATCGGCATTCAACGCCGAACTGGACGGGCAGGCGGGCATTCAGGAACTGGCGGGCAACGCCACTTTGCTGTATTACATGTCGGAGGAAGCGCAGGAAGGAAAAAACGCCTACAACGAGAAGCGCCCCCCGGATTTCCGCAAATACCCCTGGCTCCCCTGGTGAGGTCGGCGGGCATGCACACCACCGCTTCCTCCGCAACCGCAGTGTCGCCCGCGCGGGCCTGGCTGCTGGCGGCACGTCCCAAAACCCTGCCCGCCGCCGTGGCACCCGTGATCGTGGCTTCGGCGCTGGCCTTTTCTCAAGACGCCTTCGCCGCCTTGCCCGCGGCTGTGGCCTTGCTCTGCGCGCTGCTCATACAAATCGCCACCAATCTCGCCAACGATTACTTCGATTATATGAAAGGCGCCGACACCGCCGAGCGCATCGGTCCGGTACGCGTGGTGCAAAGCGGCCTGCTGCCTCCGCGCACCGTGCGAAACGCCATGCTGGCTGTGCTGGGCTTGACCTTCGTGCTTGGACTGTATCTGGTGTGGGTGGGTGGATGGCCGATTTTACTCATCGGCGTGCTGTCCTTGCTCTGCGCCGTGGCCTACACCGCGGGTCCGCTGCCCTTGGCCTATGTGGGTCTGGGGGATGTGTTCGTGTTCGTGTTCTTTGGCGTGGTGGCGGTAATGGGCACGTATTTCGTACAGACCCTGCAATGGTCGCACGACGCGTTTATCGCTTCCCTGCCCATTGGCGCCATTTCCACCGCAATTCTCGTGGTGAACAATTACCGCGACATCGACACCGACAGGCGCAGCAACAAGCGCACTCTGGCTGTACGCATCGGGCGGCGCGCCTCGCAGGTGGAATACGGCCTACTGCTGGCACTCGCCTACGGCGTCGCGCTGTGGCAGACCTTCGCCCGGATGTCGCCGTGGTTCCTGCTCCCCCTGGCCACGCTGCCACTGGCCTTCCCGTTACTGAACGTACTGCTACGCAGCACCGATGGAGTGGTACTCAATCACGCACTCGGTGGCACCGGTCGTCTGCTTGCGCTGTACGCCCTGCTGTACTCCATCGCCTTGCTCGCGGGGTAGACATGCGTTGGCGATTGCATCCGCTTTCGCTGCCACTGCGCGTGCCACTGCGCACGGCTGGCTGGGAAATCGCCCGGCGCGACGTCGTCATTGTCGAAGCCGTGCACGACAACGGCCAGCGCGGCTTCGGCGAAGCCGCCCCACTGCCGGCTTTCGGCACTGAAACGCTGTCGCAGTCCGTGGACCGACTGCGGCAATGGACCGCCATCCTCTCTTCATCTGCCATCGATCCGTTCGAAACCGTACGCACGCTCGACACTCTGCTCCCCGACGTGGACACTGCGCCCGCTGCGCGTTGCGCCGTGGAATGCGCCCTGCTGGATCTTGCCGCACGCATGCGCCGCCTTCCGCTGTGGCGCCTTCTTGCAGATGCACAGGTGGACAATGCCGCCGTCGACACGGACGCGCGCGGCATTCCGGTCAACATCATGCTTTCGGCGGCCACGGCGCCCGCCATGGTCGATGCGGCGCACGCGGCGCTGCGTGAGGGTTTTCGCTGTTTCAAGCTGAAAGTGGGAATGGGATCGGTGGAAGAGGATGCGCATCGAGTGCGCCTGCTTCGCGACACGCTTGGCGGCGACGCGGTGATACGTCTCGATGCCAATGGCGCCTGGGACGAGATCAACGCCAGTACCGCGCTCGAACGCTTCGCGGAACTCGACATCGAATACATCGAACAGCCCGTGGCCGCGGACGATCTGGCCGCGCTGCGCCGCCTGCGCGCCTTGCGACTCGTACCCGTTGCGGCCGACGAAAGCGTGCAGTGCCCGGAGCAGACCCGCGCCATACTCGCGCTGGGTGCCGCCGACGTGCTCATTCTCAAGCCCATGGCGCTGGGCGGTATACTGCGCGCCCGTGCGCTGTTCACCGAGGCGCGGGCAGCCGGCGTGGACGCGGTGTGTACGGGCTTTATCGATTCCGCCGTGGGACGCGCCGCCGTTGCGCAACTCTGCGCGTCGCTCCCCGCCCCGCTGCGCGCGCAGGGACTGGCTACGGGAAGCATGCTGACCAGCGACACCGGCCAGGACGATATCCGCGAAGGTACGCTATGGCTGCCTCGTGGCGATGGTCTGGGCTTCATTCCCGCGCTGGAGGATTCGTCACATGCATCCGCTTGAACGCATGGCGCGTGAGCGACCCGCGCATCCCGCGCTGCGGCAGGGTTCGCGCAGCATTTCGCGCAGCGAACTCCACCGCATGGCCTCAGCGCTTGCCGCTGTGCTGCGCGAAGCCTACGCGCTCACTCCCGCTACACGGGTTGCCACGCTCTTGCCACGCGATATCGATCACGCCATCGTGTTACACGCACTGTTGCTCGCCGGAGCCACGGTGCTACCCCTCAATGCACGCCTGCCCCATGACACGCTGCGCGGACAACTGCTGCGTTGCGATGTGCGACTGTTGATTCACGGCGGCGAGCACTCCGACTTGCTCGCCGGGCGCACGCTGTCCTGGTCCGCACTGCGCGAGCACATGCACGGTCCCGCGCGTCCATTGCCGACCTTCACCGCACCCGACAACGACGCCACGCTCTCCATGCTCTTCACCTCCGGCAGCACGGGCGCGGCGAAGGCCGTTCCGCACACCTGGGGCATGCACCGCGCCAGCGCCGAGGCCTCGCGCCTGAACATGGGCGGCGATGCGCACGACGCCTGGCTTTGCCCCATTCCGCTCCATCACATCGGAGGGCTGGCCATCCTCGTCCGCTGCCTTCTGTATGGCGCCACCATGGTGCTGCCCGATACGGAAAGCACCACGGATATGATGGACGAACTGCGAAACGGCATCACTTTGGTCTCGCTGGTACCCACGCAGTTGTACCGCCTGTTGCGCGACCATCCGGATTTAGTGTCGACAGAGCTTCCCGCACTGCGCGCGATATTGCTCGGCGGTGCGGCGGCGAGTCCGATGTTGTGGGGGGAAGTGGCGCGGCGCGGACTTCCTGTGATCGGCAGTTACGGCATGACAGAGACGTGTTCGCAGATTGTGGCGGCGCCACTCGGGCGTGCGCGGGAGTTTCACGGCAGCGCCGGTGTGCCGCTGCACGGGGTAACCGTACGCATTCATCGCGACGACGGCACTCTCGCCGACCCTGGCGAGGTGGGCGAAATTCACGTCGCTGGCCCCATGGTCATGTCCGGCTATGTGGACGATGACGAGCGCAACGCGCGCTGCTTCGAGCGGGGTCTGTTCCGCACCGGTGATATCGGTGTGCTGGACGACCGAGGCGCGCTCACCGTGCTTTCGCGTCGCGAGGATTTACTGATCAGTGGCGGCGAAAACGTGTATCCACAGGAAGTGGAGCACGTGCTTGTGGAGCATCCCGATGTGCGCGATGCCGTGGTGCTGGGAGTGGATGACGAGGAATGGGGGCAACGCATCGCGGCGGTGCTGGAATGCGTGACGCTCGACGAAGCATCATTGCGGCAATGGTGTCGCGAGCGCCTGCCCGCATACAGCGTCCCCGTGCTCTGGCGCCGAGTCGAAGCGCTCCCGCGCACCGCCTCCGGCAAAATCGACCGCGCCGCCGCAAGGGCTCTGGTCAGATAATAATCATAGCAATGAATCCTATCAAACTATCCAGTATTGGATCAGGACGTCATCTCTCCCTGCGTAAGCGGGGTTCTGTAACAGCCCATTAAAACTAACTCATTCAACTGCGTTATGAGTGATTGGCGTTCGGCGTACGACGGTCACGTCCCCTCCTCTAACAGATGTGGTGATACATCTATCGTTAGCAGGCTCTATCACGATGTCGATTCGGCAACCTTGTTCAGCATGCATATCACATAGATAAGCTTCACAATTAGGCGCCCATATCGCAGTTGTATCAGGCCTACGACATCTGATGCCAATGTTATGAAATGCTTCGACTTCACAGTTCGGGATCATACACCGTGGCATTTTTACACTCCAATGGACAGAATGGAAGAATTTAACTCTACAATCTTTTTCCAATTGATTTGACCATTCTTTTCGCAGAACTCTCTCGAGAATTCAGCCGTCAGCCTGTTTATCAATCTACTATACGAATTTTCAAAGTCAGTATTTCTTTCCTTCGCCTTGAATCCGATCGGCTCTATTATCTCAATATACAAATCCGGATCGCCTGATATGAACTCCCAAAATCTCTGACCACAATACTTGAAATAGTCGCCCTTATCCGGATTCGCATCCTTGCCATAACAACAACCATTAATAGAAACAACCTCTATCTTGGAATTGCTTGTTCTAATGGTTTTCTGCGCCTTTTTGAAATCATCGATCATTCTCCGTATTTGGGAGCTGTTCCCCCAGTTTGGCCCCGACTTAATAGTTATTATATACCTTTTTCCATCTTTATCAAATTCCAGATCTATACCAGTAATACCCGACTTGTACCCGCCAAAGACCTTTCCATTTATAAAAATGGCTAGACCCTCAAGCCATTCCCCAAAAATAGTCTCTTCATTCGACGAGATATGCGCGTCCACCACACCCCTGATAATTTGTTCCGCAGTTGCAACATTTTTTGCCTTGAACAAATATGGGTTTTTTCTCTTGAGCACTGCGTTAAGAACTAATCTGTCAACACTTCGTATCCTCTTTTGATGGAACGTTCCAATGTTTTCCTCAACGTACTGCGAGACATCTTTGAGTTGCAATGCTGCCATGATTGTTTCCGCGATTCAAGGAAGGTTCGAATAGTAATATTTCATTGAGCTTTAGCTGCTTCTCTACTAAAGCGTAATACTCAGGAACTATTTCAATCCCTATCGATTTTCTACCCATTCGGCTCCCAACAACAACAGTTGTGCCTGATCCCATAAAGGGATCCAAGACTGTATCGCCTTCTTTCGTGAACAACCTCATAAACCATTCTGGCAATTCTTCTGGAAATGCCGCACTATGGTTCTTGTTTCCACACTCCGTAGCCAAATGCAGAACGTTTGACGGATATGCCATTGTCCTTTCTAGCCAGTTTGAGATATTCTTACCAAAGCCACTTCCAACCCTTGAGTTGTCTCTGATTTTATCCGTGTCTGACAGATTCTTCAAACGAGATTTGGCCCAGTCACCCATTGGAACCATCACTGCTTCCTGGTACATTGAAAATTTCTTATCCTTGTTGAATTGGAGAAGCCTTTCCCAAGCATCGCGGAACCTGTTCGGCCATTTTCCCGGGTAGCAATTTTTTTTATGCCAAATAAACTCTTCTGTCCACAGCCATCCTTGTTTCCTCATTGCAAGAATCAACTCCATAACGTACGTGCTGCGTTCACCCGCAACCACCTTTTCTTTAATATTCAAAATAAATGTCCCAGTAGGCTTTAACACACGAAGCAATTCTTCGGATGTCGGCAAAAACCATTCAACATATTGATCCGGGTGAATTCCTCCGTAAGTATTTCTTCTCTGGTCGGCGTATGGAGGAGATGTTACAACAAGATCCACCGAATTGCACTCAATCCCTTTGAGCACTTCCCTACAGTCACCTAGATACAGATTTGTTGACGACATATTACCTCCCCGTGGTTCTGATGTATCTATTATACTAATCTTGGACGTCATCTCACTAGCTTGGGGGCTAGTGTGTTCAACTTTCCTCAATTGCTTCATTTCTTTCTCTTTCTATAGCATATCCTATTACTAGGGCGATTCATTCAGCGTGAGCAACCTACGCAAAATACTATTGACATGTCAAGGAATCAAGTCCCAATTCAATTCCCCAGGAAAAATCCCCTATCGTGATGATTCGGCTCAGTACATAAATAAAACAGAGTAAAAACTCCTTATCCCACCCTACCTCACCACACCCACGTACAGATAGGCTATGCCCCCGGTGAGCGGAAGGAAGTAGCGACGGGAGTAACCGCCGCTTGCGTCCATCAACGCGAGGAAATCCACCCCCGTGGGAAACGCCGCCGAGGTGCGTGTGAGGTAACGATACGCGTCGCGATTGCCCGACACCAGGCCGCCTACCAGCGGAATCACCACCGCGCTGTAAAAACGGAACAGCGGACGCATCCACCACAGCGGCGTGCCGAACTCCAGCACCAGCACCCTACCTCCCGGACGCACAACCCGTGCCATGCTGCGCAATGCCTGCACGGGATCATCCACATTGCGTATGCCGAACGCAATGGATGCGATATCGAAGCTGTCGTCGTCGTAACTCAACGCCATGGCGTCCTGCACTTCCCATTCCACCGCCATGCCCATACGCTCGGCCTTGGCAGGCGCATGCGCCAGCATGTCGGCGCAAAAATCCGTGCCCACCACGCGTCCTTCCACACCAACGGCCCGCTTGAATTCCAATGCCAGATCGCCAGTACCCGTGGCGCAATCCAGCACGGCATCGCCAGCCACGGCGCCGCTCTCCTTCACCGTGCGTGCGCGCCAGCGCCGGTGTACACCCAGCGACAGCACGCCATTGGCACGATCATACGAACCCGCGATGGCGGCAAACATATCGTGCACATCACGACTCATCGCCATCCCCGGAACTCGTTGTGTGAAAGGGAAAGGAATATCGACACGCTGCGGAACGCATCAGGCGAGCGACCTGCCCACCGCCGGCGCGAGCGTGCGAAGCATGTCCATCATCTCGCCGAACATCGCCGGAGGCAAGGCCTGATCGGCGTCGGACAAGGCCACGGTGGGATCGGGGTGTACTTCCACCATCAGACCATCGAGTCCGGCAGCCAGCGTGGCCGCCGCCAACGAGGGAATGAGGGCGGGATTGCCCGTGGCATGCGAGGGATCGACGATGATGGGAAGTGTGGTTTTGCCGCGTGCCAGCACAGCACCGGCAAGATCGAGCGTGAAACGCGTCTCGTTGGAAAAGGTGCGAATGCCGCGCTCGCACAACATGACCTGATCGTTGCCGCCCGCAAGGATGTACTCCGCGGCCAGCAACCACTCCTGTATCGTGGCGGCAAAACCGCGTTTGACGAGCACCGGCTTGCGCACACCGCCCAATTCCTTGAGCAGGGCAGTGTGATCCATGTTGCGCGAACCCACCTGAAAGGCGTCCACCCAGGGCTCCATCGCCTCGATATCGCGCTCGGACAGCACTTCGGTGATCATGGGAATGCCTGCCGCATCGGCGGCTTCGCGCATGTATTTCACGCCATCGAGACCAAGGCCCTGAAAAGCGTACGGCGACGTACGCGCCTTGAAAGCACCGCCGCGTAACACGGCCGCCCCTTGCGAGGCCACCAAGCGCGCGGCCGTGCCGATTTGCTGCTCGGACTCCACAGCGCAGGGCCCCGCCATCACGACGAAGCGGTCGCCTCCCACAATCACGCCGCCGATATGTACCTGCGTGCGCGTGTGTGTGGTTGGATGGGTGTCGGTGAGCATCATGCTATGATTATGCGCGGATTCGCGTGGAGGTGCTGTTGTTGCTATGGAAAAAATCGAACTGTTCACGTGCAAAACGCAATGATCTACAAAATTCAGAAGAAAGCGCCAATAAAACAATGAAAGCGAGGGAATTGTTCACACCGGCACATATTTCCTCCGACTCGGGCGCGCGGCGCCACGGCAGCCCGCCTCAGATGTTCAAGCCACCGAAGGCCTGAATATCGCTGCCATTCACACTGGCCGCGTCCTCGCCCAGCAACCAGGCCACCAATCCCGCAATATGCGCGGGCGGTGTCCAGCGCGGCACATCCTCGGGAGCGCCCCACGAGCGATTGGCCTCGGTGTCGATAATGCCGGGCAAAATGCAATTGGCGGTCATGCCGTACGCGCGGCCTTCGTCGGCAAGTATCTTGGTCAATGCCGACACGCCCGCTTTGGACACGCCATACGCCGCCTGCCGTGCAGAGGGCTTGGCACTGGCCATGGCGCCGATGGTCACAATGCGCCCGCCGCCCTGCTGGCGGAACACCGCCGCCGCGCGACGAGCGAAGAGGAACAACGAGCGCAAATTCAGTCCCATCAGCGCGTCCCAATCCTCGATCCCGGTATCCGCCACTTCCTGCCAGCCGCGAATACCGCCGAGCAAATGCACCAGCGCGTGGAAGCGATGCTGCGCGGTGGCTATGCCGAATACGCGCTCCACCTCGGCTTCATCCACCACGTCGGCCTCGACCAGCAACAATTGGTCGCGCTGCTGCGGAGCGAGCTGCGCGCGAAGCTGCTGCGCCTCCTCGATGTTCCGATACGGCACCACGCAGTGATACCCCTCGCCGATCAATCGCAAGGTCACCACGCGACCCAAGCCACCGCTGCCACCGGGTAGAAGTACGCTGTTCATTCACCTTTCCTTTCGCTGTTGTGTCCACGACGCGCAATCCGTCGCATGAGTGCCGCAGCGCGACGGTCATGAACAACACCGCGACGCGCGGGAAAATTCACGCGATGCCCCCAACGCGACAAGCCGCGCGTCGACCCCTGTTCCGCGGTTGTGTCCATGGCGCTGCGGACGGACCTGCGTCCGCGCATCCCGTGCCGCCGTTCAGCCGTTGACCTCAGCTCGCCTCGTTGAACTCGGTCAGCGCCTTGGTGCCTTTGAAATGGAAATGCGGATAGTACTGCGAAAAATCGTAATCGAATTTCTCTGGCCACCAGGTGCCCGAGCGCCGATCCAGCACATAGCTGCCCGAGTATTCGCCTCGAGCAATACGATGGAGCATGCGCAGCAAACGGTCCACGTCGTCGTAGTTGTTGTAGCAGCCAAAGCTGGCACGCACCAGACCCGGGAGATTGGTGCGATCGCCGCCCAGAATTTCCTGCGTCACAACCTTCGCGGCGTCCTCATCGAATTTCAGCAGGCGCTTCACATAGGGATGCGCGCAAAAGCAGCCGTTGCGCACGCCCACGCCGCCTTCGGCGCTGAGTATGGCGGCGACTTTCGCATGTGGCACACCGGCGATGTCGAAGGCAATCACGCCCACCTTGCCCGCCATTTCCTCCCGGCGGTCCGGTCCATACAGCACGATGCCGGGAATCTTTTTCATTTCTTCGATTGTGTGCGACACCAGTTCGTGCTCATGCGTGGCAATATGCTCCATGCCCACGCCTTGCAGCATGTGAATTGCGGCCGCCAGCGCCACCGCTCCCGGAACATTGGGGCTCCCGGCCTCCTCACGCGCGGGCGGTGCGGACCAGGCCACAAAGTCCTCTTCCACAATGTCCACAACGCCGCCGCCCACCATATCGGGGTCGCCGGAGGAAAAGTACTCCGTGTTACCCACCAGCACACCGATGCCGAAGGGCGCGTACATTTTGTGCGCCGAATACGCGATGAAATCGATATGCCCGGGGTCGTCGTCGCCCAACACGTCGATGGGACGATGCGGCGCGAGCTGCGCGGCATCCACGAAAATGTACGCCCCGTGCTCGTGTGCCAATTGCGCCAGTTCGTGTATCGGATTGATGATGCCGGTGATATTCGATGCGCCGGTCACCGCGAGGAAGCGCACGTGTCCCGCATGCGTCCGGAAAGCCGCGCGCAAGGCCTCCATGTCGAGGTAGCCCTTGTCGTCAACACCCACATGCAGCACGCGCGCGTGCTTGCGCCAGGGCAAATCATCGGAGTGATGCTCCATCAGCGTGGTGATCACCACATCGCCTTCGCGCCAGTCGCAGCGATTGGCGAGTTTGTTCACGGCCTCGGTGGTGTTTTTCACAAAAATCACGCTGTTGCGCTCGGGATCGGCGCCCACGAAATTCCCCGCGATGACATGCGCCTCGTCGAACACCTGCGTGGCCAGCAGCGATTTGAAGCCCGTGCCGCGATGCACGCCGGAGTAATACGGCATGAATTCGGCCATGGTATCGAACGCATGGCGAAACGACGGCGTGCTCGCTCCGTTGTCCAGGAATACATAGGAGACACGGCTGCCATCCAGCAGCGGCACCACGGTGTCGATACCCATGATATCGGGGCGAAGATCTTCGAATGTCCAATGACAGCTGTGGGAGTTGAAAAAGGATTCCATGAGCGATGCACCTCGGGGAGGGAAAACGGGCCACATTTGCCTCGGAAAATACGACATCTCCCCGCACTGCACAATTTCCCGCGATGTACTGGCAACGCATGCGTCGCCAGCGTCGGCCACTCGTGGTCGTCGTCTCCGCCGCTACTTTCCCATACCCCGAATCGCATCCTCATCCAGGCCCACGAGTACGCCGGCGGCACCGCGGATCACTGGACGCTTGATCAGCATCGGATCGGCTTGCAGGGCCGCGATAATCTCGTCTTTGCTCAGGCCCGCCACGCGCGCGCTCCAACCGCCGTCGCGGTACGAGGCGCCCGAGGTGTTGAACACGCGCCTGGGCTCGGATACCGCCGCCAGCATGTCGCGAAGCAGCGCCTTGGGCACGGCCACCTCGCGCAAATCCTTGTACACATAATCCACGCCCAGTTCGTCCAATATCTTCCGCGCCTTGCGCGTGCTGCCGCAGGTGGGAATACCCCAGAGTTCGACACGTGTGCTCATGCTTGCTCCTTTCTTGCTGTTGTACGGGATATCACAGTCCGATATCGCATCCCCACGCTCATGCGTCCGTGGACGAAGCGCCACCCGCATCGGTCGTTGACGCGGGAGCCTGGGGAAAACGTCCGTGCAGCGCTTCCCGTATCACGGCCTTGGCCGAGGCGGGAAAATTGCCCTGCATCATCCAATCGAGGTATTCGCGCTGCTTCGTGGCCAGGGTGCGCAGCGAGGTACCGCGATGCTTGCCGAAGGATATCACCGCTTCACCATCCTGCCAGATGAATTTCCCGTCATCGTCCACCCACGTGGGATTGCGGGGATGCACCACGCGCTCCAGCGCGGACAGCTCGCGGGGCAAATCCTCGTAGCGATCGAGCTGCGCGGCAAACACATCGGCCGTGGCCAGCACGTCGGCCAGCGCCCCGTGCGCACCGCTGTGCTCGCGATTGCAGTAAAAGCGCAGCGCGGCCGAGAGGTCGCGCGGCTCGCGCATGTGGTAGATGGTCAACACGTCCACCACATGGCGCCCCTCGACGTCGAAGGGCACGCCCACGCGTCGGAATTCCTCGATCAGCATGGGCAAATCGAAACGCCGCACGTTGAAGCCCGACAAATCCGCATCGCCAATGAAGTCCAGCAGACGCGGCGCGAGCTGCCGGAACGTGGGCTCCAGCGCCACATCGGCGTCGGCAATGCCGTGTACACGCGTGGCATCGGCGGGTATGGGCATTTCGGGATTCACGCGGTGGTGAAATTCCTTGCTGCCGCCGCGCGGCTGAAATTTCACCGCGGCGATTTCCACAATGCGGTCGCTGCCCACATTCACACCGGTGGTTTCAAGATCGAAGAACACGAGAGGCCGCTCGAGCGCAAGAGGGAGGTTGCCGACAGTGGTCATTGCATTTCACCATCCGTGACACATGACGCGCGCGTGCATGTACACTCCCGCACGCGAACGGTGTTATATTTGCCCAATGTAGGCAATAATGCAACCCATGCCAATGACGCGACAGGTGACCAGGTGAGCAAACGCAAGGCACGCACGCATAAACGCGCCGGACTTCCTCCGGGCAGCATGATTTACATCGGCGAGCATGAGGCGGGCAGCGCGCGCCTGCGCCTGATCCGCTACTCGGCCGACGGCGCCAGCGACAGCGCGCCCGAGGCCATCGACTGCGCCGCGCTGCGCGATACCGCCGCGGTGTCGTGGCTGCATGTCACGGGTCTGGCCGACACCGACACCGTGCGCCGCGTGGGCGAATGCGCGGGCCTGCATCCGCTGGAGATGGAAGACATCGTCAACACCATGCATCGCTCGAAAATGGATATGAACGACACGCACGTCTTTTGTATCCTCAAGCACTGCCTGCGTGTGGACGACGTGATCCACACCGAGCATATCGCCGTGGTGCTCACCCCCACTGCGGTGGTGAGCTTTTCCGAGCACGATCCCGCCGTGTTCGGCCCCAACACCGATCGCATTCTCGGCTCGGGTGCGCGCATCCGCGAACGCGGCGCCGATTACCTGTTCTACACGCTGCTTGATTCCATCGTGGATCAGCACGTCGCCCTGCTCGAGGAAGTCGACGACGACATCGGGGCGCTGGAGGATCGCCTGGTGGAGGAGGACAGCGCCGCCGCCTGGAAAGACATCCATCTGTATCGACGCAATGTGCTGCAACTGCGCCGCGCGGTGCTGCCGCTGCGCGACATCATCATGGACATTCTGCGCTCGCATCCGGGACTGATTGACGCCGACACGCGCGTGTATCTGCGCGATGTGTACGATCACATTGTGCAAATTCTCGAAACGGTGGAGCACGACCGCGACATGCTCGCGGGCCTGATGGATCTGGCGCTGGCGCGCGAGAATCGCCGCATGAGCGAAGTGATGAAGGTGCTGACGATGATCGCCACGGTGTTTATCCCTCTCACCTTCATCGCCGGCGTGTACGGCATGAATTTCTCGCACATGCCCGAGTTGCACTGGCCCTGGGCCTACCCCGCCGTGCTCGGCCTCATGCTGTTGCTTGCCCTGGGCATGCTGGTGTATTTCAGGAAAAAGGACTGGCTGTAGCATGGTGGAGCAAAGCAAGCGAAGGGAACGAATCCGGAGCAGGAGCCCGATTGACCTGTGTCGAGATCGTCCCCGCATAACCATGCCTTCGCGACCTCGCGTCTTCGTGCGAGGAATTCTCCTTTATCCGCTCCGCCGTCCGTGGCCTCAATCCCGCGCCAGCAGCGGCACGATACTCCCGGCTTTCCCCTGAAGAAACACATCCGCCACCTGCCGCGTGAAGGCCGACGCCTCGGTGTTGATTTCCACAATGGCTGCGCCGTGCTGCCTTGCGAGGCGCGGTAGCTGCGCGGCGGGATACACCTCGCCCGTGGTGCCGACGACCAGCAGCACATCGGCGGCCTGCACCGCGCGCAGAGACAGGCGATGCACCTCGTCGGGAATGGCTTCTCCAAAAAACACGAAGTCCGGCTTGTACACACCGCCACAGGCGCAGCGCGGAGGAAGAGCCGCGAGCCGCCCGGGTGTCGCATCCTCCACCGCATCGCAGAGCATACAGCGGAGCCGCCGCGCGTTGCCGTGATATTCGTGCACGACGCGGCTTCCGGCGGCATGGTGCAACCCGTCGATGTTCTGCGTGATCACCGCGGCAAGATGGCCGCGGCGCTCCATGTCTGCCAGAGTGCTATGCGCCGCGTTGGGCAAAACGCCGGCGAATTGCGTGTAAAACAGCTCGCGGATCGCTTCCCATGCGCGCGCGGGATGCGCGCGGAAAAAGTCGAGTTCCAGACAGGCAGGATCGTAGCGCTCCCAGATGCCATCTTCCCCGCGAAACGGCGGAATTCCACTCTCCACCGATATGCCCGCTCCGGTGAACGCCACCACGCATCCCGCCCCGCGCAGCATGGCGCGGGCGCGTTCCAATGCATTCATGCGCACGCTGTCGTGCCCGTCTGTTGTCACATCCGCGCCTGGAGCATGTCGTGCAGCGCATGCAGCAGCGACTGCCGTGTGAAGGGTTTCGAGAGAATGGCAGCGTAGCCCGCATCCTTGAGCAGCGCGCGTCGCTCGGGCGAGGGGTCGTGCAGAATGGCGGCCACGGGAATCGTGGCTCCGGGGTAGACGCGATGCAGTTCGATGGCAAAACGGAGCACCCGGTCCTCATCCTGACGCACATCCACCAGCACCGCGTCGGGTGGGATTTCATGCTGCGTCTCGGCGGCCCGCTCCAGCGACGGCACAACCGTGAGCTGACAGTACTGGCGCAGCACCGCCTCGATGAAATCGTTGGTGGCATGTTCCTGCTCGATGAGCGTGATGGCGGCGCGCCGGCCCCCCAGCAGCAGAGGCTGCTCGGTGGCCAGATTCTCGGCAAGCTCCTCGGGTACGCTGCGGCGTTCGGGCAGACGCAACGTGAAGCAGGAACCCACGTCCACCTCGCTGTCCACCGTGATATCTCCGCCGAGCACGCGTGCGAATTTGCGGCTCACACTCAGTCCGAGTCCCGTGCCCTCGTACGAGCGTCCGTAGCCTTCGCTGACCTGGCGGAAGTCTTCGAAAATGAGATCGCGGTTATCCCTGGATATCCCGATGCCGGTGTCGAGCACGCTGATTTCCAGCATTCCGCCGCCGTCGTCGCCCGCATGGTTCACCACAATACGCACGCTGCCGGTGGAGGTGTACTTGATGGCGTTGTTGGTGAGATTGTTCAGGATCTGCCGGAGCAATCGGCCATCGGTGAACAGTGCGACGGGAGTATCGGGAAACTCCACGACGAATTCCAGGCGCTTGCGCGCGGCATTGGCTTGATACAGACGGTGTACATCATCAACGATGCGCAGCACATCCACCATTTCCCAGTTCACATTCAGCTTGTCGGCTTCCACAACGGAGAAGTCGAGAATGCCGTTCAGCGTTTCCAGCAAGCGGTTGCCGCTGGAGTGAATGATCGAAGCCATTTCCTGCAGCGATGGATCGTGCAATTCCTCTTCCAGCAGCGATGCGAAACCGAGAATGCCGTTCAGCGGCGTGCGCAATTCATGGCTCATGGTGGCGAGGAAGGTGGATTTGATGCGATTCATCTCCTCGGCTTTTTCCTTGGCCACGATCAGTGCCTGCTGAATGCGCCTGTCCTCGGTCACATCGTCCATCACCGCAATGATATGGGCTTCATCGCTGTGCAGATCTTTCACCGATTTGAGCTGGCAGATTTCCCAGTACAGCTCGCCGGATTTCCGCCGATTCTGCAACTCGCCGCGCCATTCGCGTCCGCCGCGGATGGCTTCCCACATTTCCTTGTGTACATGCACCGTCTCGGGTTTTTCCTTCAAGGCGCGAAACAGTCGTCCGTGCACTTCCTCGGCGCTGTACCCTGTGGTGGCGCAGAATTTCGGATTCACATACTCGATGCGCCCGTCCTTGTCCATGATGGCGATGGAGGAGGGGCTTTGATCCACGGCTTGCAACAGCAGCTGACGCTCGCCTTCCGCTTTCCACCACGCGGTGATGTCGAGAATGATGCCATCCTGATGCAGTAGTTCGCCGTTGCTGTCGTACATCCCGCGCACGCTCATGCTGGCCCACACCGCGCCACCGTTGAGTGTGCGCAATTTCACCGTTTGATTCGTGATGATTTCGTGTCGGCGCAGCTGTTCGATGAAGCGCTTCCTGTCAGCGAGATTGTCGTAAAACTCGGAAACGCGGAGCAGATCCAGCGAGAACTCCGGAGGAATTCCGAGGATCTCCCGCAAGGTCGGATTGATCGAAAGGAAGTGGCCATCGGGCGTGGAACGGAACAATCCCACCGGGAGATTGTCCTGCAACGAGCGCAGCCGTGCCTCGCTTTCGCGCAGCGACAACTCGACACGCTTCAGCTCCGTAATATCCGACAACGTCCCGATGCGCAGCTCCGTACCGGGTATGACGCCGATGGTGATGAGAATGATATGGTCGCGCCGCGTTGCCGAGAGAAAGCGGAATTGATAGCGCGTCGGTGCGTACAGTCCCTTCGTCCGGCGCGCGTGATACTCCTTCATCCGCGGCAGATCGTCAGGATGCACGAAATCCGACCAATGGCGCTTGTCCACGATGTCATCGGCGGCGAGTTCGACAAGCTCGGCGAAATACGAATTGCATTTTCGGATCACTCCATCCGATCCAAACAACAGAGCGGCCAGTCCTGTCATTTCGAACATGCTGCGGTACAGCAATTCGCTGCGCTGCAGGGCTTCCTCGGCGTGGCGCAATGTCGTGATGTCCCGCGAAATGGAAAGGATGTGCGGCACCTCGTTGATCACCAGCACGCTGGCCGAGAGCAGGGCGTCGACCACCGATCCGTCCTTCATGCGGAACTGGTAACTCCTGTTGCTCACCTGGCCGTGTTCGCGCAGTGCGTCGTATATCGCCAGACGCTCATCGACGTTCACCCAGAGATTCAGATCGAGCGTGGTTTTACCGATTGCCTCCTCCCTGCTGAAACCGGTGAGCCTGCAGAATCCTTCATTCACGTCGACAAGCAGACCATCGGGTACGCGATTGAGTATCACCGAATCCGGACTGTTGCGGAAGGCCAGACGGAATAGCGTCTCGCTCTCATGCAGACGCCTCTGCGTGCGCGCCAGTTCGCTGACGTCGAAGCCGTACATGAGCACGAGTTGCTGCTGTGGAAAAGGGACCAGCGTCATGGAAATCACGCTGTCACGGCAGTACGAATCCATACGCCGCGTAGCACCCTCCGCCAGCACCTGCACGATTACTTCCAACCATTCGACGGCAATGCCCTCTTCCGTACCGCCCAGACAGCGTGACAGCTCCAGCCCGCTTTCATTGGCAATATGAATGGACCCGTCGGGGCCGACGAGCAGAAAGGGTTCGGGCACGCTTCCGGCGAACACATCGAGCGCGGAGGTATTCATCCGTTCCAATTCATCCGCGAATCGGCCTCGGGAATGGCGCATTGCTGTGCGCAGCGCTTGCAGCAAGCGGTCCTGCTCGTGCAGCTGTACCGCATCCCATACGCCTGCGTTGTAAAGGGTGGCTTTTCCCTCAGCATCCTCCCGCAACACCACAACCACGGGTGCGGTTGTCATCGTCAACACATGTTCCACATCCGCCTGTGTCATCCCGATGAGCAGCACGGCGCTCCAACGCTCGGATTGAAGCGGTCGGTAGCCATCCGCTAGTGCATCACACTGGTGGAATAGTACCTCCGCCGACAATGGCTCCAGAACCGGAGTCATGGCCTGCGGAATGCCGGTTTCAGTATGAAGAACGAGAATACGTGCCGAAGGGGAGTGAACAGTGTCGCTGTCTACCATATGCTGTCTCCAACCGCAGACATCGACGTATCGGTCTCGCGGTGTGCACCTGCCGGGCCTGGCCACAAATGGCTGAAGGGCTGAAATAAGACTCATGGGCAAAATACCACGTGTACGCTCGTCGTACAACCGAGTAGCGGACACGCGCTTCGTGTTTCAGGGCTGCAACAACACCCTCGCCTCGGCGCTGCCGACGGAGCCAGCCACACGCAGCAGGTACACGCCCGGTGGCAGTCCCGACGTATGCAATGCCAGACGATGCGACGCCGGTATGAGTGTGCCCAGCTCACGCCGTGCCACCTCACGCCCGCGCAGGTCGTACAGCGTGCAACGCGTGGTGGCGGCCGCCGGCAACGACAGCTCGAAACGGATATCCTCGCCGGCGCGCACCGCGGTGGACGCGAGCCGCAGATGGAAAGACGCCGGCAGGACGTCCATACACTCGTCGGCAAGTATGCCCACGCGCGTGCGATACAATCCACGCAGCAGGGTGGAAGCATACACACGCCCGGTCAAATCCACACCGCCGATGGCCAGCACGTTCTCCGGTGCCGAGCGGTAATCACTGAGCGGATTGCCACCATTCCACAGCCAGGTGTGAAGGCGGTCGCCCACCAGCGACACGACATCGCCCCCGCGCGTCATGAACATGTCGCGTATGGGCTCGCCGGCCGAGGTGGCGAGCAATTCGGTCCAGTTGGCTCCCGCATCAGTCGAGCGGTACAGGCGGGTTTCCGTGGCGGCCAGCAGCGGACGCCCGGGCGCGCTGGCGCCCTGCGTGGCGGCGAGCAGCACAAAGGGCACGCGCAAGCCATTCGGCGTGATGTCGTCCCAACTCTGGCCGTCGTTGTTGCTGCGCAACATACCGCGATCCGTGGCGGCGAACAGCGGCATGCCCGAGCGCAGCACATCCTGCCGCAGAGCGATGATGGACACGGCGTTCGTACCGATGGTCAAGGTGGATTGCAATTGCCAGCTGTTGCCCCAATCGCGTGAAACGAACAAGCGTCCCTGTCCATCGCCCACGAATATCGTTCCGTCGTTGCGCGCGTGTATGCACTGGAATTGCTGCGTGCTCGACGGTGTGGCCACGCTGCGCCAGGGCTGCGTGGCGTCGTCTCGCAGTATGATGCGGCGGTCGGCGGTGAGTACCGCCACGCGATCGGCCGAAGGCGCCGCGATATCCACCACGCTGTAGCCATAGGGCACATCCACCGCTATGGCCTCCCAGTTGTTGCCGTTGTCGGTGGAAACGTACACGGCACCGTCCTCGGAGCCTGCCAGCAGCATCGACGATTCGCCCGTCACCGCCAGCACTTTCCTCAAGCCGGGCAGCTGCAAGCCGGCATCACCCGGCAACAGCACGGTGCCCGCAGCGAACAGGCGATGCACACGGCCTCCGGCGGCCACCGCCATGCCCGTGGCAGTCGGCGCCATGGCCGTCACGTCGCCAACGACAGCGGCGCGTGCGAAACTCGCCCCGCCATCGATGGATACGAACAGACCGGCACTGCACGCAGCGTACAGGGCGTCGTCGCCGCCGCGCAGCACACCGTAAGTGTTCATCGTGTCCAAGCCCGCGACACGCGACCAGGTCACTCCGTCGTCCACCGATCGATAGGCGGCATTGCCCACACCCACAATCAGCAGTCCCGGCCGGGGTGCGGATACGGACATCACGTCCTCGTTCACCAGTCCGCCATCCACGCGCTGCCAGTCGGCGCCCTCGTTGGTCGATCGATGCAATCCCGAGCGATACCCGCCGGCTATCCACGTTCCGGCATCGCTGATGGCCATGCGGTAGCTATAGGTGACTTGCGGGTCCGGAATGATTTCCGTCCAATCCTCTCCGGCGTTGGACGAACGCATGATGCGTCCGGGCGCGCCCAGCAGCACATCGCCATTCGCCGCGTACGCGATGGATGAGGGAATGAATTGCAGGCGCCGCTGCGTCCACGTCGCACCGCCATCGGTGGATTGAGCAAGACCCTGAAAGCCGATCACATGCAGCACACCCGCGGGCGAGCAGGCCACATCGAACACCGCCATGCCCGACAACGCGTCGCTGGCGAAACTCCACGCCGCCGCTTCATGTTCGCTGCGATACACGCCGCCGAATTGCTGCACAGCGACAAGATCTCCCGTCGGACGACGCACCATGCCATCGATCACACCGCCACCGGGAGAATTGAGATTCTCCCATTCCTGGGCCAGCAGCGCATCGCTCGCCAGCACCATGAACACCACCAACAGCCATCGCGAAGACATCATGGCAACCTCGGATTGTGATGCTGCAAAATACGACACCCGCTCCGGAATTGCGTTCCGAAGCGGGGGAGAGAATCACGCGAAGACGCGAGCATAGGTGCTATCGCCTCCATTCAACGGAAGCCGTTGCAGTGCCGCGTTTAGAGCGGAAGATCACCCCTGAAATTCACTCACTCGAGGAAGATGCTGCTGCCCAGCGTCACGCCGAAGTTGCGGCCTTCGCGGAAGTGGTTCATTCTCCACGTGAAATCCAGCCGGAACAGGCCCAGCAATCCGCCAATACCGAAGCCCGCCTCCCAGTACGGCCTGCGCGCTTCGCCGATGTTCACCCGCTGCAATGCGCGCGTGGCTTCCGTAAGACGTGTCCACCCGCCGTTGGCGAACAACTCCAGTTCCCATCCCATGTCGCTCACCCAGGGCACCCGCAGCCAGCGGAACAGCCAGTCGCGGAAGCTGTAGTTCAATCCCAGCGTGACCCGCGTGTCGCCGCCGAACTCCCGGAAATCCAGCGTGCGGAATCCCCCGCCCACGGCGAGGTACTCGAGACCGCCCTGCAGATTGTACAGCATCTGCGTGGGCAGCGCGCCATCGGCATGGTCGCCCGTGGCCACGTAGCGAAACACACCCGGCCTGCCGAGATCGAAGGAGCCGTCCAGCCGCGCACTGTACGAGCGCAACTCCCACGTGCGTCCCTCGATATCCAGGCGATGCCAGCCCGCCCCGAACGTGGGAATGTGATTGCGCCTGCCGATACGGGTGATGCTGCCGGCATTGTCCAGAAAGTCCCGCGCATCGATGCTCACCGTGCCCGCCACCGACAGCACCGATCCCTCGTTGATCGGAGGATTGTCCTTGTAGCTTTTGTCGCCTCCGAACAGCGACCAGTCGCTGTTCTTGCTTGCATTGTAAAAACCGTCGCGCGCCAGCGAAATACGCATGGGAAAAAGCAACCACGGATCGTAGCGCAGATCCACATTCCAGCCGTCGCGATAGAAATAGTCGCGATACTCGAAATTGGAGAACCACGCCAGCATGGTGACAAAGCCATCAGTGGCATTGTCCACATCGCTGCCGATGTGATCGCGCTTGTAATACCGCTTCGCTTCGATGCTCAGCGCGGGTGAATCGAAGAGACGCAATCCCGCGCCCACATCGTATTTCAGCCGCTTGTCGGCTGTGCCGTATCCCAGTCCCGCATGCGCGCGATTGAACAGGCGCTCCGGTTGATACATTGCGAAGCGACCCGACAACGCATGCCCCTCAACACGGTTGTAGTGATAGAGCGTGAACAAACCGGGATAGCTGAATTGCGTCTCGTCCGATCCCGTCACCCCGCTCATGAATACCGTGCCAGCGGTGACCTTGTAGCGCGTCGAGTCCATGCTCACCTTGATGGAATCGAACACCACATACGCACGCCGTTCGTCGTCGCTGCTGGGAATTTTCTGCGTGTTCATCCACCAGGTGGAATCGCGCTCATCGGCTTCCTTCAGCACCTTGATGCGGGTTCGATCAAAGAAATCCTCGTCGATGTCCTGATTGATGCGATAGTCCTGCATCACCGAAAATCCCTCGATTCCCACTTCGATGCCGAACACCGGTATGGTGATATCCGCATCGATCACCACATCGGCGGGCATCCAGAAGGCGTTGTCCACGAGACGGAAATTCTGCCGGAAGGCCAGCGTGTCGAACAACTGCGGCAGCGCCGCGTCGTTGAGTTTCACATCCACCATCGACAGCGCGTAACTGCCGTCGGCAATGTACAGCGTGCCGTGGAGCAGCGGATCGCTGTCGCGCAACGGAGAAATGTCGATCTGGTAAATCTTCGTGCTGTCTATCATCGTGGTGCCGGTCAGGCGGTAGTAGTACGCATCCAGGCCCGCGTTGGAAATCGGACCCACGATGGGCGCCTTGTTGCTGAAATTCAACTCGTCGCGGGAGAAATCGGTAACGAAAAACGCGCTGATGAGAATGTTGGACTGCGCCGGAATGATGGCGCTCTGTTTGCGGGCCACCACCACTTCCTTGTAGCGATCGGGCGCGGCCCAAAAGGCGTCGGTCTGCGTTTCGAGAATGATGGGTAGACGCGTGTGGACGGTGTCGGTCTTGCTGCTGTCGCCGTCGCTGCTGCCCTTGATCGTCACTGTTTCGCCCGCCTCGGCATTGTCCAGATTCATTCCGCCCGCGCGCACCAGCAATTTGGAATGCGAGGACAGCGCATAATTCCGCAGGCGCTCCTTCTGCTTTTCCTTCATCTCGATGGCCTTGCGAATGATGCGCAACGCCGGATTGTCGCCGGGCGTGACCTCGACTTCCGGAAAATCGATGGCCACGGGAGCGAGCCCGATTTCCACCTCGCCCGCGTGGGGCACGCTGATTTGCCTTCTTGTGCTACGATAACCGATGTAACTTACGGCTATTGTATACTCACCGGCGGCCAGGGGCAGCACGAATTCTCCCCGCTTGTTTGTGGTCGTTCCCGCGTGGGTGTTCTCGACCCAGACATTCGCATACTGCAGCGCTTCGCCGGAATTGCGGTCGTGTACCCGGCCACTCAGGCGATACTGCGCAACCAGGGAGGCAGTGCACGTGAAAAGAAGCATCGGGATCAGCAGGAAGACAACTCGCATCGCGGATTTCCTCGTTGATGGGAAAATGGGCAGATCAGCAATACGCATGCCAATGCGCCAAGTTGCTGTAAATGCTGTACTTGCTTTTTCGTCAATGCTGCGGAGTGTAGCGTCCTGTATACAGCAGGCCACGGATCGGACAACAGTGGTCGCGCCTGTTTCCACACCTTCCTCATCGAAATCACACGCGTTGTTCATGCCTGCGCCGTATTTTTTTTCCGTGAAAAGGAACTTCGGCATTACAGCCGGTGGTTCTGAATATGTCAAATTCAGAAACACCTGTGTCAACCGGATTGAGAGACCGGCCGCACCAGCGGCGGCCGGATTTTTTTTACAAAAACCGACAGCACCATGAATACCTCACCCGTCATTCTCTCCGTTGTCGCTCTCATGACCTTCGCCACCGTCCTTCCGCTGCCCTTTGCCTCCGGCAGCGTGGTGGATGTACGGGAGACCCTGGACAACGCCGACCGCCTGTTTTCGCAGCGGGATTATGACAAGGCCCGCAAATTGCTCGAGCGCGCCGCCGAACAGTATCCCGGCAACGCCGGTGTGCTCTGGCGCCTTTCCAATCACATGATCAACGACGGCGACGGCAGCACGGTGGACTCCGAGAAGGAGGCGCTGTACCGCAAGGCCGTGCAATACGCCGAACGTGCCGTCAAAGCCGATCCTTCGGATGCCAATGCCCATGCCTACCTGGCGGCGGCATACGGCAGTGTGGCCATGTTCGCCGGCGGTAAGGAAAAGGTGCAGCTGGCGAATCGCATTCGCGACGCACTCGACGTCGCACTCAAACTCGACAAACGCAATCAGGTGGCGCATACCATCTATGGCACCTGGCATCGCGAAGTGGCCGAGGTGAGCTGGGTCGAACGCAAACTCGCCAACATGTTCCTCGGCAGTATGCCCGACGGCAGCCTCGACCAGTCCATGCGGCATTTCCGCCAGGCCATCGCCGAGGGACCCGATGTGCTGCGGCATCGCTACGAACTCGGATTGACCTACATCGCGGCCGATCGCGACAAGGATGCGGCGGCTTCCTTCCGCGCCGCACTCAAATGTCCCGACGGGTGGAAAACCGATCCCATCCGCCGCGCGCATATGCGCGAATGGCTGCGCGACAACGCCTGAGTGCTTACGCGCTTGCGCCGCGTTCACGCCTCCGCTGTATCGTGTACACGCTGACTTCCACGATGCGCTCATAGAGGTTGGGAAAGCGGCTTTCGCGCGTGTACACAAAGCCCGCGCGTTCGAGCGCATCGAAAAAGGGAATGGCTATCATGCGATTGGGCTCGGCCAGCACCACACGGCCTCCGGGAGCGAGCACGCGCGCAAGGGTGTCCACCAGCGGATCGATGAAGCGCTTCTCATAAATCACATCCGCCGCCAGCACCAGCGGCCACTGCCGCGCTGGAGGATTGCGGAAATCCAGACACAGCATGTCCACGTTCGCGGCGGGCGCCTGCGTGCGTACGTTCAGCTCGGCCATGCGCAAGGCCATCTCGTCGTAGTCGGAAAATGTGACCGCCGCTCCTTCCATGGCCGCTACAATGCCGGGCAAGCCCAGACCACAACCCAGTTCGATACAGGACGTGCCGGCCACGAGCGCGCGATGATCCATCACCCACGACGAGAGCGCCAGGGCGCTGTGCCACAGTTCGGCCCAGTAGGGAAGGCGCTCATCGTGATTGAATTCGTCCTGCGTGAGCCGCTCGATCAGTTCGTCCATGCTCTCGGCGCTCAGCAACGATATCACGCGTCCGCCGATGTCCACCTCGATGCTGCGCAGGGGAAACAGCCGTTCGGCGGCTGTGCGCAGTTCCGCCACGGGCGTCCGCCGCGCGGCTTCTTCCGGTGTCGGTATGGATGAGAAATCGTTCATGGGACTTCGCGGCGGCTCCACGCGCGAGCCGCCGCCCGCCTTGTGCCATGCCGGGCCTCAGCGCTCGATGCGGATGCGCGCGTCCACAGCGGTAACCCCCGCGGGTGTGCCGAGCAGGGGATTGAGATCGAGTTCGACGATTTCCGGCGCCGCGTGCAGCAGGGCCGAGAGACGCACCACCACGTCGGCGAAGGCCTCCTCGTTCACTCCCGTCTGTCCGCGCACACCTTGCAGAATCTTGTAGCCCTTCAGCCGGCGAATCATGCCGCGCGCTTCCTCGTGCGACAGCGGCGCCAGGCCCGCCTGCACATCCTTGAGCACTTCGATGAAAATGCCGCCGAGTCCGCACAGCACCAGATGTCCGAAGGCATCCTCCTTTTTCGCGCCGGCGAACAGCTCCACGCCACTCAGCATGGGTTGCAGCAGCACAGCCGTGGTCTCGGGAATGTGTATCATGCGCTCGAACTCGCGGCGCACGGTGTCGGCATCGCGCACATGCAGCACCACACCGCCCACATCGGACTTGTGCACCGGACCCACCACTTTCATCACCACGGGATAGCCCAGCCCCTCGGCCGCGCGCACCGCCTCATCCACGGTGCTCACCACCGCTTCGCCCGCGCGCGGAATTCCGCAGGCATCCAGCAGACCCTGAATCGCATCGGGAGCGATATAGCCGTTGTCGCAGGAATCGACGATACGGCGCACGGCCGCGGTATCCACCGCTGGCGGCAGCTCATCGTCGCCGGGACGCTCGGTGGCATACACGCGCGCGAGCGCCGTGCCGAGCTGCACCTCGTCGGGAAAATTGATATGGCCTTTCGCGAGAAAATCCGCCACCTCATCGCGCGCCGTGAGCGTGGACGGCAACACAGGGAAAATGGGTTTGCGGCATTGCAGCATTTTCTCGTGCAGCACGTTGTAAACGTCGAAAATTCGCGTCAGGCCCGGCGTGCCGAAAATCACCACCATGGCGTCGATGTTGTCGAAATCCTTGTCCACCGCATCGATGATGCCGCCCAACTGTGCGGCCGTGCCGGTGGCGAGAAAATCGATGGGATTGGCGACGGAAGAACCGGGGAACAACGTCGCGAGCAGCGCTTCGGCTGCCGGTCCTTCGATATGCGGCACGTTCAGTCCGCCGTTGGACAGGGCGTCGGTGAGCATCACGGCGGGACCTCCGGCGTGTGTGATCACCGCGATGTTTTTTCCTTGCAGTTCCGCATGCATGAAAATGGAGGCAACGGTGATCAGCTCCTCCCTGCCGTAGCAGCGCACGATGCCGGCTTTGCGGAACAGTGCGTCCACAGCCACATCCGAGCTGGCCAGCGCACCGGTGTGCGACGAGGCCGCGCGGCTGCCGGCTTCCGAAGCCCCCGCCTTGATGGCCGCGATGCGACAGCCCTTGCGTATCAGCGAACGCGCGTGTTTGAGCAGTTTTGCCGGCTTTGCCACGGTCTCGATGTACAGCAGCTTCACACGGGAGCTGCGCTCGGGATCGAAGCTCTCGTCGAGATGCTCGAGAATTTCCTCCACGCCGAGCTGCGCACTGTTGCCCACGGAAAACACGCTGGCGAAGGTGAGGCCTTTGGGAATGCCCGCCTCGAGGATGAAGCACGCGGTGGCGCCGGAACCGGAAATGAAGTCCACACCTTTCGGGTCCAGCGTGGGAATGGGTTCGGTGAAAATGCTGTGATGCCACGGTGTGAGAATGCCCACGCAATTCGGACCGATCAGCGAGCCGCCCGTGCTCTCGATCACCTCAACCACGGCACGCTCGAGCGCGCGACCCTCCGGCCCCTCTTCGCTGAAGCCCGCCGAGAGAATGATGAAGGCCTTCGTGCCTTTTTCCCGCGCCAGCGTTTCGATGGTGGCGAGCGTGTATTTCGCCGCGATGGCGATCACCGCGAGATCCACCTGCGGCAGCTCCGCAGCCTGCGCGAAACTCCGAATGCCCTGCACCGCCTCCTCTTTGGGATTGACCACGTACAGGTCGCCCGCGAAGGCGCCGTCGATGATGTTCTTCAACACTTTTCCGCCGGGTTTATGCACGTCATTCGACGCGCCGACGACGACAATGCTCTTTGGTTGCAGCAATTGCGGGGTGATCATGCGTGGGCACTCCTGTGTTCTCGTGATGATGGTCCGTACGCCGCTGTCGGCCGCGCGAGTTGCCGACACGTACATCCTGAAAGATACGGAATGCCCGGTTGCGAAGGCAATCGTCCGGCCGCATGCACCTCCCTGCCTTGCTCCGTTCTGGACATGTTCACCCGCACCGCCACCCCGCGCCGGGAAGGCGCCGCAGGGTGCGGATTCCCCTATACCCTGCTCGACGGACACGAACATAAGTCCGCTCCGCCGGTGGTGAAGCGGTGGAAAAAGAAATGCCCGGACTTGGCCCAATCCGATTAAGATAGGGCATTTCCATGCACAAGGTCAACCCCGGATTGATTTCCCCTCGCATTTTTCGTATTTTGCGAAATACGGCAGAGAAACGTACGTACCGTACACCTTCCCTGGACGCGATGAGGGGAAAAGCCACCCTGATACATTTCACTTCATAGGTCAGCACTAATGAAACTCTCCGATTTCGATTATGCCTTTCCGAAGAATCTCATTGCGAAGTACCCCGTCGAGGAACGCGACCAGTCGCGGCTCATGGTGGTGCATCGCAGCACGGGCGAAATCGAACACCGCATGTTTTCCGATATTCACGAATACTTCAAAAAAGGCGATTGCCTCGTCACCAACGACACCAAGGTCTTTCCCGCGCGGCTGATCGGACGCAAGGAAAAGACCAATGCGAAAATCGAAGTGTTCCTGCTGCGCGAACTCAGTAAGGAAGAGCGTCTCTGGGATGTGATCGTCGATCCCGCGCGCAAGGTGCGCATCGGCAACAAAATCTACTTCTCCGACAAGCTCATGTGCGAGGTCATCGACAACACCACCTCGCGCGGACGCACGGTGCGCTTCAACTATCAGGGTGATTTCTTCAAGCTCATCGACATCGTGGGTCAGACGCCGCTGCCGCCGTATATCAAGCGCGAACCCGAGGAAGCCGACAAGGAGCACTATCAGACCGTGTACGCTCAGCATGTGGGCGCCGTTGCCGCTCCCACCGCCGGACTGCATTTCACCAAGCGTCTCCTCGCCAAGCTGAAAAAGAAGGGCGTCAACACCAGTTCGGTACTGCTGCACATCGGTCATGGCACGTTCCAGCCGGTGGAAGTCGAGGATTTGACCAAGCACAAGATGTTCTCGGAGTACTACGAAATCCCGCCCGAGGCCTGTATCGCGGTGAACAAAACCAAGGAAGCCAAGAAAAGCGTGTTTGTCGTGGGCACCAGCACCGTGCGGGCTCTCGAGTCCAGCGTCACCACCATGCGGCAGCTGACGCCGGCGCGCGGCTGGACCGACAAGTTCATCTATCCGCCCTACGACTTCAAGATCACCGACAAGCTGATCACGAATTTCCACATGCCGAAGTCCACCTTGCTCATGATGGTGGCGGCATTCGCGGACTACGATTTGATGATGAAGGCCTACAAAAAGGCCATCAAGGAAAAGTATCGCCTGTTCAGTTACGGCGATGCGATGCTCATTCTCTGATACGATACGTGCTATTCGACATTCGCGGGCGAAGTATGTGCTTCGCCTGCGCCGTTTTCGGAGCGTGCCGCTGCGGCGCGCACCATTTCCTCCGGCTTCCATGCGCTCCGCGCATCCCGCGGTGTGAACGCCGGGTGACAGGATTCCATCAGCCACGCCCATGAGTACCTTCTCCGTTCTCATTCCCGCCGCGGGCAGCGGCACACGCCTCGGCGCCGACCGCCCCAAGCAATACCTGCCGCTGCTCGGCACGCCCGTGCTGCTTCATACCCTGGCGGTGTTCGATGCCATCGAGGACTGTGCGTCCGTGGTCATCGCCTCCGATGACCCCTCCACCGTGCATGCCCTGCTGGCAACGCGCGGCTGGCGCGTGCCCGTGCAGGTGGTGCCGGGCGGGAAGCGGCGGCAGGACTCCGTGGCCAACGCCCTCGCCGCGCTGCCCGACGACGATAGCATCGTGCTCATTCACGATGCGGCGCGTCCCTGTGTGGAAGCGGAACACGTGCGCGCGGTGGTCGAGGCTGTGCGTCGCCACGGCGCAGCACTGCTGGCCATTCCCGCGCGCGACACCATCAAGCATGTTGAGGAAAATGTGGTCCGGAATACCGTGCCGCGTTCCGCGCTGTGGCTGGCGCAAACGCCGCAGGGTGCCACTGCCGCGCGCCTTCGCGAGGCCTTCGCTCACGCGCTGGCGCAGGACATCGAAGCCACGGACGATGTGGAATTGCTGGAGCGCATCGGCGTGCCGGTGCATGTGGTGCGCGGTTCGGCGGGCAATCTGAAAATCACCGAAGCGCTGGACCTCGTGCTGGCGGAAGCAATACTGCGCGCGCAAGGGAGGACGTCATGATACTGCCCGGAAAACTCATTCTGGTCGGAACACCCATCGGACACCCCGACGACCTCTCGCCGCGCGCGGCGCAGGTGCTCGGCAGTGCCGACGTGATCGCCTGCGAGGAACGCGGTGTGGGACGACGCCTGCTTGCGCGTCTCGGCTTGCAGCGCGAGTTGCTTGAAATCAACGAGCACACGGAGCGAAGCAACGCGGAGCTGATCGTGGAGGACGTGCTGGCGGGCCGCACGGTGGCGCTGGTGTCGGACTGCGGCATGCCGGTGTTCGCCGACCCGGGAGCGCGCGTGGTGCGCGCGGTGATCGAGGCAGGCGGCGCGGTGGATGTTGTGCCCGGGCCCGATTCGTTGACAGCGGCGCTCGCGGTGTCGGGCTTCGATGCGAACCGCTTCCTTTTTCACGGATTTTTATCTCCGAAAAAACCCGAACGCCGCGCCGAGCTTTCGGCGTTGCGCAATCTACCCATGCCCGTGGTGTTTCTCGATGCGCCGTACCGACTTCAGGCCGTACTCGAGGATTTGCGCGCCGTGCTGGGCTCCAACCGCGAGGTGTGTGTGGCCTGTGATCTTACCCTCCCCACGCAGCGCATCGTACACGACACCTTGCTCGGCGCTGTCGAGCGCTTCGCGGCTCTTGGCGGCAAGCGCGAGTACGTCATCATCGTCGGACCCGCGCCACGTGCGCAGAGCGGCGTGGGACGGCAACGCTCAAGGCGTCCCTGAAGCGTCGGTCTCCTTGCCACCTCCGCCGCGCTCCACATCGATGAGCGCGAGCATCACACGGATTTCCGCATAGCTGATTTCATCGCGCACCACCGCCTTGATGCGCTTGAGATTGCTGTCGCGTACGCTGCGCAGCGCCTTGCGAATGTCGCTTTGATGTGCCTGGGGAATCAGCGCGTCCATCGGCAATTGCACGCCGCGACGGATCAATTCCGAGAGTTGATTGGACACCGTGCCCTCGGTCAGATTGCGCTCGGCGGCGATGTCGGCCAGGGACAGTCCGCGTCCGGCGGCTTCCCAGGTGGCACGCAGCTGCGCCGAGAGTTGGCGCACGGCGCTGTTGTCCTTGCGCAACGCCGCATTCATCCGTTGCTCGTGCAAATGCTCGTGAATGGTGGCCAACATTTCTCGCCCGCATTTTTCAAATGTCACCGGTCCCAGTCCTTCGATGCGCAGGCACTCTTCGCGCGTCGCGGGTTGTCTGTTGGCAAGCTCGCGCAGTACGCGGTCGGGCACGAGCACATGCGACGGGAGATTGCGTTGCGCGGCCAGGCGACGGCGCGTGGCGCGCAAGGCCTGATACAGCGCAGCGTCTTTCACAGGCACGGTCGAGGCCTCTTCGGGCGACGGCAATTCCATAGCGGGCACGTTGTAGCCCAGCACCGCGCGACCGGCCTCGGTGAGAATGATGGACGGACGCACGCTGTCGGTTTTTCCCAGCCACCCCAATCCCAGCAACGCGTCGATGGCCTCGAGCACCACGGCACGGTCGAAGTGCTTGAGCCGTCCGTAGCTCGCCGCCGTGTGCAGGTTGTACTGGGTGATGCGCTGGGATTTGGCGCCGCGCAGAATGTCGGCGATCACCAGCCGGCCAAAGCGTCCGCCGGTTTCCGCGACGCAATGGAGAATGAAGCGCTGCCCCTCGGCCAGCACCGCGGCGGATTGATCCTCGACCAGGCGAACCAGTTGTCCGGTGCACACATCGCAGGTGCCGCA
Source organism: Bacteroidota bacterium (assembly GCA_035362335.1). Taxonomy (GTDB): domain Bacteria; phylum Bacteroidota; class Ignavibacteria; order SZUA-365; family SZUA-365; genus JAOSJT01. The sequence goes on from DAOSDL010000003.1 coordinate 150,995, forward strand.
GCTGTCCTGCACGTCCTTTTCACCGAAGTAGCCGAGAATCATATTGCGGCGGCAGGTGTCGCCGAGAATGTAATGCTCCATGGCCCGCAGCTTTTCCATCTGATGCTGCATGCGGCGCTCGATGGCCGTGTAATCGATGTGCAGATGCTGCGCCGGGACACGCTGCCCTAGCAGCACGATACCGGAACCACGCTGCCCCGGCGTGTAGTCGATGATGCGGTCGCGCTGAAGCTGACGGAGAATGGATTGCAGGTCCGAAGCGCCGATGTCCAGCCCGGCCATCAGCTTCTCCATGTCCAGATCCTCCGCCTCGTCGCCGAAGGCCGAACTCTGCACCGTGCGCAGCAAACCGATCACCACCGACTGTTGCATGGCTTCGGCGCCATCGATCAGCCATTGCCGTAATTCGTCCGGCCCGAGCAGGAAGCGCACGGCGCTGTTGGTCCAGCTGTCGTTGATGCGCCGGATGTACCCCTCGCGCTCCAGCACTTCGAAAGCGCCGCGCACCGCCGCCTCGCTGATGCTGCCCAGCCGCGCGGCCACCGACGACGCGCTTTCGGTGAGCAAGTCGGTGTACACCTGTCCCTCCTGCGTCCCGGCGATGCGATGCAACTCGGCGTACACTTTCTGAATGACAGCCTTGTCGGGAAAGGTATTGCGGATAAAGAATTCCGGAAGCCCCCGGTCCTTCGGGTGGTACATGAGCACGCACTCGCTCGCCTGGCCGTCGCGTCCCGCGCGTCCCGCTTCCTGATAGTACTGCTCGATGGTGCTGGGCATGTCGTGATGCAGCACGAAGCGCACATCGGATTTGTCGATGCCCATGCCGAAGGCGGTCGTGGCCACGATCACCCGTGTGGCGCCGCGCATGAAGCGCTCCTGCACCTGTGCTCTGTCCTGCGAGTCGAGACCGGCATGATAGGCCTCGGCGGCCACACCGTGGCGTTGCAGCATGCCAGCGATTTCTTCCACATTGTTGCGCGTGCCGGCGTACACAATGCCGCAGCGCGGACCCTCGCAGCGGCGCAGGATTTCCTCGCGCTTGTTCACCCCTTGCAGCACACGGAAGGCCAGATTTTCGCGATTGAAACCGCGCACAATGATCTCGGGATCAACCAGGGCGAGCTGCTGCTGAATGTCGAGACGCACGTCGGGCGTGGCCGTGGCCGTCAACGCCACCACCTGCGGACGTCCGAGTTGCTCGATGGCCTCTTTCAACCGCTGATAACTCGGTCGGAAATCGTGACCCCACTCGCTGATGCAATGCGCCTCGTCCACAGCGAGCATGGTTACATGCGTCTGCACGATGGAGGCGATGAATTGCCGGCTTTCGAAGCGCTCGGGTGCGACATACATCAATTTGTACCAGTGGTTTTTCGCCTTTTCCATGCGCGCCTGGGCCTCGCGCACGTCGATGACGGAATTGATGTATGTGGCGGGAATATTCACCCGCTGCAGCGCAGCCACCTGATCCTGCATCAGCGATATCAGCGGCGACACCACGATGGTCAGGCCATCGCGCAGCAGCGCCGGAATCTGGTAACAGATCGATTTGCCGCCACCGGTGGGCATGATGGCGAGAGTGTCCCTGCCCGACAGGATGGTGCGCACGATATGATCCTGTCCGGGCCGGAAGCCGGGATAGCCGAAATGCTTCTGCAAGGCCTGCACGGCCTCGTCAAACGTGGGTTGCTGTGCCATGTGTTTCTCCCCAGTAAACGAAAAGGTGGAATGATTTCCAATGCCCGCGGTCACGCCAGCCGCTCCCCGTGCGCGCGCAGCGTGCTTCGCGCACCGCGGCTGGTCCCGCTATTGCAGTGCTTCCGCTTCCGCCTGTGCGGCGTAATACGGAGCGAGTTCGTTGGACATGAATTTTGTCACCGCCACGATCACTCCGAGATCATCCATGTAGCCGATGAGCGGCGCCAGATCGGGAATGGCATCGAGTGGCGAAATGAAATACAGCAATGCCGCCACGACGATGGTCTTGCGCTGCCAGGGCACACGGTCGTCCATGAAATAGCGGAACAATGCCAGAAGATCCTGGGCGAAACGCAGCTTGGTGCCGACGGTTTCGAGCTTGCGCTCGAATTGCTCCGACACCTTCCGCGATTGACGCCGGTACACTTTCTCGTCGATCTCTCCGGAGATATCGTAGCCCTCGAAGAATTGGTCCAGTTCCTTGTCCATGCCACCCCCGGCTCGTAAGTGATATTCGATGACAATGTGGTAAAAATAGCGCCGTGTCCGGCACAACACAAGGGCAAATCCCGTCCCGACTCCAGCAGGCGCCGGAGCCGCTCGGGCCTACTCGAGGGGGAAACCGATGGCGATGCTGATGCGGCTCGGAACGCAGGTGATGCGCTGTCCCGGTGTGAGTATGGCCGGATGCGCGCAGCACAGTTTATGCGTGCAAGGCGCGTCCACCACCACAAGGCGCTGCCGGGCCACCACCACACGCAGGGGACCGAGCGCTCCCTCGATTTCGTAGCGGCCGTCCTCGGCGAGCGGGATGGAGTTTACCAGCGCATTGTTGTAAAACACATCGGCGCTGCGGCTGAAAGCGGGAATGCTGTTCACGAAGCGAAGCAGCACAGGATCGGTTTGCGGCTCGTGCAGCGCGAGTTCCTCCTCGAGCATGCGCAGCGAGGCGTAGAACAGCGACGCGCCATCGCGGTAATCGCGCAAGGTGTGCTGTTCGAAAAGCACGATGCCGCCGCTGTGTATTCCCGACAGGCGGCTCTGTTTCAGGCGGATGAGAGAACCCGCGAAATGCTCTGTTAATTGCTCCTCCACCAGGCGCTCGGCCACTTCGGGCTTGTCGCTGAGAATGGACACGTCCAGCAGCACCGGACGGAATTGCTTGCGCAGCATTTCGGGCGCGGCTTTGTGCGCGCTGTCCTTCATGCGCAGAAAGCCGAGCCGCATGAATTCGCGTCTATCCACCGTCGTCCTCCTCTTCTTCCCCGCAACTCACACAGAAGTTCGCTCCCACGCGTTCGCCGGGATAGCGGAGCCATTGACCCATGATGCGGAACCGCCCGCCTTCGCCCTGATGCCACAGGATGAGCGCGTAGCCGTCGACGTCCATACTGAGCGCGGGCACCTTGCGCGCAATCCTGTCCTCGCGATCGTTGATGCGCAGGTTGCCGCCCAGCGGCGCGCCGTCGCGGGCGAAGACCTGCGCGTACACATCACCGCGCTGATTGCCGGGCGCGTTGCGATAATCCTCCCAGCAGCACAGCACATGGCCCCGTCCATCGCTGTCCGTCACCGGCAGGCGCTGCCATTGCTCGCCTGTGTCGTCGTTGATGCGCCGCGCGGGCGACAGACATCCATCGCGCACGCTCACGAGGCGCCGGTAAATGTTGCTGTGTCCCTCGCGATAATCCTTCCAGAACACCATGGCGCTGTCGGCCGACATCCACACTGCGGATGCCAGCGTGGTCATGGCCTTGCGTTGCGCCGAATCCAGCAGCGCATTGCGCGCAACTCCCTGCGCATCGATAGTGGTGTAGTAGAATTTCCACGCCTGGTCCACGCGGTTGTCCGACCACACCGCCAGCACGGCATCACCATTGTCACGCGAAGCGCGGGGCACACCCTGCAGGGCCCGCGTACTGTCGTCGTTCACGCGCCAGGCCTCGCCGCGCGGCAAACCCTGCGCATCCAGACGTCGGCAATACACATCGAAGTTGCCGTTGCGGAAATCCTGCCACAGCGCCAGCACGCCATGCGCATCGCGTTGCAGCACGGGGGCCATGGTGTTGGTCGGGTGATCATCGAGCAACCCGGGCTCCGTCGCTTCTCCGTCGCGGTCGACACGCGCAAGCCAGACACGGCGATGCGACTCCTCGTTGCGCTGCCAGGCCAGCAACACGCTGTGTTCGTCGAGCCAGGCCACGGAGGGACGCACATCCTCGACTCCCTCGCCCGGATCACTGATATCGAACACCTGAACATGTTCGCGCTGGCCCCGCCGCAGGAAGCAGGCGCGCAGGCGCGTGGCATCGTCGCCGCGCTCGGACCAGACCACGAAGAAGTCGCCGTGGCCATTATCGTCCACGCACACATGCCAGGCATTGCCTCGGGCAGTGGATGCGGCGCGCGCGTCGGCATCCTCCTCCTGCGCCACGAGGCGCGGAGCGAGCAGCAGCAACAGCGGGATGAACAGTGTGACGATGCGCATACGGGAAAATACTGTTCGCAACGCTACGATGACAATGCCCACGCCGCTGGCGCACATTGCGTGCGAAATTAAGGAGAGCGAGGTCGTTTCGGGTTGCGGTGCATGCGGGCGCGGTGCTATGTTTGTAGAGCACGACGTGCACCGTGCAAGGTAGCAAACCTCAATTTTCAGAAAGGTACCTGACATGATCGTTATCACGGATGATTGCATCAATTGCAACGCCTGCATCGATGAATGCCCCAGCAACGCGATTTACGCTGCCGGTGAGTCCTATGTGGTGAACGGTGAGACGCGCGCGCCGATGTCGGAAGACATCACGTTCAGCGTTCCCGAGCTCTGCACCATGTGCGAGGGCTATTCCGATTCTCCGTCCTGCATCGATGTGTGTCCTTCCGACGCAATCATCAATCAGTAAGCACGTACTCGCGTCCCGGCGCGAACGGAGCGGAGGGCCTCGCCCTCCGCTTTCTTTTTTGCTGAAGGGGAGAAACACACGCACGTCGCTGGTCGTCCACTGCGGCTTCGCCTGCGCCGCCGCGTACCAGCGGCGCCTTCATCCGCGCGCCACGCGGAGGGAGTTCGCGGCGAAAGAGTTCCGGGAATTATTTCATCCGCGCGTCGGTTGCATGGGAGTCGCATCGACACAACAACATCGAAACCACACTCGCGGCGTATGCACCATTTCGTGTACATTGCACTCATACTTTTCATCGGACTGCCGTTTTTGTTCAAGATGAACGATCCCGCCCTGCCGTTGCGCGGGCGGAAACGCGACGCTCTCCTGGCCATGGCCCTGGTGGCATTTCCCTTCCTCGTGTGGGATGTTGCGGTCACTGCGGCGGGTCACTGGAGTTTCTCCGCGAAGTACACCATGGGCGTTACGCTGATCAACCTTCCCATCGAGGAAGTGCTGTTTTTCGTTGTCGTCCCCCTGACCGGCATTCTGGTCTGGGAAACAATCGGCTGGCTGTTGAAGCAATGACGTACACTACCCTCGCCCTCATTGCCGCCGCTGTCGCGGTGCTGCTGGATCTCGTGCTGCTGCGTACGCGCGTACTGCTGACGAAGCGCTATTGGCTGTTCTTCGGCGTGATGACGGTGTTTTTTCTCGTGGTGAATGGAATTCTCACCGCCCTCCCGGTTGTTGAATACTCGTCTCATGCAATCATCGGGGTACGGCTGTACACCATTCCCATCGAGGATATCGCGTACATGTTTGCCCTTGTCACACCCACGATCGCGATGTACGAGCGTCTCGGACGCTCACGGCGCGAAGGGAATTCCACCACGTAACTCCATCGGCGAGACGGAACCATGTTGATTCAATCACCCAATGCGGATGCGGGCCTGGAGCTGGTGGCGGCTCGTCAATACGTGCAGACATTGACGCGCACCTATTCCAAGAGCTTTTACCTCGCCACGCAGTTCATGCCCCGCGAGCGGCGCGACGATGTGTACGCGGTGTACGGCTTCTGCCGTTACAGCGACAACATCGTGGACTCGCCCCGCGAGCGCAAGCGCGACCTTGTCCAGCGCGAAGTGGACGCCTGGCGCGAGGAATTGCTTACCGCCTATGCCAGCGGCGAATCGCAGCATCCCGTGCTGGCAACCTTCGTGCGCACCATGCATCGCAAGGACATTCCCTTGCAGCTCGCGCTCGAACTCATCGAGGGCGTGGAAATGGATCTCCGCTACGATCGCTACGAGAGTTTCGACGAACTGAAGCGCTTCTGTTACCACGTGGCATCGGTTGTGGGGTTGATGATGACGCATGTGTTCGGCTACAGCGATCGCTACGCTTTTCCCTACGCCGAGGCGCTCGGCATTGCCATGCAACTCACCAACATATTGCGCGATGTGGACGAGGATTGGCGTCTGCGCGGCAAGGTGTATTTGCCGCTGGATGAAATGCGCGGTTTCGGTGTGGATGTGGACGACATAGCGCGGCGCCGCCTGCATCCCGCGATGCGCGACTTCCTGCGCGCGCAGGTCGAGCGTGCCCACGCGTACTTCGAATACGCCGATCACGGCATACCGCTGCTGCACAGTGAGGGACGGACGGCGGTGCGTGCCGCATCCACGCTGTATCGCGGCATACTGCGGCAAATCGAAAGCGCGGACTACGACGTGTTTCAGCGGCGGCCAGTGGTGCCGCGATTGCGCAAATTCGGTGCGCTGGCATCCATGACGTTGCGCCTGGCGATGCGCCATGGTGAGGGCGGCGACTTGCTGGCTGCGCATGCCGCAGCCGTGGCGCCCCCGATGTCCGCGCTGAGCCATCTCACTTCCCCCGGAAAATAAGCCGCGCATGTCGCCGATTTTCGCCGGCATCACTGTCGTGCTCGCCCTGCTTGTTCTGGTGACCGCGGTCAACATGCTCTGGGGACCGTTCCTTGCGAAGCGTCGTCCCGGCGCCTCGCCGCAACCTTCGCTCAGCATCTGCATTCCAGCACGCAACGAAGAAGCCAGCATCGGACAACTGCTTTCGTCCCTCCAGCCCTTCGTTCGCCCCGACATGGAGATTCTCGTCCTCGACGACCACTCCACCGACGGTACGGCGCAGGTGCTCCGTGGACATGAACCGCTGCTTCCCACGCTGCGTCTGCTGCAAGGCGCGTCCCTGCCGACCGGTTGGACGGGCAAGAACTGGGCCTGTCATCAGCTTGCGCAGCAGGCGCGCGGCGAGGTGCTGCTGTTTGTGGATGCGGATGTGTGGCTGGAGAGCGACGCGCTCGGTGCAACGCTGGATGCGCTGCGGAATTACCGCGCCGATGCCTTGTCGGCTTTTCCGCGGCAGCAGCTTGACGGTGTGGTGAGCAAAGCCGTAGTGCCCATCATGGACTTACTGCTCTATGCTTTTCTTCCCTTGCAATTGGTGCATCGCACGCGCGCCCGCTCACTTGCGGCGGCCAACGGACAATGGATCGCTTTTCGACGTTCGTGCTACGAGGCCATCGGTGGCCACGCGGGGTTGCGAAGCGAGGTGGTGGAAGACATTGCCCTGGCCCGCGCGGTGAAGCAGCATGGGTTCCGCATGTTGCTCACCTCCGGTGTGGGTATGCTGCGTTGCCGCATGTATCGCTCACCCGGCGAGGTGTTGCGGGGATTTTCCAAGACCTTTTTCGCCGCCTTTGATTTTCGCGCGATGGCCTTCGTCCCCATGCTGCTGTTCATGCTGCTGGTGTTTGTCCTGCCTTTCATCTGGCTGGCCATCGATGCGCGGGTGCTCATCTTGACAGCAATCGGCCTGAATGTTTTATTGCGAACATTCATGTCCATACGGTTACGGCACGGTTGGCTGTCCGTGATCCTTCACCCATTCGGCATACTCGGAGCAGTAGGCATAGGCATGCATGCAATCTGGCAGCGCTACAGACGGGGCAGTGTGATCTGGAAGGATCGCGCAATACCCGTGGGAGATCGCACGCGATGAAGGCGACGCCGCGGACACGCACGCCCGAACGACAGCGGCCCGCACGCACGCGTTACGATGCGGTGGTGGTAGGTGCGGGTATTGCCGGACTGACGGCGACAGCGTTGCTGGCGCATGCGGGACTGCGCGTGTTGCTGCTGGAAGCGATGCACTATCCGGGAGGATGCGCGTCGTCCTTTCACAAAGGCGAGGGCGTGTTCGACATTGGCGCAACCACCTTCGGAGGCACGGCCCCGGGTCAGCCGCTGCATTCGCTGTTCACCATCATCGGCGATTTCGACGAACTGCTTCCTGCGAAGCCGGCCATGGGCATTGCGATGGATGGCGCTCTTTTGCTCCGGCACGACGACCCCGCGCGCTGGCACGCCGATTGCGATGCGATGTTTTCCATCTCCTCGGCATCGTTCTGGACGGAAGTGCGCTCCTTCAGCGATGCCGCCTACGCCCTGCTCGAAGCACTGCCCTGGCTGCCGCCTTCCAATCCGAAGGAATTGTTCGACGATGTACGGCACATGCCGCGAAGCATTCTCCGACACCTGCCTGCGGCTCTGGGCACGGTGGCGTCGCGGCTGCGCGCGCACGGCCTGCGCGACAGTCGTTTCCATGATTTTATCGATGCGCAGCTCCTGATCACCAGCCAGAGTTCGGCCGACCGTGTACCCTTTCTGGCTGGCGCGTTGGGACTGTCGTATGCGGATTACCCCGTGTATGCCGTGCGCGGGGGCATGCTGCGCTACGCGCGCTTTCTCGAAGAGCGCGCCCGCGCCTTCGGCGCAGAAATACTGTACCTCCAGCCCGTCACGCAGTTGCGGCAGCAGCACGTAGGCTGGGAAGTGCGCACAGCCACCGATTGCGTGGTGACGGCGGACGTGGTGGTAAGCGCCATTCCTGTGTTCAATTTGCCCGGCATCACCAGCGGAGCCGTGTCGCGGCATTACACACGGTTGTGCGACAAGCTTTCGCGCCGCATCCGCCCGCTATGGGGCGCCATCACCATGTATGGCATTGTCGCAGAAGAGCTGGTCGCAGATCTGCCGTTGAACGTGCAGGTCATACTGCCGCAGGTGCTCGCATCCTGCGGCTCGCGCACACTGTTCTGTTCGCTGTCGCATCCCGACGACACGGAGCGCGCGCCCGCCGGGTACCGCACGATGACCATCAGCACGCATATCGATGTGCGGAGGCCGGAGACCGCGTGGAGTGGCGACATGTACCGTTCGTGGAAAGCGATGCTCGCTTCCGATATTCAGAAGGCATTGCGCACGCATGTGCCCGCGCTGCGGGAACTGGCCTTTGCCCAATCCCACGTCGGCACACCGCGGACCTTTGTGAAATACACGCGACGCCACGCCGGGCTCGTGGGGGGCATACCATTGGACAAGGCCGTGTTTCCGCTGCGCTACCCGCGGAACACCACACCCTTTCCGGGATTGTATCTGCTGGGCGATACGGCTTTCCCCGGCCAGGGCTTGCCCGGAGTCACACTCGGCGCATTAACCGTCCACAAGAGACTGAAGGTGGGACATGAAATTCAATGAACGCATCGTCGAATACGTGCTGGACCATCAGCTCATGCTGATCATCATTATCTACGCGTTTTTTCTCGCAGGTGCGCTATGGAATACGCTGGGCTTGTTCGAAAGCGTGATGTCGTTCACAACTCCCTTTGTCCTCATCATCACTGCCATCGTTTCGTGGGTACTGACCTACTCCATCACGACGAAAAGCGGCATCGCTTTCGGCATCATCTTCGTCGGCACCTGGGCCATCGAGGCGCTGGGCGTGGCCACGGGCTTTCCCTTCGGAAGCTATGTGTACACGGATGTGCTGGGGTGGAAGGTGCTGGGCGTGTCGCTGGTGATTCCCTTCGCCTGGGTTTCCGTGATTTCCAGCAGTGACGCGGTGGCGGGGCATTTCTTCGGCAAGACCAGCATTGTGCTGGTGGCATTGTTCGCCACGATATTCGATTTTTTCCTGGAGTTTGCCGCCGAGGCGCTCGACTACTGGCACTGGGGGAGCATGCTGCCTCCGGTGAGCAATTACCTGAGTTGGTTCGTGATCTCCCTCACCGCTGTGGCGCTGTTGCGCGACACCTCACGACGCCGACCTTTTCTTCGACTGCCGGCACATCTCTACATCGCGCAGCTCCTGTACTTCGGATTGACGGTGATTGGTACGCATATCGATGCATTGGTGAAATAGCGCATGAGCGGCACAGGTGGAAGTCGACGCGCGCTGGTGATAGGCGCCGGGCTGGGAGGACTCGCAGCGGCCATACACCTCGCCGCGGAAGGTGTGGACGTGGATGTGTACGAGCGCAACGCGGCTCCCGGTGGCAAGGCCTCGGAAATGCGGGTGGATGGGTTCCGCTTCGATACCGGCCCCTCGCTGCTCACCATGCCCTTCGTGATCGATTCGCTGTTTGCCAAAGCGGGGCGCGCGCGCGCGGATGTGCTCGACATCGCACCCGTCGACCCACTGTGCCGCTACAGTTTCGCGGATGGCAGCACACTCGACGCCTGGTCCGACGAGCAGCGTTTTATTGATGCGGTGCGCACACTGTCTCCCGGCGATGCGGATGCGGTGCGGCGCTTTCTCGACCACTGCGAGCGCATTTACGATCTCACGGCCGAGCTGTTTCTGTTCAGCCGACTCAACGACCGCAAGGCCTTGCTGCGCCATTCCAATTTGCGGACCTTGCTGCGCATTCATCAGATCGATCCCTTTCGCAGTGTGCATCGGGCGGTGTCCTCGTTTTTTTCCGATCCCCGCCTTGTGCAACTCTTCGACCGTTATGCGACCTACAACGGTTCCGATCCGTGGAAGGCGCCCGCCACGTTGAACATCATTTCCCATGTGGAGTACCGCATGGGCGGATACTACGTGCGGGGCGGGATGTATGCGTTGGTCGCCGCGTTGCATAAGCTCGCCGAGGATGTGGGCGTGCGCTTTCATTTCAACGCCGAGGTTCAGCGCATACTGCTGCGGCAGGGACGTGTGTGCGGCGTGCGGGTGAATGGCGAGGTAGTGGACGCCGACACGGTGATCAGCAATGCGGATGCCGTGCACACCATGACGCAACTGCTGGAAGACGCTCCCCAGCGAAGTCGATACGAGCGATTGGAGCCCTCGTGCAGCGGCCTCGTGTTTCTCTGGGGCATCGATGGACTGCACCCGGATATGGCACTGCACAATATTTTCTTTTCGGAAGACTATCGGCGGGAGTTTCGGGAGATATTCGATCTCGGCCGGCAACCGAGCGATCCCACCGTCTATGTGTCCATCACATCCAAGGCCGATCCGTCGCATGCACCGGAGGGGATGGAAAACTGGTTCGTACTCGTGAACATGCCCGCGCTGCGTGATGGTGCTGCGGATACCGACATCGAAGGGCTTCGCGAGTCAGTGCTTGCGCGCCTCGATCGTGCCGGATTGGATGTGCGGCGGCGCATTCGTGTGGAGCGCATCATTTCGCCACATGATCTCGAGCAGCGATACAACAGCAATCGCGGCAGCATTTATGGCATTTCATCCAACTCGCCACGCGCCGCATTTCTGCGTCCCGCCAACAAAGTGTCGCGTGTGCCGGGTTTGTATCTGTGCGGTGGTGCCGCCCATCCCGGCGGCGGAGTTCCGCTGGTTCTGCTCTCTGGCATGCATGCGGCGGAGGCGGTGCTTAAGAGCTGAGTGGCGCAGGCGCCCATCAAGATGGCCGATGCCGGTGCTTGGGGGCTGAGTGGCGCAAGCGCCCATCGCGATGACGGATGCCGGTGCTTGGGGGCTGAGTGGCGCAGGCGCCCATCGAGATGGCCGATGCCGGTGCTTGGGGGCTGAGTGGCGCAGGCGGATGGGTGAAGAGTGAAGAGTAAAGAGTAAAGTTTGACGGTAGTCGCGGGAGCCAATACGTACACCCTCCGCCGCTGCAGGCAATGATCGCGTGTTTCGCGTCACTTTCGACAACGGGTGTCGGATGCTTCCCCTGCGGCTACCCCTCGGTTCCTTGCGGATTTCCACGAATAATCTGTGCTAATCTGTGGATAATCTGCGAAATCCGTGGTTTTAAAACCGTGTCGAATCCGATGATTCCTATCACCGTACCATGGTTTTTCTCCCGGTGGTTTTAAAACCGTGTCGAATCCGATGATTCCTATCACCGTACCATGGTTTTTCTCCCGGTGGTTTTAAAACCATGTCGAATCCGAAGATTCCAATCACCGCACCGTGTTCATTCTCCCGGGGGTGAGGAAAGACATGAAAGACAGTGCCAGTTGTATGCACGCCGCGGTAGATTCGTCAGCCGGGCGACGCGCTGGCATTACTCCGCCAGACGGAACTCCACGCGGCGATTGAGTGCGCGGTTTTCCTCGCTGTCGTTCGGCACTTGCGGACGCGTTTCGCCGTAGCCCAGCGATTCGAGGCGGCTGTTGTCGACGCCCTTCTGCTCCAGATATTTCACCACACTTGCCGCGCGGCGATTCGAAAGCTCGAAGTTGTAGTCGTCGCTGCCCACATCGTCCGTATGCGCCACCACCACAATGCGCAGTTCGGGATGTTGACTCAGGAAGCGGATCAGTCGCTCCAGTTCGAAGAAGGACTCGGGCTTCAAATCCGATTTGTTGAAGTCGAAGAAAATGTTGTTCAGCCCCTGCGCCAACAAATCACCCCATTTGTCGCGCGTGCTGCGCATGCTTTCGACCGAACGCAGGTTGAAATTGAAGGCGAAGCGATCGCGACCATCACCATCGTCACCGTTACCATCGCGGCCCGACCCGTCACGCCCGCTGCCATCGCGGCCGGAGCCGTCACGGCCATCGCCGTTCTGTCCGGAGCCATCGCGGCCGGAGCCGTCACGGCCATCGCCGTTCTGTCCCGAGCCATCGCGGCCCGAGCCATCGCGGCCCGAGCCGTCACGCCCATCACCGTTGCGACCGGTACTGTCACGACCACTGCCATCCCTGCCGGAACCATCGCGTCCATCGCCGTTCTGTCCGGAGCCGTCGCGGCCGTTGCCGTCGCGGCCGTTGCCGTCGCGTCCGCTGCCATCACGACCATCACCGTTTTGGCCGGAACCATCGCGGCCGCTACCATCACGTCCGTCGCCGTTCTGTCCGGAGCCATCACGGCCCGAGCCGTCGCGTTCAGCGCGATTGCGCAGATCGAGGTTGCGGGCGTCGGGGTAGAAGCCCTCCTTTTCCGCGATAATGGCGTAGTTCTCGTTGGGTGGCAATGTGAGCATGTAGGCGCCGGTTTCCGGATCGCTCCGACCAATACCCACTACCTCGCCGTCGGACAAGCGTTGCGCAAACAGATCGACACCGATCGGTCGGCCCTGGTCGTCGCGTACCTCACCGGTGATTGTGGCCACCGGGGCTTCGGGACGCGCGGCACGCGGCAAGGTGATCATGTAGATATCGTTCTGGCCTTTCCCGCCGGGAAGATCGGCGGTGGCGAAAAACGCGTACTTGCCGTCGGGCGTGATTTTATAGCCCCAATCGTCCTCGGGGGTGTTCACATCCTTGCCGAGATTCACCGGCTCGCTCCACTCCGTCCAGGAATCGTTGCGGAGACGTACCGATTTGTACACATCCATTTTTCCCAGACCCGCATGCGCATCGGAACTGAAATACAAAGTCACACCATCCGGATGCAGAAACGGCGAGCGCTCGGCGTACGGGGTGTTGATGGTCGGACCGAGGTTGATGGGCGGCTGCCAGTAATTGCCGCGGCGTACGGAGACGAAAATGTCGGTATTCCCGTTGTTGCCACCGTGGAACGGGGTGTTTTTCGGCACGCGATCACCGATCACGCCTTCACGGTCGGAAGTGAACAGCACGGCGAAGCCATCGGCGGTCATGAAGGCATCGGAGTCGTAGAATTTGCTGTTCACCAGCGGTGGGAAATGCATGATGTTGGACCAACCGCGCGGGGTTTTCTCGAAATAGTAGTTGTCACCATTGCCGAGATGTCCCGCGAAGCCGCCGTAGATGAAAATCTTCGTCCCATCGAAGGAAATGCCGTTGATGGTTTCGTGCTCCTTGGTGTTGATGCGCTCGCCGATGTTCACCGGCGTCTGCCAACCGCCATCTTTGTAGTCCGAGACGTAGATGTCCAGATTTCCCACCCCGCCCGGTCGATCGCTGGCGAAGTACAGCCGCATACCATCGACCGTGACCGAGGGTTTGATCTCATTGTATTCGCTGTTGATGATGGAGAGGTTTTTCCGTTCGACGTCGTAGGATTCGGCCTTGAGCACGGCAATGATTCGATCGAAGCGGGCGGCCATGCCGGGGAACAGCGGCTTGTACTGTTCGAACGTACCCACGGCGGATTTCCAGTCCTTCGCTGTGAGCGCGGGTTGCGCAATGCGCTGCACGGCAACGAAGGCATCCTCGGTCGGCGCCCATTTCTTCACATAGGCGTCGTAATCCTCGGCGTCGGACATTTTCGCGAGATCGCTGGAGAGAGAACACGCCCCGAAAAACAGCGAGAGCATGAGAATGGCGGCACGAAGCTGGATCGATGAGGTAGCGTACATGGAATCCACGTTGAATGTATACGGACAGCATGGTAAAGTACAGCCACGCTCCGACCCGATGCAAGGTGAATGGGCGTCCCTGCATTTTCACGTCCCCCCGCTGTTTTCCACCCGGGCATGGCACTGCATGCGGAAGCGCGCGCACCGCGCATCGATCCACGGCGGCTGTTGATTCACGGCGGCGGGGTGGCATTGCACCTGGTCTGGTATTTCACTAGCTTCAATTCTATCACTGCAGAGTGCGATCTCGCATTCATTTTTGGCCATCAACGGGGCTTGCGGACATGAGAATTTCCTACACCTCCCTGCTTCTGGCGCTGTTGCTCGCGGTGAGCGCTTCGGCACAGCGAAAACCCGATGTGTACACCGTCATACAGCTCGATCCGACTTCCTGCTGCTACGAATCGCGCTTGCAGAACCTGCACACACCGCCATCTCCACTCAATGAACTGCATCTCCGCATCCTCACGCCCGGCTTCACGTATCAGCCAGGCGTGTCGGGTCCCTGGCCTCTGACGCTGGATTCGGATATTTATGTCGTGTTTGGTGAACAAAACATCCGCCTGATGCCCAACGAGGCGCTCGACGGCATTGTGTTCTGTATCACACCGCCGCCGCAAGGCGACGGCAAATTCCAGATCGAGTGGAAAACCACGTTCAACGGCGCGGATGTCACCGTCGACACCGTGGACCTCGTGTGCAAACTCGAACCCCCGGCGCTCGATTCGCTGCGTGTGACAAGCACCACAGCGCCGAATCAGCCCAACGAAAGCTGCGTGTACGACATCACGCTGAAAAACCGCAACCAGGGCAAAGCCGCATTAAACGATCTGCATTTTACCATACTCACCCCCGGCGCCAGTTTTGTGGGAACGCAGAGCGGTCCGTGGAACGCGCAGCTCGTGAATCCCACCACGCTGCACTATGTCTCCGCCGGGGCTGTATTGGACGCCGACAAGGATTTGGCGGGCTTCCGGCTGTTTGTGCGCCCGCCCAACGGTCAGACGGGCGGCGTGGTGATGCGCTGGGAATCCACCATCAACGGCACCGTGATCACTTCGGATGTGCTGAACCTCGCTTGCACGCCGAAGCAGAATCCCCGCTGCGACAGCGCCGCCGCCGTCAAGCAACAGGATTGTTCGGCGTTGATTTCCGTGTTCAACAAGCATCGGCCCGAATCCAATCTCGACGGCGTGCGCATCAGTATTGTGTCCACCGGCGCAAGCATTCAAACGGTGACGCCGCCGAGCGGCTGGACGATATTCAGCCAATCCGGACTGAATCTCTGGCTCAAGCGCAGTAGCGGCGTACTGGCACCGAATGATTCGGTGAAGGGCATCGCAGTCACGTTCAAACCCTCCTCCACCGGCCTCGTGCGTTTCGCCGTGTGCACCATGTTCCAGAGCAACACCGTGTGCTGCGACACGCTGTCGATACAATGCGATCCCCCGCCGCCCAGCACCTGCGATTCGGTGACGACGCTGCGCGTGGGCACGGATTGCACCTATAATTTCGGCTTTGTCAACAAGCATGTGCCGGCCGGTGCGGTCAACGATTTCCATCTGCGCATGCAAAGTCCCGGCGTGTCCATTACCAGCGCCGTGGCGCCGGATGGATGGGTGATCGAGCGCCAGACGGCCACCGAAATTGTGTTCAAGGACACCGTGGGTGTGGTCGCCCCGGGCGAAGCGCGCAGTGGCTTCCTCGTCGGTTTGCGAGCGGGCGACTTCGGCAGCACGGTGGTGTATGAATGGTGCACTTCGCTGAACGGCACCATACTCTGCTGTGAATTCGCCGCGGTGAGTTGCGAGCAACTACAGACGCGCTGCGACTCCGTGACCGTCACCCCCTCGGCGGAGCGCTGCACCTACACGGTGGATTTGAGCAATCTGCACACACCCGAATCCGATGTGAACGGCTTCCGCATCGTGCTGCGCAATCCGCTGGCCGTGTTGCTTGCGGCGCAGGCGCCCGAGGGATGGAGCGTGACGGTTTCGAACGACCAGAGCGAAGTGCTGTTCCAGCGCACGGACGGCGTACTCGCCACCGGTGAGCATGCTCAGGGCTTCCAGCTTTCGCTGGTACCGCCCGCCAATTCGCGTATTATCCCGCTGCGCTGGTGCACGGAATTGAACGGACAGGAACTGTGCTGCGACACGCTCAGCGTATACTGCGACAACAGTCCGTTCACGCCGGACAAGATAGACGTGCTCGTGGATCCGGATCGTCCCTGCTGCTTCGAACTCAAGCTCAACAACGAGCATTTGCCGAAGAGCAATCTCACGGCCCTGTACCTCGACATTCTGAGCAACGGCGTGATACAGTATCAGAGCACGATACAGGCGCCGCCGCAGTGGACATTCACCACGAGCAGTGGTTCGGTGAATTTCCGCGGCACCTCCGACCCCATTCCCTTCGGCGAATCCCGTCAGGGCTTCACCATTTGCTACGACAATGATGCCTCCGGCGAAGAGGAGTTCCTGGTGCGCTGGAGTTCTGTCAGCGACGGACTGATCATCTCAAGCGATTCGCTCCGGTTGCGCTGCACGCAGACGCTGTGGATCCGCGAAGTTCCCGGTGCCCGTCCCACCCAGGCAGTGCTTCATCAGAATTTCCCGAATCCCTTCAACCCCGTCACCACGGTACGCTTCGATGTGGCGGACGCGGGGTATGTGGAACTCGGTCTGTACGATTTGCTTGGTCGCAAGGTGATGGATCTCGGTTCGGGCCACTACCACGCCGGCAGCTGGCAGGTGATGGTCGATGCGCGCACCCTGCCCAGCGGTACCTATGTGTACCGCATGCGCAGCGGCGACACCGAGTTGCAACGCAGCATGGTGGTGACGAAATAAACGGAATACCTCATCGCAACGATGATACCGGCCCCGTTCGCGGGGCCGGTTTTTTTTCAACCCAAATTCGCCCGTGTAATTCTCCACAGACAATTCCGGATTGAACCGACGTGACGAAGCGCACCTGACGGCAGGAATACTTCGTGGCTTCGCCATGCTTTTTAGGAATGCGGATGTGAGTCATTTTTTTCAATGACGTACGGGGATTCCGCTTGTGATTCGGGTGCTGCAATGGCGATATCAGGGCGGAGGCGGCTATTTCACGAAACGACAGGGCTCGTGAGAATAGCCAGTTTTTACGTCTTTGCACCTTGGCGTCTTTGCGTTGAATTCCCTTCCGACTTCAGAAGAAAGGAACGCAACGTCGCAGAGGGGCAGAGACGCAACGTGACAAAAGGGTGTTGTCTCGTTTCGCGATTCAATGAGCCTTCCGCAGGGAGGAGGAAATTGTGCTTCCTTCCCGTGTCTCGGGTGCTGCAATGGCGAAATCAGGAAAGCGAGTGAGTACGGAATCACCGATTTCGGGCCTGAATCGATGGGGACGGATTTCTGACCAAAATATTTTTTCAAAAAGGCTCGAAAAAATTCAGCAAACGGCAAGTCTTGTGCTACATGATATATGTAGACCGTTCAGCGATGCCCGTGGTGAAGGATTTGGGGAGGCGGCCTTCTGAGGGTATGTGCCAGCGAGATACTTGCTCCACGGAATCGCTGTTATCCAGACAACAACGCGATGTGGCAAACGCCCATCGCGTTGTTGTACATTGAGGGAGGTATTGGCATTTCGCTTCCGACCACCATTTCAGGAGATTCCATGGAGCAACCCCTCGTGATCGTGCTGATGGGCAGCAGTTCCGATTGGGACATCATGCAGCACACCGACGCCACCCTCACGAAATTCGGCATTCCCCATCTCTGTCGCGCCCTTTCGGCGCATCGCACACCCGCGCATGTCGTGGAACTCGTGTCCAATGCCGAGGCCAACGGCACCGAAGTGATTATCGCCGCCGCCGGCGGGGCAGCCCATCTCGCTGGCGTCGTGGCCGCGCACACGGTATTGCCCGTGTTGGGCGTGCCGATGAACAGCGTTCTGAACGGATTGGATTCGCTGCTCTCCACCGTGCAAATGCCGGGTGGCATACCCGTGGGAACGCTGGCCATTGGAAAGGCCGGCGCAGTGAACGCGGCCCTGCTCGCCGTGGCCATACTCGCCAACAAACGTCCCGAGCTGCGCGAGCAACTGCATCAGTTCCGCAAGCAGCAGGAAGAGAACGTCCTCGCGTCCACGCTCCCTTGAGTTTGACATTGTCGCTTTTCACGACGCGTCTTCGGAAACCGGAGACGCGTCGTGCGTTCAGCGGCCGAGTTCGCGCGCGCTTTTCCCTCCGATGCCGTACTCATCCTTTCCCATTTCACTGATAATCACGCGCACCGTATCGGCGGGAGCGTTCAGGGTTTGCATGGCGGCATCCGTCAATGCGCGGATCAACGCGCGCTTTTGCTCGGCATCGCGGCCTTCGAGTATATGTGCGACAATGATGGGCATGGGGGCATCCTGCGGTTGTGGTTTTTCATTTTCTTGTTGAAAATAGGAAAATACTGTCGTACAATTGAAGTGTTACTTTAAGTGACGGAAACCAACAGTGAGTGCCCCATGAAGCTCTGGATACTATCCGCCATTCTCCTTTGCGGCGGTGTGTCGCTGCTATCCGCCCAGCCCAAACTTTCCGTGAACATCGATGTGCCCAACATGACCGTCGCGCCTTCGGGCGAGTCGTGGCAGCCCATGCCCATTCCTGTGCGGGTCACCATTCACAATACGGGCAACGCCCCTTCGGCGGCGCTGTCGGTGCGGGTGAGTTTCGTGGCGGACCTGGCGTTGCACGATTCGGAGCAATCGATCACGATCAAGGCGCCGACGCCCGCAGTGGTGGCAGCCAATGATTCGGCCAAAGTGGACTGGCTGTTCGTTCATCCACCTTCGTTCACTGCGAAAAATCACCGCGTGCGTGTGTGGTTGAAATACAGCGCGGTGGATTCCTTCGAAACACAAAAAACGCTCTTCCTCCCCGCCTTGCAGCCCCCGGATTTCAAGTTCACTTTCGTGTCATCCACGCAGCTCTCGGTGCGGGCCGATTCGCTCGGCTATGTGGACAATCCCTTCGGCGTCTCGATGCGCCTCGGCAATCAGGGTGGCACGACGCTGGACAGCGCCTCGCTGCGGATTGTGTTACCGGTGGATTATGCCCTCGATCCCAATACGCAGGCCGCCACTGTGCATGTGTCCCAGCCCATGCCGCCGCCCACAGTGGGCAATCCCCGCATCGATATCGCATGGACGGTACGCTATTACGGCGCCACGCGCGTGCCGCGGACGGACACCTTGCGCTTTGTCGCGCGCGGCAAGGACATCACCGGACAGTGGCGCGAGGAGGATACGCTGGTGGTGATGCATGTCGACGGCTTGTCTCCAAGCTTCGCAATCGATGTGTTGAGTGCCAATAGCGTGCAGTACGATGCGGCGACGTTGTACGCGCCGCAGCCCTATCGGCTGAGTGCGCGCATACGCAACATCGGCGAGCAGTACGCACAAATCCGCACCGCACATGTGCTCCTGCAGGGCGAGGGCGTGCAACTGGCCAGTCCGGCGCAGCTCAACATCGGCAGTTCGCTGTTGCCGCAGGGTCATGTGGACGTGTGGTGGGACATCACCATGGAGCGACGGAGCTTCCCGCGGCAATTCAGCGTGCTCGTCGAAGGTGTGGATCTCGACGGCCGCATTCGGACGCGCACGCATACGGTGAGCATACCGGGAGAACCCTACGCGCTCACTGTGGAGCAGCTTCAGGCACCAACGGCGCTGCCCCTCAATACCGAAGGCAGCAACTTTGTCTCCAACGTGGTGCCGCTGCGCTATCGTATCGCCAATCGCAGTTGGTATAATTCCACCGTGCAGTACGTGCGCGTGCAGACGCAGGGTACGGGCGTTGTGGCTCCCCCCTTCCACGAACACACACCGAACCTGGCTCTTCCTCCGCGCGAAGTCAGCGGCGAATTCTCAGAGCAGTTCGAGGTCGAAGGCGCATTACAGGATCGCGAAGTGTGGTTCCATATCCTGGCGTACAGCGACCGGGGCGACACCGCGCGCGCCAGCGTCCCGGTGCTTATTCCCGGATTGCGGCCGTTGCTGCAACTCGAACGCCGCGGACCCGATGCTCTGGTGTGGGACCGCGCGCGGGACTACGCGCCGAATCCATTTTCCCAGGAATATATTCTTCGCAATGTCGGTTACGTGACCGTGCGTGTGGACTCGCTGCGCATGTCGTTCGATAGTGACGGCGTATCCACGCCAGATCCCGGTTTGCAGAACATTGGCTGGAATCTGCGACCGGGGGATTCGCTTCTGATCCGCTGGAATTTCCAAGCCTTCAAGCGCGACACCGCCCGGCAGGTCAATATGCGCGTTACCGCCTGGACCTCGGGCGAGCAGGAGTTGCACGCCAATCATGTGTTGTTCATCCCGGGCTTGTTCCCCATTCCCGAACTGACCGTGAGCGGCGACGACACGCTATCCTACGATCCAACGACCACCTACACTCCCAATCCTTTCACCACCACGCTGACCGTGCGCAACATTGGTACCGATGGTTTGCGCTGTGATTCTGTGCGAGTGTCCTGGAACGACGACAAGGTCGCGCTCCTCGATCCCGCCGTATGGGCGGAGGGTAAGGGTCTGGCTGTGGACAGCGCTCTGGTATTGAGCTGGCGCTGGCGTGCCGATGAGCGTTCCGCTCCGATACTGTTGCCCATCGACCTGCGTCTATTCCATTCGGGTGGAAAGAGCAGCGATGCACGCGCGTTGGTGTACATTCCCGCGCTCACTCCGGATGTGCGTGTGGACATACTCGGCGACGAGCAATTGACCATGAATGCTTTGACCGTGTACTCGCCCGATCCTTTCGTGAAAACGCTGCGCGTGACGAATACCGGAACCGGAACGCTGACAGTGGATTCGCTGCGGCTGTACAGCAGCGATCCCGATCTCCGCTTCGACGAAGCCGGTCTACAAGCCGTGGCCGCGGTGTTGGCGCCGGGACAAAGCGTGGAGCGGAGCTGGCACGGTCACAGCGCGCCGCGATACAGCGAGGGCTATGTGCTGTTGGATTTCACCGTGTATCACAGCGGGGATCAATGGTTGCGTCGTTCGTCGGACATGTTCATTCCCGGTCGCGCACATTCCTTCGACGTGGTGGATGTGAGCGCTCCGGCGGTGTTTCCCGCTCTCGCCGATAGCAGCGGCTATGTGGCGGCGGGATTCGCTCTGCGCTTCCGCACGCGCAACAACAGTTGGACGGCCTGCCGTTTCGAGCGCCTGCGCATCGAGGTCACCGGAGCGCCCGGTGTGCAGCACAATGGCAGCGCATTGGAGCGGACGTTGGACGAGCAAATCGCACCCATGGCCGCATCGACGGTGGTGCTGGATTCTTTCGTGGTGCAGCCGCACGCGGACGATCGTTTCGTGCAATTCGACATCACGGCCTGGGACCATTTCGGACGACAGGGCAGCGAGCGCGCCACTGTTTTCATTCCGGGCGTCAAGGTGGTTTCCTCCGAAGCCATGGCCGAAGCGGCGGACTTCCGTCTCGCGGCCGTATATCCGCAGCCGGTGGAACGCGGTGGCGCGGTCATGCACGTGCTGCTTGCGGGCGATCTCGCCGGCGAGGCTGTGCTCACCATGCGCGATATTCTCGGCCGCACAGCCTTCGAGCACAACGCATGGAAAGCTGCGGGTTCGCAGGTGCTGACCGTGACGCCAGGCAGCTTGCCAGCGGGCATGTATCTGTTGCATGTGCGTCTCGCCGGCCACGAGCGGAGGATGATGCTGCATGTGCGGTAGCTTGAGATCGGAGTAAAGCGGAAAGAGTGAAGAGTAAAGCGGGAACCGGGTCTGGCTGCGTTTACTGGAGCCGTTATCCGAGCCGTGTATTTCTCACGTTGACTATGCTTGCGATGGCATGAATGGTAAAGCGGCGAATTCCGCCTCGTCGTGCGAGTCGATTGAGCTCAGCTTCCGTGCCTCCAGGCACGCTTTTCACACACCTGACTTCGTCATTGCAGCACCAGAGACACGGGAAGGAGGCACAATTTCCTCCTCGCCGCAGAAGGCTCATTGAATCGCGAAACGAGACAACACCCTCTCCTCACTTTGCGTCTCCGCTTCTCTGCGACGTTGCGTTTCATTCTTCTGAAGTCAGAAGCGAATTCAACGCAAAGACGCCGCGGTGCAAAGACGCAAACAATGGCTATTCTCACAAGCCCTGTCGTTTCGTGATGTAAACACCTCCGCCTTGATATCGCCATCGCAGCACCTAAATCACAAGCGGAATCCCCGTAAGTCAGTGGAAACAATGACTCACATTTGCATTCCCGAAAAACGTGGCGAAGTCAGGAAGGGTAAAGAGTAAAGCCGGGATGCCGGTCGTGCGAGTCGATTGAGCTCAGCTACCGTGCTTCCAGGCATGCTTTTCACACTGTATTCTTCACATTCACCAATAACCGCATGAGCACAGACAGCAACGAACCCCCCACTCCCCGTCCGGGACAGCTTTCCTGGATGGACCTCACCATTCCCGATGCCGACGCTGTGAGCACGTTCTATCATGAGGTGGTCGGCTGGAACGTGATGCCGCTCTCGATGGGCGACTACGACGACTATGTGATGACCGATCCCGCAACGGACGCCGCCGTGGCGGGCGTGTGTCATGCGCGAGGGGTGAACAGCGATTTGCCACCGCAGTGGCTGTTGTACATCACCGTCGACAAGCTTGAGGAGCGCATCGCCCGCTGCAAGGAACTTGGTGGCGAGATACTTGGCGGCATACGCTCGCTGGGAGCTTCGGGCCGCTTTTGCGTGATCCGCGATCCCGCCGGGGCGGTGATGGCCCTGCACGAGCGGTAGATTTCTGCAGAACTCCTCGCTTCTTCGCATGCGCGTCGTGAACTGCGCCAGAGTGCCTGTGAGTGAAGAGAGAAGGGTAAAGAGTAAAGCGGGAACTGGGTTTGACCGCGGTTACTCGAACCGTTATCCGAGCTGTGTATTACTCACGTTGACTATTCTTACGATCGGGTGAGTGGCCAAGCGGCAAGTTCCGCCTTCACAGTTCACCTTTTCACCTGTTCACCACGACTCACCTGCTGCAACGTGCCAAGTGAACAGCCCGGAGCACGGATCGGGTGAATATGCTCAGACCAGGCTCCCGCTTTACTCTTCACTCTTCACTTCCTCGCAAACAGGTCGCGATCCGCGTCGGAGTAAAGAGAGTCGGATAAAGCATAATTTGAAAATGCCGACCTAAACTGTAGATTCCCCACACTGATTGTCGAATCCACGATTTCACACGCCGTTCCGCTCGTGATCTCGCAAGCTCGGAGGCATCCGCGCGCCATCATCCGCGAAGAACGTGCGTGCCATTACTTCAACAGGAGGTAGCTTATGGGAATGTTTCAGGAATTCAAGGCCTTCGCCATGCGCGGCAACGTTGTTGACATGGCAGTGGGTATCGTCATCGGCGCGGCCTTCGGCACCATCGTTTCATCATTCGTGGCGGACGTTCTCACGCCACCGCTGGGTTTGCTGATGGGCGGCGTCGACTTCTCCGGCCTGAAAATCGTGCTGAAGGCGGCCGAGGGCGATGTTCCCGCGGTGACGCTGAACTGGGGCATGTTCATTCAGAAAATCGTCGACTTCATTATCGTGGCCTTTGCGATTTTCATGGTCATCAAGGCCATGAATGCATTCAAGAAAAAGGAAGAAACCGCTCCGGCCGCTCCGCCCGCACCTCCGGCAGAGGAAGTATTGCTCACCGAAATCCGAGACATTCTCAAGCAGCAGCGTGGCTGAGCGCATTGGCATTACGGCGCCATGATGTTAGCTTGCATCATGGCGCCGTTCTTCATACAGGTAGGATCATGACCCCTTTTCTGCGCGTCCTTCGTGGACTCTTTCTCATTGCTGTGCTCCTGTTCGTATCGTGCAAAGACGATGACGGCGTTCGACGAAGGGACGGCGGCTTTTTCACCGATGAAATCGAATCCACCGACGGAACCATCATCCGCTATCAGGGAAAAGGCAAGGGGTATCCCACACTCGTTCTCGTGCACGGCTGGTCCTGCGACCGCACGATCTGGCGAAAGCAATTCGATGCGCTTGCCGAGCATTACACAGTGATTTCGCTGGACCTGGCGGGACACGGCGCTTCGGGCAAGGAGCGCAAGGATTACACCATGGAGAGTTTCGCGGCCGACGTCCGCGTGGTGGCGCATCGCGAACATCTCAATTCGATGATTCTCGTCGGGCACTCAATGGGTGGTGCTGTGATTGCCGAAGCGGCGCGCAAGCTTGAAGGTCGGGTCATCGGCCTGCTCGGCGTGGACACCTATCACGACATTTCGCAGCGCATGCCCGAGGCGTTTGTGGATTCCCTCGTCGGTGATTTTCGCAAGGATTACCCGAAAACCTGCGCGCGCTTTGTGCGTGGCATGTTCCGCCGCGGAGCGGACGGCCTCGTCGTTGAGAAGGTGCTTAGCACGATGACCAAAGCCGATCCCGCAGTGGCGATAAGTGCGTTCCGAAACTATGCGCTGTACGAACACATCCCCGTGATCGAGGAAGTGGCGCTGCCTGTGTACTGCATCAACGCCGACCTGTGGCCTACGTACATGCTGCCATTGCGGCAACTGTCCCCGGCCGCCGCCATGACGCTGATGCCTGGTCTGGGACATTTTCCCATGCTCGAGGCGCCTGAGAAATTTCAGGAAAACATGATCACAGCGGTGAATTACATCCTTTCACATTTCCATCGCAACTGACAGCGTTTCACCTTTTCCCATACAATGCCATGACCGACGCTCTTGGAATCCTCGCCCTGTTGATCGGCCTGGAACTTGTTCTGGGTGTGGACAACATTCTCGTCATCTCCATCTTCGTCTCGCGACTCCCCGAGGAGCAGCGACAGAAAGCGCGTCTTATCGGACTTTCGCTCGCACTCATCGCACGACTCGGCGTGTTGGTGCTGGTCCTGGCGTTGAGCAATCTCACTGCGCCCGTGCTGTGGACGCTGTCCGTACGCGACATCCTGCTGCTTTCGGGTGGACTGTTCCTCCTCTACAAAGCCGCCAAGGAGATACACCACACCGTGGAGGTGCACGAAACGCATCCGTCGGCCGGCAAAGGTCATACATTCGCGAGCGTGATTACACAAATCGTGTTGCTGGACATCGTATTCTCCATCGATTCCGTCATCACCGCGGTGGGATTGACGCATTTGCTGTGGGTCATCGTCACTTCGGTGGTGGTATCCTTTGTCGGCATACTCTTCTTCGCGCGGCCTATCGGGGATTTCATACTCAAGCATCCGACACTCAAAATTCTCGCGCTTTCTTTTCTCATCACCATCGGTGTGACCATTTTCATGGAAGGCCTGCATCAGCACGTACCGAAGGCCTACATTTACCTGCCGATGGGCTTCGCATTGGCCGTGGAGCTGTTGCAGCTGCGCTACGATTTCAACAGGAAAAAGCGAATCGAAACGAATCATTGACTCACATGGAAAGGTGCGACGATGAACAACATGACCATACCCCGCCCCTCGCCCGATGAGTACGCACCGTACTACGGCGCCTACGTCGATCTTCTCCCCGATGTCGACGTATTGCAGTTGCTCGCCGAGCAAAAGGAGGAAACCCTGGCGCTGCTGCGCGGACTCGCTGACGAAGACGCGGGCTTTGCGTATGCTCCTGGCAAATGGAGCATCAAGGAAGTGATCGGACACATCATCGACACCGAGCGCGTGTTCGCCTATCGCGGACTGTGTTTCGCGCGCGGCGACAATACCCCATTGCCCGGCTTCGAGCAGGACGATTACGTGCTGGGTGGCGATTTCAACGCGCGTTCGCGCGACAATCTCGCGGCGGAATTCGAGCATTTGCGCATGTCCAACATTTACCTGTTCAGCACCTGGAGCGCAGCCGTGCAGGCGCGCAGGGGCGTGGCGAACAACAAAAGCGTCACCGCCCGCGCCATACCCTGGATACTGGCTGGACACGAACGGCATCATCTGAACGTACTCCGCGAACGCTATCTGCCAGGGCTCGCACAGCATGGATGAAGCGCGCATTCCGGCGGAGGCGCAGCCGGACGATCAGCGGCGCAGCGAGGACAGAACCATCAGTCTGCTGCGCGCGAACATCGTGATGCTATACGCCGCTGTGCCTGCTGTGCTCTTGCCGCTGTTACTGTGGCAGGTGATATGGGGCCTGGACAAAGTTGTCACACTCGTCACTGGCGATGTGGCGGGATACGTGCTTCTCGTCGCGGTATTGCTCGGCGTGCTCGTACACGAAGCGTTGCACGCCCTGGCCTGGATGCGGGCCGCGAAGCTGCCGTGGAGTTTGATGCGTTTCGGCTTCGACTGGAAGACTGTCACACCCTACGCGCATTGCACCGTTCCGATACGAGCGCGCGCCTACCGCATCGGCGCGGTGACGCCGTTGCTGGTGCTGGGCGTACTGCCGTTGATCGTGTCCTTGATTGCCGGATGGGTGGCGCTGTTCGCCTTCGGCTTGTTTTTTACGTTTGCTGCCGGTGGTGACATGCTGATTTTGTGGCTGATCCGCGACGTCCCGGCGGAGACTCTGGTTTCCGACCACCCCACGCAGGCCGGCTGCGTGGTGCATTTCGATTCGTCCGCCGGTATCGCAACGGAAGCAGAACACTGAAACCGACCTCGCGAGCTTCCTTTTTCGCCTGATTCCCCATGACCATGCAACAACCCGATACGGAAAGCAACACTGCACCTTCGAAGGGAACGCCGTTCGAGCGCCCGTACTTCCTGCACTACTACGACTGCGACTGGCAGCGACGCCACAGCATTTTCAGCATGCTGCGCTTTTTCGAAGACATTGCCATGCATCAAAGCGAGGGACGCGGCATTGGCCTCGACTACTACGAGCAGCAAGGCGTGGCCTGGATGCTCACGCAGTACGACGTCAGCATTCATCACGCTGCGACTCTTTGTTCGACGGTAATGGTGAGAACACGGCCGCTGGCTTTTCGCGGCATGCTCGCCACGCGCAGCTTCGCCATATACGACGAGCAGGACCGCTGCTGCGTGGAGGCGATGTCGCATTGGGTGTTCATGGATACGCGACGCCGGCGGCCGCAACGCATTCCGCGGGAGATGTTCAATGGATACGGAATCGACAGGGAGAGCGCCGATCTCGTTTTACCGCCCGCGCTGCCGCTCGTGACCGAGGCGATGGATGAGCGCGAATTTACGGTACGTCTGTCCGACATCGATCTCAACGGCCACGTCAACAACATCCACTATGTGGAATGGGCGCTGGAGGCGCTGCCAGAGCGCCTGCGCCGTGAAGGTATGTTGAAGGAATTGCTCGTGCAGTTTCGCAGGGAAACGCATTACGGTGGCAATGTAACCGTGCGCGGGAGTTGGAAGGAGCAGGGCGACACACTCGAGGCCTTGCACAGTATTGCTGCCGGCGATCAAGACCTTTGCCGCGTTCGCACGCGCTGGTCGCTACCCGCCGACGCGCTTTCGTCCTGAGGAAGTTTTAAAGGCCTGATCACCCACGATGTCCACGAGCTGCATCAACGCCTGCTCGAGGCGCTGCCATCCTTCCTCATTGTCCAATGCGATGCCGTTGAACACCTCCACTGTGCGGGAGCGCAGCACGAGGTAATTGATTCCCGCCGACAGCAGCGTGACAATGGCCCGCACATCGATGGAGGGATTGAGTACCGCCTGCTCGAAACGTGCGGTGATGGCGCTGCCTTGTTCCTCGCGCTTGCGCGCAATGTCTTCGGTCACCGGATTGCGTGTCGCGAGTTCCCAGCGCAGCAATTCCTGCAATTCCCTGCTGCCGCGCACCGCGGCGAGTTGGCCACGCAGCACTTCGCGGGCGGTACGCAGAATGCTGTTCTTGTCGTTGGACGCGGGCATTTCCACCCCATGCGCGTCCAGGCGTGCGTAGTAGTCCTGCTGCGTGACATAGGCGGAGAGCAGTCCATCGAGATCACCGAAATAGCGATAGATCAGCACTTTGTCCACGCCCGCCACGCGCGCCACCGCATTGATGCCTACGCCTTCGATGCCTTGTTCGCGAACAATCGCACCCACTGCATCGATGAGTGATTGCCGAGTTTTCTCCCTGTCGCGCTTGCGCAATTCGCTGTTCGAGTGTTCCGCTGTTGAACGCTTCATCGCATCTCCATCCCGCTGTTTGTCGCTTGCACCCTTGACCGATGTATCGGAGCAAAGAGTCATGTTTTTTCATTCGCACCGGGCCGCAGTGGGGCTTGGCCCGATCTACACCGCCGCCGCGAAGTCGGACACCGGGCGTCGCAGACTCACCGCTTCGGGGTAGTGCTCAAGATAGCCCACGCGCAGCAGAAAGTGAATGTGACCGCGGCGCAGGGTGTCGCGCAGCGTACTGCTCCAGGGAGCTTCCTGCAGTGGCTGGCTCATGGGGTGTACCGCTATTCCCAGCGCACAGGCGCGCAGGCACAGACGCTCGAAGCGCCTTCCCGCATCCACGCAATCGGCCACGGTTCTGTCGCTTCCGCCGCTGATCGTCATCCATCCGCCATGCAGCATACTCTGTTCGTCAGCAATGGCATTGCCTTTTTCGGCGAAGGCATCGTCGAGCACGTCCTTTTTCGAATAGAATATTCGCACGATCATGCCCGGCACGCCGGTGATATCCATAGTGGCGGGAGTCAAGCCATCGCGGCGAAGCCGAGCATCCTTGTTCGACCAGTGTATCCATTCCGACAATTCCTCCCGCGCGTCTTTTCTTTCGTTCTGTCGCCTGGTGCTTTCCCGTACCGTTTGGGCGATGATGCGGCTCTCCTCACCGTCGGGTGCGTGGTAGCGCACATCGCCGCAATCCTTGCCGAGCTGATCGATGTGATGCGGAGCGAGTGGCCTCGTCAGGAGGTTTTTCCGTACCGTTCGCCGTTTGCGGAGAAGGGCATCCTCGAATTCGGATGGCGCGCCGCCTTCCGCGAACTCGATGCGCAGGACACCGTCGAGCATTCCTCCGTCGGCCTGAACGTGCATGCGCAGTCCCCGGTTTGCAGCGGCCACATGCAGATTTTCAACGAACGCGCCAACAGACAGCCACATTTCCCGCCGCGTGGGATCGGTGGCCGGAAGGAAGCGACGTGGATCCAGCGACAGCTCCCACCGCCGCGCTTCGAGGCAGCGCACATGCCAGGGTTGCACGTTGTGGCTGCTGGGTGCGAGCGAGGCCAGTTCCAGCATCTCCAGACCGACACCGCCGATTCGATCGCGCAAGGCATGCTCGGGCGCCAGCGCATCGAGATCCGCACGCACCACCGAAGCGCAGGATGGCAGGGCGCTCGCCACACCGACCATAGCCAGCGCCGCTGCGCTATTGGTGAGAAACATTCTTCTGGACATCATCACATACTCCATGGTTGCACACCGCCTGTTAGTCACTCCATGGTGACAAATATATGTCACCATACGGTGACTGTCAAGCCCGAGTTGCAGAAAGTCTGGAATATTTTTTCATCGGCACGCGGAATGCGGGAAATCGCTTCGGGGTAACTATTTTTCCCTCATTGCGTACACCGTCGAATCATCAACGCGAGTGGAATCACCGTGAGTGCTACGAAGGAATCCCAGGGAAAACAGCGTCTTCGCGACGCGTTGCGCTCCGATTTCCAGGACGCCGATCTCAAGTCCAGCATGCAGCGCGACCTTCGGGAGATGAAAGAGTTTTTCCTGAGCGAGGACGAAAAGCAGCGCCTCGAACGCATGTCGCCTTTCTACAAGCTGTTCTACATTCCGTTCTGGATCACCCGCGCCATGATGCTGCGCCTCACTCCGCTGCGGCGCATTTTGCTGCTGATCGGGGCCGTGCTGTTGCTCTTCGTGCATGATTCCGGACAAAGTGGTCTTGGTGGCGCGCAGCTTGTCGGCGCGCTGCTGTTTCTCTTCGTGTTGCTGCTGGAATTGAAGGATAAAATTCTCGCACGCGACGAATTGGAAGCCGGACGCGCGGTGCAGATCGCACTCATGCCCGACGAGCGCCCCGTGTTCCGCGGCTGGGATTTGTACCTGTACACCCATCCGGCCAACGATGTGGGCGGCGATCTTGTGGATTACATTTACGTGAACGAGGATCGCCTGGGCCTGTCGCTGGGCGACGTGGCAGGCAAAGGCCTGGGTGCCGCGCTGTTCATGGCCAAGCTTCAGGCCACTTTGCGTGCCATCGCTCCCGGACGCGCATCCATCAGGGATTTCGGCGCCCAGCTCAGCGAGATCTTCGACCGCGACGGCTTGCCGAATCGCTTTGCCTCGCTCGTGTACCTTGAAATCACGAAGGACAGCGGCGAGGTGACCTTGCTGAATGCCGGACACATGCCTCCGTTGATCGCCCGAAAGGGCGCAGTGGAGGAGATGCCCCGTGGCGGACCAGCGCTGGGCCTGCTGCTGCATCGCAATTACGAGGAGCAGTGCGTGGTGCTGGAGCACGACGACGTGCTTCTGGTGTTTTCGGACGGCGTGACGGAAGCCCGCAATGCGCAGGGCGAATTTTTCGGAGACATTCGTCTCAAGAAATTGCTCGAGCGCTACGCGTCCATGTCCGCTGCGGAGTTGGGCGCACTTATTCTGGACCGCGTTTCCTCGTTCAGCGCCGGCTCGCCGCAGCACGACGATCTTTCGCTCATGATCATTCGACGCGCGAACAGCGCACCCACCACCCCGGCCAGCACCGACACCGCGAGTTCACAAGCATGAAATTCCTCCTCTGGCTGTTACTGCTCGCCATCAGCCCGGTGCTTGCCCTGCTCGCACTTGTACTCTATCCACTGCTATGGTTGCTGTCCATTCCTTTCCGCATCCTCGGCTTTGCCATGGATGGCCTGTTGCAGGGCATACGCGAACTCTTCCTGCTGCCCGCACGCCTGCTCCGCGGCCCCGCACATCATTGACGCGGTTACCACGGATTCCGCAGCTGTTCTCCTTCGTTGTGGCACCGCGTCAGCTTCTTGCCGCACAGCGAGCCGGAATGTAGATTGGTCACATGTCCAAGGACCGCGCATCGTATAGCAATCCCCTGCGTCTCGCGCCGCTTTCGCTGATCGTCGCGGCATTGATCTTTGCCGTGACCTTGCCGTTTCGCGACAGTTTCCTCGGTGGCCTGCTGCACGCTTTCGGTGAAGCGGCAATGGTGGGAGGATTGGCGGACTGGTTCGCCGTTGTCGCGCTGTTTCGCCATCCCATGGGCATACCCATTCCCCACACCGCCATCATACCCCGACATAGAAACAAACTCACCGCGTCGATCATCGACATGGTGCAAAACCGCTGGCTCACGCGCGACACCATACTCGAGCACATCGGCGCCTGGAATTTCGGTGCCGCGCTCGCCCAGTGGCTGCGCGAAACCGCCAACCGCGCCGCGTTGCTGAACGTGTTGCGCGGCTTGCTTCGCGACACGGTGGGCAGCGCGGATAGCGGTCGCCTGGGCGACCTGCTGATGCGCCTGCTGCGCGAGCGTGTCAGCGACGACGACATACTCCGCGCCCTGCGCTCGCTGGCCACGCAGCTCATGCGCCAGGGCCATCACAACACCGCGCTGAATGTGCTGCTCGAGCGCCTCGGTCCCTGGTTGCAGGCGGCGGAGGTACGCGCGCTGATTATCCGCAACCTCAAAGCCGTGGCCGAGGAGTACGCCGAAAGTCCCATTCGCCGGCTCGGAAAATGGATGGCGGAGAGCGTGAACGCCCTGAACTACGACGATCTCGCCGACGCCATCATCCGTACCATCGCCGACGAGTTGCGAGCCATACGCGAACAGGAACAGCATCCCGCACGCGCCGATGTAAATGCCTGGCTGCACTCCTTTGTCGATCAGCTCGAAAGCCAGGAGGCATTGCGGCGCTCGCTGGCGCAATGGCGCGAGGACATGGTGGATTCGGGCCGTGCCGCCACACAGCTGCGCGATATACTCGAACGCGGACGCGCCTGGCTGCTGCGCGATATCGACAGCGAACATTCCACAGCAATGCACTACCTGGCGCAATTGCTCGATCAAGCCCTCGATGCTTTTGTGCAGAACAGCGCCGCACAGCAATCGCTCGACGGCTGGATCAAAGAGCGCATCGCCTGGGCGGTGGACCAGTATCACGGACAGATCGGAGCCATGGTACAACGCAATCTCGACCGCCTGGACAACGACACACTCGTGCGGCAAATCGAGGAAAAAGTCGGCCCCGATCTGCAATTCATCCGCCTCAATGGCGCCATTGTCGGTGGCAGCGTAGGCATGCTGTTGTATTTGCTGAAAATCATTCTTCCCGTCTGACTTCGCCGCGCATGAAGCATAAACATCTCACCGAACTCGACGACGCGGCGTTGCTACCCTATCGCTCGCTACGCAATGCAGAGCGGCTGCTGCACGAAGGCGTGTTTGTGGTGGAGGGAGAGAAAGGCGTGCGCGCCCTGCTGGCGACGGACTATCCCATCGTGTCCATGCTCATGTCGCCACGCTGGTACGAACAGCTCGCCGGCGAATTGTCCACGCGTCTGGACGACGACACAGTGGTGTACACCGCACCCGACGAGCTTGTCGATGGCATTGTGGGCTTCACCATGCACAAGCGCCTGATGGCTTTGGCACGCATTCCGGTGAATCCGTCGCACGAGGACTTTATCCTGCCCGGTCGGCGTGTGTATGTCGCATTGCAGAAAGTGGCCGATGCCGAGAACATGGGCATGATATTGCGCAATGCGGCTGCCTTCGGTGTGGATGGCGTACTGCACGGGCCGGATTGCTCGTCGCCCTGGCTGCGCCGCAGCGTGCGCGTGTCGGTGGGACATCAATTCGCGCTGCGCATACGACGCTGCGACGAGCTGCTGTCGGAACTGCGTTTGCTGCGGGAGCGCTTCGGATTGCGCATCATCGGTACATCACCGCGCGGAGGAAGTCCGCGCGTGCTCGCCCGCGCTGCGGGGAACGATGCACGACCACTGTGCCTGCTGTTTGGCAGCGAGGCGCATGGCCTCACGGACGAGGCGCTCGCGCTGTGCGACGAGGTGTTTTCCATACCCATGCGCAATGGCGTGGATTCGCTGAACATTGCAAATGCGCTGGCCGTCGCACTGTTTCTGGCGACGGAGGAACGTAGCCGACACGAATAATGAGACGCTCGGACTAACAACGCACGAAGGCCCGCGATTGCGGGCCTTCGTTGTTCATGTACGAATGTGTGCGTGTATCAGAGGGATTTTTCGAACTGCGAATCGGGAATGTCCGCGTTGTTCTTGTACGAGCGCACCGTCATCTTCATGGTCTGCGGTCCGCCTTCGCTCACCATGCTATGCGGGAGCATCACGCCATCGATGAGGCGATAGTCGGAGTAGCGCGTGAGCGTTTCGAGCTCACCCTGCGGGGTGCTGCGCACTTCGATTTTGCCGATGAGCATGAAATTGCCGGCATCGATGATCATTTTCTCGCTGCCGTGCTTTTTCTTCATCTCGACGACGTAGACAGGCTTGTCCTCCATCATCTTCTTTTCCTGCACCGTCACGGTGTAGCCAAGATCCTTCCAGCGCGCGAAGTCGTTGAACATGGCGCCTTCGAGAGCTTCGGCGAGTTCGTCACCGCTCAGCTCTTTCAATGGAGCCATCGGGCCATCTTCCAGCGCCTTGACGCCGTTGATCCAGCGCTCGGATTCGATCATCTGCTGTTGTCCGCCCATTTCCAGCGACAGCGTCATTTTCTGATAGGCCTTGTTCGGGGCCTTTTCCATCAAGGTCATCATACCATCCGCCTGCATGGCACCGAGATCGAGTACAAGTTCGCCTTCGGTGATGCGGCTCTTGATGGCCAGAAGATTGTCGCGGCCACCCAGGGCGGAAATGGCCTTGGCCATGAGGGTTTCACCATCAATGTCGACGGCGAGTTTTTTCACTGCCTGCACCGGCTTCATATCGGCATCGTAGCGGCTGATCGGTCCGAAGGCCTCGAGCGAGGAGGCGATGACGTTGCCGTCGCCCACCGCCAGCAGGGCGATGTCGTTGCTGCGCAGGTACTTTTTCGCGAGACGCTGCACTTCGGCCGGGGTCACGGCCATGATGTTTTTCACGTAATTCTTGTAGTAATCCTTCGGCAGACCGTACAACTCGATGTTTTGCACCATCGAAGCGATGCTGGAGGGATTTTCAAGACCGAGCAGGAAACGGCCGCTGGCATTTTGCTTGTGCATTTCCAATTCGTCCGACGACACCAGTTCATTGCGCATGCGATCCATTTCGTAAATCACCTGCGTGAACGCCGAATCCGTGGCGCTGCGACGCACGCTGGCTGCCGCGCTCCACACACCGGCATCGCGACGCGACTCGAAGTTGCTGTACGCGCCGTAGGTGAAGGCATGCGTTTCGCGGAGATTCTGGAACAGACGTCCGCTGAAGCCGCCGCCGACAATGGAGTTGACGATGGAAAGGGGCAGGTAATCCGGGTCGTCACGACGCACACCCGTCAACAGCACGTTGATCGAGGTTTGCGTCTGCGTGCTGCCGAGATCCACCAGATGCACCGAGCGACCGGTGACCGGCTTGGGCAGGGCGAAATTCCGCACGGGCGCTTCGCCGCGCTTCCAGTCGCCGAAGAATTTTTTCACCACGGGAATGATGTCTTTCGGCGTGACATCACCCACGATGGCCAGCGAGGCATTGTTGGGAATGAAATAGCGCTTGTGGAAGGCCACCAAATCGTCGCGCGTGATGGCCGAGACATCCTCTTCGATACCGAAATTGCTGTACGGATGTCCGTTGTAGCCCACGGTGATGGACAGGCGGTCCATAACTTCGTCGGGATTTTTCTTGACGGTTTTCAGACCCGACAGTGCCTGCTTCTGCTCCTTCTCGAGCTCTTCCTGCGGGAAGGAGGGGTTGTACATCGCATCGGTCATCAGTTCAAGCAGCTTGTTCATGTGCTTTTTGAGACCGGAGCCGCTGATCGACATTTGATCGTCGGCCGCACTGGCGCCGATACTGAGGCCGAGGAAATCGGCCTCGGATGCGAATTGCAGGGAATTGCGCGTCTTCGTACCCGACGTCAGCAGCGAGGTGGTGAAGCTGGCGACGCCACTGTTCTCGCCATCGAATTCCGAACCGGATTTGACCAACAGGCGGAAGGTGACGAGCGGCTGTTTGTTGTTCGTGACGACAAAGACTTTCAGGCCGTTGTCGAGCGTGGTTTCGTAGTATTCGGGGAAGGAAGCCTTGGGCGCCGGGCCGGGAGCGGGTTTTTTGCTGCGGTCCACCTGCGCGAACGTTTGCGCCACCAGCATCAGCAGCAGCGCCACGGTCATGATGCGGAAATGTTTCATTGTTGCGTTCCTCTGATCTGCCTGGTGGATATCAGCTCTGTTTCTCGGGCACGACATATTTCACGACGCTGCGTCGTTCGGGACGGAGGTAGGTGTTGGCAACGCGCTTGATGTCGTCGCGGGTCACCTTCATGTACATCTCGATTTCCTTGTTCACCAGGGCGGTATTGCCATAGAACAGGGAGTACGAGGCGAGGTTGCGCAGCTTGCCGTCGAGGGACATGAAACTGCGGGTGAACGACGCTTCTTTCGCATTGCGCACCTTTTGGAATTCCTCTTCGGAAATCCCTTCCTTCTGCACGCGAGCGATTTCCTCGGCGATGGCTTTTTCCACCTGCTCGAAGGTCACGCCCATATTGGAAATGCTGTAGAAAGCGAACAGTCCGGCGCGCTCGAGCGGCACGTTGAAGCTGGCCGCCTGAATGCTGAGCTGATCCTTGTCCACAAGACGCTGATACAGGCGCGAGCTTTTACCATTCGACAGCACGTCACCCAGCAATTCCAGCGCGTAGGCGTCGGCATGATGGTAGTCGACACTGCGATAGGATTCGATGTACGCGGGGAGCGGCGTGACCTCCTCTTCGACGGTCACGAGGCGGCTTTCCTTCTGTTCGGGGAAGGTCACCTTCACACGCTGCGGCTCGGGGCCTGCGGGAATGGCACCGAAGTACTGCTCGATCCACTTCTTGGTTTGCGGCACATCCAGGTCGCCACCCACCACGAGGCAGGCATTGTTGGGCAGATAGTATTTCGCATGGAAATCGAGAAATTCCTGGAGTTCCGCACGATTGATATCCTCGGGCACACCGATCGGCGTCCATTCATACTGCGTACCCTGGAAGGACGCTTTCACGATATTATCCCACAGCGTGCCGTAGGGGCGGCCTTCGTAGCGCTGCTTCAGTTCTTCCTTCACCACGGCGCGCTGCGTTTCCACACCGGTTTGATCGATGACGAGATTCATCATACGCTCGGATTCGATCCACAGCGCCAACTCGAGTTGATTGATGGGTACTTTGAAAAAGTAATCCGTCTGATCGAAGGACGTGGATGCGTTGAGCACGCCACCTGCCGCGGTGATCAGCTTGTCGATTTGGCCACGCTTGATGTTTTTCGTGCCTTCGAACATCAGGTGTTCAAAGAAGTGGGCGAAGCCCGTGCGACCGGTCACTTCGTCCTTGGAGCCCACGCGATACAGGCAGTAGGTCATGGCCGTGGGAGCGGTACGGTCGACATGGAGGATGACCGTCAAGCCGTTTTTCAGCTTGTACTCCTCATAGGAGATGGGTTTGAAATCCTGCGCGCGCAGGGGCACGGCGGCCACGAGCAGGAGCAGGAGCAGGGAGAGGCGAGTTCTCATGCGCATTACCTCTGGTGAATTATTTGGTGCGAGTGTCGTAATCGGAGGGAAGGGGAGCGAGCACGGGCAGTGCGAGCAGATCGCGCAATTCATGCACGATGAAGTCGGCCTGCGTGAGATATTCCCGGCTGAGCGTGGTTTCCACGGCAACGCAAGTCATGCCCGCGTTTTTCGCCGCTTCGATACCGAGGGGGGCGTTTTCCACAACCAGACAGTGCTCCGGCTGAAGCCCCAGGTGCTGCATCGGCGCGAGATAGGGGTCGGGATGCGGTTTGGCGCGATGCACTTCGTCGCCGGTGATGAGAAAATCGAACAAAGAGCGATGCTCGGCTGTGAGCGCGGTTTCCATGTTCTTGAGCGAGGACGCCGTCACCAGAGCCGTATGGAAACCTCGTTGGCGCAGCTCGGCGATCACTTCGAAGGCATGCGGAAAATACCCGACCTGCACGATACTGCGGTAGTATGCGCGTTTTCGATCGATAAAATCCTCATGATCCTCCACCGGCAAGGTCACGCCGGCCTCTTCGAGAAAGCGTGGCAGGATTTCGCGCGAAGCGCGACCCTCGTGCAGCAACACCGAATGCTCGGAAATGCTGCCGCCGAGGTCGTTGAACATTTTTTCCCACGCCAGATAATGGAAATGCAGCGTATCGGCAATAACGCCGTCGAGATCGAAAAAGACCGCCTGAATCATACCGTCCGAATGTTCATATCCTGTCCGTCAATCACCGGATCAATCACAGAATAGCAAGTTACGAAGAACGTGCGAGATAGTTGCATGCTGGAAAGCAAACGCGCGCCTGGTAACGCAGAGCGCTTCGCGGGAACACAGAGTACTCGGAGCGCTTCGCCAACACCGAGGGCCCGGAGGGATCGCGGGTATGCGTCTCTGCGCCTCTGCGTTGACTCGAATGCGGCGTGGCGCAGGATTCGGGGGGGCCGCACCCCTCAACACTTCCTCTCCGCTCTCTCCGCTCTCTTTCATCTCTTCACATGTATTCCGTGCTCAGCCGGCCGATCTCGACAAATCCCACCGCTGCGTCGACAAAGCTTGCCGCCCAGCCCCAGCCAACGCTCCAAAAAACCCGATTTTCGCAGAAATCCACTTTGGCACGATTGTGGAGCAACAGAAGGCACAAGCATGAAGCACCCCATCCAAACAAGGAGATTATCATGAAACGCCTCATCACTCTCGCAGCCCTCTTCGCCCTCACGCTCGTACTCACCGTCGCCAACAGCAACGATGCCTCGGCGCAGAATCGCCCCGCCAACAAGGGCTTTGTCGACCTCAACAACGATGGCATCAATGACAATGCGCTCGACGACGATGGCGATGGCATCCCCAACGGCAAGGACCCCGATTACACCGGCACGAAACTCGGTACCAGCGGACGCGGCTTCGTCGACGATAACGGCGACGGCATCAACGACAATGCCCCCGATGCCGATGGCGATGGCATCCCCAACGGACAGGATCCCGACTTCCAGCGCGGCACCGGCAGCGGTTCCCCGGCGGGCAAGGGTCTGCGCGGCGGCTCCCCGGCCACGGGCGGCGGCACTCCCGCGGCCGACGGCACGGGCATGAAAAATGCGCGCCGCGGAAAGTAACATCCCCACGGCACTCCAGAGACAGGAAGGCGGGACGCAAGTCCCGCTTCCTGTTTTTTTGCATGCACCCGTCGAAACGGATCATCCTTCCCAACAGCCCTCCCCCCATCCGCATGCAGCATTGCCTGATGGTCGCAGGAATTCACCGCACTCACGCCGGCTCAGCGATTTTCTCTATGTCCACGCAATTCCGCGCCGGTTTTTGCCGGTTGAATCCGTCCGAAATTATCCCGATGTTGCTGGCGTATTCCCACTGTCATCCGGAGGTGCGCATGCGACGCTGTGCGCTGATTGTTCTGCTGCTGTGTCCCTGCTTCTCCCTGAGCGCTCAAGCGCTGCTGCATTTGCTGCACCCGCAACCGCGTGCCGCCTACCAGCGCGTGTATTTCAGCGCGGTGTACGTACCCACGGCGGGACAGCATATCTTTCTCGATCCCGCCCGACCC
This sequence comes from Bacteroidota bacterium, assembly GCA_035362335.1. Classification (GTDB taxonomy): domain Bacteria; phylum Bacteroidota; class Ignavibacteria; order SZUA-365; family SZUA-365; genus JAOSJT01. Next base: position 189,863 of record DAOSDL010000003.1, read on the forward strand.
GCTCACCAACAAGCCGCCGAGATCAATGCATTCTTGCGAAGCAAGGGGAACGACACCTTGCTGATCGCTCTGTGGACGCCAGCCGATACGCTGGAGAGCGGCATGTACCTTGGAATCGCTTCAGAGTTTCTCAACACCATGCTCGCGGCCTTCCCCGACCAGCGCATACGCGTTACCCCCACGTATCCCGGCCCCGAGGGCTATGTGCTCGACGCGGTGCCGATGCGTGTACTGATCAATGCCACTGACGAGGCCGGCTTGCGTTACGGCGTGCATACGCTGAAACAGTTGCTGCTTCCCTTCGCAGGTTGGTGGGGACTCGAGGCCTGCCGCATTGTGGACGCTCCCGAGTTTCCGCGTCGCTGGATGTATCACAGCACCAATGTGCTTGTGGGTGCAAATGTCACCGCCGCCAAAGCCCTGTGGGACAATGCCGTCGCGCATCGCATCAACGGGGTGCAGCTCAACGACTCGAAGTTCTCGCGTCCCACGACCTTGCCGCAGCGCTACCTCGATTCACTCGCATCGCTGAAACGGTATGCCGATGATCGGGGCCTGGAACTCATTCCCGGTGTCATGCCCATCGGCTATTCCAACGAGGTGCTGTTCCACAATCCCAATCTGGCATCCGGTTTGCCGGTGCGTTCGCAGCGTTTCGTTATCGAGGCCGACAGCGCGCGCTTGCTGCCGCATGTGCAGGTGGCTTTGCCGAATGGCGGTTTCGAACAGCGCAATGGCGATCAATTCCCGGGCTTCCGCTTCATCGATCAGCCCGGCCAACTCAGCTTTGCAGATACAGACATCAAGCATAGCGGCTCGACGAGCATTCGTTTCGAGAATTTCGCGCAGTATTCCCCGCAGTCTGGCAACGGTCGCGTTTCCTACTGGACGCGTGTGCAACCCTTCACACAATACCATGTACGCGGCTGGGTGCGTACCGAAGCCCTGCAACCCGCTTCCTCAATAAATATTTCCGTTCTGAGCAACGCGGGCTATCAATTGGCCTTCAACGATTTTTCCATCCCGTCGTCCACAGACTGGATACCGATCGACTTCACCTTCAATTCGCTCGAAGCCGACACCGTGGGCGTGTACTGGGGCGTGTGGGGCGCGCGGTCGGGTAAAATCTGGTGGGATGATCTCCTGCTCGAGGAAGCCGCTTTCGTGAATCTCCTCCGCCGCGAGGGCACGCCGCTTACCGTGACACATCCCACGCTGCGGCTCGCGTACATCGAAGGAGTGGACTTCGACACGCTTCGCGATGCGCGCATGGGGAATCTCTCCTGGCCGGGCGATTACGACCGCTGGCATACGCCGCCAACGTTCAAACGACTTCCCGCCGGCGCTCTCGCGAATGGCGATACCATACTCGTGTCCTGGTATCACGCGATAGTGATCTATACCGATCAGGTCATGGCCACGATGAGCGATCCCGAACTCTACACCATTCTCGATCGTGAATTCCGCGTGCTCGACAGCGTTCTTGCCCCACGCACGGTGATGATGCAGCATGATGAGATCCGAACGATGAACTGGGATGCCGGCGACGAAAACCGGGGGATGACGCCCGCACAGCTCCTCGCGGACAATGTCCGGCAATGCCGTGATATTATCCGTCGTCACAATCCGGATGCCGATGTGTGGGTGTGGTCGGATATGTTCGACGAATATCACAACGCGGTCAAAGGTCCGTATTACCTCGTCCGCGGAGATCTTCGCGGCAGTGCCGATCTCATCGAGAAAAGCATCGGCATGGTGAATTGGAACGGCCGCGATGGAACGGTGCAGAACAGTCTGGGACTGTTCGCAACCAAAGGATTCCGGCAAATGTCCGCGCCCTACTACGATCAAGACGAACAGCAGATTCGCCGCTGGCGCGAATGGACGCGCGACACAGAACATTTCCATGGCATGATGTACACCACCTGGTCGCGGAAATACGACCATCTCGAGGCCTTCGGTGATTATGCATGGAATCACGCGCCGTACATACAACACCTGCCGCCAATGACACTGCGTGCAGGCGAAACGCTGGACTTCCCTCTGCGTGTACATGGCGATCGCTGGGATCCGGCGTGGGAGCTCGAGTCGGTCACTTTACACTACCGATATCACCCCGGTGATGACTTTACCATGCATACCGCAAGCATTGCTGCCGAAATGCACGAAAACATTCCCATCGACGTGCCCGCGGATGCTGCGTGGATGCAATGGTTTATCACCGCATCGGACAACCGGGGCTGGACCAGCCGCGTGCCACTCGGTGACACCGTGTACTACGAACTCGGATCCCTCGTCTCCGCCATCGGAGCGGGCACGCCGCCATCGGCGTTGTGGCTGTCTGCCGCGCCCAATCCTGTGCGGACGGGTGGCAGTGTGCATGTCGACTATCTCGTTCCCGCCGGTCAGGAAGCGACGCTCGAACTGTTCGATGTACTCGGACGACCGCTCGCAATGATACCCTGCGCGATCGGCGATGGTCGGCTCTCCACGCTGAAGCTGGACACGCAGGCACTGCCGGCGGGCATGTATGTGCTGCGCTTGCGCAATGCGACCTCGGCGTTCGCGCGTACGTTCATCGTTCAACGCTGAGCGTGTGGGCTTCCTTGCCTGGATTGAGCGGCCAGGAGGATGTTTTTTTCGAGTTGAAGGAATTTTTACCGCTATCACGTGTCATTCCCGCGACACCACCCTCGTGTCGTGATTATCAACAGGAACGACGTGCTGGATGAAGTGAGTCAAAGTGTATCGCTGGATCGCGAGCTGCAGCAGCGAATTCGAAATGGCGACAATCGCGCTTTCGGAGAGCTGTATACCCGGCACAAGCAGCCGGTGTATGTGTATTGCACCCGCTTCGTCGGACACGATGGCACGGCCGAGGATGTGTTCCAGGACGTGTTCATTGGCATGTTGGAACGCATTCGCAATGGCAGCGAAATCGAGAATGTCGCCGCATACCTGATGCGATCCGCAAGGAATCGCTGCCTCAACGTGCTGCGCGACAGAAAATTTCCTGTGGATATCGCCGACGTGGAAGATCGCCTGGGCCATGACAGCGCGGTGGAATTCGATACGCACGATGCTCTTCAGGGGGCGATGCGGGAAATTCCGGATGAAAATCGCGAAGCACTGGTTCTCTGCGAATACGGTGGCTACAGTTACGAGGAAATAGCCCGCATGACGGAAGTACCGCTCACCACGGTGAGAAAGCGTATCTTTCGGGCGCGGCAAAAGTTACGTGAATTGTTGAATCCGCAAGGATAATCAGAGACCGCCATGGAATTCGAGGAATACGTATCCGCTTTTCTCGACGGCGCATTGAGCCCGTCCGAAGAAACGGAGTTTCTGCACATTCTCTCCGTCTCCCCGGAGAAACGCGCCATGCTGCATCAGCATCTCGGGCTTCGCTCGATGCTCGCCGCCGACGCGCGTGTTGCCTCGGTGCCATCGCATCTGGATGCCGCGATTCTCGGTGCGGCAGGAATTGGCGCGGGCATCGGCGCCGTAGGTGGCGCAGCCGCTGGTGGCGCGGCCCTGGGTACGTCAACGAGTGGCATTTCTTCCGGCGCCGCTATGACGGGCGCCGCCGTGACAGCTGCTTCACTGGGGGCGGGCGTATCCGACGGCGTTGCAGCTTCAAGCGCTCCGGCCGCCACCTCCACCACTGCATCCGGTGTCGCCGCGCTTGCGACCGGCTCGTGGTGGACGCTGCGACGTATGCTCGTGGCGGCCTTGCTGGGCGTATCGCTGTTCACCGGTGGCTATCTCCTTTCCTCGCTCGATAAAGACTCCGAGAGGGAAACGCCAGACGCTTCGTCACAACCAACGGCGGCGCACGACGCCCTGAACACCACTGGCGAGAGTGCATCATCCGTCGCTTCTTCCGGAGCAACAAACGCACACGACGGCGCAACACCCACACCGCAGCACACAGTTTCAAGTCCGCCACCGACGCGTACCGTCTGGATCACGCGTGTGGATACCGTGTACCTCCCCGCAGTGGCTCAGCGCAATGATACCGTTCGCGTCACACGCATCGATACCGTGTTGATAGCGATTGCGCAAACGGATCACAGCGCGCGTCCCATCACCATTGTGCAATCGCCTTCGCTTCAGACCTTCGCAGCGACACCGGGCCGCTTCGATGTGGAAATTCAGCGTGAACACCTCACCACATGGCCGTACATCGATCACGCGCGTCTCGGTGTTGATCGCGAGCAGCAGCATTTCGCGCTGCACGCCGGCTACGCGTTCGATGTGCATCATGCAGTGGGCGTATCGTTGAGTGAGAAATCGTTCGCGATGGAATATTATCGTATCGAGAACGACTCCCTCTACCTTTTTCAGCGACAATCCGCCATGCTGGTGGGATCGGGATTCTATCGTTTTTCCCAACCACTCTGGACCGGGGTCACACCGGAATTCACCCTGCGCATCGGCGGAACCAGCCTCGGACCCGTGTTCGGTGGTCGTCTTGCGGTGCAATTCGCTCCGCTCGAGCGCCTCGGCATTGTCATCGGCGCGGACGCTTCGTTGCTGGCCTACAAGTACAAGGACAATATTTTCACCAGTCACACACTCGGATTGACATACGGCCTTCGCTATCGATTCTAGTTCGCACAGATACGGATTCTTCGTCACATCGTCACACCCTCGTTCGAGTCTGCGGCGGGCGTTGAGCTTCCTCACGGTGATGGGGGTGATATTGTATTGTCTTTGTGCGGCGGCCTGCACCTCGCCGGGCGATGATGATCCGAGTACAATTATCGGAACGGATCCATGCAGTGATCCCTGGCGCAACGACACCGCCCGCGTGCGCACGACCATCAGATTCGAGGCCTTGGTGGATACCATGCTTTACCCACTCAAACGGTTTTCGGGCAGCGGCCTCCGTGTATCGGTGGTGCTGATACCGCCGTATCAATCACCGTTGCCGTATCTGGATGTGTACTCCGTTTCCGCCAACTACCTCGACATTCCCGCCACCGGCTTGCCTTTTCAGGTTGTCATACCGCCGGGCTACTTTCGCCAATACGATTGTGCGAGACTCGCTTCGGCATTCATTGTGCTCTACAGAGACGACAATGAAAACGAGCATTTCGACATTCAGGAAACGATTTACGGCGCGGACGAGCAAAGTCTCTACGCCTTTACCGAAGGAGAGATGAGCACGGTATCGAAGCAACCCTTCGAGTCGGTTTTTTCCGGCAATAATGTGCTGATCCGCATGGACAACAGCACCTACCCACGGTTCCGATCATCTCCCGATTATCTGGCCACCATTTTCATCATCAATGTCCGCGGAGACGCGCAGCGCTACAACATTCCCCTGCCCTGGCCCGTGGAAGCACCGCTGTTCACCTCCATTGCGGGCAGAACACCATCATGAACCGCCACCTCCATATCCTCCATTGCGGCACCCTCCTCTGCGCCGTGATCCTGCTCCTCGCGGGACCGCAGGCACAGGCGCAGCCGCGCCTCGAATTACGTTTGCTCAAACCGAACACACCGGACTACTATTACTATCAGCTCTATTTTGCCGCGTACTGTGCGGATAAACCCATCTACGATCTGGAAAAACGGCAACTGATACTCGAGGAAAGACTCGGCCTCGTCGACACCAACGACTATATCATCGATATGCAACCCGATTCGCTGCGCAATGCATGCTATGATATTGCGTTGCTGATCGATAATTCCTCGCAAATGACCGCCACCATGCTGACGGAAGCGACACAGGCAGCCATCGCTTTTATTGACAGTATGACCTTGCCCTGCCAAACCATCAGCATCATCACGTATGCGGATCGTCCCACGCTGCTCTCGTTTCTCAGCAGCGACCGCGATGCAAGCAAACAAAGTCTGGCCTCGATGACGCTTGGCGGACGTCGTGCGTTGTACGATGCCATGGTGGCGGGCATGATAGAGCTTTCCACCAACGGGAATGCACGGAACAAACTGGTCTTCGTACTCACCACGGGGGAAAACAATACAGGCTTCACTTTGCCAGCGGAAATTACTTCCGCAAGCATCAATCAAAACATCCGCGTCTTCGTACTGCCGCTCGGCGACTTCATCGCCTCGGAGGAACTCACCAAACTCTGCCGCAATACCGGCGGCTTTGTGCTCGCACCACCCTCGGGCGAAGCTCTCCCGCAAACCCTGCAAACCTTCGAAGGATTTACGCAGCGTGAATTCGATGAATATCGTATGGTGCGACGCACACGCGATCCCTTCATGCGCAATCTGCTCATACGCATGCGCCTCGAGGCCTGTGACGACAGCGTGTGGGTGAGTCATATCTTCTTCGAGGAAAACCCGACGGCTGCGGGGCACGTCCCTGCTCCGACGGAACTGCAATTGGGACAGAGTTATCCCAATCCAGCTCACCACAACGGTGGCGAAATCAGCATTCCCTTCCGGCTGGGCAGTGAGGCCGCATCGCGCTTCGTGTTGCTGGAAATCATGGATGTGCTCGGACGTCGCGTCGCCGTCCTTACCCATCGACAACTCCCACCGGGCGCGCATGTTGCACGTTTCGATGCAGCTTCGCTGCTCCCCGGCGTGTATTGGTATCGAATTTCCGATGGCAGGGAATTCCGCCAGAAAACCTTCATCGTGAGGTAGCATGCTCGCACGGCGCCTGTTCGCGCTCGTACTTCCGCTCGCCATCCAGTTTGTAGTGGCCGCGCCGCTCAGGGCGCAGCACCATCCCGGTGAGCGATGCATTTCCTGTCACTCTTCCTTCGCACTCGGCGCCACGGTATTCGGCGATGATAACGCGGCCGCGGTGCACAGCGGAGCGCCGCTGCTTCTGCGTACATCCACCGGTGGCATGGTGCATCTCGGCAATTCCGATGCGGAGGGTCGTGTATTCGCCCCCACGCTGGATTCCGGACGCTATCTCATCGAGCTGGCCTCGTTGCGCAGCCGAACCTGGCATCGCCTGCCCGAGCAGCGCGATTGCAATGCTTGCCATATCGCCGGAGGGAATGCTGATGCTTCGCGAAACCTGAAGCTGGGCAGTCTCCACACCGAACTTCCCGTGGACAATGCCTGCACGCATTGCCATCACTATCCCGCATCGATGGCACTAGAGCGACTCGCCACGGGCGGTACGCTTAACGCCCGCGCGCTGCGACCCGCGACACAGGCTTCGGCTGTGGTGATACGGGGCAACACCTACGCCTTCGATCCGTTGGCATTTTCCATTTCCACTACGCGTCCGGATATTTTTGCTGAGGGATATTATTCGCTGTTCGACGTATTACTCGCCGTGGCGCGGCGCAATGGACATACTCTCGCGTGGCATTGGGATGAAGCCTGCCAGACACATTTCATCGACTCCGTGGATGGGGTGGCGGGAAATTTCTGGTATCACTTCAGCTATGATGCCGGTAGCGGAACTGCGGCGGAGCTACGCAACCGCCGGCAAATTCGCTGGGACGAATTGCTCTATCAGCCCGGCGCCTGGGTGCAACTGGTGATGGGCGAAAATCTTGATGAATTGCGTACGGAATTTCGTGAGGAAATCGGGCGTGAGCAGCAATACGGACATCGCATACCGCAGGTGCAGATCAATATCAATCCCGGCGATTTCCAGGGTAATCCACCCGAGAGCCATCGCATCTCCGTGACGCGCAATTATCGCGATGTGCAGGTCACCGCGCACAATCTTCGCGCCAGCGGTGGAGACACACTGTATCGCGCTCCGTTTCGTGCGGGTGTGGTCACCGCCATCGATGTTCTTCTTTCGTTGCGGGATCAGGGCGAACTGGATGTGGTGGGCAATGCGTATTTCACACATCTCGCCGGCAAAGTGATGGAGAGTTATCGTGTGCGCAGTATCGGCTTTCCCGGTGTTGGCCTCGCGCATGCCTCGGGTCGACAGGGCTTCGTCTACACTACAGGCAATGGCACACCCGCGCGTTTGGCCAACGACGCCGACCGCAAGCAGCATGTGCACGCGGATATTTACGTCATTCACGCACCGGATTTCGCGCTGTGGCGCTGGATAGAATTGGGAAACCCCTACTACGAAGCCGACTCACCTACCGGCGTGGAGGAAATGCTCGCCGACAACGATGCGCGCGACCTTGGCTTCCGTGTGCAGCAGCCCTGGCCTCAACCCGCGCAAGGAGTGGTGCATCTTTCCTGTAATATATTCGAGGAAGGCCACTATCGTCTGGATATCCTGGATCTGCACGGACGACGCCTGAGCACGCTCATGGATGCACGGACCGAATCCATTGGCGTGCAACGCTTTCAATGGACCGCTCCCGCGGCCGGCGTGTACTTCGTGCGCGTCAGCAACGGACGACACAGCATGCTGCAAAAATTCCTCATCAGCAGCGGACGATAATGCTCCGCACCCTGATATCCCTCAGGTGTCAATCCATTTCCTGAACTCCGCCACCCGTTCCGAACTCACCAGCGCTTCGATGCCACGTGGAGGAGGTGGCGTAAGATCGATTTTGATGCGCGAACGGGAGAACGCGTGCATTGCCGCGATGGAGCGATACGCGATGAGGAGTTTTCGATTGATACGAAAGAATTGCGCTGGATCCAGCATGTCCTGCAAGGTGTCGAGCGTGTAGTCCACCGGATACATTGCGCGCGCTATCGTGGTGAGAAACACGCATTTATCCATCGCATGAAAATAGGCGATGTCTTCGGATTGAATATGTGCGATGCTCTGATGGATTTGCACCAGAAAGCGCTGCTTGTATTCCTTGCGCGGCGAATTCATCAGCGATAGCAGCGCGCCCACATCGGGCAGCAACGTTTCGCGCAGCACCTCCAGCTTGTGCAGCGCCTGGCGCACATCCTCGGCTTGAATGGGTTTGAGCAAATAGGCTATGCTATTGTGGCGAAATGCCTCGATGGCCCATTCATCGTACGCCGTGGTGAAAATCACCGGCGTATTCACCGACATGCGGCGGAAAATATCGAAGCTGTGACCGTCGCGCAGTTGAATATCAAGAAACAGCACATCCACCTTATTGCATGCGAGCCAGCGCACCGCTTCCTCCACACTGGGAATGACCGCGGCAATGTGTATCGCGCCATCGACTTCGTGAAGAATATCGGCAAGGCGTTCGGCAGCAAGAGCTTCGTCTTCAATGATCACGACGCGCACGGAATTCTCCTGGCATGCTGGGTAAAACGACACAGTACTCCTGTTCCGAACTGCGCACTTCCGGCTCTCTGCCGATGGCCATCAGGCAGCGACGCCGGAGATTCTCGAGGCCAATGCCGGTGGATGCGATAGCGGTCGGACGTGGACGGCGCGCATTGCACACCAGCACATCGCCGTCGCACATTCCCACATGTATGCGCAGTGGTTCGCTCGGCGAGGCAACGTTGTGTTTGAGGGCATTTTCCAGAAGTATCTGCAAGGATAGCGGAGGAACGCGCCGCTCGCGCGCCTCTTCGTCCACATCGATGCGAAAGTCTATGGCATCGCGAAAGCGTATGCTCTGCAGATACATGTACGAGGACGCGAGCTGCAATTCCTGCCGCAGCGTCACCAACGGCCGTTCTATCACCTCCAGCGTGTAGCGATACACACCGGCGAATTCATTCACAAAGCGCTCGGCCGCTTCCGCATCACTGCGGATAAGGGAAGACAGCACGTTGAGTGCGTTGAAGAGAAAATGCGGATCGAGCTGCTTTTTCAACACCTCGAACTGCATCGTGACATTATCGCGCAGCAGGCGCTCGGCGGCACGCTCCATTTCGCGCCGATGCCGGTATTGCAGCAGGGCTTCCAGGCCTGCGGCCAACAGGAGATTCACCACCGCCGTTATGCTGGCATTTGTCACCAGCACCGGCAGCACCCCTTCGCGATAGGGAAAAGGGATGTTCACCAGCAGTGTGAGAGCCATGCCGAGCATGGCGCCAATAAACACCATGCCGAACGATTCAATCGCGGCGCGTGTAGCCGCACGTTCGCGCCAGGGCAACCAGGCATCGAGTCGTACAATGCACAGGCCATCCACCCACAGCAACACACCGGCGACCAGCGCACTGAGCACGCTGCCCGAAGCGAGGCGCACGCCGAACTCCAGCCATCCCGATAGCGGGACGTAGCCGGTGTAATTGTTGTAGAGAATGATCGCGCACTGCACCACCGCCGCGAGCAGCAGAAGGAAGAGCACGGTATTGCGGGTGAGTTTCATCATGCACCCCTAATGTACGATTCCGGCGAAAAACTTCAGAGTAGCGCATCCCGTATTCATTCGTCCGCACGCGGACGGCCCCCCCGTGCCGTCCGCGTCGCTACCACGGCCGCATCAGAGCAGGCCGTACTTGAAGGTGATACCGGTGGACGAGGTCCGGAAAACATTTTCCGACGTGCCTTTCAGATCGATGGGCGACGTGTTGCGCACCGAGGCGTGCGCGCCTATCCACCAATGCGCACCGAGACGGATGTCGAGCGCAATGCCCGGTTCGAACACCGCGAAATTCGTGCGGTCGATCACCTCTTCGGTCCACACTTTATCGCTGCGATAGTCGCGGTCGTAGAGATACTCCGCCGTGCCGGCGCCGGTGAGAATGGACAGCGAGAGGCGCACATCCTCCCCGATGGGAACGATATGCTCCACATACAAACCGCCGTAGCTCAGGTTGAAGTGATAGGGCTCGCCGTTACCGAGATCGTACAGCTTTTTATCGTACAGCATGGCGCTGCCGCGCAGGCCTACGGCCCAGCGACCATTGAGAATGGCCGCCACGCGCACGGACATCAGCGCCGCATCATCGTGAAAAATGCGAGTATACGACACATCGGCACCCACATAGCCGGTCACCGCCGTGCCACCCAGGTGAAACAGCGCCTCGCCGCCGGTACTACCATCGGCCACCGCTTGATCCTGCGCGAGCCCGAACGTGCTGAACACCATCGTGAAAACAGCGAGAAGGAAGAGGACAGAGAACATGCGTTTCATCACAAACTCCAGAGCGTTGAACAATCCGCGACCTGCGCGGTACCGTACGCAATCAACGCAACCCACCTCCCGCCGGAAAATAAAAGGCGACGAACGCGTCGGAATCTTGGATGAAGTCGCTGTTCTACGAGATGAAGCAGGTGCCTCTGTGAACACGATATCCCTTCGTCTTCAGTCAGAAGTCGCTGCTCGGGGTTGATGGGTCGGGAATGCTATTGATTCAACGTGCGCCGTCAGAGGAAGCCTCGGGCGCTTTTTCCCCCTCCCCCTCCTCCCTCCGATATTCCGCATAGTACTTCTTCTTGCTTCCTTCGTAGCTGTCGATGCGGACGAGCACGCCTTCGAGCTTGCCGTTGACCAGCGGTACGCGGCGGGAGGTGCGCAGGCCGATTTCCTTGCGCAGGGCGGGATCGCCCGTGTAAATGAACGCGGTGCTGCCCGTGCAACGCTGCTTCAGGAAATCCCCGAGGTCGCGGTACAATTCCTTCACGCGCTCGTATTCGCCCATGCGTATGCCGTACGGGGGATTGGCAAGCAACACGCCGTTTTCAAACGATTTCACATGGCGGAAATCCCGGCACGATAACTTCACCTTCTCTGCATGTGGCAAACGCGAGAGATTATCCTCGGCCACGGCTATCACCCGCATGCTCACATCGCTGCCACTGATCAACCCCTGCGGCAGCGGACGCATGCGCGCATCGCATTCGGCTTTCACCGCTTCCCACACCGCGCGATCAAAGTCCGGTAAAAAGAAAAAGCCGAACTTCTCGCGCAAATACTGCGCCGGCGTGCGCGTGTAATGCATCAGCGCTTCGCAGAGCAACGTGCCCGAACCGCACATGCAATCCCACAACGGCTGCTCGCCGTCCCAACCGCTGAGGCGAATGATGGCGGCGGCGAGGGTCTCCTGCATCGGCGCCTCGCCCGCCAGCAATCGATACCCCCGCTTGTGCAGCGATTCGCCCGAAGTATCGAGACTCAGCAAGGCTACGTCCTTTTCGATGCGCAGATTCAGACGCACATCGGGATTCACGGTTTCCACGGAGGGACGCCGTCCCTTGCGCACATCGCGGAAGCGATCGGCAATGCCATCCTTGAGGCATTGCGCGGCGTAAAGCGAGTTCGTGATCGCGCTTTTCGCCACACTGGCGGTGATGGAAAACGTGTGCTCCAGCGAAAACAGCGCTTCCCACGGCAGGCCGCGGGCCGTGGCCGTGAGTGTGGCCGGATCCGCGCAGCGAAATGTCAACAGCGGCGCCAGCACGCGCGACAGCAAACGCGACGTGTAATTGATGCGGTACAATGCCGCCGGCTCCGCTCGGAAATACACGCCGCGGTATGCCACCTCCACGTCGGTCGCACCCAACTCGCGCAACTCCTCGGCGCACAGCTCTTCCATTTGACCGGGCGCCTGCGCGAAATAACGATGCGTGTGCTGATATTCGTAGCGCGTTGGAACAGCGGATTTGCGCGCGGTGGACCGGAAAGCGGCGTCGGAGGAAGCAGATCGCTTCCTCCGATAATCATCCCTGCCGCGTCGGGAATCGTTGTGTTGTGCCAATGTATTGTGCTCCAACCGTCGATCGCCTACAGGCGACGCCAGTCCAGTTCCGCTTTGGGACGATTGCCGAGAATGTCGTCGATACGCTGCATCACCTCGTCCGTCAGTTTCGGAAGCAACTCCAGGGCGCGCATGTTTTCCGTGACCTGCGCCTTGCGCGAAGCTCCGGTAATCACCGTGCTGACGTGGGGATTCTTCAAACACCAGGCAATGGCCAACTGCGACAGTGTTGCGCCGAGTTCGGCGGCCAGCGGCGCCAGTTCACGCGTCTTGGCGATTTTCGCCTGCCCGTCGTCACTCATCAATCGCTCGCGCAGCCACGCGTAGGCGGGAAGAGCGAGTCGGCTGTCGTCGGGAATGCCGTCGTTGTATTTGCCTGTGAGAAAGCCGCTGGCCAGCGGACTCCAGATCGTGGTACCCAGGCCGATGTCTTCGTACAAGCGGTGGTATTCCTTTTCCACACGCTCGCGTGCGAACATGTTGTACTGCGGTTGTTCCATGCTGGGCGGAATCAAATGCTCGCGCCGCGCCACATGCCAGGCCTCGCGAATCTGTTCGGCGCTCCACTCGCTCGTGCCCCAGTACAGTGCCTTGCCCTGCTGTATGAGCAGATTCATGGCCCACACGGTTTCCTCTATCGGCGTGTACAGATCGGGACGATGGCAGAACAGTAAATCCACATAGTCCGTACCGAGTCGCCGCAGCGCGGCATTCGTTCCTTCGATCACATGCTTGCGCGAAAGCCCAGTGTCGTTCGGTCCCTTCCCTCCCCAGAAAATCTTGGTGGACAGCACCATATCCTCGCGCTTCCAACCGGTACGCTTCAACACCGCCGCCATCATGCTCTCGGAAACACCGCCGGCGTAGGCCTCGGCATTGTCAAAGAAATTCACACCTGCGTCCCAGGCCTCCACCATGCACTCATACGCCGCATCCTCGCCGATCTGATCGCCGAAGGTCACCCACGAACCGAAGGACAGGGCCGACACACGCAGACCCGAGCGGCCGAGAAATCTGTATTCCATATTTCACTCCATCGAAATGAACGATATGCACAAAAGGCATTTCCCTAAATGTAGCGCTTTTCGCGGGACCATATAGCGGCGGCCGAGATGCGCAAGCCCTCGCACACCCAAATGGCGAGATCGCTTTCATACGGCATGGCGTAAGGATGCGTGTGTACCTCCGCAAGGCGCACCGTGTCGCTGGCCGCCCGATGATCTTCCTCGTCGCCTCCAAGCACAATGACGGTGGAAATGCGTTCGGGGTAGCCCCACAGCCAGTAATTGTTGTGCGTGCAAATCACCTGCGGCAACGGATAGCGCGACGCGAAATACTCCAGCGCGGCCGCCTCTCCGTAATTGCCCGCGAGCACCACCGCATCCGCACGCTGTTCCGCCGGTAGCGTGCGATACACCGCGGAAACATTCCGCGCGAGTTCTTCCCAACCATGCATGTCGGCGAAAAATTGCGGCAACACGCCCATGCGATGTCCTTCGGCGTTTTTCGCGGGAGGAGCGATGGCCTGGTTGTAGGCGATGAAGGTTTCCACCGGAAGCACGGGTGCGGCGAAGGGCGTCAACGCCAGCGCAAGCAGCACGGTGGGAACGATGTAGAGCAAGCGCAGCCAGTTCGCGCTCCAGCGTTCCAGCCACACCGCGCCGGCAGCAAACAGCAGTCCGGTCGCCGCCGTGAGATATTCGGGCTTGCTGCTGCCATTGGCGAGCAAAATGAGAAACGTCACCACCCACAGCACACCGATGGACTTGAAGCGGGCGTCCTTTGCGGACAGGCACATCCACAATCCGCCGCCGAGCATTATCCACGCAAGTGGATTGTGTATGAGTAAAACGTTGATGAGAAAATCCACTCTGGTGATGCCGCCATATTTCATGCTCCCCGCGTTGCGCATGAATTCCACATGCGCGAAATCGTGTGCGATATTCCACGCCACAAACGGCAGAAAGAGAAGCAGCGCCACACCAGCAGCGAGCCATGGACCGGCTCCGGCCAACATCGCCCGTTCATGCCTCGGCCATATTGCTCCAGGCATCCGCAGGCGACGCCACCACAGCCCCGCATCGTGCCACAGCAGCAGCACGGCCACGCCGAAGCACAACCACAGTACACTGATCTTGTTCATGGAGCCCGCACCCATCAGCAAGCCGAGCAGCAACCACTCCCGCGTTGCGTTGCGCTCGATCGCACGCAGCAGCATGCGCGCGGCAGCCAACCAGAACAGAGCATCCAGCACATTCATCGAGTAAAACGAACCCATCGCCATCATGATAGGCGCGGTGATGTACAGCACCCCGCCAAGCACCAACGCGCGCACGCTCCCCCCGAGATCGCGAATCAGGCCACCGAGCATCCACACGCCGGCACCTGTGAACAGTGCCGCTAGGAAGCGAATGGCGAACAACGATTCACCCGCCACCTGCCGCCACAACCACAGCGCGGCAATGGACAGTGGCGGATGATCCACATAGCCGAACGCCAGGCGCTTGCTGCATGCGATGTAGTACAGTTCATCGCGGAATATACCGTAGCCCGCGAACAGCGTGATCGCCACATGCGCGAGCACGGCCAGCACGGCGAGTACTGCGAGTACAATGGTGAAAGAATCCGAACGGAGGCGCATATCCTTCACTCCCGCGGCGAGGCCGCGTATGATTGTGGTGGATGGACTGCGGGAGCAATACGCACGCCGTGCGCAGAGGCGCGGGTCAGGCGGGCAGTTTACCGAAGATGTTCGCGAACCATCGATGCACGCGATGCACACTGTTCACCGGATCCGCAAACATGAGCAAGCAGTGTCCATGCACCACATCCATGCCGTTCCGTTCGCAATACTGAATGGCTTGCTCCGATTCGGCGCCCTGCTGCAACCATACACGCGAAATACCCGCCTCCCGCACGGCGTGCAGTAGTTGTTCGCTCGCGCTGGGTTTCACCGCCAGCACCACGCCGCCCACCTTTTCCGGCAGCTCCGCGAGCGTGGGGTAGCAGCGCACGCCATCGATTTCCTGCGCCTCGTGATGCACCGGGTACACGGTGTATCCTTTCGCGCGCAATTCCTTGAGCAGTGTATTGCCGAATTTTTTTCCGTTGCGCGATGCGCCGACCAGCGCCAGGGTTTTCGTGTCAACGAAGGCCTTCACCTGCTCCTTGCTCACTGTGCTCTTGCTCATGTTATTCAAAGCCGCTGTGATTGTTGTCGTATGCAAAGCTACGAAATTGCCGGGAAACAAGAGCGCGGCATCCGTTGCCAAGCCGAGGGGGGTGAGGCGAAAAGTGTTAACGGTTAAATGTGGCTACTCCTTCCCTTCCTCGCACCCTATCCACGCGCGCAGTTTCTTCAGCCATGGTTTAAAGCCGAAGCGCCGTGCTTCACGATACGCCTCGCAGGCTTCGACGCCCTCCACCTCGATACGGTACTTCGCGATGATGGCGCCTGTGCGATCCGCCCCGTGCGCGCAATGGACGTACACGCCACCGTGCGACAGCAACTCGCGAATCTTCTGCCAATGCTGTTCGGATGGAGGCGCGTCACCGAGATACACCGACACGTAGTCGATGCCGAGTTCCTTCGACCATTCGATCTCCCCCGGACCGCTTTTCGGCAACGCATCCTTGGCAAGATTGATTATTGTGCCAATGCCATACACGCGACGCATCGAATCCAGCTGCGCGAACGAGGTAATGCGCGCACCGCGATAATTACCATTAACTGTGGTATCGAAATTCGTAGGAAGCCAGGTATACGGCGACCGCACCTGCGCGCGCAGTTCCGCACCGCGCAGAAACGGCAGCAGCAGCACAATACACAGACAACACAGCGACACACCACTCTTGAATCGATACCGGGAAAGCGCGAGGGACAGAAGCATAATAATCACTTCGAATAGTGGAACACTACCTGCCCCAAGTTACAACGCG
Organism: Bacteroidota bacterium; assembly: GCA_035362335.1. GTDB lineage: Bacteria > Bacteroidota > Ignavibacteria > SZUA-365 > SZUA-365 > JAOSJT01. The sequence continues at coordinate 206,315 of DAOSDL010000003.1, forward strand.
ACAGCTTCTGCCCAATGCCCACATCTGTACGTGATAATGTGTTCGTGACAAGCGGCCTTTATTCGCTGTCAAGCCGCGTTGTTTGAAGCAGCAGCGGTCAAGCGACACGAAGAGGTGTGATGTGATCCAGATCGACTTGAATCTCCTGCGAGGCATCCCACAGGTCAACGGCACGCTGCGCATTCAGCCAGAACTCCGGGGAATTCCCGAAAAGTTTCGCAAGCCGCAGTGCCATCATCGGACTCACGGCGCGGCGCTCCAGAAGCAGCTCGTTCACGCTCTGCCGTGACACGCCGAGTGCAATCGCCAGACTGCTGGCTGTTAACTGGTAGTCAGGCAAAAAGTCTTCTCGCAGCATCTCACCGGGGTGTGTGGGACGCCGAAGCACGCTTCCTTTATTCGTAATTGCCATGTATCCGCTCCTTTTCAATGGTAATCGCAGACTTCCACATCCCAGGCATCTCCGTCTTCAAATCGAAAACACACTCGCCATTGATCGCTGATCGCAATCGGATACATACCTTCGCGATCTCCTACCAATCGGTGCAATCTATTTCCACGTGGCGCAAGGAGATCCTGTAATGTCGTGGCCAAATTCACGTATTCAAGCTTTCGAATCGCACGACGAACTATGTCATTTGGAAAATCCCGACAGCTTCCTGTGAAATACAGATCTTGGGTGCGACTGTCCGCGAATGACTTGATCTTGGCGAGCAATGCAACGCGTCACGTGACACATGTCAAGTCCACCCGATATCGCCATGGAGTCTTGCTCCGCGGAAATAGAAACCACAGATCCCACCGATTCTCATGAACCTCGCCGACTTCCACGATTCATCTGTGCTAATCTGTGTATAATCTGTGCAATCTGTGGTTCTCCCCCAGTGTCGACTCCACTCCACCCCGACAATATTCCCGGCCCCCGCACGTTGCCGTCGCCGCGAATTATCTCTATTTTCAAAAGCAGATACAATTGTCTGTACGATCAACGAAATTGTCAAGGCATTAGCCGGCGATGAGTTATGGAGACCAGCAGATGCACGAGCTGTATAAGCGGATAATGCTTGTTATTACTGTCATTCTGTGTACGAATGGCGCGTACCATCTCTGGTTTCGATGTTTCCATCCATCTAGACTGGAAAATATCGATTCATCTACGCTGATTGCCTACCAGATCATTGTCCTGTATTTATTAGGTGCTGATACTTCAAAGCTTAGCGTTTGGAGGTTGTTGGTGTTTGGTGGAGTCACGGCGGTTGCTTCAGTGCTATTATATGGCATTTCTGGTGGCTTGTAGCACTGACCGCTGCACGTAGAGCTATGCTCAGGGTTGTCTGGAGTTGTGATCCTGAAGTACGAGCACGCACGTGACCAAATCCAATGCAGAACGGCCTGAAATACAGATTCCGGGCTTTTTTTTCAACGATACAGTGGAAACTTCTGATCGAGCCATGCGCGTCCTTGCCCGGATTTCAATTGCCGCTCGCGTTGCTCTGCTTCCCGACGTGTCGGATACTGTTCAGAGTAGATCAAGAGCCACGGAATACCACGCTTGGTGAAGGTGCCGAGCCCGGCATTGTGTTGCTCAAGCCGATGAGCAAGATCGCTCGTCGATCCAATGTAGCGCTTGCGCAGAACCGCGCTCCACAGCACATACGTGTAATACATAAGCAGCTCCCAACTGATATCCCTATGGGTAAAAGACCCCGGAATCCGGGGTCTTTCTTCTCGCGGAGAGGGTGGTGTATTCGAATCAGCCTAAGGCTGATACGGTTCCCCGTACACACACTTTCCAGTCGCGGAGAGGGTGGGATTCGAACCCACGGTACGGTTCCCCGTACACACACTTTCCAGGCGTGCCAGTTCAGCCACTCCTGCACCTCTCCAAAGCCCTGCTTTTTCGCAGAGTAAAGCAATACAGCCGAAATACGACGATTTCGCAACCATGAAATATGGAACCGCTTGCGCCTCGTGCATTGCGTACTTAGTCGTAATGTGATGAAGCGGACAACAGGATCGTAAACACATGACCATTGAAATGCTGGTGGTGTATTCGAATCAGCCTCAGGCTGATACGGTTCCCCGTACACACACTTTCCAGTCAGCCTCCGGCTGACAGTTCAGCCACTCCTGCACCTCTCCAAAGCCCTGCTTTTTCGCAGAGTAAAGCAATACAGCCGAAATACGACGATTTCGCAACCATGAAATATGGAACCGCTTGCGCCTCGTGCATTGCGTACTTAGTCGTAATGTGATGAAGCGGACAACAGGATCGTAAACACATGACCATTGAAATGCTGGTGGTGTATTCGAATCAGCCTCAGGCTGATACGGTTCCCCGTACACACACTTTCCAGTCAGCCTCCGGCTGACAGTTCAGCCACTCCTGCACCTCTCCAAAGCCCTGCTTTTTCGCAGAGTAAAGCAATACAGCCGAAATACGACGATTTCGCAACCATGAAATATGGAACCGCTTGCGCCTCGTGCATTGCGTACTTAGTCGTAATGTGATGAAGCGGACAACAGGATCGTAAACACACGACCATTGAAATGCTGGTGGTGTATTCGAATCAGCCTCAGGCTGATACGGTTCCC
>DAOSDL010000004.1:0-86662 GCA_035362335.1 Bacteroidota bacterium
CACCATTTTCATTCTCCCGGGTGTGACGAAGGAACATGAATGACTGTGGTTTTGAACCATTGCCTTCTCCCGCATTTTCAGCATTTGCATTACTGGCGTGCGATGCTGGCTCTGCCGAGCAGGGATAAAGCGATGGAGTACAGATAGGCGCCTTTGATGGTGTGGCGGGCGCTGCATGTGTGGCGCTCAAGGGGGATTCTGTGTAAATGGAACTTCGTGCAGTCGTCCTTGAGCCCCGAGATACCAAAGGATAATCTGCACTGTGCCTCGCCATGCAGCCAGTGCATGAACGCGCGGTCCGCGGGCGCATCGGAAAATGGGAAGGAAAAGTAGTATGCGCCGATACCGAATTCCCGCGCGAGATAATCAAAACTTTCACGCACCTGCCGCTTCCTTTCGTCAATGCCGATATCTCCGAAGTACGGATGGCTCAGCGAATGCGAGCCGATAGTGAAGCCCTGTCCGAGTAATTCGCGTATCTGATCGCCGCGCAGATACGGTTGCTGATCGCGAAGATACTCGCCGAGATCGATTTCCAGGATGCGCGCGATGTCATCGATCATGCCGGCCGCGTTGCAGTCGAGCGAGAGCAGCAGCGTGCTCAACGCCTCGGGAGTGCAATCGCGCTGATGCAGATATGCGGCAAGCTCCCGCTCGGGGAAGGCGCGTCCGGCCATGCGCTCGATGATCACGCTCGCCTTGTGCCGGTAGAACATCGCCCTGTTGTCCACGAAATCGGTGTTGATAAAGAATGTCGCAGGAATGCCCTTGCGCAGCAATATCGGCGCTATTTCGCTGTGGATTTCCCTCAAACCATCATCGAAGCTGAGATGAAACAGCGGCTTGTCGATGCGCCTTCTGCCGCGCACACAATCATCGAGTTCGCGCAGGGAAACGGGCGTGTACTGTTTGCACAAATACTCCACATCCTCCACAAAGAGTGCTTTCGAGCGCAGTTGGTAGAGGTGGCACACATGCGGCAGTCGCGCGTCGGTTATAGTGTGATAATACGGGAGCAGCAGCGTGCGTCCCGTGACGTTCATCAACGCCCGCTCGCTGACCAGCGAACCCGCCGTGGCGCACAGCGCCGCCATACCCGTTTTTGCTCTCGCTTCGATCATCCGCCCCCCTGTTTCCCGCTACCGCAGTTCTCCTTCGTGCTTTTCCGCCCCGCAGTGTTGGCCTGCAAAGCTACGACACGTGAAGGCGTGCGAAGTTCCCTCTGGGTGGTGATTTTGAATAAAAGCTTTTGCACGCGTGATATACGTGCATCCGGCGGGATCGTAAAACCACAGATTACTCTGATTGCACACTGATTTCCACAGAATCAATCGTAGGTATCTGTGCTAATCTGTGTGTAATCTTTGCTATCTGTGGTTTTAAAATTCTGTCCCATGCGGCCGCATTGCCGTCAAAGTCATCAACCACCTCGGCGATGAGGTGATGAAGGTGTATCGGGTGGGGAATGACAAGCTGGTTTGATTGGTGATCAGCGAGGAGGTGGAGTCTAAGCGAATGTGGTTAAGCTGTCAGATGATCTGGACTTAACAGTTCTCACATCCGGCTGAGTTGCAAAACCACGGATTACTCAGATTGAAAACTGATTTTCACAGATTCAATTGCAGGTATCTGTGCTAATCTGTGTGTTATCTGTGCTATCTGCTCTGAAAATAGTGTCGCTGCCTGCATCATGCTCATCTGCGCGGTGATGTGTAAAGAGTGAAGAGCAAAGAGTAAAGTTTTACGGTAGTCGTAGGAGCCAACCCGTACTCTCTCCGCCACCGCAGGCAAGGGACACCGATTCGCATCACTACTGTCAGCGGACGTTGGATGGCTTCATCTGCGAAGATTCGCTCGGCACCTCGCCGACTTCCACGATCCATCTGTGCTAATCTGTGTGAAATCCGTGCAATCTGTGGTTTTGAAACTCTGCTGATCCACTCTGACAGTAATCAAGGCACCTGCACCATTTTCATTCTCCCGGGTGTGACGAAGGAACATGAATGACTGTGGTTTTGAAATTCTGTCCCATGCGGCCGCATCGCCGTCAAAGTCATCAACCACCTCGGCGATGAGGTAATGAAGGTGTTTCGGGTAGGGAATGACATGCCGGCGTGATTGGTAATCAGCGAGGAGGTGGAGTCTAAGCGAATGTTCGTAACCTGTCGAGTGAGAGCGCTCGAAAGGTGGGAAGTGGCGTGTTTCCCATAAAATACTGGCAAAACGCACTTCTTAAAGATAGGGACTCGCCAAATCATGTCATTGCCTGTCTCTTATATTTGGCGGTAACGTTTTGCAGCGTGGCGTAGTGGCGGTTTTTTGGCACAAAAGTTCAATCGAAGAGCCGCACTTGAACATATCCCAAAACCGTCATACGAAGCACTGAACCTGCCATTACGCCAAACCGCTGCTGCGCGCCGGTATTTCTTAAAATTGCCTCTGAAAAGCCTTTCCGTTATATTTATACACTTTTCCGTCTTCCATTCCGAACCACAATTCGCCTTTATCATCTTCATAAATAGATAGAGCATTGTCATTTGCAAGTCCATCTCTCTTTGTGTAATTAGTCATCTTTACACCATCATATTTCCAAATTCCTGCATCTCTGTCACCAAACCATATATTACCTTTACCGTCTTCTGCAATTGCGAAAACGTGCTCGAGAGTGCCAGGCATTGATTTATCACCATTTCTTCCACTTGTTGGATGAATTAATTTGTACTTATCTGAAAAATTAATTGTTGCATTACCTTCTTTTAGCAATACGCCAATTCCATTGTTACCAATCCATAGTCTGCCTTTTGAGTCTTCGAGAATACTTCTGATATGAAGAGGCTCTACTTCAATATCAAGTCCAAGCGTTTCGTCGTTGATAATTCTAAATTCCTTCCCATTGTAGCCAAAAACGCCCGCGTAAGTGCCAAACCATATCATGTTGGTTTTTCCTTTTGAAATGCCTGTTACTCCATATAAATTGTTTGGGTTAATTGTTTTAGGGCTGGGAAAAGCTAAATAGCTTAATTTATGTCCATCAAATCTATAAACTCCTTCTTTAATTCCAGCTCCAAACCAAAGGTCATCATCTGATTTCATCCACTCGGCTTTGGAATTCTCTGCCACTCCTATTGTTTCGTCTCGAATAGTCTTTCCATCATAACTACTTACCCCATTTTGAGATTCAAACCAAATAATTCCATTTTTGTCTTCTTGGATTGATAGAATTTGATTACCCCTCAAACCTTCATTTGTCGAAAAGTATGTGAAAGAATTGCCATTGAAGAGTGCAACTCCTTCCCGAATGCTTCCAAACCAATAATTTCCTTTACTGTCTTGATAAATAGAACGAATTCCCGAAGTGAATTTCAAGGTGTCTGCTTTTGCATTCGCTTCCAATGCGAGCTTGTTAGTTTCTCCTACTGTTGTTTTATTTTCAACGCAGGATAAGCTCAGTGTCATAATTAGTAGTATGTATTTCAATATATTTTTCATTTTGGGTTTTTATAATTTGACGCACAACTCGCTTATACGTAGGATCAAATCAGACAATACCGCACCTGTCCAAAACTCAGAACAGCTGATCGTGCCTTGAGCAGAAAAATGTGTCTCCGACCATTCGTATCTTGGAAGTGCTAACAAACCGAGATACCACCAATCGGAGACGGAGACCATGAAAGGTAGCAGTTTGCCTGCACAAATCATAACGAGCGCCGTCCGCTCATCGGATGTTCGGAGACTCGTGGCCGCCACAACGGGGAGCGCCACGCCAAGGGATTCACCTGCTGGCATCAGTTTGTCAGTCTGCATGATGTTATTGCAGTTCGCCAAGTTGACGTCTCTGCGGGAGGTCATCGATGAGATGCAGGGTCTCGGCGGCAAGCTCTCGCATCTGCGCCTTCCTTCGGCACCGAAACACTCGACTCTGTCGTATGCCAACACCCACCGACCGTGGCAGATCTATCAGGACCTGTTCTACCAGTTGCTGTGCTGGTTTCATGCGACCTGCACGGGCCGCGCAGGTTTCGCTTCAAGAACAGGCTACTGAGCATGGATGCGACGGTCATGGATCTGTGTCTGTCGCTGTTTCCCTGGGCAAAGTTCCGGCAGACCAAGGGGGCGGTGAAGGTGCACCTGCTGCTCGGGCAAGATGGCTACTTCCCGATCTTTGCCCATATCACCGACGGCCACGGCGGCGATTCGCGGGTCTGCAAGGATCTGGTTGCCATGAGCACGCATCTGACCGAAGGCAGTATCCTGGCGCTGAACCGGGGGTACATCGATTTAGCCCTGATCGGCCTGTTGATCAGTGGCGGGAGTTACTTCGTTACCCGTTTGAAGGAGGGGCCGAACTGGCTCGTCCGCGGAGAGCGTGCCGTGCCGAGTCGCGGGGGCATCATGCGCGAAGCACTCATCGAGGTTCAAAGCTCGAAGGCACAGGCGACTCTTGGACAGCATCTGCTGCGCCTGGTCGAATGGCAAGACCCGAATACCGGCGAGAAGTATCGTTTTCTGACGAACCATCTGGAGTTCGGACCGACGACGATCATGCGTATTTACAAGGATTGATGGCAAATCGAGGTGTTTTTCAAAACCCTCAAGCAGCAGCAGAAGATCAAGTCGTTCGTGGGCACCACCGAGAACGCGCTCAAGACGCAGAATTCGACAGTTCTGATCACGATGTTGCTCCTGCTGCGGCTCAGCAAGCGCACCGCGTGGCAGTGGTCGCTTTCGAACCTGATCGCGTTTCTGCGTTTGAACCTGCTCGTTCATCACAGTCGTGATGTGGGTGCATCCGGCTGGATTGTAAAACCACGGATTACTCAGATTGAAAACTGATTTTCACAGATTCAATTGTAGGTATCTGTGCTAATCTGTGTGTAATCTGTGTTATCTGCTCTGAAAATAGTCTCGCTGCCTGCATTATGCTTATCTGCGCGGTGATGTGTTAAGAGTGAAGAGTAAAGAGTAAAGTTTGACGATAATCGCCAGGAGCGAACCCGTACCCCTGCCGCCCCCGCAGGCAATGTCCGCCGAATCGTAACACTGCTGTCAGCGGGCGTTGAATTGCTTCATCTACGACGATTCGCTCGGCACCTCGCCGACTTCCACGATCCATCTGTGCTAATCTGTGTGAAATCCGTGCAATCTGTGGTTTTGAAACTCTGCTGATCCACTCCGACAGTAATCAAGGCACCTGCACCATTTTCATTCTCCCGGGTGTGACGAAGGAACATGAGAGACTGTGGTTTTAATATTCTGTCCCATCCGGCCGCATCGCCGTCAAAGTCATCAACCACCTCGGCGATGAGGTGATGAAGGTGTTTCGGGTGGGGAATGACAAGCTGGTTTGATTGGTGATCAGCGAGGAGGTGGAGTCTAAGCGAATGTGGATAATCTGTCAGATGAGCTGGACTGTACAGTTCTCACATCCGGCTGAGATGCAAAACCACGGATTACTCAGATTGAAAACTGATTTTCACAGATTCAATTGTAGGTATCTGTGCTAATCTGTGTGCAATCTGTGTTATCTGTGGTTTTAAAAATTCTGTCCCATACGGCCGCATCGCCGTCAAAGTCATCAACCACCTCGGCGATGAAGTGATGAAGGTGTTTCGGGTGGGGAATGACTAGCTGGCGTGATTGGTGATCGTCGAGGATGTGGAGTCTACGCGAATGCTCATAACTTGTCAGGTGAGACCGTTCGGGAGGAGAATAGCGGCGTGCACCTCCTAAAATACGGCCTCAAACGCACTTCTCAAAAATCGGAGCTCACGGAACCAGGAACAGCTTAATCATTTATGGCAATTGAACGACACAGGCGATCTCACATTCAAGAGAAATTGGATCATGACCGAGTTAAGGGTTGGCGAGTGATTGTAAATATGCTATCGTATTAATCGTTACTTCCCAAGAAATAAATCGCGTGCAGAGGAAGCATGTTCTTCTCGTCGTCAGTCAGCCTGCCGTAGAACTCCTGCCATAGTGCGATAAAATTATCGATGTCCAATAGTTTTATATGTCTGTGGCTTTCTCTTGCAGAACGTTCTGCCTCAGATGTGAAGGTCCCAGATGTCACGAAAACACCTATGTCACCGTCTTTGTTGAGCAAGCCGGTCAAACTACGGATATCGTCAACTGGAACCGCTGCGTCAGGCCTGTGCTTAACTTGCACTTTCAGCCTGGGAGCAGTCGCTCCCAATGGGTCGCTGTATGCAACTATATCCAAACCGCCGTCTTTACCTTTTGGGGATATAAATGGTGTGTGATATTTCATGGCGCGCAGTAGTGCCGCTACCATATCCTGATACTCGTAGGCGTTTTTGCTACGAATAAATTCCTTGATTCCAGCAATTGCTTGCTCTTCCAATAAGTCGAGATTAGCCTTCTGAGTTTGAGTTTTATTCTCTTCAAATTCTGTCGGCTCATCTTCAGTGATCTTTCCTTTCTTCTGCTTCGCTTCTTTCTTGTCAGCAGCCCAGTTTCTATAGAGTTGCGATGCAGTCTCCAGCAGCTTTGCAGGACCTAGCTCTATCGCCTTTTCGCCCTCGTCTGTTAAATACCAAACACCTTTATTCTTTACCAAGAAGCCAGCTTTAATAGCGTCGATGCTGTAAAAGTGCAATATGGACTCCCAACGGACATAACCAGTCTTTTCATAAACCTGCTTCTCCCAGTCAGTTAGTTCAATGGTATCACGGATTTTATCAATAACAATCTTTCCGGGCAGCTGCCCACCAGCCTCCTTCAATATTTCGAAGGTAGCATACAACGTTTTGGCTGCCGAGCGCTTCGACGGCGCCAATTTCTCCAATTCCTTATTCATTTTGTATTATTGTTTGTGGCAATTATGTAACTTCTATTTTTTACATGTATCGGATCTGCTACAATACGCAACAATAGCCAATATTACCGTCAAAGGCAAGATGTGGTGAACTTTCGGGCAGGGAAAATTTTCAAGCCCCGGCCTGCCCTTCCCTGACGCCGCGCGATTCACACACTACTCCTTACTCTTCCTACCCTCCATTTACTCATTTCGATGTATTCCTCATGATACACTCAAGCATAATAAAAGCGCGACGGCTCTTGGGGAGAGCCGTCGCGCGGGGTTGGGGGGATGGCTGCGCCGGCGGGGGGCCGGCGGAGTATCAGTTCAGCTTCTTTTTCAGTATCGAGAGCAGGGTCTTGGGATGCACGGGCTTCTGGAACACGCCGTCGAGGCCGAGTGCCTTGTAGTCCGTGTTGTCGTCGAGACTGTCGCCCACCGAACTGAGCATGAACACGGGCGCCGTATTGCCGAGAAGCCTGAGTTCCTTGGCAAAGGTGGTGCCGGCATCCACTTCTTCCATCATGAGGTCGACGAGGAGGAAATCGGGATTGATGGTCTTGTACACCCGAAGACCTTCCTCGGCACTGTGCGCTTCGGCCATCTCGTAGCCGTTGGCTTCGAGAATCATACGCACGGCGTCGAGCATGTCCTGATCGTCGTCGAGGTACAGGATCACGTGCTTACCGTCCTTCATTGTGCTTCTCCATGTAATGATATCTTCGTTGTTCGCATAGTGGTGCGCGGTGGCGGAGGTCAGTGCTGCGCGCCCGCGGGCGGCAGATCCAACATCCGGGGATCCTCCAGCGCATGACGGAGAAAGTCCAGCGCCTGTCGGAGATTGTCGGCCGCGCGGGGCGAAAGCCGCTCTCCGAATTCATTGAATTCGTATCCGCGTATGCCCAGAATATAGCCGCGTGTGTCGGCGCCGAAGAGTTCATGCGCCATGTGCAGCAACGGAGCCGGCTCGACGCTGTGCGTCGAAAAGCTCTGCGCTGCCACGGGCACGATGCGCTCAACGTAAAAGGGCTCGCGTCCGTTTACCGAGGCGTCGGCCAGTATCACAATGTCGTGCGCGGCGATGTCGCTCGCATCCTCCACCGTGAGCTGATAATCCGAATCCACGGTCACATGCGCGGGCGCCCAGCGCTCGGCGTCGGCGGCAAGCGCCGGACCAAGCCCGTCGTCGAGCCGGCCCGGATTGCCATATCCTATGAGCAGTATGCGCGGTGCGGAATCCATCAGGTGCTCTTCTTCGCTACCTCGTTGCCTTCGTGATCGACGAGACGCACCACGAGCGGCATGCGTCCCAGGGCGTGCGTGGCACAGGAAAGGCAGGGATCGTAGGCACGAATCGCCACCTCGATGTGGTTGAGCAAGCCCTCGGTGATCTCGGGCACGCCGGAGATGTGATCCATGGCCACTTTCTCCACCGCGAGATTCATCGGCATGTTGTTGCTGGTGGTGGAGACGATGAGATTGGCCATCGTCACCTGATCCTTCTCGTTCACTCTATAGTGATGGAACAGCGTTCCACGCGGCGCTTCAATCAGACCCACGCCCTCTTCGCGGCGCTCGCCCTTCAACACGAGATCGGTGCCCTGCAGGTCGCTATCCAGGAGCAGCTCATGGATTTTCTCGATGCTGTGCAGGGTTTCGATCATGCGCGACCAGTGATAGGCCATGGTGAGATTGTTGGGCTTGCCGTTGGTGACGGCCATGAATTCCTTGCGCGCTTCCTCGGCCATGGGCGTGTCGATGAAATCGCAGGCGTTGACGCGCGCCAGCGGACCGACGCGGTACCAGCCCTTTTCCGGACCGATGGATTTGATGAAGGGGAATTTCATGTACGACCAGTCGCGCACTTCCTCGGCGATGTAGTCGAGGTAGTTCGAGTAATCCACCTGGTCGAAAATCGTGCCGCCTTCGGCATCGATGGCGCGCAGGTTGCCGTGGTAGAGATCCATCGCGCCGTCCTCGCGGATGAGCGAAAGATGGTTCGAGTCGAAGGAGCCGAAGGGCGCCACGGCCTCGAGATTCTCCACGGTGTAATTCTTCGCAATGGCGAGTGCGCCCTGCGCCCAGGCAATCATCTGGTCGATGTCCTTGAGGAACACATCGCGCTCGGCGATGGAGAGATTCTTGTTCACGCCGCCCGGAATGGCGCCCGTGCCGTGAATCTTCTTGCCCGCCGTGGCCTTGATGATTTCCTGGCCGTATTTGCGCATCATCACGCCCTGCACGGCGAGATCGGTGTGTTTGGCGGCAACGCCGATCACATTGCGCATGGCCACATCGCTGCCGAAGCCGAAGAGCAGATCCGGCGAGGCGAGGTGGAAGAAATGCAGTGAATGCGACTGGAACATCTGACCGTAATGCATCAGGCGGCGCATTTTCTCGGCCGTGGGGGTAAGCGTGTCCACACCCACGATGCGATCCATGGCCTTGGCGGCCGCCAGGTGATGGCTCACCGGGCAAATGCCGCAGAGGCGCTGCACGAGCACGGGGGCTTCCCAGAAGGGACGGCCCTGGATGAAACGCTCGAAGCCGCGGAATTCCACAATATGCAGACGCGCCTGTTTGACCTTGTTCTCCTCGTCGAGGAGAATGGTCACCTTGCCGTGACCCTCGACGCGGGTAACCGGCTCGATGACGACTCGTTTCAGATTATCATTGTTCAACACGGTGTCTTCTCCTTTGACTGAGTCCGGTTAGTCGTATTTGATCAGTTCGTAGGGCAGGTCCATCGGCTTGTTGTTGAGCAGGGCCACCAGGGCCTGCCAGATCGTTTCGGCCGAAGGAGGACAGCCCGGGAGGTGGTAATCCATTTTCACCACCTCGTGGCAGGGATACACCTTGTTGAGCAGCAGGGGAATTTCCGGATCGTTGGGAATCTGGCCCGAGGGATTGTGCACGCTCGGTCCGTTGAGATACGCTTCCTCGAGGCATTCGATCAGCGGCATGGTGTTGCGCATCGCGGGCAGTCCGCCGTTGATGGCGCAATCGCCCACCGAGATCAGAATGGTGCAGTGCTTGCGGAATTCCTGCAGCACGCGCACGTTTTCTTCGTTCGCGCAGCCGCCTTCCACCAGACCCACGAGGCATTGGCCGGTGAATTCCTTGATGTCGTTGATGGGGGATTTATCGAAGTCCACCAGTTCCACCAGTTGCAGGATGCGGTCGTCGATGTCGAGTATGGACATGTGACAGCCGAAGCAGCCGGCAAGGGACGTGGTTGCGATTTTGGGTTTTGCCATGGTATGCTCCTGCGCCTTAGCCTTGTTTCCGTGATTCGATGTCGGAGCCGATGGGCTCGTGGTCGTACTTCCGCTGGCCCACTGGCACGGCGTAGCCCACGCGCTTGGTCAGAATGGCGCCCACGGGGCAGGCGGCCACGGCCTGATCGGCGACGTCGGCGTTGGTGTCGGACAGGCGTGCGCGGGCATTGACGGCGATGTGCTTGTGCTTGCCGCGGCCCACGAACTGGAAGACGTTCTTGCCGTCGAGGTCGCGCGATGCACGGACGCAGCGGGCGCAGAGGATGCAGCGGTTGTGATCGAGGAAGATGTCGGGATGCGAGGCATCGATCTTGCGATCGGCCGGGAACATGTAGGGGTACTTCGGCGCGGTGATGCCGAGCCGGTACGCCATGGCCTGCAGCTCGCAGTTGCCGCTTTTTTCACAGAACATGCAGAAGTGGTTGCCTTCCACGAAGAGCATGTCCACGAGGTTGCGGCGCAGTTCGAGCAATTCCTCGGTGTCGTTTTCCACCACGAGATTTTCGGCGACCGGCTGCGTGCAGGCGGTCTGGAAACGACCGTTCACCTTGACGGTGCACACGCGGCAGCTGCCGAAGGGAATCAATCCCTCCATGGCGCAGAGGCGCGGGATGTACATCCCGGCTTCGTCGGCGGCCTGCATAATGGTCTGCCCTTCCGCCGCCTTCACCTCGATGCCATCGATTTCGAATGTGATTGTATGTTCGCTCATGTCGATATTCCGTGTTCTACTTCGGATGGATTATTCGGCGAAATGCATGGACGGGCGACCGGCGATCGCCGAGGACTCGTTGAGCGCCTGATGAATGTCGAAGGTCGGCATGAAACCGCCCGGATTCTCCTTCACCAGCGCCTCGTACAGCGGCCGGAAGTTTTTCAGCGACGAGAGGATGGGGTTGGGCGAGGTCTGTCCCAGGCCGCAGCGGCTGGTGGACTTCACCGTGGCGCCGAGTTCCTCGAGGTACACGAGGTCTTCCGGCTGTCCCTTCCCTTCCATGATTTCCTCGAGGCGCTTCTGCAGGAGCACGTTGCCGGCGCGGCAGGGCGTGCAATAGCCGCAGCTTTCCTCGTTGAAGAATTCCATGAAGTAATGCACCACCTCGAGCAGGTTGCGCTCGGGACCGAACACCATGAGCGAGCCGCCCGTGGCGAGGTCGTCGTAGCAAATGGTGCGCTCGTACATGTCCGGACCGATGAGCTGTCCGCTGGGACCGCCCACCTGCACGGCAATGGCGCCTTCGCCACCGGCCATTTCGAGCACTTCTTTCATGGTGATGCCGAAGGGCACTTCGTACACGCCCGGGCGATGGCAATCGCCGGCGATGCTGAGCAGTTTGGTGCCGGTGCTGCCTTTCGAGCCGATTTGCGAGAACCAGCCCGCGCCCTGATCGAGAATGCGCGCGACGCAGCAGAAGGTTTCGACGTTGTTCACCGACGTGGGATAGCCGAGGTAACCTTTTTGCGCCGGGAAGGGCGGACGGTTTTTCGGATCGCCGCGCAGGCCTTCGCAGGAGCTGAGCAGCGCCGTTTCCTCGCCGCACACATAGGCGCCTGCGCCCATCTGAATGCGGATGTCGAAGTCGAATCCCGCATGTCCCATCACGTCCACGCCGAGCATGCCCATGTTGCGGGCCTTTTGCAGCGTATCCTCGAGGAAGGGACGCATGTAGGCGTACTCGCCGCGGAGGTAGATGAGGCCTTCCTGCGCGCCGATGGCGTAGCCGGCGATGACCATGCCTTCGATGAGCAATTCGGGGCGTTCGGTGAGGATCACGCGATCCTTGAACGTGCCGGGTTCGCCTTCATCGGCGTTGCAGACGACGAATTTCTTCTCGCCTTGCGCGCCGCGGGTGAAGTCCCATTTCATACCGGTCGGGAAGCCCGCGCCGCCACGGCCGCGGAGGCGCGCCGTTTTGATCACGCGGATGACTTCGTTCGGACTCATGGACAGGGCTTTTTTCAATGCGGTGCCGCACTCGAGCGGAGCGAAAATCACTTCGCCCTTCTTGCGCAGATTGTTGTTGACCGCGGCCGACATAAGCGGATTCGAGTTGTTGCCATCGCCGAAGCGTCGACGCAGGCGTTCGGGCTTCACGCCCGCGCGCAGTTGGTCGACGATCTGCCGGGCGGCGTCGCCGGTGAGATCGGTGAACACTTCGTCGTTGATCAACGCGGCGGGTGCCTGATCGCACATGCCGATGCAGGGCGTCGTTTCCAGCGTGAACATGCCATCGGCGGTGCTTTCGCCCATGCCGATGCCGAGAGCGTCGCAGAATACCTGCTTGACGCGCTCGAAGCCGCTCATGCGATCGATGATATCGTCGCAGAGACGGATGACCACGTTACCCTTCTGTTCCTTGGACAAGAAGGCGTAAAAGGAGACGACACTCTCCACTTCCACGCGCGGGGTGTTCACCTTGGCGGCGATCACATCCATTGCGTCATCGTTGACGCAACCGAGGGTCTCCTGCACTTCACGCACGATATCCATCATGCGCGTCCTGTTGTTGCCGAAGCCCTCACAGATGGTCGTGATGACCGATTCGATGCTGTCTGACATCCAGTACCTCTCTGTGTAACTCACTGTGGTTGAGCGTAATCTCAGAGTTAGAGATTTTGTTAACGAAAACTAGGAAGCGGAACGCAATCATCCAAATATTTCAAGAAAAATTTCTCGATTGGGCGGCGCGCTTGATCGATTTTTGTTCAGTTTCGGCTTGATTGGTACTGTGTCGTCCGTAAACGAGGACGCTTGTGCGGTAGGAGTGAAGAGTGAAGGGTAAAGAGTAAAGCGGTGTCCCTGCGCACGGCTTGAGCCCACTTCCGGGTGTCGATCTTTACTCTTCACTCTTCACTCTTTACCACGGATTCGCACGATTTATCTGTGAAAATCCGTGTGAAATCTGTGACATCTGTGGTTTTCCCCCTGTGTCCCATCCACACCGACAATAAGCATGGCCCCCGCATTCACCCAAAAAAAGGCATGGCCCGCCACGAGGACGGACCATGCCTGAAGAAAATCGTTACAGCAGAGAATCAGGGCACGAGTTCCACCAGCTTGTTCACCGGTTCGCAGTTGGCGCCGATGCCGAAGGTGAATTCGCGGGTGCGGAAGCCGGTTTTCGAAACATCCACGCCATACTGGCCTTTGCAGAGATTGGTGAAAATGGCCACGCCCGCGCTGTTGGTCTGCAAGGTGGTCTTCACCGCGCCGTTTTGCCAGAGCTTCACAGTGGCG
The DNA here is from genome assembly GCA_035362335.1 of Bacteroidota bacterium. Taxonomy (GTDB): domain Bacteria; phylum Bacteroidota; class Ignavibacteria; order SZUA-365; family SZUA-365; genus JAOSJT01. The sequence continues at coordinate 13,337 of DAOSDL010000004.1, forward strand.
TCGGCCACGGGCGTGTTGCTGCCGTCCACCACGGTGACGGTGAGTACGCCGGTGCAGCACACACCGGGAGCGGTGTTGAGCACGATTTCACGCTGCACGGGATCGCAACTGCTGTTGATGGTGAAGTCGCCCTCACCCACCGAGTACCCGTCCTTGGTGACACGGTAGATGTACCCGGCGGCGCAGAGGCCATCCACAATCACGCGACCATTGGCGTCGGTGAGGGGATCGGCCACCACGGTGCCGTTCTTTTTCACATACACCTTGGCTCCGGTGATCGGCTGACCGAGCGAATCGCGCACCACGAGCGTGAACACACCGCTGCAGCACACGGAGGCCTCGGTTTCCATGGCGAGTTCCTTGGTCACGGGATCGCACGAGGTATTGATGGCGAAGTTGCCTTCCAGCACCTTCCAGCCGGATTTGGAAATCCTGTACGTGTATTCACCGGCGCAGAGTCCGTCGATCACCACGCGGCCGTTGGCATCGGTGAGAGGATCCTCGATGGCCTGGCCATTCTTTTTCACCAGAACCTTGGCACCGCTCACGGGATTGCCATTCGCATCGCGCACGATCACGGTGAACACGCCGCTGCAGCACACGCCCGCGGTGGTTTCCATGGTCACTTCCTTGCTCACGGGATCACAGGCCGCATTGATGGCAAAGCTGCCTTCCAGCACCTGCCAGCCGTCCTTGGATACGCGATAGCTGTACTCGCCCTGGCACAGGCTGTCCACTCGAACAAAGCCATTGGCATTGGTGTAGGCGTAGGCCTTTTCCACACCGCCCTTTTTGATCTGCACTTTCGCTCCGGACACGGGATTGCCATCCTTGTCCTTGACGAGCATGGAGAGAGCTCCAACGCAGCAGGCGGGTTGCTCGAGCACGATGAACTTCTCCACCGGCTCGCAGTTGTTGCCGATGCTGAAGGACAGTTCGCGCGTCTCATAGCCCGCCATGCTGACGGAAATGCCGTACTGCCCCGTGCACAGCGCATCGAACACCACCGCGCCGCTGCTGTTGCTCTGCGCGGTGCGCAGCACGGCGCCGCTTTGCCAGAGTTTCACGGTGGCACCGGAGATGGCCGCGCCGTTACCGTCCTTCACGAAAAGATTGAGCACGCCGGTGCAGCACACCGTCACCGTGTCCATGTTGGCGATGAGCGCCACGGGTTCGCAATTCTCGTTGATGAGGAATTGCGCCTCATGCACCTTGAAGCCCTCGGCCACCACGCGGATGGAATAGGCACCCGGACAGAGATTGTCCACCACAGCCACGCCGTTGGCATCGCTGCGCGGATCGTCGATCAGCACTCCGGCTTTTTTCACCTGCACGCGCGCGTTGGCTATGCCCACGCCGTTGGGATCCTTGACCGTGACGGTGAGCACACCGCTGCAGCACGGGAGGGAATCGGGAATCATGCGGATGGCGAGGGGATCCGAAGCGGGATCGGCCACGCGCACGGGATCGAGGTTCGCTTTGCGTTGTTCCTCGTAGCCGCTTTTGCGCACCAGCAGATCCACCGCCGCGCGGGGCACACCGGTGAGCGTGAAACTGCCGTCGGCGGCGGTGCGTGTGCGTGCCACTTCGGTGCTGGTCGAGGGACGTACGGCGATCACATCCGCACCGTCCATCGGTGCGCCGGTGTTTCCGTCGCGCACCAGTCCGCTGAAGGACACGGACTCGGGAGGCGTGGTGGATTCGTCCGAGCAGGACACCGAAACGAGAAGCAGCAGAACGACGAGAAGAAGCGGTTGCAGTGCTTTCATGCTTCACCTATGTGAGGAGTATTGAAGCGCGGCGCGGATAGCGTGCGACGCGAGGAATTTCTTCGAAAACGAGGGTAACGGAAGGTGCGTGGATTTGTCGAGATCGCGTAATCAAGACAAGATACCGTGACGGACACAAAAGTTACAGCGATGCGGAAAAAAAATGCCGAAATTCGCGCGCAGAGGGCGAATCCTGCGCCGGTCCGGGTGCAATCAGGTCTCGGCCCGTGTGGAGTCAATGCCGTACTCGTCGAGCATGCGGTAGATGGTGGTGCGTCCTATGCCGAGCAAACGGGCCGCCTCTTTCACATTCCACGATGTGTGCTGCAACGCGCGCAACAGGGCCTGTTTCTTTACTTCTTCCAGAGGAAGCACCTCATCGGACGCGTTGATGACGGGCGCGTCGGCCGCTCCGGTCTGTGGATTCGCGGCGACGCTGGGCATCCAATGCGGCAGGGCCTCCGGGCGCAGTTCGTCGGGATGTTCGTTGAGCAGCACCGCGCGTTCGATGGCGGATTGCAGTTCGCGGATGTTGCCGGGCCAGGAATAGTTGCGCAGTTTCTCGGCCGTCTCGGGTGCGAGTTGCAGCGCCGGGCGCTGCTCCCGTTCGCAGGCGGCGTCGAGAAAATGCTGCGCGAGCACCAGGATGTCGGTGTGCCGTTCGCGCAGCGGGGGCAATAAAATGGGGAAGGAATTCAGGCGGTAGAACAGATCCTCGCGGAACTGTCCTTCGTCCACCATACCGCGCAAATCGCGATGCGTGGCCGAGAGTATGCGCACATCCACACTGATGGTGTGCGTGCCGCCAACGCGCTCGAATTCGCGCTGTTGCAACACGCGCAGCAATTTGGCCTGCAGGGCGGGATCCATTTCGCCGATTTCATCGAGGAAAATCGTGCCGCCGTCGGCCTGCTCGAAGCGACCCGTTTTGCGCTCCACCGCGCCGGTAAAGGCGCCGCGTTCGTGGCCGAACAATTCGCTTTCCAGTAATTCGCGCGGAATGGCGGCGCAGTTGATCACCACAAAGGGCTGCTCGCGGCGCTTTCCGTTGAAGTGAATCGCCCGGGCGATGACTTCCTTGCCCGTGCCGCTTTCACCCTGTATCAGCACGCTGATGTCGCTGTCCTTGGCCTTACCCACCAGACGCAGCACTTCGCGCATTGATCCGTCATGCGCGATGATGCCTTCGATGCTGCTGGCCTGTTCGAGGGTTTCCTGCAGGCGCTGCACGCGGCGTTCGAGGAAACGCACTTTCAGCGCCTTTTCGAGGGCGAATTGCAGGCGTTTGAAATCCACGGGCTTGGTGAAATAGTCCTCAGCGCCGAGCTTCATCGTCTCCACGGCAACATTGATGTTGCCCTGCGCCGACAGCATGATCACCGCCGAGGAAGGCGAGCGCTCCTTGATTAGCCTGAGCACCTCCACCCCGTTCATCCCGGCCATCATGATATCGAGCAGCACCACATCGGGCGTGGATTCGATTTCGTCGAGGCATTCCTGCCCATTGCTGAACACGCGTACGTCGTAGCCCCACGCCCGTCCAACGGTCATTTCCATAAGACGGCGCGTGGCGAAATCGTCATCCACGATGAATACTTTATTCGATGCGGGCATGGCTCGGTCACCTCCTCCGATGTCTTGCGCAGGCCTCAATATACCCCACGCGGCGGCGCGAACCAATGCTTCGAATGCGCCTCCCGACTTCGTCATGCTTTTCGGAATTGCGCATGTGAGTCATTGTTTTCAATGACTGCTTGGATTCTGGTTTTGATTTGGGTTACAACGATTCATTGTGCACGCAGGCGCTGCTCATGAGATGGTTCATCCGACGCACTCTGCATAATCGTCACCTTGCCACGGCGAGGTGGCGATGAGGTGTAATCGACGATCCAGGCTGGCGTAGATTCCTGTGACCAGACTCGGATCGCTGCTCCGCCGCGGAGGAGTGGCTATGCTTTGGAACTCGACGCAAGCACCACGTCTTGCGCGGCGGTCTTCGACGACGCGACGGAGGATTGGCGGTGTTGCGGGAAGCACACGTGGAATTTGCTGCCCACACCCTTGGTGCTTTCCACGGTAATGCTTCCGCCGTTGAATTCCACGTAATGCCGCGTCAGGGCGAGTCCGAGTCCCAGCCCCTCGTAGGGACGCGCATAACCATGCACCTCCTGCGAAAAGGCCTCGAACACGCTTTCGAGGTAGGGTTCGGAAATGCCGATGCCAGTGTCGCGCACGGTCAGGCGCACCACGCCGTCATGCGCCGCCACTTCGACACCCACCGATCCCTCGGCGGTGTATTTGATGGCGTTGTCGAGCAAATTCCCCACACTTTGCTCGATGCAGTAGGGATCGGCCTGAATCAACAGGGGCTGGTCGGGGATGGCCAGGGTAACGTTCAGTCCTTTGGTGGCGGCTTCGGCGCTGTAATTGGCCACCATCGTGCGCGTGAGGTGACAGAGGTCGACAGACGTTGATCGCAACGTAAAGGTGCCGGTTTTGAGTGCGGAGAATTGCAGGATTTCCTCCACCGTGCGAAGCAGGCGCTGTCCCGCGAGTCGGATATGCTCGATGTAGCTGTCCTGCTCGTATACCGTGCAACCGCCGTAGGAGGTGAGGAGGTTGGCATAGCCCAGCATCACATGCAGCGGTGTGCGGATTTCATGGGACATGGTGGCGATGAAGGTGTCCTTGAGCTGCTCGGATTGTTCGGCCCGTTGCAAGGCGGTGGTGAGTTCGCCTTCGGCACGCAGGCGCACGTCCATTTCCTTGCGTAAATGACTGTTGGCTTCGCGCAATTCGCGCGTGCGTTGTTCGACCAGCACACGCAGGATATGCCGTGAACGCAGCAGGAGCACGAGCACGATGAAGAGCAAGCCGAGAATGGTACCGCTGGCGTAGCGGAAGGCCACGGACTGCCGCGCAACGACGTCGCCCCATCCCTGCTGCGGCACGGCGGCCAGGGACCAGGTTTCGCCGGCGAAGGTGATGCGCTGGATTTCCGGCGATTGGCCGAGGACGGACGCATCGCCGTGGAACACACTGCCGTCGGTGGAGGTCATGGCGAAGCGCAGAGCGTTTTCTTTTTCGCGCATGCCCGCCGAAGCCAGCAGTGTCGGCATATCCATCACCACGGCCGCCAGGCCCCAGATCGAACCATCGGGTCGATGCACCCGCAGCCGCGCCACGATGCCCATGCCGCCCTGGCGAAGTTCCATGGGACCATTGAGCACGACACTGTCGGTTTTCATCGCGCGGTGCACGGTGGTGCGCACGGAAATTCTGGGATCCTCGTAGAGATTGTGTCCCAGAATCTTGTCATTGTGCGCCATAGGCCAGAGATAGGTGATTTTGCCGTTTTCCACCAACTGTGCCGCGCGGATCACCGGGTTGTTGCGCTGCATGGAGGAGGCGATGTGGTCGAATTCACGCGCAAGGCGCGTCGGATCGGGGTTGGCTTCCACGAAATGGCGCAGGGCGTACAGCAGGGATATGCGCGTGTTCAATGCATTGCCGATGAGCGCGGACTTGTCCATCAGCACGCTGTGAACATTCGCGCGCAGGCGCTGCTCCTGCCACTGCGAATGCAGTGAATCCACAAGAAACCAGCCCCAACCAAAGAGGGTGGTGGCCAGCAGCAGAAGAACTATTTCGCGAAAACGTAGCGTCATTGCTCGTGCATCACCTCGCTGGTGCCGTAAGCTACGGAATAGCGGAGGCATTTTTCCTTACAATTTCCTTAAATCGTGTTCAGGGAGTGCGCATTTTTCCATTTTTCTCGGAAAAGCGCGCGCCGAACTGTAACAAATCCAATGCTGCCGTTGTCTTGCTTCATTCACTGTTCATTCATTGTTGTGAGGAGTCCTGGCATGCGCACTTCCCTACTCCTTGTCACAGCGTTGTTCCTCGCCCTTTCCGCGTCACTTCCAGCCCAAAACAGCAGATACATGGTGGAAATCTCGCCATCCGGCGGGAACACGCCACTGATCGTGCAAGCCGGAGTTGAGGTTCAATTCCGAGCAACCGTGTACGAATTCACTCCCTCGGGAAAATCCGTGGTCACGCCCGCCACCTTGCAATGGTCTGTGGAGCCCTCCGCGTTTGGAACGATTACGCAGGATGGCCGCTTTGTTGCCGCTGGACAGGCGGTGAGCACCAGCGCGCGTGTGGTCGCCGTTGTGGGCATCAATGGTGTCACTTTGCACACCGCAACCGCCGTGGCGCTCGCCAATGCGCACAACGGTCCCTACACCTTCACTGGCGTCGTACGCGACGTCACCGGTCTGGGAATCAAACACGCCACGGTGCAACTGATGAGCGCGTCGGCTTTGCCCTTCAATATGACGGGAAAAACCAACGAGCAGGGCGTGTTCAACATACAGGCACCCACGGGAATCTATATTCTGCGAGCCGAGGCCGCGGGTTACATTCCCCAGTACTTCGATCACGTGGCAACGGCCGATGTTGCAACGCGCATCAGCACCGATCCCGCACGGTTAGTGTACGATCATCTGGACTTCGATCTGGGCAGCGGAGCGCGCATCGAGGGCACGGTGACCGATGCGGCAACGGGCGCGCCGCTCGCCGGCATTTCGCTGGTGGCGGAATTGGCCGGCACCACGCGTCCACCGAACAGTGCCGCCTGGAGCGCCAAATCCGACGAACACGGGCGGTACACCATAGCGGGTCTGCCCGAAGGTTCGTGGATCGTGAGTGCCAGCGGCAAGGATTTCATCACCGAATTCTACAACAACGTACTCGATCGCAGTGCGGCCGATGTTCTTGTGCTGGCTGCGGGCGCGGTGCGAACGGGGGTGGATTTCGCACTCGAGAAAAAGGCACAGGATCCTACCTACGTCATTCGTGGTACCGTGCGCGACGCCAACGGCGTTGCCCTGCCGGGCAGCGCGGTCATGGCGGAAATGGCGGGCGGTCCGATGCTGCATTGGCTGACCACACGCAATCGTGAGGATGGATCGTACGAGTTCATCGTCCCGGCAGGCGAATGGATCGTCTGGGCTGTCCGCGCGGGCTATGTCACCGAGTATTACGACAATGCCCCGGACGCCGCATCCGCCACACGTGTCCGTGTCGACGCCACGGCACCGGTCGCCACCAATATCGACTTCTCTCTTGGCGAGGGAGGTTCCATCACCGGCGTGGTTCTTGAAGCCGGGAGCAGTACGCCCATTGCACATGCCGCCGTTTGGGTGATACCACAGTCGTCGGGCGGCAGCCCCAACAGCGCCGGTATGCAGGCCGTGAGCGACGCGCAAGGCGTGTACCGCATCACGGGATTGGTCACGGGAAATTACCTCGTGAGCGCGCGTGCGGAGGGCTACGCCCAGCAATTCTACAATGGCGTGGCCGATCAGGCCCTGGCCACGCAGGTCGCCGTCGTGGACGGCCAGAGCACCGGTGGCATCGATTTCGCACTCGCCGCCCTGCCCGGCATCAGTGGCACGGTGACCGACGAGAGCAATGGACAACCGCTGGCCAAGGCGGTGGTCTTCATCGAAAATGCGGCGATGCGCCTTGTCGCCACCACCAACGAACAAGGTCGCTATCGTCTCGCGGTTCCGCCGGGAAGCTACAAGCTTCGTGCCGAGCGCCAGGGCTACGCGGCCGAGTGGTACAACAACAAAGCGGACGCGGCGCTCGCGGATGATGTGGTGCTCACCCCGGGCGGCAGCGTTACGGGTATTGATTTCTCCCTGCTCCGCCATGGCGGCTCCATTGCCGGTGTGGTGCGCGACGCGGGTGGTGCGGCTATCGCAGGTGCGCGTGTTTCGGCGTGGCTGCCTTCGCCAGCATCCAATGTGCATCCCGCTGGCGTCGGTAAAGCCACCTCCGCGGCCGATGGCAGCTACCGCATCGAGGGTCTGGCCGCAGGCAATTACCTTGTGCGCGCCGAGGCCAAAGGCGCCCTGCCCGAGTATTACGACAATGCCGCCACGCCGCAGCTGGCCACGCCCGTGGCGGTTGCAATCAATCAGGCGGTGGTGGGCATCGACTTCGCTCTCGACGGAGGCGGCTCGATAGCGGGAAGCGTGACCGACGTCGCTACCGGCCTGCCCATCCCGCATGCGATGATCCGCGTACGCAGCGGACAGATTCGCGGCGAGTGGGGCGCCCGCAGCGACGCACAAGGCAACTACCTTATCGAGGGACTTCCCTCGGGCGATTACACGGTGTATTTCGTCGCTCCACGCTATATCGCCGAGTACTACGACGATGCCGTGCTCCCCGCTTCAGCCACACCTGTCGCCGTCGTGGCCCCGCAGCGTGTGAATGGTATCAATGCTGCGTTGGCCAGCGGTCCCGTGGGTCCGCGCAACTACCGCGGCAGTGTCAAGGCCGCAACAGGTCCCGTGCCCGCCTTCACCTTGGTCGAAGCCATCGACCCGAGCACGCGGCAGGTTGTGGTCGGCACAACGGACGAACGCGGTGAGTTCAGCATCGATGCAATGGACAATGCCATACTCCGCGCGCGTGCCATTGGCTTCGTCGGACTGTATGCTGGCAATACGCACGATTGGTCGCGCAGTTTGAACAGTGGTTTCGTGGCGGAAACGCCGGAGTTCATTCTCGAGCAATTGCCCGAAGCCGGCTTTGCCGACATACAGGGTCGTGTGCTCGATGCCAGGAGTGGCGCCGCAGTGGCCGAGGCCTGGGTGTACGGCCTGGATGCCGAAGGTGGCCGATACTTCTCGACCACCAATAACGACGGACAGTATTTCATCCCCAACACCAGCAATGGAGATCTCACGTTGATAGTATCAGAAGCAGGCTTCGCGCTCACGGAACAATCGGTGTCCGTGAACGAGGGACGCGGAACAGCGACGATTACGGTGCAACCGACAGGAGTGACATCTCAGGAGTCCATCACTGCGCCGGTATCGATGATGCTGCGTCAGAATTTCCCCAATCCCTTCAATCCGGCCACGAGCATTGGATTCCAGATTCCGCGCGAGGGTCCTGTGGCGCTCCGCATCTTCAATCTGCTCGGCAAGGAGATCACCACGCTGGTGAACGAACACATGAAACCGGGATCGTACTCGGTGAACTGGCACGCCGACGGCTTGCCTTCGGGCATTTACCTCTACCGCCTCGAAGCGGGCGGAAAGAGCATCACGCGCAGAATGACATTGACGCGCTGATCGGCGCCACCACCAACCCCTGAAAGAGCACGGGGAGCACGGTTATTGCCGTGCTCCCCGTGTTTGTTTTCCCAGACAGCCACGCGACACCGCACCGCCCCGAAGCGAGGAATTCAGCGCCGTGTGGAGGCGCCGCTTCAGGGTTTCAAACCGAGCTTGCGCAGTTTCGGGGCGATCACCACCTGGCAATACGGGGCGCGGGAGTTGCGCCGGTAGTAGTCCTGATGGTGTAATTCGGCGGGATAAAAGCGTTCGAGCGCCACAATTTCGGTGACGATGGGCGAGGAAAAATCCGCCTGCGCCTTTTCCATCGACGCCCTGGCCAGGGTGTCCTGCCGCTCGTCCGTGGTCAGGATGATGGAACGGTATTGCGTGCCCACATCGGCTCCCTGGCGATTGAGCGTGGTCGGATCATGCGCCTGCCAGAAGATGTCGAGAATATCGCTGAAGCTGATGACGGCGGGATCGAAGGTGATGCGCGCCACTTCCGCGTGGCCGGTTTCGCCCGAGCACACGTCCTCGTAGTCGGGATTGTCGGTATGGCCGCCGGCATAGCCGCTTTCCACATCGACGATGCCGTCGAATTGCTCGTATACCGCTTCGATGCACCAGAAGCAGCCGCCGCCGAGTACCGCTGTTTCGCGCAGCGAGGATGCTGTTCGTGTTTTATTGTCATCCTGCATGAATTTCACCGTTGTGCTGTTGGGTGTCGATTCCGCCGCGCGACGCTGCGCATCGCTCTGTCCACAGGAGGACAGAAGCAAGGCCAGCAGCGGCACAGCGAATGTGGCACGTGCTTTCATGATGCACTCCTTTCATTCGAGAGCAACACCACGACTGGCGGAAAAATTCATACTGGACGGATCACGATCAAAACATTGTCAGCACCGCGTAGGTCAGGATGGCCATGCCGGCGGAAAGCGGAATGGTGAGCACCCAGGCCCAGAGAATGTTGCGCGCAACACCCCAGCGCACGGCCGAGAACCCCCGCACCGCGCCCACACCGATGATGGAACCGGTGATGGTGTGCGTGGTGCTGACGGGAATGCCCATCAGCGTCGCGCCGATGATGGTGAGTCCGGCCGAGGTCTCCGCGCTGAAGCCCCCGAACGGCGTGAGCTTGGTCATGCGCAGACCGAGTGTGCGTATGACTTTCCATCCGCCGACCAGCGTTCCGAGCGAGATGAAGGAATAGCTCACCATCTCCACCCAGAACGGCACGTGGAATTCATCGATCAATCCGTTGGAGAACAGCACCAGGGCGATGATGCCCATGGTTTTCTGCGCGTCGTTGGAACCGTGGCTCAGACTGTACGCGGCTGCCGACACCAGCTGCAGGCGGCGGAACCACACATCCACCTCGCGTGGCGCCTGATTTCGCACGATCCACAGCGTGATGATGGAGAAAATGTAGGCGATCACGAAGCCCAGCGCCGGTGCGAGAAAGATGAAGATCAGGATTTTCGTGAATCCGCCGACGATCAGCACGCCGAAGCCCGCCTTCATCACCGCGGCGCCACTCAAACCGCCGATGATTGCATGCGATACGCTGATGGGAAGACCGAAATGCGTGGCGGTGGCGGTGAGCATCACCGCGCCCACGAGCGCGGAGAAAATGACGGTGTTGTCGACAATGCCGGGATCCACAATGCCCTTGCCGATGGTGGTGGCAACCGACACGCCAAAAATAAAGGCCGCCAGGAAGTTGAAGCCGGCGGCCCAGATCACTCCTTGCAGCGGAGTGAGCACACGTGTCGACACCACGGTGGCGATGGAATTGGCGGCATCGTTCATGCCATTGTAAAAATCGAAAACGATGGCGAGAACGATAATGATGATGGCGAAGGTGATCATGGGGTCACGAGTTCTTGATGAATATCGTGATGATGGTGTTCGCCACGCTCTGGCATTTATCGGAAGCGGTTTCGAGGATGTCGAGGATTTCCTTTTTCTTCATCACCGAAATGGCATCGCTGTCGTGCGTGAAAAGATGTTGCATGGACGCCCGGTACACACGGTCCGCTTCGGATTCGAGATCCTTCACCGCCTTGAGCTGATCCATGACTTTCGCGCGGGTGCGAAGCTGATTCATGGCGTGCTCGAGTTCCTCGATCTGCTGATTGATGATGCTCGTCAGCTTGTCCGCTCCCTCGATGGGCGAACTCAAGGCGAACACCTCCGTGCGCACGGCGGCCGCCAGCAGGATATCGCTGATGTCGTCGAGGCGGCTTATCAGGGTGAACACATCCTCACGATCGAAGGGAGTGATGAAGGTTTTGTTGAGTTGCTTCACCACCTTGCTTGTGATTTCGTCGCAGCGTTTCTCGAAGGAAATCATGCTGCGAACCAATTCGCCTTCGTACAGGCGGGCGGAAAAGAGTTGTTGCGTCATCCGGGACATTTCCCGAATGTGCTTGATCATGTCATTGAAGTACTCGAAGTACTTCTCTTCCTTGGGGAGCAATTTGCTCAACATCGACGGTGCCTTGCTTATTGATGGTTCCCGAATCGGGTTAGACGCGACGGATTCTCCCGGACGTGCTGAAAGGTAAAATGAGGAATTCATGAGGATTCGGCAAATTTTTCATGAGTTTTTCATGAGCGGCGAGCGGCGGTATCGCTCACCATAACTCTCGAAAAACCAGTTGTACCGCGGTGAAAAATACCCTATCATGCCGTGCATTCCCCTTCATCATCGAGGAGCGCAGCGTATGCACTCTCCCCCGTTTCTTGAAGCTCTTTCGGAGAAGGAACGCCAGGCCTTCCAGCAATACGCCCTGCGCGTGCCTGTGCATACGGGCATGGAGATCAGCCACGAGGGCGACGACTGCCGCCATTTCCCGCTCATGGAGAGCGGAGTCATTCGCGTCTACAAGCTCAGCCGCGAAGGGCAGGAACTGACCCTGTACCGCATTCGCTCCGGCGAAAGCTGCATTCTCACCATGACCTGCCTGCTGCGCACCTCGCCCTTCCCGGCAAACGCGGTAGTGGAACAGGAGGGCGTGGTGTGGCTGGTGCCCGCCGAGGTGTTCCGCGAATGGACAACGCGCTACACCTACTGGACCGAATATGTGGTGACCATCATGACGCGCACCATCGGCAAGCTCGTGGGTCTGGTGGACGATATGATGTTCCGCCGCGTCGACCTCCGCATTGTCGATTATCTGTTGCTCAACACGCCCGCGGGCTCCGACGAGTTGCGCATCACCCATCAGCGCCTGGCTTTCGATGTGGGAACGGCGCGCGAGGTGGTGAGCCGTCACCTGAAAGATCTCGAAACGCGCGGCCTCGTGGCGCTTTCACGCGCATCGATACGCATCACCAACCGTCAGGGCTTGCAGCGCCTCGCCGAAATCCTCTGACCCCTTCCCCGCCGTCGTTGTAGCGCTCCCCTTCCTCCATTACCACACGACGACGCATGCCGGACGCGTTTCCGTGCCGCTTCGATGGCATTTCCCCGCGCGCACGCCCGCCCGAGGGAGCTTGACGGGCGGGGACGAAAAATTGCCCCGATTGTGTGACGCACGTCACACAATGCCGGCGGATGAATGCGTAATCTAACGCAACGTCTCGCAGCATATACGCGGCCGCTTCCCCTGCCATCGGCGATCGATGTTTCCCTCCTGTTTACACCATCGGCCGCGAGGAGAACGCGAGGCCTCACTCCCGCCCACAGTGGAGGAATGTTTCCATAGTTCTCTGCCGGCTTGCCGGCGGAACCGTCACGGACCGGTTGCGTGCTTTCACGGGTGCCACGCTTCCGGTCCGTTACATGTTGCGGGCACTTGCATCCGATTTCATTTTTCCATACCTTGGCATCCGTAGTAATTGCGACGCCCGACTTCCGGCAATTCCGCACTTTCCTCAATAAAATCAGCACATTTATGAAATCCACTGCAAGCACTTCCCCTTCCTGCATTCTCTTCTATTTGTATCTGGTCTTAATTCATTGGGCCGTGGGCACTATCCTCCCTTCGCACGCAACGGCGCAGGACGTGCTCACCGCCACGCTGCTGCACAGTGATGCGCCCACCGTGGGTGCTGGCGCGGTGGAAGTGTCTGTCGGGTTGTACCAGCAACGCGGCGCGTCCATGTTCGACGCGCACGGACGATACGGCAGCAGCGATGCCGAACGCGATCGTGGAGTGACCGTCGGTTTGGTGGCGGGACTCGAAAAGCGAGTGGACCTGTTCCTCGATGCGGGCTGGGCGGAGCTCTCCCGCGAGGGCAGCAGCAGCACACGCGGTGGCGGATTGGGCGACCTGCATGCCGGCCTGAAGTATCATGTTCCCGTGAGCCCGCTCGGCTGGGATATCGCGGTGCTCAGCGCCGTCGATATTCCCTGCGGCGATCGTGGCAGCGAAAGCGCGCCGGGACCGGGTTCGGGCAGCGCCTTCGTGGGGCAGGAAGTACTGCTGGGTCGCAGCTTCGGCGCCCTGTACATCGCGGGCATGGCGGGCTACGCCGTGCCGGTGAGCGCGGTGCGCGAGCAAAGCGCCGATGTGCTGTGCGGTACATCGATCGGCTACCAGGCGCTGCCCTGGGCGAAGGTCTGCATGGACCTGCTTTACGGCCACGGCGAGCACCGCACACATACGCATGACCGCCTCGCCGCCGCGCTGGGCTTTGTGGCCACGGTATGGGACACGCTGCGCCTGGATGCCGGCGTGGAATGGACCGTCGCCGGTAAAAACACCGCGCGCAACAATCAGATCTTCGCGCGGCTGGTCATCCTGCGTCCTTGAGCTGAGCCCGACGCTCGCCGCGGCACGCCGTGTTCGCACCCGCCCGTGTATGGAAAGGTCGCGACATCCCGGAGGATGCCGCGACCTTCGCGTTTCGGAGCGGCTCGCAGGTCGCACGGTCGTGCGGCGACAGCGGACCGGCAGTGCTGCATCTCAGAATTCACCAACGCGCAGGCGAAGTCCGGCGTAAACCTCGCGCCCCTTGGCCGGGCCCCAGGCCAGCGAGGGATCGAACCAGGGCTGGAAGGGCTGCGTCGCATTGAGAATGGGATTGGACTGACGGAAGTCCAAGAGATTTTCTACGCCGCTGTACACATCCACACGCCCCAGGCGCACGTTCACATGCGCGTTGAGAATGGTGTATGCCGGGGAATTCGCGGGCAGGCGATGCTCGGTGGGTGCCGAGAACATGGCGGGCAAACGCTGCGCGTCGCGCCATTCCGCCGAGAAGGTGAAATTCACATTGTCGTCGAAGGTATCGAAGGTCACCACGCCCAGGGCGCGATGCTTCGACAGGAACGGAGGCGTGGTTTCACGGCCGCCATGTGTTTCCTTCGCATCGGTGAGAATGTAGCCGAGGCGGAAGGAGAGCACGGCGGGAATGACCGCGGTACCTTCCAGCATGAAGTGATTCCAGCGCGAATCCTCGCCGAGGTTGTGGAAGAGAATGGTGGACGCCGAGTGATCCAGATCCACGACGAATTGATCACGGAATTCCGTGTGATACACTTCGGCGGTCAACGTGCCGTGAAAGATGTCCAGATCGTAATTCCGCACCAGATTCACACCGAGATTCACGGCGCGTTCGGGTTTCACATCGCCTTCGATGCGCAAATCCCGCCAGCTCGACAAATAGGCGCTGTTTTCGGCGAGCACCGCCACGGTGCGGAAGGCCGAACCCACCGAGGCACGCAGCGTGGTCTCATCGTCCACCGAGACGCGCAGGAACACCCGAGGCGTCATCACCGCTCCGTGCTCGTTGTAGTGATCCACGCGCACGCCGGTGAGCAGCGAAACCGCATTGTCAAAGAACTTGCTGGTACTCTCGACGAACATTCCCGGCACGGCTTCGACCATATCACCCGGATCGACGAAGGTCTTGCTGTGGGGATTGCGGCCCCAGTCGAGTTCGTCCTCGAGTCGACTCCAGGCCATGGACACACCGGCGGTGAATTCCTGCGTTTCCGACACCTCGTTGGTGTACCACACATCGCCGTAGGCGGCGTATTGCCGCACATCGTAGAAGCCCGTGCCGAACACGCCGCGCAAATCGTGCGCGCTTACAAGGGCGTGCGTGCGTATCACGCCACTTTCGCCGACACGGATATCCGTTTTGTTGTACACGTCCGTGCGCAGATTCTCGATGCGCTGGCCGAAGTACTCCGTCCCGCCCCGATGCTCGTCGGGTCGGTAATCCATCTGGCCACCAAGACGATCCTCCCACGCCACACGCACGCCGCTGCGGGAGATCACCTCCTCGTCCTGCCAGGTCCATTTGCTCAACGCCGAGAAGCGATCCACCAGCGGCGCATCCATGAAGCCATCGCCGTTGCGATCCACGCGTCGGCCGTGACGCACACCGTGCAACGCGAGAATGGAACTCCATTTTCCCGAGGCGCCGGAGGCGTAGGCGTTGTATTGCTGCTCGCCCATGGACATGCCGAAGGCGTTGAAAAACAACCGTTGCTCCTCTCCGCCTTCGAGCAGCAGGACGTTCACCAGGCCCGATACCGATCCGGCGCCCTGCCCCACCGCCGTGGCGCCTTTGCTCACAGCGATGCGGTCGATCCAGGGTCCCGGAAGAGTTTGCACACCGAATTGCCTGCTGAGGCGATCGCCAGGGAGCGGCACGTTGTCGATAAGAATTTGCGTGTACACACCATCGAGGCCGAGCATGGTGAGCTGCCGAGTATCGGTCACGACATCGGTGGCCTCGGGCTGCACCGAAGTGGTGGTGCCGAAACATCCCGCCAGATCGCAACAGGCGGCTTTCTCCAACTCGCGCGCAGTGATGACCTCGGTGCGCTGCGGGATGTTGGCGATGTAGGTGTCGGGCGCCTCGGCGCTGACCTCCACGGCATCGGCGCTGCGCGGCGTGGTGAGATGCACCGCGACACTCGTCACACCGCGCGTGTCCACGGTGTCGTTTTCAAATGCGACGTGGCTGATCACCAACAAGGTGGTGCCCGTCGCGCGATCGATGGTGAAATGCCCATGCTCGTCGGTGATCGCGCCCTCGCGCGTACCCAACCAGTACACATGCGCCTGACTCAAACCGTGCTTGTGGCCGTGTTCGTCCTGCGTCACGACGCCTTCAAGCGACTGCGCCGCACCTCGATGCGCGATGAAGAGAAACATGAGAGAGATGGCGATACAGCGCCAACACCCGGGTATGGAAATAGTCATAATGCGACTCCTGCAAAAATGGAAAAAGGAACATTTCCGGATGCAGGTCAGCCGCGTGGAGGGTTGTGCAGGGGTTGGAGGTGAAGAGCGATGGGGGTTTCAACGAGTGAATACGGCGCATGCCGAACGGGCAAGGTCGTACCGTTGTCCACTGGCGCAGTATCCACCACGGGTCCGGTGGCACAGCGGAGACACTCGAAACAGTCGTTTCCGCAACAGCCCGTTTCATCGCCGTGTTCGCATCGATCTCCATCGCTGGCTTCATCATGGCAAGCCGCCGTACTCTCGGCGCACGAAGCATCGTCGAGGGGGGCGGGATCGGCGCTCTCGCAATGCGAGGATTGCTGCGCATGCCCGTTGAGTTCGCAGGGGGCGAAGGAGCCACATAATTTCGAGGGAGCGGCGATGGAGATGAGGGCGAATGACGCATGCGCGAGCAGTATGCACCCGATGAAGGTGATACGAAGTGCGGTCCACATCGAACCGTCGGTATGGAAGCGATGCATCATCGTCCCAATATACCCGTTTCCGTGCGGGAGCGCAAGCCCGGATGCGTTGCCCCGATACGGCTCGGGGCCGGGAGAACAGCAGGTCGCGGCTACGGGAAATCCGGTTGGCGGGTGCTATTTACCTTGATTTTGTCTACCCGTTTGAAGTAGTTTTCAATGTTTCAGGATTGTTCGGTCATCTCGACGTTCCAGCCCTCCGCGGTGCCCCCGTGATCAGCCTGAATCACCCGCACACCATAGCGAAAACAGTCGACTTTCCGTCATAAACGAGGTAGTGTATGAAACGAGCTGTTACAATGATCCTACCGTTGTTGTTGATCTTCGCGGCACGCGCCGGCGCGCAGAATTTTGGCGCTGTGATCTACGTGGGCGACAACTCGGCGGACGTGTTCATGGCCGATCTCACAAACACGAATTTCACCAAAGTGGAGTTCTACCGAGGCGCGAAGCTCATCGGCACGGTGAATCTTAATGCCAACGATGGCAAAATCGTCACGGACTACAACCTGGTGAAGGGCAACACCTATCAGTACCAGTTCCGCGCCTACCGTTCGGCGGGAGGATTCATGGATGGAAACCTGGTCAACGGGTTTTTCATCGGTGGCGATCTGCAAGGTATCCTGGTCCGCCCGGACACGATCAACATGACCACGGACATGGTGGATTCGGTCTTCGTTTGGCCGGGTGGAAATTTCCACTTTGGCCCGCAGGCGAATGTCCACTGGATTCTGGGTGTGGCGGGCACGTTGTCCGGCATTCAGGTGCTGGCCAGCGACAATCCGACGCAGGTACCGCACGGGCAGTTCAGCGCCTCGGGCGGCACGCTCAACGATATCAACATGCAGGTGTGGGGCAAACTGGGGCCGCTCAAGGACTTTACCTTCATGGGTTCGGACGTCCCCATCAACAGCGATGAAGAATCGCTGATGGACAATGTGAAGTTCGAATGGGTCACGGATCAGGGGCGCAACGATTACGCCTGGATTCGCCACTACAGCAACAACATCATCGCCCGGCGCTGCACGCTGACGCATGAAGCGCAGCTCGTTGGTGTGAAAGATGCGGAGAACTGCCTCATCGAACGCGATGCGACCATGATCGTGAGCAATGTGCGCAGCACAACCGTGAACGAGGGACAGATCACACTCTCTCCCTCCGGTATCGCAACCACGATGCGCAACTGCAATATCATCGATGGCAACGTGACGCTGTCCAATAAGAGCGTGGTGGAGTTCAACACGCTCAGCCGCAAGGCCTCGCTCAACATTTCCCCGACCTCCGGTGGATTCGATCCCACGGACGTCAAGGGCGTGCATGTCAACTACAACCATTTCACCCGCGAGGGTGGACAGGTTGGCAACATCGCGAACTTCCAGGCCGACACCATCGATGGCACATTGAATTACTGGGGCCAGTGCCAGGGTCCGTCGCTCGGCGAGCGCTCGACCATGGGTAAGGTGCGCCTCGATCCCTTCCTCCGCGTGCAGTATCCCGGTGCCAGCTACTGGATGGATCTGAGCGCGAGCAAAACCAAGATTATCGCGAACGACGAGGACTCGATAGAGTTTGTGGGCCATTTCTACAATGTGCTTACGGGTATGGACTCCGCCGGGGTTGAATTCAACTACCTCATCACCGTGGCGGGCGACACACTGTACAAGGGCACGGTGCTGTCCGATGCTCAAGGCATGGTGCGTTTCGTGATAAAAATGCCGGCCAAGTATTCCTCGGTCACCGGTTTCGCCGTGTTCTTCACCTCGCCGCTGCAATGCATCGAGAAGTCGTATTTCATGACCATCGAAAAGCAGAGCGGTCCCGATCTCGAAGTATATTCTGTTGAACTCACGCAGCCGCTGGGCCCGACAACAAATCTTATCGCGAACAAGGCCTTCGCCTTGCAAGCCACCGTGGTGGGCAGCGAAGCCATTAATACGCCATTCAAAGTTGTGGCGGAAGTGAATGGCAACAAATACGACAAGTTCTACGTGCTCGACAAGGCGAACATCGGTGTTGATTACACGTTCGAAAATCAGCGCCAGGATCTCACCATCCCGCGCGGTCAGCCAGTGATTCTGGTGTTCCTGGTCAACGAGTTGGGACTCAATCCCGGCACAGCCGAAATCTCGGTCACGGTGGATCCCGCCGAGCCGGGCAATCCGAAGGGACGTATCGTCGAGGCGAATGAATTCAACAACACGAAAGTGGTGTATGCCACGGTCAAGGGTTCGGCCTTCGGCAACGATGGCTCCGCGAATCTGAACGTGTACGTGCAGCCTTTCGATGGCTATCCGCAGACGCAGCACTTCCGTGTGCCTTCCTGGGCCGATAGTGCGAAGTCCTTCATGCAGCAGACCTGGCCGCTGAAAAACGGACAGGTGAACATGGAGACCGCCCCGACGGTTGCCGACTACAGCTTCATCAGCGCCGATACGCTGCAGCAGGACACCTATCAGTACTATCTGATGAAATCCTACAAGCAGATGATCCGCCAAAACCCGGCCGCCGACCGCTACGTGCTTGCCGTGCAGCCGCATTGGTTCACCTTCCGGCTCGATCGCAAGAACTTCAATCACCGCGCTTCGCAGACCTTGTCCTGGTCGGGTGCGTGGGATTTGATGGTGGCGAGCACGGATCACAACAAGCATCTCGTCCACACGCTGGGCCATTCCTTCAATCTGCGTCGTCAGGATCTCGATCCGGACAACATCGACCAGAAGGAGCAGTACATCGAGAACTTCATCGCCGCCGATGTGTTCGGTGGTATTGATGTGGCCAGTGGGCGCATGATGTCGGCGAATTTCGACAACAAGGTTTCCCGTCGCATGAAAGCCAAGTGCTTCATGGGTGGCAGCCAGACGCCTTCGCCGAACTACGATTACTATCTCTGGATCAGCGATTTCGAGTACAACAAGCTCTTCACCGCCTACGATCAATTCACGCGCAGCAAGTCCACGCTCAGCAAGGGCGTGGTGCCGAAAGCGCTGTTTATCGAAGGCAACGTGACCAAGACCAACGGCGCCTTTGATTTCGGTCCGTGGATGCGTCTCGAATCCGCCACGCCTTCGTCGATGGTGGAAGCCCAGTACGCCACGCACACCTTCAAAGTGCTGGATGCCGGCAATCAGGAGATCGCGACGTACCGCTACGCGCCGACGTTCCGCGCGCTCGGTCTGGATGAGGTCGATGCCTTGACCAGCGAGGATCCGCGCATGGATGTGGAGCATTTCGCTTTTGTCATTCCGTACACCGACGATGCGCGCAAGGTCGTCGTGGAGAAGGAAGGCAATGTCGTCGCCGAGCGCGTTCTCTCCGCCACAAAGCCGGTGGTGAGCTTCGAGTATCCGGTGGATGGCCAGCCGGTGAAGAGCGAGAAGTTCCAGGCGCGTTGGACCGCCACCGACGCCGATGGCGATTCGCGTTTCTGGTACACGACCTGGCTGAGCACCGACGGCGGCTTTACATGGACATACGTCACCTATGAAAACGAGGCGACGCAGGACTCCATCGCGGGTCTCTTCGGTCGCAGCTACATTCTTCGCGTGGTGGCCAACGATGGCGTGAACACCTCGGATACCGTGCAGGTGCAGTACAGCGTGCTGAACAGCGCGAATGGCCTGCCCGCACCGAATGTGTTTGGTCTGCATCAGAACTACCCGAATCCCTTCAACCCCTCGACCACGATCAGCTTCACGCTTCCCACGGCCGGTCACACGATCCTGGAAGTGTACGATGCTCTCGGTCGCGTGGTGGCGACGCCGGTGGACGGTCATCGTGGCGCCGGAACGCACACGTTGAACTTCAGCGCCGATGGCTTGCCCAGCGGTGTGTACAACGCCGTGTTGCGTTCGGGTTCGCGGAGCAGCAGCATTCAGATGACCTTGGCCCGCTAATCGGTCATCTTCGTCTTGTGCAACGGCGCCGTTCCCTCGGGAGCGGCGCCGTTGCCGTTTGTTCCAACGCATCTCCGCACGCATCGCCTGCTACCGATGGTTGAATCGTCTCCAGCGCGCGGCATGTCAGCCGCGGGCGGTCGCGTTGCGCTATGCTCCGTTGTTGAAATCTCAGCCCTCGCCAACCGTCGGACTCCCGCTGCTACGATCCAGCAACACGTTTTCCCTGTTTCTACTTCCCGCTCAGCAATCCGCGTAAAAATTCGATCAAGCCGAAAATATTTACGCTTGGTCCGCTGTACTGCGAGGGATTGCGATGGCCATACACGGGATGATAATTCCCCGGATGCAAGCCCTGCTGCCTGCCGATTTCATACATCCACGACGGGAGGAATTTCTCGAATTTCATCACGTCCTCAAGGTGGAAGGACACCGGCGGCAGCGAGTCCCGGACAAAGCCCTGCCCCGCCAGCATTTCGCGAAGCACCATGTCACGGAATTCGGGATGTTCGCGCAGCAGGCTGTCCAGCAAACCCCAGGCCTGCTCGGGGGTCATTTCGCTGTCGAAGGGCGAGGGAGGCGGCTGCCACGTGCGGGCGGGGATTTCCACAACATCGTCCGTAGTGCTAGCTGCTTCGTGCCGCGATGGCTCGGCCTCGGTGACGATGGGCGTGACGGGCTTCGGTGCCGTGATGGAAGGTTGGCGTGAAGACGGCGGAGTCACGGTTCGGCGGGCTGTCGCCTCCGGCATGCCCACGGGTGCCGGAGGAAAGGGAGATGGAAGGAAATGCAATTCGACGTCGCTGTCGGGCTTCCGCTCGGGTATAGGCAGGTACAACAGCGCCGCGACTATCATGATCGCGGCATGCAACAGCACCGTGATGGTGAACGAACTCGTCCGATACCGTGAGGGACGGTGCATGCGCGGCGTGGAACCGTCGTTACAACGTGGCGAACAGACGGTCGCCCGCGTCGCCCAATCCCGGCAAGATGTATCCGCGCTCGTTCAATTGCCTGTCCACGGCGCCGGTAAATACCGGAACATCCGGGCAGGCGGCGGTGAAAGCGGCAATTCCCTCCGGCGCGGCGATCAGCACAGCGAGGCGGATATCCAACGCCCCGTGCGTGCGCAAGCGCTGTACTGCGGCCATAGCGCTTCCGCCTGTGGCGAGCATAGGATCGAGCAACAGCACGGTGGACTCCGAAAGCCGCAGAGGAAATTTCGCATAATACTCCACCGGCTCGAGCGTTTCCTCGTCGCGGAACACGCCCAGATGCCCCACAGCCGCGTCGGGCACGAGGTCCAGTGCCGCGTCGAGCATTCCCAGTCCTGCGCGCAAAATGGGCACGAACACAAGAGGACGCGCGAGCGCTTCCCCTGTTGTGCTCTCAAGCGGTGTGCGCAGCGGTTGCGCATCCAGCACCAGATCGGCGGTGGCTTCCATCAAAAGAATTGACGCGATGCTGCGCAGACGCGAACGAAAGCGCTCGGGCGTTGCGGACTCGTCGCGGAGTTGCGTCAGTGCATGTCGCAACACAGGGTGGGCGGAGCAATGCACGTGCGGAGGTGTGGAGTTGTTCATCTGTAAAAATTACTTCCATGATTGGCGCGGTACAAGTACGGATCGATTTTTCCACTGGCCGATGGCGAGACCGTGGGGGAGACATCTCGGATCATTCAATCCTTTGCCAAATGCTCAATGCTCCGTACTTTACGGGATGCACAGCGCGCAAGAACATGACCACGCATTGATGGTGCGGGAAAAACGCCGCGTCGCCTGGACCTCCGTGGGCGCGGCCGTCGCACTCACGGCGATGAAACTCGCGGTGGGACTGTGGACGGGATCGCTGGGCATTCTCTCCGAGGCCCTGCATTCGGGACTGGATTTGCTCGCGGCGCTCATCACTCTGCTTGCCGTGCGCGTGGCCGACCGTCCGGCGGACGAAGATCATCAATTCGGTCACGGAAAATTCGAGAATCTGTCGGCGCTGTTCGAAACCCTGCTGTTGCTCGCGACTTGCATGTGGATTCTCTACGAGGCATGGGAGCGCCTCAGCTCCGGCGCGGTGCATATCGATTTGAACGTGTGGGCCTTCGTGGTGGTCATCGTGTCCATCATCGTGGATATTTCCCGATCGCGGGCGCTCATGCGCGTAGCGCGCAAATACAACAGCCAGGCGCTGGAAGCGGATGCGCTGCATTTCTCCAGTGATATTTACTCCTCGCTGGTCGTTCTCGTCGGCCTGGTGTCGGTGGCGGTGGGCTTCCCCGCGGCCGATGCCATCGCGGCCGCCATCGTCGCCGCCATTGTCATCGGTATCAGTGTGCGCCTTGGCAAACGCACGATCGATGGACTGCTCGACCGTGTACCGGAGGGCTCCGAGCAGCGCATTCGCGAAGTGGTGATGGACGTGGATGGAGTGGAAAGCATTCGCCGCCTGCGTATCCGACCTTCGGGCGGCGCATTGTTCATCAATCTGGTCATCGGCATTCAACGTACAGCGTATTTCTCCACAGCCCACGATATCGTGGACAAGGTGGAAGAAGCGGTGCTCGATGCGCTGCCGCGCTGCGATATACTGGTGCATGCCGAGCCGGTGGTGGGCGTGCGGGAAAAATTCGCCGACAGCATTGAATGGCTGGTGCGCCGCCATGGCGTGCGTCCCCACAACTTACAGATTCTGTGGGTGGACGACAGCTATGTGTTGGACTTCGACATCGAATTCCCCCAGGGCACTTCCTTCCGTGAGGCCCACGACATCGCCTCGCAGGTGGAAAACACGGTGCGTGAAGCCCTGCCCATGGTGGGACAGGTACACATTCATCTCGAAGAGGACAGCGTCACCGCCACGCCGGGTCGCGATGCGAGCGCGGAAGAAGGCGCCCTGCTCCATCGTCTGGGCGAGGTGATCGCCGCCCATCCCGCTGTGCGCAAGGTCGGAGCGATTCGCTGCTACACCACTCCCGACGGATTGAAAGTCAGTGCCAGCTGCGCCCTCCCCGCTGGCATGTCGCTCGCAGCCATGCATGCCGAGGTGGATGCGCTCGAGAGCGCGATCAAGGCGGTGGATGCGCGCATTCGTAAAGTGTTTCTCCACGCGGAGCCGGGCGAAACGGCCTGATTCCCTTCCGCGCGGGTGTTGGTCAATATGGGAGAATGGCCCCGAGTGCGTCGAGCAGTGTCGCGCGCTCCTGTTGCCACTGCAGCGCCGGTGCATGAGCCAGGCAATGCTCGCGATACTGCGCGAGGCGCTCCGGAGAGTTCAGCAATTCCGCCAATGCCAACGAGACCGCTGCCGCATCATCGGCAGGCACGATGCATCCCACATCGAACGCACGCACAACACGCGCGATTTCCGGGAGATCACTCCCCAACACCGGCACACCCGCGGCGATGTATTCGAAGAGCTTGTTGGGCAAACTCAGGCGATAGCTGAGTCCGAGATCCTCGATCAGGCACAATCCCACATCGGCCGATGCCGTCCACGTCAGCACTTCGGCCGACGGTACGGCAGGCAGGATATGCACGCGATGCGCACAGTCCTGGCGACGCGCCTCCTCGACGACCTCGGTGGACATGGCTCCATCGCCGAGAAACACCAGCGCGCATTCGGGCAGCGCGGCTACCGCGCGCACCGCGAGCAAAGCGCCCCGCCCCTGCTGTATGCCGCCCTGCGAGAGTACGATACGCTGCGTGGCGGGGATGTTCAGCGCCAGTCGTATCCGGTCGGTTTTTTCCCTGACAATGCGGTCGGGAAGATTGCGCAACACGCGCACAGTATACCCTTCGCCGCGCAGGATATCCGCGATCGCTTCGTTCACCGTGAAGAGCATCGCAGCGCGACGCGCGTACATGCGCAGTATGGTGCGCCAGAATCGCTGCGTGAGCGTGCGTCCATGCAATGCTGCGATATGGGTGTAGAGTTCGCGTGAATCGAAGAAGAGTGGCACGCCCCGTGCCCGGGCCGCCCGCGCGGCTACCGGCAGGGAATAGAGATCGGAGGCGAGATACAGGTCGGCGTTCAGCGATTTCGCCAGCGTCCCGCCGCGTCGCCAGAATGCGGGCAGCGAACGACGCAGCGAGGGATGCTCGGGCATGAGGCGATGCAGGGTCACACCTTCGGGCGCAGCGACGTCACGCGTATGCAACGCCAGCACGTGTACATCGTAGCGTTCCGCGGCGGCCGTGGCGAATCGCTGGAGACGGGAATCCCGCTCGATGTCCCCGACAAACGTGAAGCAGATGCGCTTCCGGCCGGACATGGCGCTGTCAGATGTTGATGGAAAGCGCGATGGTATGCGCGGTGCCGAAGCTTTCGCTGAACGGCGTGTAGGCGTAATCGAAGCGCAGATTGTGGTATTTCACACCGGCTCCGAAGGACACATCCTTGATGTCGAAGCCGCTCTGATACCCGAGCCGCGCATACACGGCGTCGCTGTAATCGAACTCCGCGCCAAGCTGCACATGCGTCACCTCGTCGTCGAACACATGCATGGCGCCACCGGTCACGGTGAATACACTGTTGAGCGACGGGATGTCGGCGTCCCACGCCACTCCCGCGCGCAGCAATGCTGGCAAGGTGGTAGGCAGCGCGCGCAATTCGGACATGGATCCGAGATTTGCCACAGCCAATCCAAACCGCAGGGTGCGCAGTTCGCCTTCCTGCAGCGGAGCAACTGTCACACCGAAATCGAACGCGTAGCCATCCGCGGCATCGGTGTAAATTTTTTCCAACACGTATTTCACACTCGCTCCAAAGCGCACGCCTTGCGCAATACCGAAGGCCGCGCTGAGTCCGCCGGCGAAATTGCGCGAATCGAAAGTGCCCTCGGGATCACCGGGCCGTTGGCGGATCTCTATGCCCTCCACGCTGGTCAATCCCATGTGCACACCCAGCGTCCATGCCTTGAACGGCACCACAACACCCAGATACTCCGTGCTCAAATCCTGCACCCACTCATTGTGCATGATCGTGACGGAGGCCTCGGTGTCGTCCGCCACCAGCGCGGGGTTGTAGTACATGGCGGCGCCGTGATCCGCCACAACCACGCCTGCATCACCCATGGCGATGGCGCGCGCATCGGCGCCGATTTTCAGGAAGGACAACCCCGCACCGCCGGCTTGCGCCCGCAGCAGTGTGGGTGTGACGAGTAGCATGAAAAGGAACAGGGCTATTCCACGAAACGTCATGTGCGGATCCAGTCTGTTAGAACGACACCACGAAGGAGAGAACATGCGTGGGCGACGGCGCCACGGGCTCAAGGATGAATGCGTAATGAATCACCGGTTCAAGTTGCGCTATCGGCTGCGTGACGGAAAAACCGAACGTGGGCCGCGCATCGATGCCGCGGTCGGACAAATCCAGCCGCTCCACACCGGCGCGCAGCATGAACTGCGAGGCCAGCGGAAGCTCCACGCCCACGCGGGCAAGATACGTATCCGCACCGATCTTCTCCACCTCAGCCGAGGCGAGCGCCCTGTCCTCGGGCAGCGTATAGCCCACGCCCAGGCGGTACACGCGTGCGAAAGGATCCTCGGTGCTGTTGCCGCGCTGCGGTCCGTACAGCTCGCTCGTATCCCATTTATACTTGCTCAACAGATCCTGCACCACCAGGGCGATGCGCAGCGAGGATGAAATCTGATACAACGCTCCGATATCCACGCCGAAGCCCGACGAGGTGATACCCTCGTACAGTCCGCTGTAGAAAAACTTCGCGTTGAATCCCACCGCGAGACGGTCGGAAAAGCGTGTGCCGAAGTTGACGTAAAACTGATTTTCGAACACACTGAGCATTTCCGTGGGAGCCCCGTCGCTGTCGCGACCCTGAATCGTGCCGTCGCCCGCGTGTATCCATCCAATGGACACGCCGGAAATGGACTGCACACCGGGTTCCTCCGCATACACCCGTGCCTCGGGATCCTTGATGCGTATCGTCTGCGTGTAGCTCACCTGATTGAACCTGCGGTCCAGCGCGAGAAAGGCATACGAGCCGTGCAGCACATGGCCTTCCTGAAACGCGCTCAACGCCGGGTTGTAGTAGCTCGATATTGTTCCGCTGTGGACGGTGCTCAGCGCATTGCCCATGCCCTGGCCTCGCGCTCCGAAGCCCATGCGAGTGAATGCGCCCGCCGCGCCATCCTGTGCAATGGCCAGACCACTGCCTGCGAGAAAGAGGAGAATGCCTGCGAAGATGCGATGCTTCATCGTTGCCTCCCCTACTGCAATACCACGATCTTGGTCCACACGGGATCGCGATCGTCGATGGTGAGCTGAATGTAGTACACGCCGTTTGCCACGCGTGCGCCGCTGTCGTTCGTGCCGTTCCAGATTTCGTCGTGTTCGATGCCGGGCGTGCGCGAGGCGTTGCGTAGCAGCGTGCGCACGGGCATCATGGCGAAATCGTAAATGGCGATGGACACTGTGCCCTTCGCTCCGCTGCGAAAGCGGATGCGGCAGGGCTCGTCGTCGGGTGAAAAGGGATTCGGATAGGCGTAGGCCTCGTCGGGAGTGTTCGCCGCCTCGGCGGCACGGAGAATGGTCCAACGCGTGCCGAAAAATTCCTCCGCATCGTCGCGCGTGTACATGAGTCCGTCCGCTCCGGCTACCCAAATCGTCGAACCCACCGCGGCCGTTGCATAGGTTGCTGGATCGGCCGCCACCTGCCTCGAACGCGTGTCCACAAAGCGGGAGAAGCCGAGCCAGCTTTTTCCCGCATCATCCGAGCGGTACACGCCGCTGTTGGTGGCCGCATACACCACATCGCCATTGAAACCGATGTTGTTCGCGAATTCGCCGCGAAGTGTGCTGGTCCAGCTTGCCCCCATGTTCGTGGTGAAACTCACCGCGCGGAATTCCGTGGGATTCAGCGCGTTCACCGTCGATGCCCATACGTAGAGCATGCCGTTCACCCACTGATGCTCGATGGCCACCACGAAATTCCCGGAAATGGGCTCGTTCTGATTGTTGAAGGAATATTTCCGCCAGGAAATACCGCCATCCGTGGACAAGTTGATACCGCCCGCAGTCCCCACCCACAGCGTGTCGTCGCCAATATTGTGCACCGAAAACACGCGATGATTCAAACTCTCGCGCAAGCCCAGATCCGGACGATTCACCGGCGAAAGCTCGAATTGCAGTGTATCGTCGGGGGCGATGGTGTCGAGAACATCCGGAGGAAGAATCACCGGCACGAAGGTGGCTCCACCGTCGGTGGACTTGCGCAAACCGCCGGCGAAACTGGCTATCCACACGGCCTTGCCCGTCACCGCGATGTCGTAGGTGATGTTGTTGATGTCGGTGGTCACCGCCAGCGCCTTGATGGTGTTGCGACCGTAACTGATGTCGTAGGTGGACATGTCGCTCGCTTCCATCGGCTGATCGATGCGCGTCCAGCTTCGACCGAAATCCGTAGAGCGCGCGAGTCCGAGGCCTTTGGCGAGCGAACCGGCGTCGGTCTCTTCCGAGCCTGCGAGGGAAATCCACATCTCGCCGCCATGTGCGGCTATCGCCGCGATGTCCTCGCGCGAAAATGGCGCGCTGTCACCAAGATGCGTCCAGTTCGACCCGTTGTCGGCGGTGTAGCCCAGGCCTTTGCCTCCGGCAACCCACAGCGTGTCGCCACGCACCAGGAATTCCACCGCGCTATTGCTCGCTGGACGATCCGCGGCGATCACAGCCGCCTTGCGAAGTTGAAACTCGGTGGGAATCCCCTGCGCCAACACGGGCGCGGTCAGCAACATGGCACAGAGTGCCGCCAGCAAGCATGCATGTATCCGCTTCATCGCACCACCACTCTGTGTATGACCACGTTACTGGCCAAATTGCTGTAATCGAGCGCGCGGAATTCGAAGCGATACGTCCCTTTCTGCGCCTCCGGAGGCAGCTGAATGCGGATGGAGTACAGCGAATCTCCCGCGACCGCATCGCCTGAACCGGGATTGCCGTCGTCACGGAGAATGAAGGGATTCTGCGAGGATGGACGCCCGTCCGGCAGGAAGGAATTGAAAAACACCTGCTTGATATCGCGCGGACCCGAGGGGTCGGTGACCAACGCCGCAATATCCACGGCGATTGTAGTCTGCGCTACAGTCAGCGTATCGGGAGCGATGACGCGCACGATCACTGGAGGTTTCGATCCATACACCACGCGCAGTCGCGCTACGCCGAGATTGCTTGCTTCACCATCCGCATCCGTGGCCTGAAGTTCGAAACGGTAATCACCCACATCGCCGCGGCGCAGGTCGAGTTCCACCACGCCGTTGAACTGTCCATTGCCCACGGGATTCAAGGTGGCCGAGGCGATGCGCTGCGTTTTACCATCCAATGTGACGGTGCAGAGCATGGCACCTTCCGGTACCGGGCCGGTGGCTGTGGCGGTTACCCGTATCGGGATGCTGATGCGGTCGTCGGGGGATTTGTCTGTTCCCGGAACCACATCCACGCTGTCGGTATCGACAAGTGTTGCCGATAACTCCATGCGTATCAACAAGATGGACGGGGCGGTCAAAGTGGAATCCACCACGCCCCCGTCGTCGCTGCAGGAGGCCAGAAGCACTCCGAGAGCGAGAAGGAGAGGAGAAAAGCGATGTGCGTGCATACGTTGTTGCTTGATGGAAATTTCCTGAATGCATAAGCCGGGGCACGTCGTTCGAGCATGCCCCGGCTTACATTCACACTATAAAGGAGGCATTCTCAACATACGGGCACCCCCGCAGAAAAACAATTCCACCGCAGTGCCCGGACGGATTTTTCCCCTATGCGAAATACAGGGGCGCCGGTGTGAAGCACAGCAGCAGTATCGCGTACGAAGCCCAGCCCAACATGCGCCGCCGCGCGGTCAGCGGCTCCTCGGCGGGTACCCAGGGATGCTCCACCTTTATGATCGCCAGTATCAACACCGCCCAGAGCAGCCATCCGGGCCAGAACAGCGCGCCGAAATGCGGCACCGATTCCATTATCGCCCAGGCCGCATCGGTGAATCCCAGCAAATCCACAATCGCCGGAGCCATGCCCACACCGCCGAAAAACAGCAATAACAGCAGCACCGCGCGTCCGAAATACTTCTGCCGCTCACCGAACATTGCGAAGGTGATATGCCCGCCGTCGAGCTGTCCCGCGGGCAGCAGATTCAGCGCGGTGACCAACAGTCCGAACCACCCCGTGATCAAAAAGGGATAGTGATACATCTCCGACATCGGGGGAATGTAGGCCCCGGGTCGCGCAAACAGCCACTCCATCAACTCATACAGCAACGTCGAGCCGAAACGCAACGCCGGCTCCCCCGCCACCGAGGCCGAGGTCCCGAGAGCGAAGTCGTAATCCGGGTGTATGCCGAGGAGGAAGTCCTTGCCGGGCAAGGTGGCGAATCCCACCGCAAGCACCACGACACTCGCCACGAAACCCGCGATAGGTCCGGCGATGCCGATATCGAACAACGCGGTGCGATGCGGTATCGGCGCCTTGGTGCGTATCACCGCTCCCAGCGTTCCGAACGTGATCATCGAGGGAAACGGAGGCAAGGGTATGTAATACGGCAGAGTCACGCGCACACCATGCCTGCGCGCCGCGAAGAAATGCCCGAATTCATGGCAGCTGAGAATGAACAGCGCGGACATGCTGTACGGCAGGCCGACCCAGAAATCGGTCAGATCGGTGCGATTCTGCCACAACATCCCTGCCACGGTGGTCGTGATGAAGGTCAGGACAAACAGCGCCACATGCTTGCCAATGGCGAGCGGCGAAAACTCCGCCGGTCGCGCCATGGCCGGACCCAATTCACCCATACCTCATCTCCTTGCCGTTGTGCTCGCTCACCCCGTACTCCACAGTTGTTTGCGTAATAAACCGGCATGCGCTCGTCTTCGCAGGCGATGCGTGGCGATCATGCCGGAAAGAACATGAAGAACATCGCGAAAATTCTCGAAGCGCCGAAATGTGATGTTGCGCTCCTGGCACCAGGGCTCGAGGCGTCCGCGGGCGAACACCAGATCCGCGTATTCCGCCGCCGCGAAATCCGACCTCCCGTCGCCGATGTACACCACGCGATCTTCGTCGCGGGAGAGCAGCGCCACGTGATTGCTTTTGCAATTGGCGGTTTCCCGGCATCGCTCGTCGGCGTGGGGAAAATGCAGCACGACCTCGTCTCCGTCGAAGCGCATCTCGTTGCAGCGCAACGCCACGCGCACCCCGGCGCGCAGCAACAGCGGCTCGATGTACGCATCGAAACCATCGCTGAGCACGACAAGCGGATAGCCCTCCGTTTCGCACCAATGGGCAAATGCGGCGAAATGCGCATCGATGTGCATACCATCGAGAAAACCCCGCAGCGCTTCACGGGTCAATCCCCGCGCGCCTGCAAGCAAGCGCCGATACATGGCCACGCCACTCAGCTCTCCGGCTTCCCATGCATGCAGCGTTGCGCGAAGATGCGCCTCGCCGCAAAAATGCCGGAACAATTCCTCGCCCACATCCATGGGCGCCACGGTGCCATCGAAATCGGTGAAAATGCGCACCGTGGGACGCGGCAGGCGCGCATACTCCGAGCGCAGCTCCTCTTTCTCGCCGCTAAACATCGTACACCGCCTCCAACGCGGCAGCCGCCGCGTACAGCGCTTCCTCGCCAAACGGCGGCGCCAGCAGTTGCACAGCCCGCCGACTGCCATCCGGCAATGCATCGAGGGGCACACTCATGGCGGGCACACCGATCAGATTGGCCAACGCCGTGAAGCGATCGGCCTCGCGCATACCGCGCGCATCGCTGCGCCTCTCGCCAAGCACGAAGGGCCCTTGCGGACACACGGGCAGCAGCAGCACGTCGCTGTTTACAAACATTGTCAGCCATTCGCGTCGCAGCGCCTCGCGCACCCGCTGCGCCTTCCCATAGTGATCGGCCTCCTCGCCCGCGGCAAGCAGCCAGGCGCCTTGCAGCAATCTCCGTTGCACCTCCTCGCCGAAGCCCTCGGCGCGGCTGCGGTCCACCGAGGCATCGAAATCCCCCGCATCCACGCGGCGTCCGTAGCGCATTCCTTCGTAGCGCGCGAGATTGCTCAGCGCTTCCATGCCCGCGATCACCATGTACGCGGGCAACACCGCGTCCAGTGACGGAGCATGCACCGCAGTGCACAGCGCTCCGCCCGATCGCAGCCGCTCCGCCGCGACATCCACGGCATGCACGGTCCATGCGGGATCGTCGCCCTCCATCGCTGCGGCAACCATGCCAATGCGCAGGCCGGTTACGCCGCGATCGCAGGCCTGCACATAATCGGGTACAGGTAGGGGCACAGTGGTGGCATCGCGTTCGTCCGCCCCGGCGATGCAGCCCAACAGCGCCGCGTTGCCGCGCACCGTGGGGCTGAGCACACCGATTTGTTCGAAGGAAGGCGCAAAGGAAATCAGTCCCCAGCGGGACACCCTGCCGTACGTCGGCTTTATTCCCACAATCCCGCAGAATGCGGCCGGCTGCCGCACCGACCCGCCCGCGTCGCTGCCCAGCGCCGCATCCGCCAGCCCCGCCGCCACGGCGCAGGCACTGCCGCTGCTGCTGCCGCCCGGCACGCGGTCCGATAACCACGGATGCCGCGTGTGTCCGTGACAGGAGCTTTCGCCGGACGAACCCATACCGAATTCGTCCATGTTCGCACGTCCGAGCAGAATCGCATCCGCCACGCGCAAGCGCTCGATCACCTGTGCATCATAGGGAGCGATGTAACCGTCGAGCATGCGTGAAGCGGCGCCGCAGGCTTTACCGGCGATGTGGATGTTGTCCTTGATTGCAATGGTCATGCCCGCCGTGAGCGCACGCGTTGACGACGCTCCGTCATCGAGTCGTCGGGCGGTGGCAAGGGCATCGTCGGGAAACAGCTCGATAAAGGCGTTCAACTCCCGCCGCTGCGCGATGCACTGCAAGGCGAGGTGCACGCGGTCGCAATGCGTCCCGTCGCGCCTCGCGGCGGTGTGTAGCTGCTTGTTCAGCACCTTCTCCCCTGTCGCTCGGAGGCCGGAACGCGTGCATGCGACCCGACCCGGCGCGACGTTACTTCTTGTCTTCGATTTTCTTGTCGTCGAGACTGATATCTTCCTGAATATCTTTGGCCGCCTTGCGGAATTCCTTGATGCCCTTGCCGAGGCCCTGGGCGAGTTCGGGAATTTTCTTCGCGCCGAAGAAAATCAGGATGAGCAGAATGATGATGAGAATTTCCCATCCGCCGATATTGCCAAACATCACGCCTCCTGTGGGGTTGCGGGTACACCCGCGATGGTCGAAAACAGCGATGAAAAGACGCCGAGGCCGTCGGCCGAGCCGAGCAGCGCTTCGACGCTGCGTTCGGGATGCGGCATCATGCCGAGCACATTGCCTTCGGCATTGATGATGCCCGCGATATTGTTGAGCGAGCCGTTCGGATTGGCCTCGTCGCTCGCCCGCCCCTCGTCGTCCACGTAGCGGAAGACCACGCGGCCTTCGTCCTCGAGTGTGCGAAGAGTGGATTCGTCAGTATAGAAATTTCCCTCGCCATGGGCAATGGGAACGCGGATGACCGTACCGGGAGCGTACGCATTGGTGAAGGCCGTTGCGGTGTTCTCCACACGAAGCGCCACCTGTTTACAGGCGAAACGCAGCGAGGCGTTGCGCAGCAGCGCACCGGGCAGCAGGCCCGCTTCGGTGAGAATCTGGAAGCCGTTGCAAATGCCGATCACATGGCCGCCACGCTGCGCATGGCGCACCACTTCCTTCATGATGGAAGAAAAGCGTGAAATCGCCCCGCAGCGCAGATAATCGCCGTAGGAGAAACCACCGGGCAGGATGATCACATCCGCACCACGCAGGTCGCTCTCCTTGTGCCAGAGAAATTCCGCCCGCGCGCCCAACACGTGCTTGACGGCATGATATGCGTCGTGGTCGCAATTCGAGCCCGGAAAAACGACGACGCCGAAGGTCACGTCCGCCATGTCACATCTCCTCCAGCGTGAAGGTGTAATCCTCCATCACGGGGTTGGAGAAAAGCTTGCGGCAGGCCTCGTCCACCATGGGACGCGCGGCTTCCTCGCTCGCCGCATCCACGTGCAGCTCGATGTGCTTGCCCACGCGCACATTCCTCAATGCGGTAAACCCCAGCGAGGTGATGGCGTGCTCGATGGCTTTGCCCTCGGGATCGAGAATGGATGGACGAAGTTTGACGGTGACAATTGCCTTGTACATGATGTACCTATATCAGTGCGAGTCAATGGTTGCGTGTGAAGCATCGGGTGTGGAATCGAGTTCGCGCTCGTCGCGCCGTGGCGAGGGAGGTCCTCCCCCCATGCGGCGCAGCAGACGGCCCAGCGCGAACAACGGACCACTCAGCACAATGAGCATGAGTGCGGGAAAGAGCAAACGGCCCAGCGATACGAGCACGGCCACGGCGACGAGCAGCGCGAGAATGCTCAGCACCGGACGCTCGCGCAGCAAGCGGGGACCGATGCGTGGTATCACCGGATAACGTATGGTACTCACCATCAGTATCGCGCAGGCGATGGTGAGCACGGTGAGGGCGATGCGCAGCAAGGGCTCGACCATGATGCGCTCGGGAGTGAACAGCAAAATGAAGGAGGTGAGCGTCAGCGCCGACAGCGGAATGGGCATGCCCGTGAAATACTCTTTGGAAAATCCCACGAGCTGCACATTGAAACGCGCCAGACGCAACGCCCCCATGATCAGCGGCGAGGCCGCCACCAGCGCGCCGAAGTTTCCCGCGTCCTTGAACAGCAGCATGTACAGCAAAAACGACGGCGCCGCACCAAAACTCACCACATCGGCGAGCGAATCCAGCTCCACGCCGAATTCGCTGGCGGATTTCGTCAGGCGCGCCATGAAGCCGTCCAGCGTGTCACACAGCGCAGAAAGCAGGATATACCACACCGCGGGGATGAACATGCCCTGCACCGCGTGAATCATGCTCAGGAAGCCGAAGAAAATATTCAGCACCGTGAAGAGATTCGGTACGATCGACCTGCTGAGGCGTATTCTCACGCGTCTGTCCTCATGCTGTGCGTCACTCGGGAATTCTCGCGATGATGGTTTCACCCGCCACGACGTGCTGCTCCAACGCCACCTCGACTTTCGCGGTGAGGGGCATCAGCACATCCACTCTGCTGCCGAATTTGATCATGCCGAAGCGCTCGCCCGCGCGCGCGCTGTCGCCCGGCTTGAGGGGACACACGATGCGCCGCGCCACGAAGCCCGCGATTTGCTTGAACAGCAGCTTATGCTTGCCGGTGTTGATGCCGATGAGTGTGCGCTCGTTCAATTCGCTCGCCTTGTCCTCCCACGCCATCACGAAGCGCCCCTCGATATGGCGCACGTACTCCACCGTGCCGCTCATCGGAAAGCGGTTCACATGCACGTTGAGCGGCGACATGAAAATACACACCTGCAAGGCCTTTCCTTCGATGTACTCCGGCGCGTCCACTTCGCCAATGCTCACCACACGGCCATCGGCCGGCGATATCACCGCATTGGCATCCACCGGCGTGACGCGGTCAGGGTCGCGGAAAAAATTCACCGTGAACGCCAGCAATCCCACTCCCAGCACCAGCATGATCACACGCAACCAGAGCAGCGGCACAAACCAGGCGCTCCCGATCAACGCGAGACTCACGAGTATGAGAGGGATGGCGACGTCGTAACCGTATTTCGTGATCATGAATAAACCCGTTCACCTGCAAATGAGACACGCTGCGGTAAACTGTAAGATACCGAATTGCGGGATAAACGGGAACAGTGGATAGGGCTTGATGGAAGGAATGCGCCACAGTGCCGGAACCTCCGCCGGACGGAGCTTCGGTCCACGACAATGCCCGACAGGGACACTACGCAGGCCGCGAGCCGGGCAGCTGCCAGCGCCGCTCAGCGATTGAAACCGCGCAGCGCAGGATTCTCCGGCCTGCGCACAGCGATCATGCCGAGGCGCACAAGTTCGGAGGCGACGGCCGAAGCGAAACCCCGTGTGCTGATCACTTCGGGGCCCGTCTCCTCGCCCGACAGCGAGCCGGTCCAGATCACTTCGCCGGTTTCGGGCAGAAACAGCCGCACGACGGACGAAGACCACGCGGGCGTTCCCGTGTCGATGTCTTTCGCCTCGGTGTACAGCCAATCGCGCAGCGGACGTCCGCTGTACTGACCACCGATATACAGCACGGCTTTCACGTCGTTGTCTTTCAGTGCCCAGACCTTCTCTTTTTCGCTGAGGGTTTTCAACGGGGAAAAAAGATCGATATCGCGGCGCGCCACCACATCCGCGTTCGAGCGCAACGTTTCGACAAGCGACTGCTCCACCTCCGCCTTCAACCCGAGATCGCGGGTATCGTAGACGACCATCATGCTTCTGAGCGGAAGAATGCGGTTGGTGAGCAGGAACTGCGTGTCGGTGACGGACGCGAGTTGCACTCCTCCGCAGGAAGACAACGCGAAAAGCGTGGCGAGAAGTGCTATGCCGCGGGCAGCGCGTGGGGAAATGGCGAAGGTGGTCATGGACAATCCGTGCTGAGCACACAAGAGTTACACCTCGGATATTACGAAACGTTCGCGTCAGAAACAACGCTTTCCCGCAGCGGAGCGCCACGCTCCGCGCGTACTGCGGTGGAGCCGGCCGGGGCATTTCGCCATGCACTCCGTGGGGCTGTTGAAGGTCATGCGGGTTTTGGTGATATTGCATGTTCCATCTGCCACCACCTACGTACCTGATACACGGAGCAGCATCATGCCCAATCTCTCAACCACCTATCTCGGCCTGCCCCTGCGGAATCCCATTATCGTCGGCAGCAGCGGTCTCACGAAGTCCGTCGACAGCATTCAGGCCTGCGAGGAAGCCGGCGCTGGCGCCGTTGTGCTGAAAAGTCTCTTCGAGGAAGTGCTCGCGCAACGCGATTTCGGCCTGGAGAACGGAATGGTCGAGCACACCGAGGCCTACGATTATTACTACGCTCAACTCGAACTGCTTTACGGTTCGCGCGAGTACACCGATATGATTAAAGAGGCCAAGGCGGCGGTATCCATCCCCATCATCGCCAGTCTCAATTGCTTGTCCACGCAGTGGTGGCCGGATTTCGCCAAGCAACTGCAATCGGCTGGTGCCGACGCTATCGAGCTCAACGTGTTCACCACCGCCACCGATCTGAGTATGGACGGGCGGGCCTTGGAGGAATTGTATTACGAAATTCTCGGCACCGTCAAGCGTTCGGTTTCCATCCCCGTCGCGTTGAAAATCGGCCCGGCCTTTTCCTCGCTGCCCAATGTGGCGGTGGAGTTCTCGCAGCGCAAGCTCGACGGTCTCGTGCTGTTCAACCGCTTCACACAGGCCGACATCGACATCGAGCAATTGAAACTGCGCACCACGTTTTCGTTCAGCGATAATGAGGAAATCCATCAGCCCCTGCGTTGGATCGCGCTGATGTCGCATTACCTCCCCTACGATCTCTGCGCGTCCACGGGCGTGAAGACTTCGTCGGATGTGGTGAAAATGCTGCTCGCGGGCGCCTCCGCGGTGCAGGTGGTTTCCGCGCTGTACACCGATGGACTGGACACGATCAAGGACATGCTCGAGGGCGTCGAGGGTTGGATGGCGAACAAGGGCTTCGAGAGCATTGCCGAGTTCAAGGGCATGCTGAATTTCCATCGCTCCGGCACGCCGCACACCTGGCTGCGCTCGCAGTTCATGGAAAAAATCTCCGAAGTGGAATAATCCCCTGGTACAGAGTACGACGCGGCGTCCCCACCCCGGGGACGCCGCGTCCGTTGTTGCTCCGATGCGCGTCGGCCTACGATGCGTCGCGCACGAAGCGATCCGCGAGTATCCATCCGGCATCGCGCGCGGTGGCGAGCACGGCGTCCTGGATTTCTGCTTCCTCCATCTTGAACAGCTCCACCGCGCTGATCACACCCTCCACCGCCATCACTGTCGGATCCCAGATGCCGGTACTGTGCGAGCGTAGCGGGACGTGTTCGTCGAAGCGCATGCGCCAAATCCTGTCGCGCGTCTTCCAATCCAGCATGCTTTGTTCCACATCGAGTCGCAGGAACACCCCGTCGGCATTCGACACCAGCGAAACCCCTTTCAGTCGCGTATCGACGATGAAATCTGCCTCCCCGTCGCCGTCGCGCTGCGCGGTGATATTGAAGCGGTCTTCCATGCTGCGCTGCATACCCGTGGCCAGCAATTCCGCCACACCCTGCGTACTGACGACGTCCTTGACATTCGCGTCGGCGGCCGCGCTGCCCACGAGCGACACGAAGAGCGAGGCCACCGCGGTCCAAGGCGTCGCCTCGGGCACGGGATCGTCTATCCACACCGAGGCATGCATGTCGCGGCATTCGGCGGTGCTACGGAACACCACGCGCTTGTTGTGAAAATCGTATTGATGCAGCCGATGGGAGGAAGAGCAGGCGCCGAGCAGAAGGAGCACTGCGAGCGCGGGAAGAAGTCGTCGATACTGTGTCATGGTTGTACCCTTTGCTTGTGCATGCCGAAATCACTACAACACCCATGCCAGTTTTTCGATGAAATCAACCCGAAGTTTCACAGCGCTTTTCATCGATTCTCCCCCGCGAGCCTCCCGACACTGTCCACAAAAACCTACACCGCGTTGCAGCAACACACATGCGGAACAGGCGACGCAATAGTCGCCCGTTTCAACTCAATCGTCTCGCCCCTACCTCATCACCATCACGCGGCGGGTGATGCTGCCGCTGGCGGTGGTCAGGGTGCAAAGGTAGAGACCGGATTGCCATTCGCGCACGGGAATGGCAACGCTGTGCGCGCCGGCCGGGACGATGGAATCGCGATAGGCGCCGACCAACTCACGACCACCGATGTCGTGCACGGTGAGACTGATGCGACTCTCGGCGGGCAGGGTGAAGCGCAACGTGAGCCAGTCCCGCGCCGGCGAGGGATACGCGGTCTCGAAACCCGCAACCGCCACGGCGCGCAACGGCGCCACCTCCACAACCGGCGAGTGCGCGAAGCTCCCGTCGAGATCCACCATGCGCAGACGGTAGAAAATGCGCGCCTCCGGCGCTCCGGGATCGCTGTCGATGTAGAGATAATCGCGTCCCTCCATGCCTTGCGATGCGGACGGCACAAAGCCGATGTCGCGCCAGTCGGAACGCGCTTCCCCACCCCCGTGCTCGTAGCGCCGCTCGATGATGTAGCCATGCGCGTTGACCTCGCTCTCGCTGCGCCAGTCCAGGCGCACGCTCCCGCCCACGCGCGCCGCCGCGACATGTGCCAGCGCCACGGGGATATAGCCGTCGTGACGGATGCGGGTGATGTACGCGTCCACTGCAGGTGGATCATTCTGGAACCGCGGCTGTGTGATGGTGTCCTGATAGGCGTTGAACACCGGCAGATCGGCGCTCTCTGTACCGCCTCCGATGTACACATATCCTCGATTATCGCACGCCAAACCGTAACAGTTCTCATAACCCGAACCGCCGAAATACGTGGCCCACTGACGCTGCCTCGTCGTATCGAATTTCAGGACGAAGGCATCCTGACTTCCCGGCCTCACGGCATACTGTGCATTGTATACCGGTGTCGCCGAGGAACTCACCTCGCTCGTAACATATACGCCGCCCTGCGAATCCGTTCTGACATTTTTGGTCCGCTCGTCGGCTGTCCCACCGTAATACGTTGAGAACGACAGCGATCCGGACGAGTCGTAGGCGCACAGAAACATATCGCGCCCCCCCCCATTGCGACCCTGGAAGGGCCGCAACAGCGGAAAATCGGTGGAGTTTGTTTCGCCCGCGATCCAGATCCTCCCAGATGGATCCAGGGCAACGCTTCTGCCCTCCTCGTAGGTCCCGCTACCACCGAGATAGGTGCTCCAGATCGGCATGCCCACGCTGTCTATTTTGGTAACGAAGCACTGCCCCGGCGCGGAGGCCTGCTGCGCGCGCATCGTGGGAAAATCCAGCGACCCGGTAAAACCGCACAGCACGAATTCTCCCGATGGATACACGGCCACGGAATTTCCGCTATCGCCCCCGGAACCGCCGAGCAGGGAAGAGAAGAGAAGCGTACCCGCGCTGTCCATTTTCAGGTACATCGCCGCCGCTGTTGTCCCGGTCGACTGGAAGGGGCGCAACAGCGGGATGTGCGTC
Source organism: Bacteroidota bacterium (assembly GCA_035362335.1). Lineage (GTDB taxonomy): Bacteria > Bacteroidota > Ignavibacteria > SZUA-365 > SZUA-365 > JAOSJT01. The sequence continues at coordinate 52,951 of DAOSDL010000004.1, forward strand.
GGATACCCGCTCCCGTCCGCCACGCACACCCCTACCGCATATACATTCCCCTGCGAATCGCAATCCACACCGTTGAGTTGGTCCGCGTTATCCGCCCCGAAATATGTGGCCCACACGCGCCGCCCGCTGGAATCGAACTTGACGATGAAGGCATCACCCCGATCTCCTTTGAACGCTTGATACGCCCTGTGTACGGGGAAATTCTCACTCGACGTCAATCCTACGACAAGAACATTTGACTGGGGATCCACGGACAGTCCCATCACAGTCTCGGCTTGATTCCCTCCGTAGAATGTCGACCATAGCAGCTGCGCGTCGCTGTCGAATTTCAGTAGAATCATCTCATTGGCATTTTTTACGGGACTCAGCCAGGGAGTCGCCTGCCAGGCACGTTTGATGGGGAAATCGAAGCTTCGCGTGAAGCCGGCGGCAAGCAACGCGTCGACGCTGTCGCCGTCGAGAGCGAGTATTGCCTCGCCCGAATGGCCCCCGATAAAGGTCGACCAGGGATCGATCACCAGTGTGCTCCTTTCGTCGTATGGTGCGACCACAAAGCGGAGTTCATTATCCTTAATATTCCAGCTCGTCGCAACCGACCGATGTTGCCCGTCCTCCTCGACATAGCTGTACGGCCGGCTCTCGCGCGTGTATCCCCGCGACCAGTGTACACGCAGGGATCCATCCTCCTGCGTCATGATCCCGTCCATCCCGTCGTGGAGCAGTCGTATATCCTCCACCTTCCCGCCGGGCCGCACCTCGAACTCGTATTTCAGCCCCTCCCGCGCGGCGTATAATATCAGGTCGATATTGTCGTAGATATTCCGGTACCGCAACATGCCGTGCGCCGGAACGGTGATGCCGTCGGGACAATGCGCGAGATAATGGTGCATACGTCGCGGCAGCGGATCCAGCGCCTCGATCTCCACATCCTTGTTGCACCCCTGCAAGGTCACATCCATGCGGTATTGACGAATGCGCTCTCCGCGCTCGTGTTCACGCATCGGGACACCGGTGGAGCGCGCGCCCGTCGCCTCGCTCACCCCTTCCTCCTCCATCACTTGATAGACCGTGTGCCAACCCGTCGCCGTGAAGTACACCCGCGCCCCGTTGTAGAGGGCGTAGTACCGCAGTTCCGGACGCGCGCTTCCCGTTTCATCCACCACCTGCCCACGATTCTCGTAAAACGCGCCCGCCAGCGGCGTCCCGCTGAACATCCGCTCCGCCTTCGGCTCCCCGCCCTTCCCCGCAGCCAGCGACCACGGCAACACGCACAGCGCCACCACGGCGATGAGGTATCGTTGCGTTGTCATTCTGCACCTCTATACAAGTGAATCCTTGGTTGCTGGCAAGCGTCGCCTCACGTCCCGATTCGGAGTGAATGGGAATAACACGCGAGCGCGCTTCAGGTTACAGGCGACCTCCCAATCCGAAACGCTTATGCTATCGTCCTCGGCGAAAAACCATGAAGGTTCTCCCACACCGATCGAGCGAAGAAACTCCATTGCCCACGGCGGGCATGAAACGAAGTCCGGCGACGGATGAAACGGTATCCCGGCCGGCGTTCCACGTCCTCCGTCCCACACAGCACGTCCTGTTGCGCGCGTTGTGCGCGCATGCGCGTCCGTGGCAAGCAGTGTACAATACCGCGTCGTCCCACACATGTCGGTGTTCTCGTAACGGTACAATCAGGTCGATGCGCTGAATCTACACCGTCCGAAAATAAAACGCAAGAACAATTGGCTCCGATTTACGAAAAAATTGAATCAATCCAGCTCCGCATCCGCGCGCCTCCCCTCCCGCGCAACCACCCGGCCCCCCTACCCATCACCGCTCCCTCGAATCACGCGCGATTTCCGTATCTTGGGAGTCGGATCCGTTCATGAACCAGGAGGTCTGTCATGCGTCGTTTGTCCTTCATGCTTCTGCTTTTGTGTACCGCGCCGGCGCTGTTCGCGCAGGTGGATTTCGACCGCTGGTTCCTCGATAAAACCATGCGCGTGGATTATTACCACATCGGCACGCGCGGCGAGGAACGCGTCACGCTCGACAAGGTGTGGCAGGAGGGGCCCTGGCCCGGCAGCAGGACGAATCTCGTGGACACGCTGAATCTCGGGGAATTCCTCGTGCGCGTGTACGACCGTCAGAGTGGCATGCTGCTGTATTCGCGCGGATTTTCCACGGTGTTCAACGAATGGCAGACCACCGCCGAGGCGGGACGCGGGGTGTGGAAAAGTTTCCACGAATCCGTGCGCTTCCCCTTCCCGCGCCGCGAGGTGCAACTCACGCTGAGCCGCCGCGACAAATTCCTGCTGTTCCGTGAAGTGTTCACCACCACCATCGATCCCGCCGATCCCACCGTGGTGATCACCGAACGCCGTGCACCCGCCGCGGAAGTAGTGACCTTGATGGACAACGGGGACATACACAACAAGGTGGACATTCTCATCATCGGCGACGGCTACGCCAAGGCCGACATCGGCAAATTCAAGGACGATGCCCGGCATTTCAACGACGTGCTGTTCAATACCGCGCCATTCAAGGAGCGGCGCAAGGATTTCAACGTGCGCGCACTCTGTGCCGTCTCGGAGGAATCGGGCATTGATGTTCCGGACAGAAATGTGTGGAAAAATACCGCGCTCGGCAGCATGTACAACACCTTCGGCAGCGCGCGCTACGTGCTTACCGAGGCCAACCGCGAACTGCGCGATATCGCTTCGGCCGCACCCTACGATTTCATCTGCATTCTGATCAACGACAGCCGCTACGGCGGGGGCGGCATTTACCAGCTCTACACCACCACCTACACGGTGGAAAAGAACAAAGGCCAGGAATGGCAGCGCGATTACGTGTACGTGCATGAATTCGGGCACAGCTTCGGCGGGCTGGGCGACGAGTACTACAGCTCGTCCACCGGTTACGAGGAATTCTACCCCGCGGGCGTGGAACCCTGGGAGCCCAATATCACGCGCCTGCTCGACGCGCCACGGGTGAAATGGGCCGCGCAATGCACGCCGGGCCTGGCCATTCCCACCGATTGGGGCAAGGCCGAGTACGACAAACTGCGTGAGCAACTCGGCACGCTCGACCGCCTAGCCGACGATTACTACAGCAAGCGCGATCCCATCATGAAGCGCTCCAACGAAATTCTCGCCAACAAGGACTTTCTCGGCAAGGTGGGCGCCTTCGAAGGAGCCGGTTACATCTCCGAGGGCATGTATCGTCCCTCGCTGGATTGCCGCATGTTCTCGCTCAGTCTCGTGGATTTCTGTCCCGTGTGCCGCGCGGCTATCGAGCGTCAGATCGATTTCTACACGCGCTGAGACGGGGTGAAATGAGATTGTTTGACCGCCCACGTTCTTTCGGGACGTGGGCGGTTGCTTTGAGGGCAAATCCGCGAGGGTGAGGTCCCGTGGCAGAACGCGTCAGTGCGGCGGAAATATGTGGTTTTTGATTCTTGCGGCATTCTGTACATTTCGATGTACGTTTTTCCGTACTGAATCAAAGGAGGTCATGATGCGCTATACCCGCTTGAGTCGGAATATCCAACCGCTGTCGGAATTTCGGGCCAACGCCGCCGGTTTTCTTCATCAGGTGCGGGAGTCGAGAAGTCCCCTCATCCTCACACAACATGGTCGGGCAGCGGCGGTGTTGCTCGACATCGACGAATACGAACGTTTGCTCGATGAAATCGAGTTGCTGCGGGAAGTGCGTCTGGCAGAACAACAACTCTCCGACAATCAGGGCGTGGAACATACGGAAGCGAAAAGCCGACTACCGAGAAGCATTCGCCAATGAGAATCGACTGCTCTCCGATCATCCGGAACGGACAGGCGAAACGCGAGCCCACCTTGCCCGATAGGTTCTTCGAACACATCCACCGTTGAAAGTTTCCCGCGTCTCCCATGGTGGAGACTCCCATCCGCCCGTCGACGCGTAGTACCCATCCCATCCCTGCTATCGACTTCGCACTCCATTGCGTTTTCGACTTCCCGTAGGTCCAAATACTTCCCCCTTGACAAAGCGGAGCAGCATTTCGTATAATGCCCACTGAATTTATTTCAGGATTCAAGGTCTGTTACTGCCTATCGAAGATTGAACTCGCGTTCGTAGCCGAATCCACTGTTTTCACTAGCATGAGGTCACCATGACCCGCAGGGAGTTCGCGAGCTTCATCGCCGCATGCATGCTGCTTTTCGCAGCACCGCTTCACGCCCAGGTTCAATCCACGTCCACCACCAACGACAGCAGCATGTATCGTGTCAGCACGCGCGAAGGATTGCGCGTGGAGGGCATGCTCATGGGCTGGAGCAACGACACGTTGCTGTTGCGCACGCGCGACAATGTGCAACTGCGCATCCCGGCCGCGTCCATGATCGCGCTCACACCGCTGGGCGCGGGAGCGGAAACACCGCAAACGAAAGACAGGAACGCGGCCTGGCGCAATGAGACCCCGGAGCCCGAGGAGGCGCCCGAGGATGCACAACGCTATTCGCGTCCCAGTTCATCGCTGTTCATCTTTCCCACGGCCTATGCCGAGCCGGCGGGTCAGGTACGACTGGGGGTGTACGAACTTTTCTTCCCCACTGCCAGCTTCGGCATCGCCGATATCGCCACGTTGCAGGTGGGAACCCTGTTCTTCCCGACGGCATTGTTTGAATTCGGACACAGCACGTTGAAAATCACGCCTCTCTCCAACGATCGCGCCGCCCTGGCCGTGGGGGCCACGGTGCTGTTGTGGGAGAAGGAAACGCGCTTCTACCCCTTCGCCGTCGGCACCGTGAATCTCGGCGGGGAGAATGGCCTCTTCGTCACCGCCGGACTCGCGAATGACACCGAGACGGGCGACGTGTTCTACAACGCCGGGCTCGAAATTCCCACAGGCACGAAAACCCGCCTGATCTTCGAAGCGACCATGCCGGAGAAAGATCTGGTTCTGGTCAATGCCGGTCTGCGCATACGATCCGGCAATTTCGATTTCGACCTCGGCTTCGGTTTTGTCAACGAATGGGAACTCTTCCCCATCCCCTGGGTCGGAGCGTCTGTCATCCTGTAAACCCTGATTTCACACATGCAAAACGGGCGACGATAGCGTCGCCCGTTTCGCATGCATTGCAGCATTCCTGACTATTTCCCTCTACTTCCCCAGCGATGTGTAACTGGTGTTGAGGTCGCGGGGAATATCGATGAGCGCGTGCACGACGGCATCGATTTCGGGTGTCATGGTCCCGTATTTCGCGAGCAAGGCGCCAGCTTGCTCGTAGTCGCCGAGTATTTCTATCATCAGCACGCGTGAGGCCAGATCGCGCAATGCGGGGAGGAAGGCATCGAAATCGATGGTGTATCGCGCGCCCACCTTGCGCACGGCGCCGCGCTCGAGCAGCGTGCGCAGTTGCACGAGATTCGCCTTGCCGTGCGCTTCCTCCACGCCGAAACGCAGGGAGCGGAAAAGCCCGGCAACATACGTGACGATCGAACGCTTCATGGCTTCGTCGTCCATCAGACCTTCACGCTGCAGGACGGTGTTGTTCCACAGGCCCAGCACGTCGGCCTTGCATTCCTCGATGGCCGAGTAGCGCTCCTTCAGCGCCTTGCGCACCGTAAGCGAGGGTTGCTTCCACACGTAGGGCAAGCCCAGTGTATGCGATACCTCGTGCAAGGTGACGAAAGAAGTGAACGCGGCGCGATCCACATGGCCGTGCAGGGTGGAATCGAGCACGCGCTGCGCTATGGGCAACACGATCTTGTCGAATTTGGCTTCCATCAGATTCTTGTACATCTGCTTCTTGCCGCCTTTTTTCTGCGTCACCCTCGGATCGTTCGGCAAGGACGCGGCGATAGTTTTCACGCCCGCGTGAAAGTCTCCACCGAAGTACACGATGTTCACCACCTCAAGGATATTCCCGCTGCCGGCGCTGGCGCGCTTGTACTTGTCCTCAATGGGCAGCGCTCGTTCGAACGCATCGATGTGCGCGGTGAACATGCGCAGTTCCTTGCTTCCCTGTTCGTCCTTCACCATCACGGCGCATTCGTAGGCGGTCTTGTAATTGAAGAGGCCGTCTTCGTAATTCTCGATCGGACCGATCACCACGTCGATGCTGTTGTCGCGCAAATCCATCCAGGCCATGTCGCTTTCGTAGTAATCATCGCTGCGCAAGGCCTTGGCCCGCAGGGTGAGGTAGCGCTTGAGACCGGGATTGTCCGCATACTCGGCGGCCTCTTCCACCAATTGCGCCATGCGCTCCACTTGGGGATAGTAGGCATGGAAAGGTACGGCCGCGAGTCCGGCGCCGTCACGGACGATGACGGTGTAGGGACTCTCGAAGGCCTCGCGTTGCGCGGGATTCGCGGCGATCCAGGCCTCGAATTCCACCTTCGTCATATCGGCGGGATAGAAACCGGCTCCCGCGGGTTTGCGCGCGGGTCCTTCGCCCACGAAGCGTTCACCTTCGAAAATTCTGTCGTATGGTCCGTAATTGATCATCACGTATTTCCAGAAATCCCACCCCTCGGAACTGTTGAGCGCGGCGAGCGAATCGCGCAGCGCCACGGCCTCGTGCGAACTCTGCAGCCAGAAAATCGAATCCGCGAGTTTGCCCGCATCCACCAGCTTGGTGATGCACTGCCAGTCGCGATCCGACAAGGCGGACAGATCCACCGAAATGTCGGTGGGGGCGTACATGGCGAGGCGTTCGAGCACGGTGGTGCGCGCTTTGTTCTCGGGCATCGGGGTCTGCTCCTTCCGTTCGTTGCCGCAGGAAGCGATGAGCAGGACAGTTGCAAGCAGGGTCATGGTTCGGCGGATGGTCATCGCGTCCTCGTGCGGGTGAGGGAAAATACTCCGGAGCAAAATGTACGACAGCGCGGCGCGCGGGTCAATGTTTCGCCGTTTCGCCAGAACACGCTGTTGCGATATCATGCGATACCGCCGTGCGACGGGGCATGCGCACTGGCATTTCCTCACGATGCCGAATTATGTACTTTTATTGAATGCGTATGAAACGGTACATCCCATTCCCGCTGCTTGCCGTTGTGGCAACATTCTTCCTGCTCCCCCTCGCCGGCTGTGGTGGCGAGGAAAAACCCATTCCCAAGGAGGAGCGGGGAGAACCCAACATTCTTCCCGAGGAAATCGTGCTGTACCGCGAGGCACGCGAGGTGTTTCGCGACTGGGTGCGGCTGTTCGACGATGATCGTTCGTACAGCGAACCCTTTCGTCGCCTCTCGCGCGCGAGCCGCTCGGCGCTGCGCGCCCAGGGCGTGAACAATGCGGAGGACTTCGCGAATTGGTTCCGCTCGCGCCTCGACGCGGGATTGACGCCGTTCGCCTATACGTTCACGCGCTTCGACGTGCTCGATATTGAAATGCGCGACAGCAGCAGCGCCTTGCTCACTGCCACGTTTCTGGTACGCTTCCACGATGCCACGTTCGAAAGCGTGGGGACCTTCCGGCTGCGCCGCGAGGGAGGCACCTGGGTCGTGCCGTTCACCGAAAGCGGCGATTTCGAGGGAAGCTGGTGGCAGAAGGAGCGGCAGTTCACTTCGCGCATCCGCGAGGAAGGCAGCAGCACCTTCAGTTCCGACAATCTCGGCCTGAGTTTCCGTTATCCCATCGGCTGGGATGTTGGTCGTGAAACGCCGCAAGCCATACCGGGGCAATCCGCCACCCTGCCCGGCGTCGAACTGAGCTATGTCGATCCCTCTTCACTGCAAACACAAGTGCTTGTGCGTGTGGCGGTATTTACAACCACGCTTCCCGACAGTATCGCCGCGCATGCCTCGGATCCCGCCAACACGTCGGTGCGTGTATTGCGCCGTGAGGAAGCGACCGTGGCAGCCGGAGCGGCCATGCATGGACGCACATTCTGGCTTGCCGACGCAGCCAACAGCCGCTACATCCTCGTCACCGCCGCCGTGGGCGCCGGGGCGGAGTACCGCATGTTTTCGCAGACCATCGAAGCCCTCGTCTCCTCCATCATCAGCACCAAACGCCCCACATCATGAATCGTCGATCCCTCCTCCTGCTCATCGTTCTTTTCCTTTCCGGCACCGCCTGTGGCGGCGACCGCGGCGACAATGCCGCGCAAGGCGACACTCCAACCGCCGAGACTCGCGACAAGAACACGGCACTGCTCCCTCCCGACGACAGTGTGGCAACGCCGGCGGCGGGCCGGGTTGCGATAAAGGACTCCGTGCTCCGCAACGAATTGCTCGCCCGGCTCGACCGCATCGAGCGCGACCGCCGCGCCGCGCAAAAAGCGGATGCGGTGGAAACCATGGTTGTGGATCTCGACGCGCTGTTCGAAGTGCTGACCGTTACCGCGCGCGCGCTGGATACGCAGAAGGACTTTCGCGATCAAATCGACAGTGAGGTCAAGCGTTTCCACGGCAGTGTCGGCTCGGCCTCGTCCACTCCCGTGCGCTTGATGAACGCGATGAGCGGCGTGTACGCCATGTATGCGTTGCTGGCGAAAATGCGTTTCGTGGGACGCGGCGCCATGCAGGATCAGATTCAATCCATTCACGATGCCACGGTGAAGGTGCTCAAGCCCGACAGCAAACCCGTGCATACGGCAGCGGTGATAGCCACGAGCGCCTACCGGCTTTCGCGCATGATCATTCAGGACATCGACAGCAAGGGTTTGTACAGCAAGGCCTTCGACAGCATCGAAGAGCGCTATGCGCAGGGCAACAATGTGGCCAAGCAGGACGAGGATCGCTACATCAACGGGGTGTTCCGCACCTTCGAGGTTTCACAGCTGTGGGCGCTGACCATCAATCCCGCCAAACGCAGCACCATCAAGGACATCAGCTCGGGCATTACTTCGGCGAGCGAGGAGGCGGAGAACGTGGGCGAGCAGATGATGGTGGCCACGGAGTATCTCTACAAGATTTCGCATTTCATCGCCGGCGAAACCGTCACGCTCACGCTGTAACGGAAACACACCATGGCGGGGATGACGGTCACGATGGAAACGCTGCACGACGCGCGCGACGCGTGGGAGGAGCTGCATGCCCTCAGCGCGGCACCGCTGTTCGCATCGGCGTCGTGGCTGGAAGTGTTGGCCGAAGTGTTCGAGCGCGATGCGCGCGTGGCCATGCTGTCCGTGGACGGAGCGCCGCGCTGCGGCATTCCCCTGCTCTCCCGTCGTCGCGGGAATCTGCGTCTCGTCACCGCCCTGCCCATCACGCTATACGCCGGTCGCTGCGCGCGTGGCGTCTGCACCGACGAACAGCTCGGCGCCCTGCTCGATCGCATCGAAGACGACTACCATTTGCTCACACTGTCGGACAGCTTTAGCGAAAACGAATTGCGCGTCTTCACCTCCCGCGGCTGGGATGTGCGCGAGCAACGCACCTTGCGTGTGGATTTGCGCGATGCCGACGCGCTGTGGAAAGGATACAGCCAATCCCTGCGGAGAAAACTGCGCAAAGCCGCCGCCGCGCAGTTGACGCTGCACAGCGATCCCTCCACCGACAGCATTCTCGCGCTGTTCGAACACAGCTATCGCCGGCACGATCTCACTCCACCATTCTCCATGGAGAACATGCGCGCTTGGCTTGAGCTGCTGCGCGCCCGCGGCATGGTGGAATGCCATGCGGCCGTGCGTCCCGACGGCACAACAGCGGCGGTGCGCGTGATCATGCGCGATGGTGGCATGCTATACGACTGGCTTGCCGGCGCCGACCCTGCATTGTGTCCCTTCGCTTCGCATTGGCTGGTTCACACGCTGCTCACGCGCGGTGCCGCCCAGGGCTGCGCGACTTTCGATTTCATGGGGGCGAACACGGCGGGCGTGAGCGATTTCAAACGAAGTTTCGGCAGCGTGGAGCATGTGTATCACAACCTCACCTGGTACCGCAGTGTGCTGATGAAATATCTGCTGCGCGTACACGAACACCGTGGCAGAAGCAAGCGGGTGCTGTCATGACGCGCGCGCTGTTGCTTCTGATGTTGTTGCCCGCGCTGCTTCGCGCGCAGGTGGACACTGCCACGGAGTCCGCAGACACCACGGGAGTGGTCCCGGACAGTGTGCGGGGTATGACGCCCGCGGCGACCGAGGTAGCGGATTCGAGTCGCAGCGCGGCGGGTAATCCGGCGTGGAGGGATTTCCCGAAGGATTCCATCGCCACTATGGAGTATCACAGCATCGCGGATATCGTGGCACGGCATCCGGGGTTGCAGGAGTATGGACTCGGCAATCTGGGTCAGCCGGGCTGGTTGGGAGGTCTCGGAATGACACCTTTCGATGCGGTGTACGCGGTGAACGGAAACGCGCTGCGCAATCCGCTCAATGCCCAGTCCGATGCTCTGCTCGTTGCGACGGAGGACATGGAATTGATACGGGTGTATCCGCAGTACGAGTCGTTCTGGGCCGGAGCCAACGGTTCGCTGCTTGCGGTGGATCTCCGTGAAAAGGAGTGGGACGCGCCACGCCCCGTCAGCCGACTGCGCCATACCGAGGCCGCGAACGATTACCTGTACACCGACGCGCTGTTTACGCTGAACCCAGGCGATTCGGACAATCTCCTCCTCTCCGGGACGCGTGCCGCCATCGGCGTGATCAGTTCGAACGATGCGGCGCGTTTCGCCAACAATCGCCACGAACGCTGGCATCTGCGCCTGCGCTATCGGCGCGCGTGGGACGAGGTTTTTTCCACGCGACTTGCCCTCGCCTATTTCGACCAGATCACGCTGCTCAACGGTGGAGTGCTGGGCGATATCGACGGCAATGGAATGATCACCTATCCCGTGGATGGCGCTTCGGCATTCAGCGAGGAGGCCTTCGACCCAAAAACAGCGACGCTGATCAATCCCACCATGTTCACGCAGCAGCAGCGCTACACTGCCGAGCTTGCTGGCACCGCCCTGTGGAGCGCCGACAGCAGTCATCGCAGCACGCTCCGCGGATACTGGCTCTCGGATGTGCGTCGCTTCCGCGACAATGTGAAGGAACTGATACAAGACACGCTCGACGAACCGCCGATCAACATCACCGACACCTGGTCGCAGTTGGGCGTCGCGCTGGAGCATGTGGACGATCTGCCCTGGGCCCGCCTGCATCTCGCCGGCGAACTCTCGCGCTACGCGGCGGAGAAAGGCGGCGCATCCTTCGAGGGCAATGGCGTTTCCGCCATGGCGCGCGCACGCCTCGATCTGATGCTCGGGCCGGTGCGCCTGCACGGACTCGCGCGTTACGAGCACATGTGGGAACAGGATGCGCTGGGCATCGGCGCGGGCGCGAGCATGACTATCGTTGACACATGGTCCGTGTGGGGTGGCTTTTCCTACGCCCCGCGCGTGTACAGCCGAGTGGAATTGGCATACAGCGGCCCGTCGGTGAGCATCGAAGGAACGCGCAATCCCGATCTCGAGGCCACGCGCATTCTCGAGGCCGGTTTGCGTGGACAAGGTTCATGGTTCGATGTGGATATGCGCGTGTTCCAACGCCAGCGAGACCATCGTCTACGCATCAACACCGTACCCGTGTACGATGGCATTATTGGACGGTACAGTACAACGATCAGCACCGAGGGAGCCACGAACGAAGCGGTGACAGGCATCAGCGCTGGTGTGGGACTGCGATGGTGGCGCTTCCATCTCGACCAACGGGCGAGTTTGCTTGCAAGCGACGAAGCGGACACGGAAACGCCCGCCTTGGGCGCGCCCGAACGCTCATACAGCGCTGAATTCTATTATCAGGGTTCGCTCATCGAAGGCACGCTGCAACTCCGCACCGGAGCGCGCATGCAGGTGAACAGCGCATATCGGCCACTGAATTTCCATCCCGTGCTCGGGATGTTCACCGAGGCACGTTCAAGTGGTGAGTGGAGCTACACCGACGCCATGCGCGTGGACCTTTTTCTCTTTGCCGGAATCAAGGAGCGCGCCACCATCCATGTCGTGCTGCACAACGCGTTGGATGCGCGCTACATCAGCGCGGGCTTCCATCCGATGTATGATCGCGCCCTGCGCCTGGGAGTGGACTGGGTGTTTTTCGACTGACGTACTTTTCCCGCATCGGATTATCCTGTATGTTATTCATTGGCGCCGGGGGGTGCTGTTCGCGCCGGTGCCCACATTATCGTCCTACTGAACCTGGAGTCCCATAGTGAAATCCCATCAAGATGTCGGCATGGCAACGTTGGCCGTGCACGCTGGTGTTGAGGAAAATGAACACGGCGCCGTGGTGCCGCCCATTTACCAGACCTCCACATTCAAGTTCCACGATGTCGAGCACGGCGCGCGACTGTTCGCGGGCGAAGAAGACGGCTACATTTACACGCGCATGCGCAACCCCACCGTCGAGGCCATGGAAAAATCCATCGCAGCGCTGGAGGGTGGTTCGCATGCTCTCGGATGCGCCAGCGGCATGGCGGCGGTACACACCGTCATGGCCGCCATGCTTCAGGCGGGCGACCATGTCGTGTCGAGCGAATCCGTGTACGGTCCGTCGGCATCATTATTGAAAAACTTCATGGCGAAATTCGGTGTGCGCACCACCTTCGTCGACACCTCGGACATCGAAGCCGTGCGCGCGGCCATCGAACCCGCGACCAAGATGGTGTACGTCGAGACTCCCGCCAATCCCACATTGGTCATCAGCGATCTCGCGGGCATAGCCGAACTGGCGCATGCGCACGGGGCGAAGCTTGTGGTGGACAATACGTTCATGAGCCCGGTGATGCAGCGGCCTTTCGACTTCGGTGCGGATGTGGTGTTGCACAGTCTGACGAAATCCCTCAACGGCCATGCCGATGTCGTGGGCGGTGTGGTAGTGGTACGCGACGCGGAGAGCTATGCGCATTTCCGTAAGACGCTCAACCACTTCGGCGGTGTGATCGATCCCTTCAACGCCTTTCTGGTGCACCGCGGTATCAAGACGCTGCCACTTCGCGCGGAGCGTTCCTCCGACAATGCGCTGATTATTGCGCGCATGCTGGAGGCGCATCCGAAAGTGGCTTGGGTGCGTTACCCCGGCCTGCCCAGCCATCCTCAACATGAACTGGCGCAGCGTCAGATGACCGGCAACGGTGCGATGATTTCCTGCGAATTGCGTGGAGGTCTGGAAGCGGGCAAGGCGTTGATGAACAACGTCGGCTTGTTCATTCTTGCCGTGAGTCTGGGTGGCGTTGAGTCGTTGATTCAGCATCCCGCCAGCATGACCCATTTCAGCATGGGCAAGGAGCAGCGCGAGCAGGCCTTGATCACGGACGGGTTGGTCCGGATATCCGTGGGAATCGAGGACGTGCGCGATCAACTACGGGATCTCGAACAAGCTCTGGAGAAATGCTGATCGATTCGCCGAACAGCAATATCCGCTTCATTGTAAAACGCCCCCCGTGCCAAGCGCGGGGGGCGTCACATGTATCGGCGAAACTGTGGTTTTGAAACTCTGCTGATCCGCTCCAACAGTAATCAAGGCACCTGCACCATTTTCATTCTCCCGGGTGTGACGAAGGAACATGACGGACTGTAAAGAGAGCTTTTTACGATTGCACATGATCAGGAAGTCTGCTCTCTTGTGACGGCGATGCGTGCGTGGCGCAATGCGCCCATGCGATACAGGACCGGGAGAGCGACGAGCACGATCAGCACTTCCGACACTCCCGCCACGATAAACGCCTCGGCGTAACCGGCAAGATCGGCAACCACACCACCCACCAGCGGCCCGAGGGAGAAACCCACCGAACCAGCAGCGTTGAAGCCACCCATGGCCGAGGCCTTGCGTTCGGCCGGCGCCCAGGCGGCGACCATCCACAGTGTCGGCGCGTACATCGCCGCGGCGAGCACGCCCAGCACGATCATCAAGTACAAGAGATGCTCCTGTCCGAGATAGCCAGTGAAGGTCACGAATACTCCATACACCAGCGATCCACCAAGCAGTAGCAGCATCGGACCGATACGATCGGTCATGCGACCGAACACGAAGGTCAGCAACGAGAACGGCAGCAGAAAGCCCGCAAGTACGCGCCCACTCGCCGAGGCGTCCATGCCGAAGACCGAGGACGCGTACAGAGGGAAGGTGACAGCGAAGAAACCCACCGTGAAGCGATCGATGAAGGTGAACGCGTACGGCAGCGCGAGAGCCGGATAATCCCGAGCCACTGCGAGCGCATCGCGCAGTGAGCGCGCGCGTCCCAGCGAACCCTCCGGCAGCCAGCGCCAGGCCACCGCAGCGCAGAGCAGGAGAATCGCCGCACCCATGCCGCAGAGCAGCAGCATCGAGTGCACACCCAATGCCCCTCCCACCGGGAAGGCCAGTGAAGTACCCAGCGACACAGCCCCGCCCATCAACCCCATTACTTTACCGCGATGTCCGCCTCGCGCGAGGTCTGCGGCGATGGTCATCACCAGCGAGAATCCCAGAACACTTGTGGCCCCCTCTGCCACTCGCAGCAGCAGCAGCCAGGGATAGGTGGGAGCGAAAGGCAGGAGGAAGTGGAACACCGCCGTGGCGGCGTAGCCACCGATGAGAAAGGGCTTGCGCTTACCCACGCGATCGGACCATGCGCCCCAGACGAAAGCGAAGATCACGTGCGGCACAAGATAGGACACCGCAAACAGCGACGCAGCCGTGTCGCTGAGCACGAAGCGGTCGCGTACAAAGGAACCGATATTGGGAAATACCACCGCCGTGGAGAACGTACTGGCGAAGGCCAGCGTGGCGAGGAGGATGATGGTGTTCCAGGGCGGACGGGTTGTATCGTTGCTCATTCCGTGATTCCGATAATCGATCTCAACACCGCGACCGCGGCATTTGGTTCATGGTTTGCGTTGCACCGCCGGAATCGCGGCGAAACCCTGTTTCCCTCTTGATTTGCACGCGCCAGCGTGGTATTTTTTGAATCTGAGGTTTGAACAACCATGTTTCACAATATACGGCAAGGAGATCAGTTTGATCGGCATCATTGTTCAGGAAAACGAACCCATCGATCGTGCAATCAAGCGTTTCAAAAAGAAGTATGAGCGTTCAGGGATTCTCAAGGAATTCAAGCGTCGCGCCTTCTACACCAAGCCCTCCATCAAAAAGCGCATGAAGAAGCAGAAGGCCGTCCGCCGCGCCAAGCGCACGAACGACGATAACTGATCTGCCGACCTCAGACGCGCGGAAGCAATTCCGCGCGTATCGTGTTGTTTTCTCAACGAAGTGATCGGAGCAGGTATTGGACTATCACTTCTACTATCACATCATGGCCGACAAGACGGTCAAGCAGGTCAATCCCTTCACCGGGGTTGAAGTATGGTCCGTTCCAGGACGTGGTAAAAAGCCCTCCGGCGATCCGTTGAGAGACACCGTCGCAGCACTCCCCGAAGCAATCGATCCCGAGGGGCAGTGCGCGTTTTGCATTTCCCGCCTCTACGAAACAGCGCCCGAAAAGGCGCGCATTGTGCGTGAGGGCGCGACATACACCGTGCATGCGCAGGTCGCGCCCGATCAATACCAGAACACGCGCCCGCTGTTCCGCCGCATTTCCAATCTTTTCGAAATCCTGTCCGTCGATTACTGGCGCAAGAATTACAGTTACCGGCTTTCCGCGCACAACAACGCGTGGAAGGAATCCTATCTCGCCAATCCAGTCGGCCTGCGGCATGTCACCGATATTCTGCAGTACAAGTTGCGCCGGCAGGGACGCTCCGACGAGGAAATCGTGTCCATACTCGACAAGGAACTCTGGTCGATGGCCGATTCGCTCTTCGGTGGCGGCCACGAATTGATTGTAGCGGACAGGCATTTCGCCACGGATGAGAGCGGCATCCCCGCGTTGTTTTTCACCGGCGACCTCAGCGATGACGAGCACTACCAGTATTTCCGCTTCATCATCGCGGCGATGCAGGACATTGTGCAGAACAATCGCTATGTGCGTGCGCTCAGCGTGTTCAAGAACTGGCTTGCCCCGGCCGGTGCCACCTTCGACCATTTGCACACACAAATCGTGGCCATCGACGCCTGGGGCGAAGCGATGGAACGACGCATCAAGATGGTGGTTCAGGACAAAAATGTCTACAACACCTACGGACCGAATTTCGCCGGCTACAACAATCTGGTGTTTGCCGAGAACGACGCCGCCATCGCGTTCGTGGGTATCGGGCACCGCTATCCCACGGTGGAGATTTTCTCCAAATCCGTGCATGCCCGTCCGTCGGATCATAGCGACGACGAGGTTCGAGGAATGAGCGATATGGTCCGCGCGGTGCATGCGGCGATAGGACGCAACACCTCGGTGAACGAGGAGTGGTTTCACACGCCGATGGATTCCATTTTCAAAATTCCCTGGCATGTGTTCATCCGTCAGCGCATCAACACGCCGGCGGGTTTCGAGGGCGGCACCAACATTTTCATCAATCCCCTCACGCCTGAGGATTTGCGCGATCAACTTGTGCCGCGACTCTATGCGCTTCGATCGCGCGGCGCCATTGCTTCCTCCATCTCCATTGCCGAGGAATGCATCGTCACCCCCAATCCCCTGCAATACTATCGGGGATCCTGAGTCATCGTGACCCTACTCGGCATCGAATCCTCCTGCGACGAAACCTCCGCCGCCGTTGTACGCGACGGAGTGTTGTTGTCGAATATCATCTCCTCACAGGCCTGTCATATTGAATACGGCGGCGTGGTGCCCGAACTCGCTTCGCGTGCACATCTGCAATCGGCTCTGCCCATCATCGAGCAGGCCCTGCGCGAAGCAGGTGTGGCGTTGCGCGATCTCGACGCCGTGGCAGCGACACAAGGTCCAGGTTTGATCGGATCGCTGCTCGTCGGGCTCAATATTGGCAAGGCCTTGGCCTGGGCGCTCGACAAACCCTTCCACCCGGTCAACCACGTCGAGGCACATCTGTTTTCCCCCTTTCTGTCCGAAGGCGCGCATCCTACCTTTCCGTACGTCGCGCTCGCCGTATCCGGAGGACACACCCTGCTGACCATCATCGAAGGAGTGGGAAGATATCGTTTGCTCGGAAAAACCATTGACGATGCCGCAGGTGAGGCCTTTGATAAAGTGGCGAAAATGCTGGGTCTCGGCTTTCCGGGCGGACCAATTATCGACAGACGCGCCGAGCGCGGTAATGCCGACGCCATTCGCTTCCCGCGTCCGTTGCTTGAGGAGGAGGGATATCGCTTCAGCTTCAGCGGATTGAAAACCGCCGTGCTCTACTATTTGCGCGATGCCGGTGCGATGCACGGTGTTGGATTGACCGATGCACGCATCGACGATATCTGTGCGGGCTTCCAACGTGCGGTTGTTGATATCTTGGCGGGAAAAACACTACGCGCGGCGTGCGAGCACGGCATACGCGACATCGTTGTTGCGGGAGGCGTGTCGGCGAATCGCGAGTTGGGCGCCACACTGCGCGCACGCTGCGCGGCAGAGCAGCGGCGTGTGTTCATTCCAGAGCTTGTATACTCCACCGACAATGCGGCCATGGTTGCCATGCTGGCCTGGATGGCGCGAGAGCAACGCGAGTCGAATTTGCACGCCGCGGCATTCGCGCGATTGCAGGGGACGCTGTTCACGTGAACAAGCGGCGTACACTGGCCGTGGCTGCGGCCGCCGTGGTGATGCTGCTCGCGCTGTACGTGCTGAGCAGCGCCTTTCTCCCGTTTTCCCACGGACAGGAGCGGCCTGTGGAAATTCCCAAGGGTGCGACGCTATCAAGGATCGCCGACTCGCTCTCGGAGAACAGCATTGTTCGGGATCGAACAGTGTTCCTCGTGCTCGCGCGTCTGAGTGGTCGTGCCGACCGGTTGCAATCGGGATTGTACCGCTTCCCGGCGACAGTATCCGCTCTCGATGTTCTCCGCATACTTGTGGCGGGCAGCCATCAGGCCATCACGCGGGTCAGTATTCCCGAAGGGTTCACCATCAAGCGCATCGCGGCGCGCCTCGAGAAGGCGACGGGCCTCAGCGCCGATCGCTTCATCGCCCTCTCGCGAGATCAGCGGTTTATCGACAGTTTGGGATTGGGCGTACGTTCCCTGGAGGGGTACCTTCTACCCGACACGTACGACATCCGCTACGATGCGCATGAAGAACAGGTGCTCGGGCGCATGGTCACGGCTTTGCTGCGACATTTCGAACGCACCCATGAATCGCGAAGGCGCGAGCGTGGCGTGTCGATTCATCAGGTTTTGACAATGGCGTCACTTGTCGAAGGCGAGACGCGTCTGCCCGAGGAACGCGCCCGCGTGGCGGGTGTGTACTACAACCGATTGCGTCGCGGGATGTTATTACAGGCGGATCCGACTGTGCAGTACATCATTCCTGATGGTCCACGCCGACTGCTGTACCGCGATCTGGCCATCAATTCACCTTACAACACCTATCTGTATCCGGGATTGCCTCCTGGACCGGTGAACAATCCCGGTAGGGACGCCATACGTGCCGCGTTGTATCCCGAGAGCCACGATTTTTACTATTTTGTGGCCGATGGCCACGGCGGACATGTGTTCACGCGCAACTACGCGGAGCATTCGCGGGCTGTCCAGCGTTACCGCGCGATGTTGCGCTCGCGCGAATGATCATCATCCACCACACGATTCCCATGATTTTCCGACACCGTGTTCTTTTGCTGGCAAGCGCCACCGTTCTGCTGTCCTGCGCCACGCAGCGGCCGCCGGAAGGTGGACCCGCTGACAGCGAGGCACCGGAAATTCTCAGCACCGACCCGCCCAGTGGCACAGTGAATTTTACCGGCGACGAGGTGCGCATAGAGTTCAGTGAACGCGTTGATCGGCGCTCTTTCGAGGACGCGGTGCATATTTCTCCGCTTCCCACTTCGCCGCCCGTGTACGATTGGTCAGCACGCGAAGTGCGCATACGATTTACCGAGCCACTCGCACACGAGCGCACCTATGTCATCACCGTGGGCAGTACAGTGAAGGATGTCCGCGCCGGCAATCGCATGCGTGGAAGTGTGCAAGTAGCCTTCTCCACAGGTTCGATCATAGACGGTGGCACCATTTCGGGCGTGGTGGTGGATGAGAAAGCTGCCGGCGTAAGCGTTTTCGCCTATCGATTGACGGAGGGACGTGCCGACACACTCGATCCTGCGCAGGAGCGCCCCGACTATGCCATTCGAACGGGAGATGACGGGAGTTTTTCCTTCTCCTATCTGGCTGATGGACTGTATCGTCTCTTCGCCGTGCGTGATCAGCAGAACAACATGCTATACGATGTGGAAAGCGATGACATCGGCATACCCGCCTTCGACGTGTCCACGGGAGATTCGCTGTTGCGTGGCAGCCTGCGATTCCGTCTTGTACGCGAGGACACCACGCGACCGTGGTTGCAGCGCGTGGAGGCCTTGTCCAGTCGGCGGCTCCGCTTGAATTTCAGCGAGGATGTGCTACCATTTCCACCTGTTGCGGGCATGTTGCGGTTGAGTGATTCCGTGCGAGGTGACGAGCTGCGCGTGCTCACGATTCTCCCGGCGTCCCAGGGAAAATTCGCATGGGACGTGTATCTCGCAACGGCGATGGACAGCGTGAGGTATGGTATTGTGCTGGACTCACTGCGCGATGCCGCGGGAAATTCCATGGGGAGGATGCATGAATTTTTTACTGGGAGCGTGGAGGCGGATACTACACGACCCATAGTTCGAGAGCATTTTCCGGCACGTGATGCGCGCGGTGTCGATCCCGACAGCAGTTTTTATCTGCGTTTCGACCGGCCAGTCCTTCCGGAATTAGAGCTCACGCTGACCGATTCCACCGGACACGACATCCCGGTCGTCACACAGTGGCCCGACATGACACGCGTGGACATCGGTCACGCCATGCTTCAGGGCGAAGCACGTTATCGTCTCTGTGTGAACACGGCCAGCGTGCGTGATGCAATCACCGGGAGATCTCTTGCGGATAGTTTGTACTGTTTGACATTCACCACCGCAAAATCCTCGCCGGTGGGCGCGGTGAGTGGCGCGGTGATCGTCGGCGACAGTTTGCGCATGCCGGCTACGGTTCATTTACGCGGCACTCAGAAGGGAGCTGGTAGCAGAATACTGGTGACAGACAGCACAGGGAGCTTCCGATTCAATCGCGTACCCGAAGGAAGTTACGTACTCGATGTGTATCTCGATCTCGACGGTGACGGTCGGTACTCGCCCGGCACGCGTCTCCCATTGCGTGCCCCGGAACCCTTTGTCACCACCCGCGACACCATCCGCGTTCGCGCGCGCTGGGACACCGACCGAGTCATTCTGCGTCTTTCGGCCCCTGCCTCCTCTCAATGACATTTCGTGACAAGTGTTTACCCTCCCCGTACAACTCGGACAGTACGTGGGCGTACCTTGCTGAGTATTCGACACTGACACAGTTCACTCAACGCAGCGAGGACCATCATGAACGCATTGTACGGAATATTGCTCGGGATCGTGCTGATCACCGGAAGCGGCCTGGCACAGACAAGGAGCACCGCCGCCATCGATGACGCCGTCCCTCCGCTGAGCAACAGCGACCGCCAGCCTTCGGCCGTTGCAATCAAGAACTACGAACGTGGCTTGCTCTCCGATAACGACGGTGTTGTGGAGTCATCGCTCTACTACGCGGTCCGTCTCCGTCTCACCCACCCCTCCCACGATTTCACAACGCTATCCCGAGCAATCGACAAGCTTGTCGCCTCGGGACGCACTCCCAGCATCCGCTACAAGGCGTATCTCGCGAGTACGCTGTACGCCGCCCCCGCACTGGTACGGATCGAAACAACGTCGTCGCCGGAGAGCATGCACGACTTCTTCCTCGACATTTCCGAACAGCTTCGCTCCCGACTGCTCGTTCGCAACAATTGAGGAAGGAGCATCTCGGCATCAATTGGATGCGAAACAACGGGCGGCACGCCGAGTGTGCCGCCCGTTTCTGTTCTACATGAGCTCCATTTGGAGATCGTGCCCGGAGCGAGGAGCGGGGAGGATTCCTGGTTCGGTATGCGCACACGTGTTTCGAATGCCAATTGCGATCGGCACAGCAAACGGTTTCCGGGATATTCTCATTGAGCCAAATCGACCGGCAAGCAAACCCTAGTTTCCGCGCACGCCCACCCAGCTGAGAGATTCAGTGAATAGCCAAATCCTGCTCGACCACCCCGTATCCCGCCCAGGGCATGGGTTCTTCAGTGAATAGCCAAATCCATGCCGACCGTTCAACCCTCCGGCCCGAGCCTGGGGTATTCACTGAATAGCCAAATCCGGGCCGACCCTTCAACCCTCCGGCCCGAGCCTGGGGTATTCACTGAATAGCCAAATCCTGCTCGACCACCCCGTCTTCCGCCTAGGGCATGGGTTATTCAGTGAATAGCCAAATCCAGGCCGACCGCTCCGCCTTCCGGCCCGAGCCTGGGGTATTCGCTGAATAGCCAAATCCTGCTCGACCGCCCCGTATCCCGCCCAGGGCATGGGTTATTCAGTGAATAGCCAAATCCAGGCCGACCGCCCCGTCTTCCGCCGCGAGCCTGGGTTATTCAGTGAATAGCCAAATCCAGGCCGACCGCAAAGTCTTCTGGCGCTAGCCTGGGTGATTCAGTGAATAACCAAATCCCTGCCGACCGCCCCGTCTTCCGCCGCGAGCCTGGGTTATTCAGTGAATAGCCAAATCCCCGCCCCTGACCCGCAATCTCAGCCCGCCCCACCCCACCCCCGAGCCGATTTCACTCGAATTTCATAATACCGCGAGCTCCGAAATAACGAATCGCCCGCGACGATCTCCGAAAAACCACTTCCACGTCCCAAATCTTCCGCCTCCGCGCATACCACTCCCACGCGAAACACTGCGGGGCGTTTCGGACCTCATTCGTAAAACAATCGATTACAGCGAGCGGATGCGACGGTCTATCGCGGATAATCCCGTCCCATATCCCGGCCCGCTACCCCGGCGCCAGCGACAGCAACATCGCCTCCGGCTCCACAGTGTGCAGCATCGCCAGCGAGACGTCCAGCATCTCTGTTACCGTGGGGGTGCGCTTCCGCTTGCCCTTGCGCACAGGGGATGAAAAGGCCACCGTTGCCGGCGCCCGCAGCACGGTGTCCCGCAGAAATACCGCGCGGCCGAACATGAGCAATCCGGATGCCGGCCTCGTTTCAGACCGTGGCGCCCGGGCGTAGTCCTCGCCGAACAGAGCAAACGCCTCGTTCAGCACGGTGCGCAGATTGCGCACGGATGAATGCGCCTTGTCACGCGTGAGCTGCGAGCGCTGCATCGCGGCGTTGAAACCGCAGCGGATATTCTGGATTTCTCCCGCGTCCACGACAATGCAATCGTGGTAACGCCGTGTCCAAACGGCGCGTCCACGTGTGCCGCGCGCGGTGTTGATGGCTCGGGCGCTGTTCATTTTCAGAAAGCCCACGAACATGGGGATGGTCATCAGCCGACGCGCGCGGAAACGATTTCCCCACAACTCCGGATGCGCCGCCTTGTGATTGCGGTACTCGGTGATGGTGACGAGGATTTCGAGCGCGTTGGGCGTGAAGCGCGCGGCATCCAGGCGCAAACAAGGGTAACGCTGCACGGCGAGGGCGAGCTTCTCGAAGGCGATTTCCGCGAAAGCATTGAGCCGCAGCCCGCCGTCGCCTTCCTCGCCGAACAGCGCCTCCTCGCCCGCGGTTTCGAGTCGCAGGCAGTAGGTGCCGGGTTCGGAGTAGTTGTGGCCGCGCGCGCGCGCGTGCCGATACGGTATCTCAAGTTGCATCATTAGCTCCCCGCTAATGGATGAAGGTGAAATGGAACGAGCAACATAGTCGGTTGATACGACTCACGCAAGGTACTTTTCGCTCTGCTCGCGGAGAATCCACTGTCACCGTCGCATCGACGAAGTGGTCGACTATCCGTGCTTGCCCCTACGCGGAGTTACTGAGCACGTGCTTCGATTGCAGCGTGCACTGGCGATGAGAGAGCCGAATTTCAAAACAAGGTACCGCTTGATACAACACCGCAGCCGGGAATCGCTCCATTCGCTCGCCACGGACACGCAACCGTGTTTTGCCCTTTTTTCCCGCACCCGGCGGATGTATCTTGAAGAATGTTCCGAAGCTGAAAGACCCTCACATGCCCAATACATCTCAGCATACCTTTCACATCCCTGTTCTTGGGGTCGGCTTTTCTGTGGACGCTCCCGTGAAAGTGGCGCGCTACGGAATCTCTTCCGTCATCTCGCTCGTGGACGATGGTCTACTCGAACGACTGCGCAAACATTATTGTGAAAGCAATAACTGGGACTACGAGGCCATCAGTGATCGTGAGGACGATGCTCGCGCACGCCGAACCACCGCCTACCTCAATGTGATCAAGCGCATTGTCGACCGCGACACCGAGATTCTTCGCCAGGCGGCCTTCGGCGAAGACAGTGACATCGACACCTACTTCCGCCTTCTGCCAACACACGCTCCACTTCGCGAGCGTTACTTCGCAATGATGGAGGAGCGTGACGCCCTCCGTAGAGCCGAGATGCAGGCGCAATTACGCGCAGCCGTGACGGCGGGTTCGATCGATGTGAACATCATGACGAAAGTGGACAAGGCGAATCATAATCGGCAAGGCGAACTTTTACCCAACGAATACAACGACGCACATGCCGCCCTGCGTGGCTTTGCGCTCAGTGAACTCGACAGCGCGCTGGTGTTGTCGGCTGGTATGAATCCCCGCCTGTATAGTTATTGTGGACAGTTCGAGGATTTCTTCCCAGACGCGACCGGACATATCCGCAAGCGCATCACGATCAAGGTAAGCGACTTCCGCTCCGCCCTGATTCAGGGTAAGTTCATGGCGAAAAAGGGATTATGGATTTCCGAGTATCGCATAGAATCCGGTCTCAACTGCGGCGGGCACGCGTTCGCGACGGACGGATTGCTGTTGGGGCCGATTTTGCAGGAATTCCTCGGTCGCCGCGAAGAGTTGCTCGATGAGCAACGCGCGCTGTTCACCGCAGCGATGCGTGAACGCGGCACACCGGTAAACGCCGAGGATTTTGCAATCGATGTCACCGTGCAAGGTGGCGTGGGTGTGCAAAGCGAACATGAGTTCCTTCGTCGCCACTACGCTGTTTCCTCTGTGGGTTGGGGTAGCCCCTTCCTCTTGGTACCGGAAGTGATGAATGTGGACGACGACACTTTGGAGAAATTGCGCGCAGCCCGTGTGGAGGATCTATACCTGAGCGAGATTTCGCCCCTGGGCGTGCCATTCAACAATTTGCGTGGCAACAGCAAGGATCTCGAGAAGCGCGAATTGGCAGAAGCGGGCAAGCCCGGTAGTGCATGTGTGAAGAAGTTCCTCTCGCTCAACACCGAGCTGTCGGAGAAGCCGATCTGCACTGCTTCCATCACCTTTTTGAAGAAAAAACTTACCGTTTTACGTGAGCAGCATCTCGAACACACACGGGAATACCGCAATGCCTTCGAAGCCGCCACTGAAAAGGCATGCCTCTGCGAGGGCCTTACGGTGAGTGCACTTACGGTCAATGCCATCGACGTACCGAAACTCAGCAAAGCAGTGTCCGTGTGCCCTGGCCCCAACTTGGCCTATTTTTCCCGCATCTCCACTCTTCGTGAAATGGTGGAGCACATTTACGGACGCTTCAATGTGATGACCGATCCGCAACGTCCGCACATGTTTATCAAGGAATTGCAGCTTTACATCGACTATTATCAGGGTCTGCTCGATAAGCAGATGGATGAACTGCACGACACCGTGGACGCGTTTCAGAACAAAGCCCGGACCTTGCTCCGCACCTTCCACGACAATCTGCTCGACGGTATCGCCTACTACCGCTCGCTCATTCCCGACATCCGCGAAGAATCATCGCATATGCTCGACCGCATGCAAGCCGAATTGTCGATGCTGGAAGAGCGTCTCCACGCGTTTTCGCCGTTTTCGCGTGATCTCGCCGTCTCGGCGGATTGAATTCCGTCGTCTCCTGACGAAAGTGAATTTTCGGTTTAATCGCTCGTGAATTCACCACGAGTGAAGATGCACAGGTGCGCGAATCTGCAGTAGCAGCGCCCCCTCCCCCATTTCCGTCACGCCATACCACTTGATCTCCACACCGATCGCCAGTTCCGGAGCGACAGGATGATCCCAGCTCAGGGACGCCATCCAGCCCTGACGGAAGCGAAGCACATCCGCCTCCGCACCGAATGATACAGTGTGGGAACGCATCACATACCCCCCGGCTCCGCCATGCAGAGTGATCGCGTCGAATACTCGCATGGAAAACACCGCCAGCAAGGGTATTGCCGAAAGCGAAAGTGAAGCATTCGTATATCCAAATGAGGTTTCAGCATCAAAAATCTCATAGGAATACAGATGAAACCAGCCGGTCTCCAAGCCCATGCGCAGCCGATGCTCGGGATGCAGTGCCATGCGCACACTGAATGCCATGCCGTCTTGTGTGAGCGCGGCCGGGATATCGAAGGACATAATGGATCTTGCGTAACCACCAGCGAGCGTCACGACAATGGATCGCCTGGCGCTGTACGCCGAATCGTGTACTCCGTTGAGCTCTTGCGCAACTGCCGGAGTATGGACGAGTAGAATCGTCCACATCAGATAAATGGTACTGTACCCAAGTCGTTTCATCGGCTGAAATGTTGAAAGGCCAGCACGGACGGATAATTGGTCAGAATGCCATCAAAGCGCCCTTCGGTAAGAAAGCGCCGCATGTACACAGGGTCATCCAACGTCCA
This sequence comes from Bacteroidota bacterium, assembly GCA_035362335.1. Taxonomy (GTDB): domain Bacteria; phylum Bacteroidota; class Ignavibacteria; order SZUA-365; family SZUA-365; genus JAOSJT01. The sequence continues at coordinate 78,617 of DAOSDL010000004.1, forward strand.
CGACAACACCTTTCTTTGCTCCGCCTGCATGGTAGCAACGTCCGAATTGAGGGTGCCCAGAGTCCACCGCGGCGCCCAATATTCCGCCTGGCAGGCGCGCACGCGATCGACGTCCAACTCGCAAAGCACACGCGCATCGGCGAACGATGGTACGCGGAGCAATTCGTCGTACTTCTCCTCGTCGGGTACACCGATCACGATGTCCAACGTGCGCCCCATGGCGAGAGCGCTGTCTGCGTATGCCCGTTGGATGTCGCGCAACAGTGCGATCGGCACGGTGGCCTTGCTGTCGAGCCAAACGAAACGCAGCGTGGTGTTTCGTAAAATCGTTGCAAGCATACGCCGGAGCGTGGGAATGCGCTCACCGTTTTTCAAACGGACAAAGGTTTCCAATTGCGCAATGGTATAATCCGATACCGAACCGACAAGTCCGCTTTTTCGTGTGAGTCGTTCATTGAGGTCCTCGTCATGATACACCACCGGCACACCATCCCTGCTCAACTGCACGTCGATTTCCACTCCATTCGCACCATAGCGTTCTGCGAGACGCACAAGTTCGGCCGAATTCTCCGAGGCGGGCAGGTAGTCGCTGTTGCGACCGCCGGCTCTATGTGCGATGATGAGGAAATCCGGAGCCCCGGCATACAGGGGACGCACGTACTCGAGTAACAGCGCACGGTCTCCGGCTCCGGAAGCGTTCCCGTAAGCCCCGCGGATGCGCAGTGCGGCAGACGCTCCACCGCGCAGCACCTCCGCGCCTCCTTCCGATGCTTCGATGCGGAATGACATCACACCTGTTTCAAGATTGACCTGCTTCCGCCAGTAACCGGCAAAGATCACGGCACTATCCCGCCAGCCGCCCTCCAGAATGGCGTGACACGCGTCGCGACCGGTGAAAAGCGACAATGTGCGACCCGAGGCATGGAGTACCACTTCATCGCCCAGAAGGGGTTTTCCCTCCACCACCCGATACACACCTTGGAGCAGATCCAGTGATCGCTCAGGAAGTTGCTGCGTTGCAGCGAGAATATCATCGCGACGATAATCCGGGATCAGCACCTGTTCATCGTCCTGACAGCCGATCACAAGCGCACTCATTAACATGACTGCAAACAGCGCACGTCTCAAAGCAATACCCCCACCAACAGTTCTGAGTACAGGAGTTTGCGCTTGAAGGTGGAAAACGCAAACCAGGTTTGCGGGTGAAATTCCGAAAATGCGATGCGTGCACCAAGGTACACAGGAGTGTGACCTATGAATGGCTGCTCCACCATCGCGGTAACGGCCCAACCGGCGAGGAAATTTTTTCCACTGCCCACTTCCAGCTCGCCAGCAAAAGAGCGTTGGTTGAGCACATATATTCCCTCGAAACGCAGCGAGGAGGCGACATCATCCAAATGGAAGGAAATATCCACGGATGGATAGTCGATCATACCGCGTATATGATTGTCGAAACCCTCGAAATCCATAAAGCCGAACCAATATGATATGTCGTTCGCGATACCCATGCGCAGCGAACCAACACCCACCGACCAACGGGACCCGAGACGGAATTCGTTCGTGAGGTATTGTACCGTCGCGCTCGTCCGCAAGTCCACAGAAGCGGGCAATGCGAGCGCGAAGGAAGCGTCAACCGATGGCGCCTTATTGATTTCCTCCTCGGCGATATCCTGAGGTACATTAAGCACGCGCAATCCCACCGCGGTGGACCAGGTCCACGACGCTCGCACAGACGAGGCGAAGTGGCTATGCTGCTGCGCTGTACAGTATCGCGGCGCGACGCAGAGAATCAGCAGTGTCTGAATCATCAGACAACCAAGAATCCATCTCCGCGTGGACAGATGACCAACGTGGATCAGCGGAGATCCGATCATCCGCGCACCTCCAACCTCCTCCCAATGGACATGGCGAGGATAAAGGCGAGAATGATGCCAGCGACACCGGCGAATGCGAACCAGATCGGATGCGGTATGGCGAGAAGATTGACAACTGCTCCTGCAAGAAGAAGCCCCGCGACGATTCCGGCGAGAAACATCGCTCTCCGACGGGCTACGACGATGGCGACCAACCCACCTCCGAGCGTAGCTAAAAACCACGCGATAATCACAAAGACCATCGCCTCAACTGGAATGCTGCGGACATACTCGGCAAAGCGCGCGCTGTCGGTGAGATCGAGTCCGGGCGGCGGTGGGTACTGCGCGTGACCAAGCGCTTCCACAACAGCAACCATGATAAATGCCGCCAGCACACCAGCAACAGCGGCTAACACAAGACGGAGACGTGTATTCATGACAACAGTGGGTTGTGCGACAGGATGATTGCCTAACTTACGACCTCGAGTGACGCCTCGCCACATCTTGGATATTATCTGGAAAAGTGCCTGCTGACTACTCTCCACCCTGGCGGTTATCACAACGTCATCCCGCCGCCATGTGGGATGATGACTCTGAATCAAACGTCAGGAGTCCGGTTGACCATCTATGTCGGAATCTATTCGGCCATACCTTGCCAGTCCACCCGTATCACACCATTTCCGACGAGGAGGACGCTGCTGTCGGAACGTATCGCCATATCCGCTATCCAGAAATAAAAAGGTAAAGGCAACGGTTGCCACGACATCCCACCATCGCTCGTCACAAACACTCCCGCACTGAAGGTGAGGAGCAAACCACGCTGGCCATCCAAGAAACTAAGCCGCGTTGCCCATTGGGCAGGATTCAACGACTGCCGGCTCCAGCTTGTGCCGCGATCCGAGCTATGGAGGATGACCGCGCTTTGATCGACGGTCGACTTTGCGAGGACGTCAACCATATCCGTTCCTCTCGTCAGGATCTTCCCGGCACGGAGACCATCGCCTATATCCATTTCACGCCAGGTTGCACCTCCGTCAATGCTTCGACGAAGCACACCTGTACGACCAGTACAATAGCCGGTCCACTCGTCGGCAAAATGGATATTACTCAGGTCTTTGTCGTCGAGGCAGGCCTGCAAGTCCCACATTCGACCACCGTCCCTTGTCACGAGTAGTGCTCCATCCGCTGCTCCAATCCACCCAAGGTGTGCATTCAGGAAGAACACGCTGCGCAGGTCGCTGCCTTCCGGTAAAAAAAAGCTGCTCCACGTTCTTCCACTATCACTCGTGAGGAGGATGCGACCTCCATCACCCACAATGCATCCATTACCTGGACTTCCAAAGGACATGCATCGAAGCAACGTATCGTTCACTGCATTGACACCGATCCAGCTCGAACCTCCATCCGTCGATCGATGAATTCCCGATCTACTTATGGCGATGCCGATATCCGGAGTAGGAAAGAAAATCGATTCCAGAAAAATATCCGTAGGTCCATCGTGAATCTCCGACCACGTCCATCCTCCATCACCGCTCGTTATCAGTTCCCCGGAGAAGCACGAGGCCCAGGCGCCGCCTTCCGCTCCGACATGAACGGCAGCGCAGGCCGATTCAGTCTTAAGTACGCGACGCAACGAAACACCGCCATCCACACTGTTCCACAGACCGTCGGAGCAGGCAAACCACAAACGCAATGAATCCACGACCTGGAAATCATTGATACGTAATGGATACAATTGCCCATCTGAGCAAGGATTGAGCGTGCGCTTGTACGAACCGTCACTGCGCAACCAAATGCGCCCCCCATCAGTGCTGCGGTACAGCACTCTGTCATCGCAAGCCCAACCGTGCAGGGTGTCCGTAAACACCAACGACACGATGTCGGGACCGGGTCGGATGATCCAGGACTCGACCCAAGTCCCTCCTTCATCCGTACTGATGGCGATATGACCATGATCGTAACAGACCCACCAGAAGCGGTCGTCGCGCATATACATCGCTGTTGCGCCTTTGAAGTGGCGCACGCACGTCCAGTTCGCACCTCGATCACGTGTCGTCCATAATCCTTCGTCGGTCAATACTGCTGCAAGGTCATCCGACAATGCGATCATATCCCCAACGAAAACCACCTTGCCTACAGAGCGCTGAGGTAATTCCACTGGGCGCCACACGTTCCCGCCGTCGTTGGTATGGAGAAGACCACGTTTCCCACGAATCCAACCGCAATCCGGCGACGAAAAGTCCACTTCCACGAACGTATCCGTGCTCCCGCTGTATTGTAGCTCCCAATTCGCACCACCGTCGCGCGTGTGCATAACTGTACCCCATTCTCCTACTGCCCACCCATTATCGTTGTCGAGGAAAAAAATATCGCGAATGACATTCCCCTGCGGTGCGGGACTCAACCATGTGGCAGTAATTCTTCCGCCTCGGCCGTCCTGACAGGAGAGAGACAACCCCTGGGCCTGTGTGAACTCGCACCACATGAACAACGATAAGGGAAGAAGCCAGCAGCATGTACCACGCATCGAACCTCCGGTATCATGTTCGAATATCGACAGGCGTCCAATTATATCCACAGGCCAAAGTAGCTCATTTTTCGTAAAAATGGTCACTCGTGCCGTTCGAGCCTCGATTCCAAGCAGACGCGCCAAGCGAGCACCGTTCAGCACTTTCGGCATGCATCGTAGGACAGAATCACGATGTGCTGATTGCATGGACTCGTTGAATGCGGGAAATATCGTGATGCAACGCACGAATATCAGACCGGACATGAGATCGGTTTGTAACGGCGATGGTCAAGTGCAGATCACCCCTGCGAAGCGCTACTGCGAGAACAGAGCAATGATCGTTGTTGTCCATGAATGATCAACCATCGGAATCGCAGAAATTCGATGAAGCGATTTCTCTTGCCTGAATGGCAAAGCTTTTCGATCTTTCACCATGGTACGGCGCATCACCATAATCACACTCCTCTGCTGCGGGCTTCTCGCGGCGCTGTTCCCGTCCACGAGGGAATCGCGATCCTGGACGGGCGAGTACTCGATCGTCGCCGCTCCACTTACACAACCCACGCGCAATTCCGAGTCGGAACAACGTGAGCGTCCGCTTCAGCCAGCGACCGTGGTGCAGGCGCAGCGTCAGCTCCGCGGCATTCGCATTGTCATTGCTCCCAGACCTCAACGAATAGTCACCCCCTTCTGGCGTCATGAATCATCACATCAGCTCGTTGCGCCAGAATTCACACTCCTCCCTCCCAGGGCACCTCCGGTATCGTGTTGAAATAGGTTCAAATCACTGTTTTCTTCACGGTACACGACGGAGTAGCATCATGTCCGAAGATAACCAGACCGCGGGCGGCCTGCCCGTGAGCCTTCTCATTATGCTGGGCAGTATAGTGGTCGGACTAGTGGTCATCGGGATTTCGCTGATATTTGGCTGATCCCATTTTTCGCACGCAAGAAATAGAAATTCTGCAGCGGGAGGATCTGTCCTCCCGTTGCCATTTCTCGACGCCCCATCTAAGGCCCTACGCCCGACATTTGCGCGTTGAGCGTTGCGTCACATTCTGAAACATGCGATAGACCTGCATCCATGTGAGTGCGGTATCGCAGCTTGATCGGTGCTGTCGTTCCGCGTCAAGCACAGCATCATCCTGGCGTTTTGCTACCTTGGTGCTTCACATATCGACGCCAAACGTACCGAAGCGCCCGTCACCGCAACTATCAACGAAACCAGCATGACCAACCGGATTCACCTGGGATCATGCACCATGCGATACCGCATTCCTTTCACGCCTCATTGTGATGAGGAATGGTTTCGAACACTTCCGTCTCGATGAAGTGTTCACGATCGAGGTGGCGAACTTCATCTTGACGAGAAAACACCATGCTCGCCGCTTCCTCAAGCAGCCCACGCAGCGGCGTCCTCTCTTCGAGTCGACGAGTCACGGTATGACCCAGAACCTCCATGATATCGATCGTCACTGGAAGAACATGCTCGCCATTATCCTTGTAGCCCGTCATGAGTTCCTTGTCGAATAGTTGCTCATCCCAGTGAGCGAACTCGGTGCCCGGGCCTCCATCCAACTCAACCACCATGGATTCCAGCGTGGCTAAACGCGCGATTGCGTCGGGATAGAAACGACCCGTCGCGTGATCATACAGCTCATCCCAATCCTCCCACCCGATGCCGAGTGTATGACCGATTTCGTGGATAATGGTCGTGGCGGTTTCAGCGTCCGTAAACTCTCCGAGATATTTTGTATTGAACTCAATGCGACCGTACTTCACACCATCTTTCGAGTAAGGTTCGTATGCGCAGGCGATGGTATTGCTGTTTTCGGTGAACGTCCCGAGGCGAATCACTATCGAGTACTTTGGCTGTATGTACCGGTTCCAAAAATTGCATGCGGTCCGCGCACCCAACTTGAGCTTATCGCCAAGGTCTTTCGTGATATGGTAGGTAATGACATTCACGGGTTTTATCGGAGCCTTCGCGGGTTTCAGCAGTGCATTGGCTCTATGCAACCACGAGATGGTGTGTTGTATCATCTGCAGGCGCGACAGATCCGTATCGGACAGGGCGTGCCCCTGTTCCTGTATCCGAGTTGCTTCACCTTCCAACTCTTTGATGAGATCATCAATTGATGTGGCTTCAGAGCGTGTTTCGCGGATAAGATGCTCAGCCGGCACTTGATCCAACTTCACAGTTTGTAGCGCCCGTTGAATGCGACTTTCGCTCACTACGAAAACCTTCGCCACACTTCCCTTTGGAAGTTCACGACTCCATGCGGGGAAGAATTTCAGCTTCGTCCTGGCTTCGACTTCCTCCAATGTTGAAGGATAGTCCTCTGGATTCGTATTGGACGGCGCGATTTGAGGGATGATAAAATAATCGAGTGCGACTTTCGACGGAGTATCGTATGGATAGGTGTGCGGATCGACGATGACACAGAAATACGCATCGGGAACCGGGACGTGTTTGTTTTGTCCCCGGTAGACAGTCGGGGACTGCTCGCCGAACACCGGACCGACGATGGCCCACACATGATCCTTCCCGTCCTCGTCCTTGATCTCTCGGATCGCTGTTTCCAGTTTCATCCATACGCCTCGGTTCAGAGCCCCGTACTGCGGACTCATGTTTGACATCAGGAACGTTTCCATCTGAGCGAGGCGTCCGAATTGTCGATTGATGACTTCGTTCGGCGTCATATGACCAACGTCAAGCGGAATCCCTCCGAGTTTCCCGAATGTGGATCGACCGATGCGGAATTCCTGCGCAAGTCGCAAGTCATCATGATACATGATCGGACGGGCGAAATCGACATCTCTGGTTGCGAAGGCGACCCTGTACGCCGACCATGTCGGTTGCAGTCTGGCGGGACAAAACCCCACGACATAGCCGTGGTTCACGAGTATCTGCACGGGATGATGCTCATCCAGGTTTTCCGGCGCTCCACGCCACAGGTGGAGATCAATGAGATGCGCCTGGCTGGCGCACAACGGATGAATCGTGGTGTAGTCCATCGTTTCCTTCTGCATGATGTTGAGGTAACGCCGCATTCTTGCATTTTCGGAAATCAAAGTCAATAGGCGGGACCGTCAATGTATAACTATTTTTCTCGATGGATCCCAAAATTGCGACATAATATTCACGACTACAACATCCCCATATCATAATTACTGCGACAAACAATCAGCGTATAACTTTTCTCATGTTGCTTGTCGAATGCGCGGCCGTTTTTTAAATGCAAGGGCGCTATGGCCGGAAGACACGAGTGGACTCGAATCACCCTCCTTGCGGCTCCGCGTCTCGGCGGCGTTGCGTTTGAGTGCTCTCACCCGCACTGTGGCTTTTCGACGCAATGATGCAATGGCCCAAAGACGCAGGTGGAATACCGAATCACCTGGCTTGTATTTCTGCGACCTTTCCGTTCCCATGCTTTTGAGATTCCGCGTCGTAGCGTCACCACACCACTGCGTCCCTGCGCCTTCGCGGCTCTGCGTTTTCACTTTCCCGCATCCCCGATTGCTTTTGGCGCACAGCGCCGACAACAGAAAAGCCCCTCGTCATCGAAGGGCTTTGTTCCTGCGGAGAGACTGGGATTCTCCCGAAGGGATCCCCGTGGGAGAACCCAGGGTACCCATGCTCTCTCAAGCCCTGAATCAGTACGGAAAAGCCCCTCGTCATCG
>DAOSDL010000004.1:86762-198323 GCA_035362335.1 Bacteroidota bacterium
ACGGAAAAGCCCCTCGTCATCGAAGGGCTTTGTTCCTGCGGAGAGACTGGGATTCGAACCCAGGGTACCCATAAGGGCACAACGGTTTTCGAGACCGCCCCATTCAACCGCTCTGGCATCTCTCCGGGGCAATCGTCTCAAAAAGACGATTCATAAAGATACCACTCCTCCCGATCGAACGCAATGAATGCTCATGAAAAACTACGAACAGGGTGCGACCACCTGTCCGCAACGCATTCATTGCATTTCATACTTTGATATGCGATATTTCCCGCTTGAGTGTGTATCGAGTGGAACTATTGAGAGGAAGGCATGAACGAACACATCTCGGAAACGGCGGTAGCCATTGCGTCGCTGCGCGCCCTGGCGGGATTTGAACGCGATGCGGCCTTGCGCGTTGAGGATGTATACGCGGAACTGTTCTTGCCGGAGGACAGGCGTGCTGCGCTGCATTCCACCGAAGCACGTGAAGCCGTGCGCCAGCGCGTCCCACCTGGAATGCTGGAATATGTGGTGGCACGAACCAGATACTTCGATGCCGTTTACAGCAACGCCGTACGAACATCCGTACCACAAATCGTCCTGCTGGGCGCTGGTTTCGACAGCCGTCCAATCCGCTTCCCGGTTATGGATGCGAAGACTCGGATTTTCGAAACGGACATGAAGGCCACACAGCAATACAAATTACACTGCCTCGCCGAGCATGGAGTCGCGCCTCCACCGGAAGTCGCCTTCATTCCTGTGAACTTCGAAGCGGATGATGTGTTTGAGGCTCTCGTGGCGTGGGGATTCGATCAGAGTGCAAGCACGCTGTTTCTCTGGGAAGGTGTCACCTTCTATCTCTCACAATCGGCGGTGGCCCGCATGCTGCGGAACGTCAAGCAGCACTCGGGTGCGAACAGCCGTCTCTGCTTCGATTTTCAGACCATGCGCAACAACGAGGATCTCATCGACACGGGTCTGGAACGCGAGGCGATCAGGTTTGGCATTACCGAGGGAGGGATTTGCGCTTTCGTCGAGCAACATGGGTTCGATATCGTCGAGCATGTTTCGGCGATGGAAATGGAACATCGCTATCTGACTGCAGAAGATGGTCGCCGGCTCGGAAATATCCTGCCGATCATGAACTTCCTGCTTGTGGAACATCATCACCTTCTCGCTGGCGCGAGTTGACGCGCCTCGCGGCTGCCACGGATTCGATCATCGGTGGGGCATCAATGCCTGGTAGAGAAAAACGCGGCTCCGTGTGGACGAAGCCGCGTTGATAATACGTCGGGGTGTCGCGCGTCAGTTGGCGTCGTCGGGACGGGGATCATCCTCGAAGCTGGAGAGAATGCCTTCCATCACGGTTTTGTCAGACTTGAGCATCTCCAACTTGCGGGTAAGCAAATCCACGTGGCTTTTCTCCATCTCCGCCATTTCCAGGAGGAAGTCCCGCACCTCGGCGGCTTGCGCCATGTCAGCTGCCTCGAGGTAAAAGTCCCGGGCATCCTTTTCCTTGTCCAGGGCGTCCTGGATGATGTCGACGAGAGCCGTGTATTCGGGAATGACGCGCTTCATGCAATGACCTATTTTTTGTTGGGTTTGTCGGTGTTGAGAATCTGGCCGGAGTTCGGGTTGCGCAAATCCGGTGTGTTGTCGCGCACGAGGCCGAACACCTGGATGATACCTTCGCTTTCGCCGGTCTTCAGACGAATCGCCCCGTTGACCTGCCCTTTGACCTTGGGAGTGAGGCGCACGGTGATTTCCTTGGACTCGTTGGGCTTGAGTATGAATTCGGCGGGCGACACGGTGGCGCCGTTGAATGGAATGGCCACCACGTTACCGGTACCCGTGGTGTCGACATAGGCCGTCATGTTGACGGACACCTCGCTGACCTTCACGTCCTTGTCACTGACATTTTTCACCATGCTGGTGCCGGTGATTTCCTTTCCGACTTCCGCACCCATGAGCTGGATGTAGCTGGGCTGAATGTCGACGTCGGTTTTCACCTGCGCGGAGAAGCGAATGACAGTATGCGGCTGCGGCTCGCCCTTGAGATAGACGCTCACAGTCTTGGTGGTGCGTCCGCGAGTGCCACGCGGGGGAGTGAACTTGACCTGGATTTTCGCGGTGCCGCCGGGCGGAACCACCTTTTCCGAAAGTACCGCGGCGGTACAACCGCAGCTGGCGCGGGCAGCTTCGATTTCAACTGTCTCGCTGCATCCGTTCTTGAACACGAAGGTGTGCTCCACAGTGGCACTCTGGTCGATTTCTCCAAAGTAGTAATCCGACGTGCCCTCGAGGGCGAAGCAGGAGCGGTCGACGGCGGGAGTCGGCGTTTGCGACTGCGCCGTGGCGGTGAACGTCATGCCCGCGAGCAGCGCGGCGACGGCCAACCAGGAACTCATGGTTTTCATATACAACTCTCCATGGCTAACGTGAACATTGAAGAAATATAGGATTATTCCGGCATCGGTACAATGCACTTCCCTACTCCCGTCGGGAGCGAAGCACCACACCCACCACGGGGATGCGGACTTCGGTGCCGGGCATGACAAGTTGGATCGTGCCGTTGATCTGACCTTTCTCTTTTGGCACCGCCATGAACTCCAGCGTCTCGGCAGTTCCGGGCTGTATCGTGCTGTTCGACAGTGTAAGGGTGAGATCGTGGTATTCCTTCACCAGCACCGTCTCAACATGATACGCGTTGCCCGCTGTGGTGTCGACATAGGCCATGAGCGAACTGCCGGGCGGCAACAGCGTGATGGCGGAATCGCTGTTGGAAGTCACAGTGATACGCGCGCGCACGGTGTCGCCGATCACTGAGCGGAATTCGATAATGCCTGGCTCGTAACGGATAGCGCCGACCACATTCACCGATACCCGCACGGAGCCGATGGTGTACTCCTTGCCCGCGATGAGGCGCCCCATCTGAATGGATTTGCTCACCGGACCAATCATTGCCACACCGCTGCGGAACTCCACACTGACGCGCGCCGAGTCGCCGGGAGCGAGTTTCGCATTGCTCAGAATGGCGGCGGTGCAGCCGCAGGTGGGGCGCGGCGGTGCGAGATGCAAGGTGTCGCGCCCGTCATTGTACACGGTGAATTCCCCTGCCGCACGCTCGTTCTGACGCATGTCGCCCAGTTCCAGGTTCTGCGTGCTGAAACGCGCCTGCTGCGCGGGAAGCGCTTGAGGAAGGAGAAAAAGGATGAAAACGTAGGGAAGAAGCTTGTGTGTGCTCATGCTGTCAACAACACGAATGCGCTCGCCGAGTTACAGGGTCACCGAATTTTTGCATTTGCATGATCTCATGCAAGGTATCTCGGCATACCCGGAAAAAAGAAGGCGAAGTGTCGTACTCCGCCTTCCTGCCAATCTGTTCCCGCCGAATCAGGCTACGGGCATGGCCGAGTTGGCCAGTTCCCCGCCGCGCAGCAACGCGGTTTCGTTGAGCGGTATGAGGTGATGGTGCCGCTCGGGCAGCACCTTTTTCAAGGCCTCGAGTACGGTGGCGATTTCCACCGTCTTCCTCTTGGCAATGAATGCACCCAATACGACCATGTTCATGATCTTGGTGTTTTTGAGCTTCACCGCTTCCTCGCTGGCGGGGATGGGCACGATATCGATATCGGTACGCTTGGGCGGATCGATGATATTCGTGCTGTCGTATATCAGCGTGCCGCCGGGTTTGACGGCGCTTTCGAACTTATCGAGCGAAGGCTGGTTGAGCGCCACCACCGTGTCGAAGCGACCGATGATGGGGCTGCTGATTTCCTCGGAACTCACGGTGACGATGCAATTGGCGGTACCGCCACGCATTTCCGGACCATACGACGGCATCCAGCACACTTCGCGGTTCTCGATCATACCGGCGTACGAGAGCACCTGGCCCATGGAGAGCACGCCCTGTCCGCCGAATCCGGCAAAAATCACTTCCTCAAGCATTCTCGAGATCCTCCTTTGACGGTACTTTCATGTCGCCGAGCGGGAAGAAGGGGAGCATGTTTTCTTCCAGCCATTTATTCGCCTCGGGCGGTTTCATGCCCCAGTTGGTCGGGCAATTCGACACGATTTCAACGAAGCACGTGCCTTTATTGAGTTTTTGCCATTTGAAGCCATTGAGAAGAGCCTTCTTGGCCTTGCGCACATTCACCGGCGTATTGACGGCCTGACGGGTTACGTAGAATGCGCCGGGCAGCATGGCGAGCAATTCGGTGATTTTGAGCGGATTGCCGTTGAACTCCACTTCACGACCGTAGGGGGATGTGGAGGTTTTCTGCGTAAGCAGCGTGGTGGGGGCCATCTGACCGCCCGTCATGCCGTAAATCGCATTGTTGATGAACACGATGAGAATGTTCTCGCCGCGATTCACCGTGTGCAGCGTCTCGCCCGTACCGATTGCCGCAAGATCGCCGTCGCCCTGATAGGTGAAGACGTACTTGTCCGGCATGCAGCGCTTGACGCCGGTGGCCACCGCGGTGGCGCGTCCGTGGGCGGCTTCCTGCATGTCGATGTTCATATAGTGATAAGCAAACACCGAGCAACCCACGGGGGCCACACCGATGGTGTCGGACTGAATGCCGAGTTCCTCGACAGCCTCCATGAGAATGCGATGCGCCACGCCGTGTCCACAGCCCGGGCAGTAGTGCATGCGGGCGTCGACCAGCGTGGAGGGACGTTCGCAAACGATCTCCATTTCGTCGTAGTGATGTTCTATTTCCTGCGTTGCGTGTTCCATGTATGCCTCTCTTGACTACAGTTTCGAAAACATCTTCCGTGCGACGTCGGCGACTTCTTCGGGCGAGGGGATAATGCCGCCCATGCGGCCGTACTGCTCGACCGGGCAACGACCGTTGACGGCCAGCTGCACGTCCTCGACCATTTGACCCGCATTGAGTTCCAGCACGAAAAAGCCCTTCGCATGTTGCGCGGCGTTGCTGATGGCCTGCTTGGGATACGGCCAGAGCGTGATCGGGCGAATGAGGCCGACCTTGAGACCCTCATGCCGCAGCATGTCCACCACTTTACGGCCGATGCGCGCGGAGAGGCCGTAGGCCACCACGATAAATTCGGCGTCGTCGGTCATGATTTCCTGCACGCGAATTTCATTTGCTTCGATTTCGCGATACTTGGCCTGCAAGCGCAGATTGACCTGCTCCATTTCCTCGGGCTTGATGAACAACGAGGTGATGATGTTGCGATCGCGATCGGTGGTTTTACCCACGGTGGCCCAGGCGGGAACGGGGCGCGTGCCGCGTTGCTCCTGATCACGCAATTCCACCTTTTCCATCATCTGTCCCAAAGCGCCGTCGGCGAGGAGCAGCACGGGATTGCGATATTTTTCCGCCAACTCCCAGCCTTCGAGCACGAAGTCGGCCATTTCCTGTACCGTTGCCGGCGCGAGCACGATGAGGCGATAGTCGCCATGGCCGCCGCCTTTGACAGACTGGAAGTAATCGCCCTGCGAAGGTTGAATGGTGCCGAGACCGGGTCCGCCGCGGTTGATATTGACCAACAGGCAGGGCAGTTCGGCGCCGGCGATGTAGGAGATGCCCTCTTGCATCAAACTGATGCCGGGGCTGGAGGAGGAGGTCATGACGCGTGCGCCAACGCCTGCGGCGCCGTACACCATGTTGATCGAGGCGATTTCGCTCTCCGCCTGGAGAATGGTGCATTTGGTGCGTCTGTAGGCCTCGCGCGTGAGATATTCAAGGACTTCGGACTGCGGTGTGATCGGGTAGCCGAAATAGGCATCCATTCCGGCACGAATCGCGGCTTCCGCCATCGCCTCGTTGCCCTTCATCAGTCGTAATTCACCCATGATTTGGATAACTCCTTTGTCAGGCTATGCTCGTAACGTAGAACTATGATCTGTGGGAAGCGGAACGTGGTCAGGCCTCTTCGGCGCCAACCTGGATGCGGATATCACCGGTGACGTTGCGCACTTCGGCAACGGGGACTTTCTGGCCGGATTTCTTGTCTTCGCGGTAGACGGTGATTACCGCGTCGGGGCACACGAGCGAACAGTTGGTGCAGCCCGTGCAAACGTCCTCGATCAGAACGGCGTAATGGTATCCTTGCTTGTTGATGTCCTTTGCCAAAGCGAGCGCTTCCTGCGGACAGGCAACGACACAGAGTTCGCACCCTTTGCAGTTCTCTATGTCAATTTTGACATCACCACGGATTTTAGCCATAGAATCACTCCATGAAAAAATTGCGGGAGACGGAGGTATGTATGCCACAGCCCGATGATCCGTCACGGATGACCGGGTCGCTATGGTCGGTGGGAAGGTACGTTACGAGATGCGGGAACACGTGCGAACTTTCCATTCCGTAAGGCATCCCCCCGGGGCGGGAGGATTTAAGACAAAGGTACACGAAATGTTTGACGGAAACAAATTCCGGCGACTTCTCCCGCGGGTGAATGTCGCGCTCTGTCCACCAGCATGACGTCTCGGAGCTGGATGACAGCATGACAGCATCACACCTTCCGTCCTGCCGATCCTCTCTCGCGGCGACGAATGCCTGAGTGCCGCGAGCAGCGTCCGCCACGCTCGTGTACGAGGGGAAATGCGATCTACACCGGCGAGGTGATGAAGCATGCGAGCGGTGACTGCATTTGTATGAATGCAAACGACGCACTATTCTGGAACAAACGCATTCCTCAAGCAACGAAAGGACAATCATGCGCGCTGAAGGATCATTTGACATACGCATGCACCCGCTGGCAACCCACGCCGAGGGAGCGGACGGAGTGAATCTGGGTCATCTGACCATCGATAAAGAATTCCAGGGAGACATCGAAGCGGTGAGCATCGGCGAAATGCTCAGCGCGCGCTGCTCCACGGCGGGATCGGCCGGCTATGTGGCGATCGAGCAGGTGCGCGGCACGGTGCACGGTAGAAGCGGAAGCTTCGTGTTGCAACATTACGGCATGATGCACGGCGGCACGCAGCGTCTGATACTGGAAGTGGTGCCCGACTCCGGCTCCGGCGAACTGAGCGGCATCGCTGGCAGCATGCGCATTATCATCGAGAACGGGAAGCATCGCTACGAGTTCGATTACACGCTGCCGTGAGTCCGTCAGGGCAACGGCGCGTACGGTCACCGCTTTTCCCCCTTTTCCGAGCGCAACATCCGGCATTCCACGGCGTATTCCCCGCGTCGATTTTTTTCTTCAGCGAGGAGTTTTGCCATGCGATGTTTGTCACGGTTACTGATTCTTTGCGCCGCAGCGCTGTTGTTGCCCTTCGGCGCCTGCAACGACGACAATCCCGATCAACCGCCTATCACTCCGCAAAAAAACGCCGGCAGTTTCACGCTGCACGCGACCTACCCGGGCGTCCGTTCCTGCCCCGGTGGCGGGGGCATTTTCACTATTTCTGTTGATACCACGCAGGATTTCCGTGGCGATGTGCAGCTCTCGGTGCAGGCGGACCCGCGTCTGCATGCCACCTTGTTGCGCAGCACGCTGGTGGCGGGAGCACGCGTGGCGGAACTGACGATCGCACCGGAAATTGGTATTCCGGTGGACAGCTTCGGCGTCACCGTCACCGCCGTTCATGGCGACAGCAGCAAGCAATTACGGCTGGGCGTGGATGTGATCGCCTGGGAAATGGGAGCTGCGGGCGAGGAAGTTCCCTTGCGCAACACCATGCTCGCCTGGCTGTGCAAACGCCATCCGGAACTGGCGGAACTGCAGTCGCAAGTGTGGTGGCGCTTCGTCACCTACCCGCAGCATCTGGTGGTGGAGCACTGGACCTTTGTGAGCGATGTGTGGGAACTGCGCATGTGCAGGCATGTGACGATCAGTCCCTACACCTGGTCGCTGATGCGTCTGCGGCGGCTCGGAACCTGCGCACCGGAACTGGCCATGCGCCGCGAGGGCGATGGCAGCATGCAGGAGATCCCCATCGCGGATTATCCGATACTTTACGGCTACTGAGTCGTGCCGCCCATGCTCTCGAGAAAGCGCCGGTCCATTTCTTCCGGCGACACATCTTCGATATGCGTGGAAATGGACCAGACATGCCCGAACGGATCGCGCAGCGTGCCCGAGCGATCGCCGTAGAATTGATTCGCCACCGGCCGGAGTTCCGTTGCTCCGGCCGCGAGGGCGCGCGCGAACACCGTGTCGCAATCCTCCACGTACAGCATGAAACTGACCGGGGTGCCTCCGATGGATTCCGGACTCAGAAATCCCATGTCGGGAAATTCATCGGCGAGCGAAAATACCGAGCCGCCGATGCGCAACTCCGCGTGACCCACGCCGCCTCCCGGCATGTCGAGGCGGGAGAGGATTTCGGCGCCCAGAATGTCCACGTAGAATTCGAGCGCGGCTGCGGCGTTTTTCATGACGAGATAGGGCGACATGGTGCTCCATCCCTCGGGAATGTATGATGGCATGGGGTGTCCTTTCGATGGAATATGAGATCGGTCATTTGAAAAATCAACGCTCCTGCGCTGCACGAGGCATTGCACTGGCCACAGAAACGCTATTGCTCGAATATCACATGACTTGGGGCACCTGAGGCGTACACTATTCATTCACAGACAACTGAATAGTCGATCAGAAGGGACGCGGCCGCGTCTCTACTTCTTCCGCTCCTCCAGCAAGGTTGCGAGCAGCTCGCGGGTCAGGCGGTCGGGGTGCCCGGTCCACAGCACGACGCTGTCGGAGCCGATGACGAAGGTGCGCGGAATGGCGACGACGCCGAAATGTTTGTGCGTCGTGCTTTTTTCGGTGTCGACAAAGACGGCGGCGCGCATCTCGGTGCTGTCGGTGAAGCGACGCACGGTGGTGGCGGTTTCGTTGGACACTGCGGCGAAGAACACTCCGCGCGGAGTGAACTCGTCCGCCAGCGCATTGAGATGCGGGATGGCTTTGATACAGGGTCCGCACCAGGTGGACCAGAATTCCAGCACCACCACACGTCCGTCGAAAGGATTCTCCGCTTCTGGTGTATTGCTCACCCAACTACCCACCGCGATGGTGCGCACTGTATCGCCCGCGCGCAAGGTATGCCGCGTAGCGGTCTGCGCCTGCGCCATCGAAGTGATAAGCATCAGGGCGAACACTGCAAGGAAAAAAGAACGCGGGGTGCGGGAGTTCTTCATAATGTGTTTGTGAAAAAAGTAATACATGGGCCATCACTGCCAATGCGTGAGCACGGGCCAGATGAGCAGGAGAATTGACAGCACGACGAAGACGAGTTGCAAGGGCAAATGCCAGCGGAACCAGCGGTCGAAGGGAATTTTCGCCATACTCAAAGTGCCGATGGTCACGCCCGACGTGGGTATGATCATGTTGGTGAAGCCATCCCCGAGTTGATAGGCCAGTACGGCGGTTTGCCGCGTGAGTCCCGACAAATCGGCCAGCGGACCCATCAGCGGCATGGTGAGCGCCGCCTTGGTGGAGCCGGAGGGAATGAAGAAGTTCAGCACCATCTGCATAGCGTACATCGCATCGGCGGCGAGCACGCGGGGCATGCTGGCGGTCATGGCCGCGAGGCCGTGCAGCACGGTGTCCATGATGCCGCCGTCTTCCAGAATAACGATGATGCCGCCGGTGAAGCCAACGATGATGGCGGCGCTGGTCATGTCCTTGAGCCCCGCGATGAAATGCTTCGCGAGCAGATTCGGTCCCTGTCCCGCCACTATGCCCGACAGCACACCCATGCCGAGGAAGAGTCCGGCGAGTTCATTGATGTACCATTGCCATAGCGTCACGCCCACGATCATGAGCACGACGCCCACGAGCAATATGCCGAGGCACAGGCCGTGGCGCAGTGTGAAATGCTGTTGCTCCTGCTGCTGGCGGAGAATTTCCTCGCGGCGCTCGCGGTCGAGATCGTACATCGGACTGCGCGAGGGATCCTTGCGAATGCGCGCGGCATACACCATCACCCAGGCGATGGCGGCCGTGGTGACCACCAGCCAAACGACAACGCGGTATTCCCAGCCGGACACCAGCGGTACGCCGGCGATGCCCTGCGCGATTTGCAGCGTGAAGGGGTTGATGAAAGCGCCAGCGAAACCCGTGCCAGCCGCCACGAAGCTCAGGGATACTCCCACCAGCGAATCGTAGCCGAGCGACAGCGCGAGCGGCACGAAAATCAGAACGAAGGGTATCGCCTCCTCGCACATGCCGAACACCGCGCCGAACAGTGAGAAAAATGTCATCACGATGGGAATGATCAGGAATTCCCTCCCGCGCAGCGCGCGCACCAGACGCAAGGTGCCCGCCGCGATGGCACCCGTCTCATTCATCAGCGCGAAAGCGCCACCCACGATGAATATGAAGGCAATGATTTCGGTGAGGCGCACGAAGCCTTTGAGCGGAGCGACGAAGACCTCGAAGAACTGTGGGTTGGCTGCGCCCTGCGTGTACGAACCTACCACGGGCACCTCGCGCTCGACTCCGGCAATGACCTGCGTTTCGCGTGCGTACTGTCCACCGGGCAGCACCCAGGTGGCTGCCGCTGCGAGCAGAATGAGGAAGAACACGATGACGAAGACGTTGGGTATGCGCGTGGTCATGGCGTTGGCGTTGCTGGGCGCGGGCGAGGCGCGCATGGTACGAAAAGGATGACATGGCTCGGGGCCATGCCATCCCTGTGAATGGTCAACCGAACTTGAGCTGCGATCAGCCCTGCGGGTCGTGCAGGCGATACTCCTTGACCTTGGTTTGCATGGTCTTGTAATCGATCTGCAGGATACGGGCGGCCTTTGCCTTGTTCCAGCCGGTGCGCTTGAGAGTCTCAAGCAAAATCTGGCGCTCCACCTGCGCGGTGTGTTTGCGCACGTGATCCTTGAGCGAATACCCCTGGTCGAGGTCGGCTTCGTCCACCTCGGCGGTGAAAGGGCTCATGAAACTGCGTTCAGTCTCGCTTTCCAGGTCGAGTTGCTCGGCGGCAATGTACTCATCGGCGAAGAGCACTGCGCGACGCACGACGGCACGCAACTGCGACACATTGCCCGGCCAGTTGAAGCCGAGCAGTTTGTCCAGCGCCTTGGGAGTGAAGCCGGTGATGTTCTTGTCGAGTTCTTTGTTGGCCTGCACGATGAAGCGCGAGGCGAGATACGGTATGTCTGTTTTCCGCTCGCGAAGAGATGGCAAATGCAGACCGTACTCATTAAGACGATAGTAGAGATCGGCGCGGAATTGCTTGTCGTCCACCAGCTCGGTCAGATCACGCGTTGTGGAGGCGACCACGCGGACATCGACGGGGATGGGAACATCCGATCCTACCCGCACGACGGCGCGGCTCTGCATGGCGTGGAGGAGACGCGATTGGAGCTTGGGCGACAGGGCGGAGATTTCCTGCAGATACAAGGTGCCGCCGTTGCTGCGTTCGAAGCAGCCTTCCTGCGGATCGTCGGCATCGGGAACGGCGTCTTTTTCATAGCCGAACAGCTCGCGCTCGAGCATGTCCTCGGACATGGCGTCGCAGGCCACGGCCGAAAATGGATAGGAGTTGCGCGAACTGTAATCGTGCAAACCCTTGGCTACGATGGATTTACCTGTTCCCTGCTCACCGGTGATGAGAACATCGAACTGCGTGCGCGCCACGCGACGCACGACCGAGGCGAGTTCGACAATGACATCGCTGGTGCCCATGAGGCGGAGGATGTCGTCCTCCTGATCCTTGCGCTCGCGCGTGCCGGAGAAGTGCTTTTTTCGCGCGAGGCGTTCCTCGAGAGCGCGTCCCACCACATCGAGCATCTCCGCCATCTCGAACGGCTTCGCGATGTAATCGAAGGCACCGGCCTTCATCGCGTCCACCGCTCCCGAAACGCCCGCGACGGCAGTCATGAACATGACGGGCACATCGGCATTGATCTGCCGCATGCGCACCATGGTTTCGCGGCCACCTATGCCCGGCATCATGATATCAAGTACCACGGTGTCGGGCTCCTCCTTCCGGAACTTGTCCAGACCGGTCTCTCCATCAAGAGCGATCATGGCCAGCAGTCCCTGGCGTTCGAAGAGTCGCTTCAACAACAGGCACATCGCCTCATCGTCGTCGACGATAAGCACTTTCATGCCCTTGTATTTGCGGAGATTGCTTTCCATGCGTTCACCTCGAGTGGATCATAGAATGCAAAATTACAGCAACGTTGTCTCTACTACAAGTATGTGTGGAATTTTTTCCATGGAATTCATGCACCATGATGCGGGATGAATGGGTAGCGCCTTCCACACGGCAGACGCGATCGCCGCAGAGATTACCTCGTATCGCAAATGAGCACCGAGCTGTAGCCACAACAGGCAAACCGCGGCCGAAAAGTGTTGAATTTCTCAAATGTTACCGTTGAATTTATCAACAGTACATAAGCCGTTGATTTTCTTTGACTTGCAGAGTAGGCACCGCGATTTCCCCATCCCGCCGCTGATGAATTCCTCAACAACTCGCGCTGGATACAGCTCGACTGTTTTATGAAGTGAATCCTTCAACCCATTTAAATGAAACGTGTTGCACGGGTGTATCAATCATTTGTGCCGCTTGGTATGATTATTGTTGGATTTTTAAGCAGTTGAACTGAAGCAAAATTCAACACACCCATTCTTTCCAATAGGAGTTCGTCATGGTAGCCTTATTTGTCATCCTGTTCGTGGTCCTCCTGCTCGCGGTGGATCTCATCATTCAGGCACGCCACAAGAAATATCCCATCATGGCCGCCGTGCCCATCGCCGCACCGGCGAGCAAGCGCGAGACGCTGCGCGTGCCGAAGGGCGTATTCTTCCATCCCGGCCACACCTGGGCCCGTCTGCAGGACGGCGACAGCGTGAGCGTCGGCATCGATGATTTCGTGCAGAAAGCGCTCGGCAGCATTCAGGCGGTCACGTTGCCTTCCGTGGGCGAGTTTGTACGCCAGGGCGATCCGGTGATCGGCATTCAGCATGGCAACAAGCTCATGCATCTGGTCGCGCCGGTGTCGGGCCGCATTGCCGCGATCAATCGCGATGTACTGGAGAATCCCGGATTGATCAGCGAGAATCCGTACAAGGACGGCTGGTTGTTCATGGTCGACGCTACCGAGATGGCCGCCAGTTTGCAGGTGATGCGCGTGGCCGAGCAAGCGATCGGTTGGATCAAGGACGAGGTCAAGCGTTTCCGCGAGTTCCTCGCCGCCGGCACCATGCAGCCCGCCGTGGGCGAGGCCATGCTCGATGGCGGTGTGCCTGTAGCCGGCTCGCTGGATCACCTCGACGAGAAGGGACTGAATGCGTTCGAAGAGCAGTTCCTGCGCTGAGCGGGAACTGCCGTCGCGTTCCGCCGTCCACCTCGTCCCGATGTTGTACCGTAAACAGGAGCTGTTTCCATGTCACACGCCCTTCTCATCGATCTCTCCCTCTGTGTCGGCTGCGGTGCCTGCCGCACCGCCTGCCAGGAAATACACCATTTCCCGGATGAGGAGAATACCGTTCTCAACGACAAGAATTTCACCCTTCTCGAACATCATCAGCTGAAAGACGGCAGCGAAATGTGGGTGCGCCGCATGTGCCAGCACTGCGTCGAACCCGCGTGCGCCTCGGCCTGCCTCGTCGGAGCCCTGGAAAAAACCGCCGATGGCGCGGTAACCTGGGACACCAACAAGTGCATCGGTTGCCGTTACTGCATGCTGGCCTGTCCCTTCGACATTCCGAAATACGAATGGCACGCCATGTCGCCCAAGGTACGTAAATGCACCATGTGCCATGCCGAACGCCATCTCACCACCGATATGAAAACGGACAAGAACGGCTTCGTCCTCGACCGCCGCGGCGAACGCATGGTGATCGAAGACAGAACCATCAAGATCGAGGACCGCGACCATGTCATCGAATTGACCACCGCTGCGGACGGTGGACGGGCCACGGCATGCAGCGTGGCATGTCCCGCCGAGGCCACGCTGTACGGCGATCGCGAAACGCTGTTGGCCGAAGCCACGCGGCGCATCAAGGAAGCACCGGACAGCTACGTGCAGAAGGTGTACGGCAAGAGTGAAGTCGGCGGCACGTCGGTGTTCTACATTTCTCCCATGCCTTTCGAGGATCTGGGTTTCATCACCAAGGTCGAACACACTCCCCTTCCCGAGAAAACCTGGAACGTGTTGAAGCACATCCCGAACGTCGTGGTCACCGCCGGTGTGGCGCTGGGCGCCGTATACTGGATCACCAGTCGTCGCGACGAAGTGCGTCGCTTCGAGGAAGAGCAGGCCGCCAACAAAAAGGACGGAGGCAATCATGGTGCGTAAGATCACCTTCTGGAAAATCGTCGCGGCGTTGTTCCTGCTCGGCGGCGGCATTGCCACCATCGTCCGCTTCGGTTGGGGCCTGGGTGCTTCCACCAATCTCTCGGACATGACGCCGTGGGGCCTGTGGATCGGCTTCGACGTGGTGACAGGTGTGGGACTCGCGGCCGGTGGTTTCACCATCGCGGGCATCGTGTACATTTTCAACATCAAGCGTTTCAAGCCCATTGCGCGACCGGCCATTCTCACCGCCTTCCTGGGTTATCTGCTGGTGATCGTGGGCTTGATGTTCGATCTCGGGCGTCCGTGGGTGATCTGGCACGCGCTCATTTACCAGAATCCGCATTCCGTGCTGTTCGAGGTCGCCATGTGTGTGATGATTTACACCACGGTGCTCGCATTGGAGTTCAGTCCGGTGGTGCTCGAGCGTTTCCGTTTGCACAAGGCGCTGAAGGTCATGAAGGCGCTCACCGTGCCACTGATCATTCTCGGTATTCTGCTCTCGATGCTGCATCAGTCGTCGCTCGGTTCGCTGTACCTGATCGTGCCGCAGAAAATGCACCCCTTCTGGTATTCGCCGCTGCTGCCGGTGCTGTTTTTCGTGAGCGCCATTTGCGTTGGACTCGGTATGACCATCGTCGAATCGTATCTCTCGGCGCGGGCCTTCCAGAAAACGCTGGAAACGCCACTGTTGCGCGAACTCGCTCGCATCATGATCGGGGTACTGCTGGTGTTCTTCACATTGCGCTTCCTCGATCTGGGCAATCGCGGTGCCTTGCCGCTGTTGTTCGACGGCAGCTTCGAGGCCGCGATGATGTGGCTTGAGCTGGGCTTCATGTTGATCATTCCGCTGATCCTGTTCAATGTGAAGGGATGGGGACGTACGAGGCGCGGCTTGTTCTTCACCGCCGTGTCGGTGGTGCTGGGCTTTGTCACGAATCGTCTGAACGTCACCATGACCTCGGTCGAGAGATATTACAGTGAGCATTTTGGCCAGAGTTACTTCCCTTCCATCGGCGAGTTGGCGGTGACGATATCCATTGTGACGCTGGGCTTCGTGCTCTTCGCCATGGCGGTGAAATACCTCCCCATTTTCCCGCATCACGTGGAGGAAGAGGAAGCGGTGATCGATCTGGCCACCGGCCGCACCGAGAATGTCCGCACGAGTAGTCCGGTGACGGACGCGTCGTGACAGGCCACGGCACGTGCGATTGAACAACGGAGAGTATCCCGGTATGTCGGCGCCGCGTTGCGCGCTTTGAGGAACGAATGGTCAGACGATGGAACACCCCATGAACAGAACAACACGACACGGCGACCGGCAACCGGGACACTCCCTTCCCACACATGAACTTTCATCCGGCAACAGTGTGGCACGCATGAATTCCACAGCAAACGAAGCACCTCTCTGCGTCTGGTCCGAGGCGGGCATTGTCGCCCCGCGACTCTGCAACCGACGCTTTTCCTGCGAGTTGTGTCCACTGGACGCGGCACTGCGCAACTGCGCGGAGGAGTTCGACTCCACGGTGGACGAAATGACTTCCTGCATCATCAGCATTCCCCTGCCCGAGGAGTTGAACGGAGCGCAACTGCCGTTCACCACGGCACTGACCCATGTACAACTCTGCAATGAATGCCGCTACACATCGCGGCATCTGTGGGTGAGGCGCAATCACGCGGGTCTGGTCTGGTGCGGCTTCGACGCACTGGCCGACACACTTCTCCCGGAAGACGCCACGATAGTCACGCGCGCCCTGAACAGCGCGGTGCAACTTGGCGAGCCCTTCGCCTGGGTGTATACCGACGGTGCGACAATAGCATTGCCCTCTCCGGTCTCCGGTACACTGGTCGATCGCAAGGAGCGTGCACCGCGCGGTGTGGCGCACAATCCGTATGTGGACGCCGCCATTGCCTGTTTTCTTCCCGATCCCCGGCACAGCATCGCGGCCAGCACGGAATCGGCCATCGACCATGCCTCCACGCTGCGCCAGGATGCCCGCAAGGCGTTGATGGCCATTCGTCGCAGCGTGGCTCGTGGCGGCGTGGCCGAGACCGGACTTTGCCTCAACGATGGCGGCGAAGCGGTGTCCGACCTGCGCGCCATGCTCGGCGGCGAGCATTGGCTCCGCCTGGTTC
The DNA here is from genome assembly GCA_035362335.1 of Bacteroidota bacterium. Taxonomy (GTDB): domain Bacteria; phylum Bacteroidota; class Ignavibacteria; order SZUA-365; family SZUA-365; genus JAOSJT01. The sequence continues at coordinate 103,122 of DAOSDL010000004.1, forward strand.
GGGAGCTTCTCTCCGGAGAATAAGGTCTTGATTCTTGTGAAGTTAGCTCGCTTTTGCTAGATTCCGTTCAGGACTTTTCGCCCATTTCACGCGGCGGCTACCATGCGGATTCGGCGCTCCCTCACCTACAAGATCATCGTCATCCTTTTCGTGTCCCTGTTCGTCGTCACCATTGGCACCACGTACATGCACGATGCGGTGCTGGTGCGCTACCTCGAAGGAACGATCGAGATGTGCGCCGAGCGCACGTCGGTGTTTTCCAAACTGGCCCTCCAGCATGGCATGCAGCTCAACCATGCGGAAGACATACGCACCACGATACGCGCCTTGGGTTCCGCCCCGAGTATCGAAAGCATCAGCGTGTACGACAAGCGCGGGCGCATCAGTTACGCGTCGGATTCGGCGCGCGTGGGTGTGACGGTGGACATGCGGTCCGCGGCCTGTGTGATGTGTCACGGTGAGGGTGTTCAAACACCGAGTATACCGGCCGAACATTACTCGCGGATTTACAAGAACGAACGCGGTAATCGCGTCTTGGGTCTTATCACACCGATTCGCAATCAGCGCTCCTGCTGGGAAGCCGACTGTCACGCGCATCACGAGGACCAAACGGTGCTGGGTGTGCTGGACGTGCAGATTTCCCTCGCAGAGGTGGACTCGCTCGTCTCGCAAGGTCGCTGGTACATGGTACTTGGCGCTTTCGTGACTTTTGTGGTGTTGGCGCTGATCACCTGGTTCTTCGTGTATTTCTCCGTGCATGTACCCGTGCGTTCGCTGATCGGCGCCACGAAGGAGTTGGCTTCGGGCAATCTGGAGCACACTGTTCCCGTCGAGCGAGAGGATGAACTCGGCGAATTGGGTCATGCCTTCAACCGCATGGCCGCGGAATTGCAGACCGCAAAGGCCGAATTGACCGAGTGGTCGAACTCGTTGGAAGAAAAAGTCGAGCGCAAGACCAACGAACTGAACATGGTGCAGTCGCAAATTCTGCACATGGAGAAAATGGCTTCATTGGGCAAACTCAGTTCGATGATAGCGCATGAGTTGAACAATCCCCTCGCGGGCATTCTCACCTATGCAAAGCTCACCGGCAAGCGCCTTGCGGCAGATGAAATCGAGAGGGAAAAACTCGAAGCAATGCGCGCCGATGTGCAACTCATCGCGGACGAGGCGCGCCGCTGCGGCGACATTGTGAAGAACCTGCTGTTTTTCGCCCGAGGCCAATCGGGACAATACCGGCAGGCCGACCTGCACGATGTCATCGAAAAATCGATCAAGCTGGTGCAGCACAATCTCGATTTGCATGAAATCAACATTGACGTGCATTTGCCCGAGCAGCCAGTGCTCGTCACCTGCGATCAGGGGCAGATGCAACAATCGGTGCTTGCGCTGTTGATGAATGCCATCGAAGCCATGCCCGAGGGCGGGCGGCTGAGTGTGCGTCTCGACAGCGAAGGCGACGATGCGCTGATCACGGTGAGCGACACCGGCATTGGCATAGCGCCCGGCGATCAGAAGCGCATTTTCGAACCGTTTTACACCACGAAGGAGGACGGTCACGGCACCGGGCTGGGCCTGTCCATCGTGTACGGCATTATCCGCGCGCACGATGGCACCATCGCGGTGAGCAGCATGCCGGGTCATGGCGCCACCTTCATCATCCGCATACCCATTCACGGCCCCCACACACAGATCCGACAGGAAGCATGAGCGCAAGCATCGACACCTCCGAATTCACCATTCTCATCGTCGACGACGAAGCCAGCGTGCGTCAATCGCTCGATGCGTGGTTCCGCGACGACGGCTACACCGTGCTCACCGCCGAGAACGCCGCCGCGGCATTGGCCGTGATGCAGGAGCGGCATGTGGACATCATGTTGCTGGACATCAAGATGCCGGGCATGGACGGCCTGGCGCTGCAGGATCGGATTCGCGAATTCGATCAGGATGTGGTGATCATCATCATCACCGCGTTTGCAACGGTGGACACCGCAGTGCGTGCGCTCAAGGCCGGTGCCTTCGATTACACCACCAAGCCCGTGGATCCCGACGAATTGAGCATACTCGTACGCAACGCCGTGGAGAAGGTGCGTCTCCGTCGGGAAAACGCCGCGCTGCGCGAAAACCTCGACACCTTGACCATGGCCGAGGATATCGTGGGCGAGAGTTCGCAGATGCGGCATGTGCTGGACATGGTGAAAACCGTGGCTCCCACCGATTCCACCGTGCTCATCCTGGGCGAGAGCGGAACGGGCAAAGAGCTGGTGGCGCGCGCGATTCACATGAACAGCCGGCGCAAGTACTTCCCCATGATACCGGTGAATTGTGGCGCTCTGCCCGAGGGATTGCTCGAAAGCGAACTCTTCGGCCACGAGCGCGGGGCCTTTACCGGTGCGCAGTACCGCCGGAAGGGCAAATTCGAAATGGCCAAGGGCGGCTCGCTGTTCCTGGATGAAATCGGAACACTCAGTCACAAATCCCAGATCGACCTGCTGCGCGTGCTGCAGGACAAGGAATTCCATCGTGTGGGTGGCGAGCAGGCGGTGAAGGCGGATTTCCGTTTGATTTGCGCCACCAACAGCGACCTCGAAGCCGAGGTGCAGCGCGGGCACTTCCGCGAGGATCTCTACTATCGCATCAACGTGTTCACCATCGTCATACCGCCTCTGCGTGAGCGACCCGGCGACATCATGCCGCTCGCCGAGCATTTCCTCAAGCAACACTGCACCGCGATGAACCGCCCGTTGGTCGGCCTGACCGACGCGGCCCGCGAAGTTCTCGTCGCGCATCACTGGCCGGGCAATGTGCGCGAGTTGGAAAACGCCATAGAGCGCGCGGTGGTGGTGAACCGCGGCGCAGCCATTACGCCCGAGGATCTCCCTTTGCGCATGGCGGGCACCGCCTCCGGCGAAAACGGCAACGACACCCTCGCCGATGTGGAGCGTCGGCACATACAGCGTCTGCTCGACGAGAACAAGTGGAACATCTCCCGCACGGCCGAGAGACTGAGCATCGATCGCGTGACGCTGTACAACAAGATCGAGAAATACGGCCTCAAGCGTCCCGAGTAGCATCGATGCGCGAGGTGGAACTGATACCACTCGGCAGCAGCAGCCGCGGCCTCGGTCTCGATGTCGTGCGCGAGGGCATCATGCGTGTGCTGCCGGTGACGGTACACATTCGCGACGCGCGTTTCACTATCGAGGACGCCTTCGACACCTCGCGGCAGCAATACCATTCCACGCAGATACTCGCGCGCATGCTCGAGCACGCCTCGGCGGGCGAAAGCAAAATGCTCGGCATCACCTCGTTCGATCTGTTCATCCCCGTGCTGACCTTCGTGTTCGGACAGGCCCAGCTCGACAACCGTGCGGCGGTGTTTTCACTGTTCCGCCTGCACAACGAATTCTACGGCTTGCCCTCATCACAGGAACTGTTGTTCGAGCGCGCCACCAAGGAAGCGCTGCACGAACTCGGCCACACCTTCGGGTTGCGGCATTGTCAGGAACACCCCTGCGTGATGAATTCCTCCACCTATGTCGAAGACATCGACCTCAAGCCGGGGTATTTCTGTTTGCCTTGTTCACGACACATGCATTCCGTAGCTTGATATCGTTTTTGTGATCCCACGGGAGATCGGGGTCGCGTCCAGCATCGTTCACACAGCTCACGCCGCCTTTCGCGCGGTGCATTCGTTTCATCGGCACAGGGAGAACTGCCATGGAAAAACGCAACGCTGTCATCGTCTTACTTCTTCTCGCAGTCTTCATGCAGGCAACGCATGTACACGCCCAGCAGTGGCTGCTCGATTTCGGCAGTGCCACCGGCACGCACACGAGCGGTGAGAGCAACAGCTTCCTCCCGCAGCCGCCAGCGGGCACAGCGCGTGTGCGCGTGGGAACGCAGGGTGGCTCGATCGTGCTCGAACATCCGGGGCATGCAGTGCTGGGCACGGACAGCGAATGCCGCATCACCGCTCCAACGGGATCGTCGCTGAATAAATTCGCCGTGTACGACAGTTATGGCGGGCCAGCGGCGACCTTGCATCTCGACGCGCTGTTCGAAGGCGGCGCGGGCGAGTGGTATCTCTTCGTCGGCGATGGGAGCAGCTACAGCGGTAACACCGCGTTCTCGTCCGCGCAGTGTTTCACGGGCCTGCGCTTTCTCGTCGACAGTCTTGGCGGTATCAGTGGAGCGTTGCGCAGCGGCAGCGGTTGGCTGCCATTGCCCTTGCCCTTGCATGGCGACTCCCTGATACGCCTCGACATTTATTGCAACAACACCGCGACAGCGATGGCCTACGGCTACGCGGGTCCGCGCTCCGTAGCCGCTCGCTGCGTGGATGTGTGGATCAATGGTGCGCTGGCGTTCGACGACGCCGCGAAATCGGGGCTCGCGGATTCCACCGCCATGGATTCGTTCATGCTCTACGGCGCGAACAGCCCGCTCAACGCTTCGCATTGCCGCGTCGACAACATTGACTGGGCAACGGGCATCGCGGCCACTCCCCTGCCGGTGGAGCTGACGGGATTCCGCGCGATGAACATCGATGGCGGCGTGCGTCTGTGCTGGGAAACCGCGAGCGAAAGCAACAGTTATGGCTTTGCTGTGGAGCGTTGCGAGGACTGCGACACCTGCTCGTGGACGGATGTGGGATTCGTTCCAGCAGCGGGACAGTCGCACGCACCTCGCTCGTATCAATGGGAGGATCAGGATGTGCCGCATGCGACCACGCTGCGCTATCGTTTGCGGCAAATCGATCGGGATGGTGCTTCCACACGCTCGCCTGTGATTCGCGTCCGGCTCGATGCCAAAGCGGAGACGCAGGGTTCGATGCTCGTGTATCCGAATCCCGTGGGCAGCACGCTGCACTGTTCGTTTGAGATGTCCTCCCCCGCGGTGGTGCGTCTGCTGCTGTACAGCAGCACAGGCACGCGCATGGCGGAGATGCTGGCTGTTTCTCAGCTCCCTGCCGGTCGGCATTTCCTGACCTTCGATTGCGCGGCACTCCCGCGGGGGATGTATTATCTCGTGCTGGACAGCGGCGGGCGGACGGCGCGTCAGCGTGTGCTGATGTTGTGAAGTGAAGACGCCATCACCACGTCAAGCAGGCAGTGTAGAGCGAAGGACAGTTGTCGGGAAGAGATTCGGATGGAGAATGCGAAGACTTGAGAACTGCATCCGTGGGTATATATCGTAGGATCAGCGCTGGGGGCGCACGGTCCGGAGCAAGGAGCGTATGCTTCCTGCAGCAAAGGAGCAATTCCTGCACCACCAGCTCCCTCGCCAACGGCCGCCAATGGAATTCGGCAGCAGAGGGCCGATCCGGACTGAAACGAACAATCCCCCATGCGGGGGATTGTCGTAACAAACACTATTGAAGTTCGAGGATCAGATGCGCATCACCACACCGGCCATGACCTGCACACCGGTAAAGTTCTCCTGCTGCGTGTAGTCCACTTTGTCGAATTCAAATTCGATCGCCTGATATTTCGCGGCGACGGAGATGCCGAAGTTGGGCGAGAACAGAAAATCCACACCCACACCACCGAACCAACCGAATTGGAAATACGTCTCGGTCACCGGTTCGTTGGTTTCGGACACGCGTCGGTCGCGTCCCGTGATGCCCGTATAGAGACCCGCGCCAGCCATGGCATAGGGTTGGAAGGGATTGTCGGGCAGCGGCGCCACGGAAATGCCGAGTGTGAGAGGAATAACCACCACCCAGGCATCGGTGTTCTTGACCGTCTCACGGCTGACGTCGGTGAGTTTGCTCTTGTACGAAGTGTACCAGCCGGCGAGGGCCACGTCGACATAGATGGGATGACCAACATTTTTGCGGAAATGGAAGTCGATGCCAAGCGCCTGTGACTGGTCGATTTCCTCTTTCGCGTCGCCCGTGCTCTCGACCTTGTCCCAATCCTCCCAGCCCTCGGGGAACCACGCACCCACACGGATGCTGTAGAACGTATCCTTTGGTGGCTGTTCATTCTGCACGACAATGGTGGTGCGCTGGTCGGTGGGTTTGTCCTGCTGCGCCAGCAGCGGCATGGAGCAGCAAAGGGCAAGCAACACCAGAATGACGACTGTTCTCATTGTACCTCCACAGTGAAAGTGATCCGCGATTCGAAAAACGCACACTGGTCGGGGTCGGGCTTCACGCCCGACGCGGCGATGTCCGATGAATGCACGCAAGGTACGGAAATCGCCGGAGGAAAAAAACGCGGTCTTCAGCTCTTGTCCTTTTTCGAAACCTCGTACAGCGCGGCCAGCCGACGCTCGATGCGGCCGAACAGCGTGTCTTCGGGATAGGCCCCGTTGGCATCGCGTTCACCCACGGCCACACCGGTGAGCAACTCCAGCCCCTCGCGTATGCTGCCGATGGCCCAGATGTGGAAGCGTCCTTCGCGTACCGCATCCACCACCGTGGTACGGAGCATGAGATTGTCGACGTTCTGTCGCGGGATGATCACGCCCTGCGCGCCGGTGAGACCACGGCGGCGGCAGACTTCGAAAAAGCCCTCGATCTTTTCGTTCACACCGCCGATAGGCTGCACGTCACCCTTTTGATTCACCGAACCCGTCACCGCTATGGACTGCCGTATCGGCACGTCGGCGAGTGCGGAACAGAGCGCGTAGATTTCGGTGGACGAGGCGCTGTCGCCATCGATGCCGCTGTACGATTGTTCGAAAGAGATGCTGGCTGTGAGCGACATCGGCCGCTGCTGGGCGAATTCCTCCCGCAGATAGCCGGAGAGAATGAGCATGCCCTTGTCGTGCGTGCGTCCGCTCATGCGCGCCTCGCGTTCGATGTTGATGATGCCGGCTTTGCCCGCACTCACCGTGGCAGTGATGCGCGTGGGTTTGCCAAAAGAGAAACGCTCGCCGCCGTACACCGCCAGACCGTTGATTTGTCCGATACGCTCGCCTTCCACATCGATGAGAATCACCTCGTCGTCGATGAGTTCCTGGAGCTTTTCCTCGTAAAGCGAATGACGGTTGTAGGTTTCCTCGATGGCCTTGTCGATGTGCGCGGCGGTTACGTAGCGGTTGCTGTTTTGCATGCACCAGTAGTTGGCCTCGCGCACCACGTCGGCGATTTCGCTGAACTGCGTGGTGAGTTTCTTGCGGCTTTCCACCAGCCGCGCGCCGTATTCCACAATGCCCGCGATGGCGTGTTTGTCGAAATGCTTGAGTCCCTCGTCCGAGATGAGTTTGCGCACCAACGCGGTGTACTGCCGCACAGCCAAATCCGTATTGGGCATTTCGTGATCGAAATCGGCTTTCACCTTGAAGATTTTCTTGAAATCGCGCTCATACGCCCCGAGCGCATTGTAAATCTCGTTGTTGCCGATGAGAATCACCGTCACATTCACATCAATGGCCTCGGGTTTCATGGCCGTGACGGATTGCTGCGTGAACATTTCGATGCTCTGGATTTCGAGCTTGCGATAAAGCAGCACGCGCTGCAGGTTGCGCCACACGCCGGGTTCGCTGAGCGCATCCGCCGCGTTGAGCACGAGGTAACCACCATCGGCACGTAGCAAGGCCCCCGCCTTGATCATGGTGAAATCGGAGAACCAGAATCCGTTTTCATCCTGTTTGCGCTCGATGGTCCCGAAGATGTTGCGGAACGTGGGTGCCGTTTCGATGATGACGGGACAGCCGTTGGTGGTGCTGTTGTCGAGCAGAAGATTCACCTCGAACTCGGTGGGGATGGTGGCATCCTCGCGCGATTTGAACAGCTCGATGCTGTCGAGAATGCTCTCGATGGCGGCATTCAGATACCGCTGCACCGGTTCATCCGCGAATTGCGCTTTGATGTCGGAGAAAATGGCCTGCAGGTAAAAGGCGCCGGTTTCTCGCTCGAACTCATCGACCATGCGCTGATAATCACGGCTGAGCTGCATCCCGAGGCGAAACACGTCCTGCAGAGCGTTGCGATGCTCGCGGTACTTCTCGGACAGGCGCTGCGCATCTTCTTTGGCGATGGTCTGTTGCGCCACCGCGGCGGGCAGATCCGAAACCAGGACGGCTTTATCCTGAATTTTCACGAGAATTTCCGGCCGCACAGCCTGCCCGTCCTGCACGCGTCCCAGCACGAAGCCGTCGGGCTCGATCAGTTTCTCAAAGGTGGCGAAGAGTTCCGCCTCCTTGCTGCTGTACTCATCGATAATGGATTGCCGCTTGCGCAGATACTCTGTTTCCTCGAACACGCCCGGAATGCGCTCGCGCACCATGCGCATGGCCTCGGCCATCTCACGACGGAAGGCCGTTCCCTTCCCCCGCTCGAACAGCAGCAGGGACGGAAGATCCGCGTCCTCGAAGTTGTGCACATAGCACATGTCGCGCGTGGTGTCGCCGCGATGCGGTTGTATGCGTTCGAGAATGGTCTTGATGGTCGTGGCCTTGCCCGTGCCGGAAAGCCCGCACACGAAGATGTTGTACCCCGGGCTGTGCAGTTCCACGCCGAGTTTCAGTGCCTTGAGCGCACGGTCCTGGCCGATGATGCCCTCGATAGGGTCCACCTGTTCGGTGGTTTCGGCGGGGATGATGTCCTGCGGGCAATACCAGCGAAGTTGATCCAACGAGAGTTCGGGATGTTCCTGAGCGGTGCGAAGGTGCGGTTGTGCTGTCATGTGGCGACTCGATTGAGGACAGGATGGTTGGGAAAGTTAGAGGAAATCGGGGAAAAAGAAAACGCCGGCGAACGTACCCGAAGGCACGCCGCCGGCGCGTTTCGCGGACCCGCCGGAGGTCAGTTCTTGGCGGGTTCGGCTTTCATCGCAAAGCGTCCAAAGAAACGGCGGACGAATCCCGCAATCCGGCCCGAGGCGAACTCGAGATACGCGTACACCGTGGGGACAATCACCAGCGTCAGGAAGGTCGACACGGTGAGGCCGGAAATGATGGCGATGCCGAGCGGACGCCAAAAGTCGCTGGACTCCGCTCCGATCACCAGCGTGAGCTGCCGCCAGTCGATATCCACACCGGTGGCAAGGGGCACCACGCCGAGAACGGTGGACACCGCGGTGAGAATCACCGGACGCAGACGCGTACGACCGGCTTCGAGCAGCGCCTGCTCGATGGGCATGCCGTCGCGCATTTTCTCCTTCGCGAAATCGAGAAGCACGATGGCGTTTTTCACCACGATACCGGCCAGCGCGATCACACCCACACCCGTCATGATGATGCCGAACGGTGTGCCGGTGACCAACAGACCGAGCAGCACGCCGATCAACGACAACAGCACCGACACCATGATCACGAAGGGCACCTTGATGGAATTGAACTCGGCCACCATCAGCAGGAAAATCAACATGATGGTGACGAACAGCGCCTTCATCAGGAAGCCGGCGGCCTCCTCCTGCTTCTCCTGCTCACCCGAGAACTTGATGGAGTATCCATCGGGCATGGGGAAGGACGCGAGCTTCGTCTTCACATCCTTCAACACATCGTTCGCCAGACGTCCCTGCGCGTCGCCCGTGATGGTGATCACGCGCTTGTAGTCCTTGCGGCGGATGTCGGTCACTCCGGTGCTCTTCACCACCCGCGCGACGGTGCCGAGCGGAACCGACACGAGTTGCCCGCGACGGTTCATGAAGGTGATGTCCAGATTCTCGATGTCTTCGAGCGAGCGGCGCTGCTCCTCTTTCAACCGCACGGTGATTTTGTATTCGTCCTCACCGACACGGAATTTCGCGGCTTCGGTGCCGTTGATCGCCGAGCGAACCGTACCGCCGATCTGCGCGGTGGAGATTTCCATCAACGCGGCCTTCTCGCGATCCACGAGAATCTGTATTTCGGGCTTGCCCGCGTTGTAGTCGTCCTCGAGGTCCACGAGGCCCGGCGTCTTCCCGATACGGTTCATCACCCGTTCGCTCAGTGCGCGCAGTTGCGTGTAATCCTCGCCGGCGATTTCGATACTCACCGCCTTGCCCACGGGCGGGCCCATCCGCTCGGCCTCGACGGTGACATCCGCGCCGGGAATATCCTTGGAAATGGCGCGCATTTCCTCGAGCGTGACGAAGCTGCTCTGCTTGCGGTCCTTTTTCTCATAGAAATTCACCGCATAGTTCGCCTTGTTCGAAATGCTCGAGCCACCGAAATCGAAGGGATTGTTGGATGCTCCCACGCTGGTCACGCGGAACTCCATGTCGTCGTAACCCTTGATCGTCTTGACATTGCGCTCGACAATGCGTACGGCGGCGTCGGTTACTTCCAACGGAGTTCCCGGCGGTGTGCTGATTTGCATGGTCACGTTCGTGGGCTGCGTGCTCGGGAAGAACTCCACACCCTTGTTGAACATGCCGAACACGATGAGCACGAGAAAAAGCAGACCGAAGGATCCGAACAGCGTGGTGCGTTTGTGGGCGAGAGCCCAACGAAGCACGTTGACGTAATTGTGCTGCGCGGCGGGGAAGAATTTTTCATCCACCCAGTGGTAGGCGAGGGTGAACGGATTGTATTTGCGCCACCAGCTCGGATGCTCGAGCGCCTGCCTGGCCTTGGCGATCTCCTTGCGGTAATTGATGAACTTCGAACCCTGCACCGGGCTGATCACGAAGGCCACCACCAGCGATGAAAGCATGGTCGCGATGAGAGTGATGGGCAAATAGCTCATGAAATCGCCCACAATGCCCGGCCAGAACAGCAATGGCAAAAATGCCGCGATGGTGGTGAGCGTTGCCGTGGTCACCGGAACCGCCACTTCGCTTGTGGCCTTCTTGGCGGCTGTGATCAAATCCTCGCCGTACTCCTGCTGGTGTCGGTAAATGTTCTCGATCACCACGATGGCGTCGTCCACCACGATGCCGAGCACCAGTACCAGCGCGAACAGCACCACGAAGTTGAGCGTCACGCCCATGGTGGAAAGGATGATGAAACCCATGAACATCGACAACGGTATCGCCGTGCTGATCAGCACCGCGTTCTTGAAGCCGAAGAACATGAACAGCACGATGATGACCAGGAACATGCCCGTCATAATGCTGTTCTCCAACTCGTAGACCCGCTCCTCGATCATGATGGACATGTCGTTGGTAACGGCGAGATCCACGCCGGCCGCGAGTTTCTTCTCATGCTTCTTTACGATGTCCTTCACTTCCTTCGCGATACGGACGAGGTTCTCGCCCGCACGCTTCTTCACGGCGAGCGTCACCACCTGCTCGTCGTTCAAACGGGCGAAGGAGGCGCGATCCTCGAAAGAGAACTGCACGTCGGCCACGTCGCGAATGTAAATCGGCAGGCCGTTGCGCATTTTGACGACAATGTCCTCGATGGGCTTGGGATCCTTGTACTCGCCCGGTATGCGGACGGTGAACTCGGTGCTGCCGTTGTCGAGAGAACCACCGGGAACGGTGATATGCTGACCGGAGATGGCTTCGGTCACATCGCTGAAGCTGATATCGTAACCCTTCAGGCGGTTGACGTCGCAGTTGATCTTCACTTCCGGTTCGAGAGCGCCCGTGATGTCCGCGCTCAGCACACCCGGCACGGCTTCCACCTTGTCCTGCAGTTCCTTGGCGATGGCCTTCAGGCGCGGCAGGCCGACGGGCCCGCCGACGTTGACGTACATGATGGGGAATTCGGAGAAGTTGATCTCGGACACGATGGGTTCGAGGATGTCGTTCGGCAAATTGGGGCGCGTGCTGTTGACCTTGTCGCGCACGCGCCGCAGGGCTTCGTCCACGTCCACACCGGTTTCAAATTCGATGAAGATGGTGGCGAGGCCTTCCTTGGACGACGAGCTGATCTGCTTGACGTCCTTGAGCGTCTTGAACTCCTTCTCCAGCGGCTGCGTGATCAGGCCTTCCATGTCCGTGGGATTCACGCCGATGTAGGGCACGGAAACGATCACATACGGGATGGTGATGTCGGGCGCGGCTTCGCGCGGCATGCTCGTGTACGATTGCAGGCCGACCACCGCGATGATCAGAATGAGAATGTACACCGCGACGCGATTGTCGACGGCAAGATTCCAGATTTTCATAAGCAGAGTCCTTTTCCTCGTGACGGGGTCAGTTTTTGACCTTCACGGGTTGCCCGTCGGCCACGTTCTGCACGCCGAGGGTGATCAGTTTGTCGCCCGCAGCGAGACCGTTGCGAACCACCACGATGCCTTTGCTCGAACTTCCCAGCTCGAGCACACGCTCGCGGGCCGAGCCATTCTCCATGACGTAGGCGACAAATTGATCGATATCCTTTTTGACAATGTAGTCGTCGGGAATGCTGATCACGCCGGATTTCGCCGAAAGCGTGATGCTCATGGCGGCGATCATATCGGGCTTGAGCTTGCCGCCGCCACTGACGAGAACTTCGATGGGGATGGTACGATTGTCTTTCGCAACCGCGGCACCGACAAAGGACACGCTGCCGGAGAATTGCTCGCCGGGGAACGCGTCCACCGTGAAACGCACCTTGTCACCCACCTTGAAGCCACCGGCGTAGCGCTCGGGCACGCCCGCTTCGATTTTCAGACGGCCGTTGTTTACCACGTGCGCGACGGGCGCACCGGGACCGATCATTTCCCCCGCTTCGACATAACGGATGTTGAGCGTTCCGTTGATCGGGCTTTTCACACGCGTGCGTTCGAGGCGTTCGCGGCTCATTTCCATGCCCGCCTTGGCCGCGTCGCGCTGGTATTCCAGGGTTTTGAGTTGCAACTCGGAAATACCCTGCTGCTCATAGACGCGTTTCTGTTTCTCGAAATTCGTTTGCGCGATGTTGTATTGCGCGAGCGCCGCATCATACGCTGTGCGGAGCAAGGCGCTGTCGAGCTGCACCAGCACTTGTCCGACGCGGACATTGGCACCGCGGGGCACGAGCCAGCGCAGCACGCGACCGCCCTCGTCGGCCGGTACTTTCACATCCTCGAAGCTGGCGATGGTGCCCGTCAATTGAAGGGTTTCCGAGAAATCACCCGGAGTGATGTCCATGACCTGAATGGTCACCGCATCGACGGTGCGCTCGTTGGTTTCGGATTTTGCCGATCCGGCGGAATTCTCTCCACAAGCCGCGACCAGTCCCAGCAAGGGCAGGGCCACGACGAGGAGCAGGGGAAGCATGCGACGATTCATTGATATTCTCTGAGTATGGTGGCTGATTCGTTTGCTATTCTTGATGCATGCTCAGGGCCTGCTCCAGATCCGCCCGAGCGACAAGGTAATCGTACATGGCCTGCGCTTTGTTCACTCGCGCGCGCATCAACGCCACATCGGCGTCGTTGACTTCGAGTTGCGTACCGGAGCCGTCCTGATAGCGCGTGGTCGCGATGGCGTAGCCTTTCTCGGCCTGCTCCACATTGCTGCCCTGCGCCTCGATGCGCTTGCGCGCCTCCTCGATGCGGAAACGGATGTTCTGGATATTCGTGACCATCGCATCCTTCGCCGCATTGAACTGCTCCTGCGATTTCATGAAATCGACCTTGGCCTGATCCACACGCGCGCTGGTCTGCAGTCCATTGAAGAGATTGAGATTGAGCGACAGACCCACCTGCGAGGAGCGAACAAAGTCGTTGGTGGAAATGCGGCCGAGATGCTCGTTTTGCGCCTGCCACTGATAATCGCCAAAGGCGGCGAGCGTGGGCAACGATTCGGAGCGGTAAATCGAAACCAGTTGCTCGTTGACGCGCATGGACTGTTCCAGCGCGCGCAGTCCCTCGTTGCGCTCGATCACGGTTTGCTCGGCGCCCTGTATGATGCCGGGATCCATCGCGTCGTAGTGAAGGTCGCCGACCAATGTGACGTCCTCCGCCGGTGAAATGCCAAGCAGCATTTTCAGTCCGTTCGTGGCCAGACTCACGTTGCGTTCCGCTTCGATCACCGAGGGTCGAACGTTCTCGGTCTGCACGCGGGCGCGAATGAGATCATACTCGGACACAATCCCCTGATCGAAAAAAAGCCGCACGTTGCGAAGGTTTTTTTCCGCATTGTCCAGACTCGCCTTCACCATGGCGTGCACATCCTTGGTGAACAGCACTCCGTAAAAAGCGCGCTTGACATCGCTGACCGTCTTGTTGTAGGTGTCGCGATAGAGATGACGCGACGCCTGCTGATAGATTTTCGCGGTGCCCACTCCCGTGAACACGGCGGCGTTGAACAGCACCTGCGAGGCGGTGAAGCCGAACTGATAGGAATTGTCGGAGCCGATTTCGATCGGCATGATGCGTCCGCTGCCGGGATTCTGGAAGTCCGGAAGAAAGAACACCGGCTTCTTCAAGGCGCGGGTGTAGGTGCCGGACAGCGTCAGACTCGGCAGCGCGGTTCCAACCGCCTCCCGGACCTGATAATTGGCCTTCTCGGTTTCGAGGCGGGCGATCTCCAACTCGCGGTTCTTGTCCACCGCGATTCGTATCGCCTCGTCGAGCGTCAGTGTCCTGCTTTGCGCACTGGCGACCGACGATGCGAGGACTGCGAACACGAGCGTCGTGACGACACGTCGAAGGTTCATGAGTTGTCCCGTGGAATGATGGATAATGTGTTTCATTGCTTTTCGTTCTCGGTGGCGGGGCGATGATTGAGTACCCCGTTGAAAAAGGCGATATCGATCATACGAATGCAGTGCGCGATGCTCGCCTCGATTTCCTCCTCACCCATCGTCAACTGGGGAACCCCGTTGACGCACACGAATCCTTTCTGGAGGTGCAGTGAGGAATTGAACAGGGAGAAAATGCTCGTGACGTAGAGAAATCCCATCTGCGTCGTTGGCACCTCGCCGATCTCGCCATTCTTCACCGCGCGCTGCAGCGGCTCCTCGATCACCATCAGCAGATTCGGGAACAGCATCGCGAGATGCGAGTGGCGATCCATGCGATGCATTTCCCTCATGAGCAGGTTGTACATGCCCATGTTGTTGAACAAATGATCGAGTAATTGTCGGGCGAAATTGATGTAGCTCTCCTTGAGCGACAGGGCCGGATTCGTGCATGTGGCCACGGCGATGCCCACGAATTCGTCGAAAATGTCGGCGATGACCGACTCGAACAACTCCTCCTTGTTCTGGAAGTAGTTGTACAACGTGCCCTTCCCGAATTCCGCGCGCTCCGCGATTTCATCCAGGGTGGCGGCGTCGAAGCCGCACGCGGCAAACACAACGCGCGCCGCGTTCACGATTTCCTGCCGTTTGAAGAGGCGCTCGCGTTCTTTTCTGCTGAGTTTCTGCGTTTCCTGGTTCATGGTTTGGTAACATTCCTGTAGAACCATCCGGTTCCCAATATGACCAATGAGTCGGGTCGTTGACCAACAAGTCAGATTTACGAACAACTTGTTCGATTGTTGCAGAAAAAGCAAGAGCCGAGGGGAGAATTCGTGAAATTTATTCGGGGGTAGCGTAGGAGGGACGAAACGCCGGAACAGGACTACACGCTAATGGGGAAGCAGCACGGTAAGCCAATGCAAACGAAGAGCCGCAGGGTGATTCATGAATCCACCTTCTATCCGCAGGGTGATGGAAGGGTGATTCATGAATCCACCTCCGCCAGGCAATCTGACCGCACCTTGGTTATCTGATCGATGGATCACCGTGTTGCGCTCGCGGACGAGCACGATATCTCCCCACGGCCTCCGGTCGGAACTGCGGGAAAACCCGCTCGCTGTATTCTCCCGGCGGAGCAGCCCAAAGGGCATTTCCGCATACCTGATCACTCACACGGGCGGCACCGGGCCGAATGTGATGTGAAATCCAGGCCGCTATCGATGGAATTTCAGGCGGTAATTCACCAAGTGAAGGTGAAACGCAGTTCGTCCACCCTTCCCATTCGATGTACCAGGGACGAACGCATCGACGGCAGCAAGGCAGCGCGCTGTTCCAACGTGGCATTGTGGCGACGCACGAACACTCCGGCCTGTATCGCACTCCAGATGCGATTCGCCACCATGCCCAACACGAAGAACGACACCGCGTTGGACATCTCATCCGAGAGAATGCGGCGATCCTTGTAGTACTTCCTGCTGCTTTCGCTGTCCCACTGCCATTGGAACGAAGGTTCGTCAGGGTACAGCTCGTCGAGCCGCCGTTCGATCAAACGCTGATTGTTGTAGTCGTGCAGATCGCGGTAATTCTCTATGTGTACCCAGAATTCGTCCTCCTTGCCGGCGGGATCCACGCCCGCGTGCTGGCGGGCAAAGGTTCGCGCATCGTCGCGCACCCAGCTTCCGTACGTGTTCACCCCGATCAGGCCAAGCCACAACCCGGCCTCGGTGATCAAGGGATACATGCCGCGGTCCATGCGGCCCGCGTACATCTCGCCCATACCAGGCAAAACCATCGAATACAGCACGCCGAGAAAGCCGGACTTGGCCTCGCTCTCCCCCGCCACTGCGGCACCCATCGCGGCGGGATGGATCGGCGCGGACTCACCCTGCGCCAATTGCGGCGATCGCGGCGCAATGGCGTCTGTGACGTACTGCGCGGACAGTCCAACGGTGGAGAAAACAAAAACGGTGAGCGTGGAGAAGACGATTCTATAAATCACACGAACCTCGATGTGTCGACAATCCTGAAATGTACACCACGGCAGGTACGATGCGCAATGCCCGAAATGCTGGGTGCATCACTTCAGTACCCGCTGGTCGAGCGGGATGAAATTGAAGCCTTTTTTTCGCAAGCGTGAAATCTCCGCTTGGAGAAATCCGACCACATTCTCCCGCAATTCCACCACACCCACGCTCACACCCTCGCGTGCCGAAAGGGCCGCGAGATCGTTCATGCGCGTACTCATGACGCTCTCGCCCGAGCCCCGATCAATGTAGGTGATCATCGCGCTCTCCAGTTTTCGCAGTCCCTTCGATGCCAGCTCCTTGTCCACAAGCCGCATGGCCATGCCCGGAGCGCGTTCGCTCGTCAGATAGTAGGCGCTGCTGCCGGGAAAGTTCCGGGCGATGGATCGCACATGTTTGAGAATGTCCGCCTCAGTCATGCTCTCAGCCAATTCGTAGCGCGACTCCTCATCGGCCAGGGGTTTGAAATGCAGATGCAGCACCACGGCCTTCCCCGCCGCACGCAACTGCGTATGCAGCGACACATTGTCCTTGTGTGGTTCGATGATGCAGGCAATCGGTTCCTGCGTCTGTATGAAGGCATCGATGTCCGATTGGGAAGCGTCCGTGAGTCCGTCGACCAGCAGTGCGATACTGCCACCCTGCCTGCTGATCTCGGACGTGGGGGTGAACACGAGGGAATAGCGTATGCTGCCGCGAAATTTGATATGCACGGCGATTTGCGCCTCTTTGGCATTCTCGATGGCGAAGGACCGCCCGCTGTACTCCTCGACCAGCGTTTTAAGGTCAAGATTCAGCGAGGCCATCGGAACGTCTCGCGGTACACTGACAATCCACACGTCACGCACATGACCGGCATCGTCGAGATGCACCTCGCGCCGGCGTATCCAATCGGGAAGGATGCCGTAGCTGTCGAGCACGCGCTCCACGTCCTCCTCCAGCCTGTCGACGGAGGCCAGATCGCGGCGCGCCTGCATGCGATCGAGATTGGGTTGCACCAAGGTCACAAAACGCTCGGCTACAAACAGCAGAACGATCAATGCCGCAAGCACACCCGCTATCCACAGACGAATGCGTATGCCCCGGTCCGGGCGTTCGGTTTCGACAAACGACGCGTGACGATACTCGTCGCCGTCGCCATAATCCTCGTACATTTATTTTCCTGAAAACGACGGGCGACGTTTTTCGAGAAAAGCGTTGGTGCCTTCGATGAAATCCTCGGTTCCACATGCTATGCCGAATAGTGCGGCTTCGGCGGAAATGCCCTCACGCAGCCCCATCTGGGGTACGCAGCGCAAGGCGTGCAGCGCAAGACGCACGGCGGGCTGCCCCTTCGAACGAATAACGGCCGCCATGGCGAGTGCGCTTGGCAACGCTTCGCCCGCGTCCACCAGTTTGTTGGCAAGACCGATGCGCCACGCCTCCTCCGCATCGATCAGTTCACCAGTGAGTATCAGTTCCGTTGCACGACCGATGCCCACGATACGCGGCAGGCGCTGCGTCCCGCCGTACCCCGGAATAACGCCGAGATTGACCTCGGGCTGTCCGAAACGCGCATTGCGCGACGCGATGCGAATATGGCATACCAGGCACAATTCGCATCCCCCGCCCAGCGCGAAGCCGTTCACAGCGGCGATCACCGGCTTTGTACAGGACTCGATGCGCTGAAACACTTCCTGTCCGTAGAGCGCGAATTCCTGCCCCGACACCGCGCGCTGCGCCGAGAGTTCCTTGATATCCGCCCCGGCCACGAAGGCCTTCTCCCC
The DNA here is from genome assembly GCA_035362335.1 of Bacteroidota bacterium. Lineage (GTDB taxonomy): Bacteria > Bacteroidota > Ignavibacteria > SZUA-365 > SZUA-365 > JAOSJT01. The sequence goes on from DAOSDL010000004.1 coordinate 121,387, forward strand.
TGCGCCGGTCAACACGAGTACATCCACGTTCACGTCACTTTCCGCGGCGAGCACTGCTTCGCGCAACTCGCGCAAGGTGTCGTGGTTGAGCGCGTTGAGTTTGTCCGGTCGATTGACGGTGATGACAGCAACACCGTCGCGAACTTCGTAGAGCAGATTGGTGAATGTCATGGCGTTCCTCTGTGGTGAATGCATATCCTGGCGCGGCGCGTCTGGAAAAATACGCGCTTCATGGATGAAACCCAATGCCGAAGGTATGTGTCGCTCCGAGATCCGGATGCCACTGACAGGCGTACTCCACAATGAAGCGTTGCCAGCGTATGGCGAATCCCCCACTGGCGGTCCACGGGGCGAGCGTACTGCCCGCACGAAACAGCAGCGCTTCCCCAACCTGAACTTCGCCGCCCACGCGCACCAGCACGGGCCAACGCGGATCCTTTTCCACGTCGACGAGCAACAGCACAGTGGAATCCGCTCTCCACGCCGCTCCCAGATGCATCAATGACGGTAGACGGTCGCGTACCACACCGCCCAGAGACGACAGCGTGACATTGCTTGCACGTATACCGAAGGTCAACGACGGTAGCGCGTCCGCCGTCGCTCCCACATCCACCATGGGCACGGTGGTGGCGCCGTAACGCTCGATGGCGACATTCAACATGCGGGCACTCATGCCGATGGCAAGACCAGCTCCGAACGCTGTTCCGGCACTGACCGCGGCTTCCGTTTCGCGGTACAGCGGCGATCCCGACCGCGTGAGTGTGAGCGCGGCACCGCAGAAAGCGAAAGTATGCGTCCACGCGGCGGCGGAGCTGGAAAGTTCGGTAAAGCCGTAGCGCCACGGTGTACTGCTCACGGCTGCCATTGCCGTACTGCCCGCGAGCAACGCCGGATTGCGCAGTGCCAGCCAGGCGTCGCCACCCACTGCCACACCGCCTCCGCCCATCGCCGCTGAGCGCGCGCCGCGCTCCGGCAGATCGCCTGCGGCGAACGCCATACCGGCCGTGGCAAGCAGCAGAAGGAGCACCGATACTGCCTTGCCCCAGCATGCCCTTTTCTCTATCTTGATGGCTTGATGTCCACCACCGTACGGAACTCTGCCATGACCGTTCGCTCTCTCATCGTCGCCGTGTTGTTGCTCTCCGCCGTGCGCTCCACCGCGCAGGAAATCGACTTCACCGCCGAGGTGACGATGGATGCCCTGTCTCCCTCGCAAAAGGATTATCTGTCGGAATTCCGACAGCGCTTGATGGACTATGTCAACGACCATCGTTGGACGGATGTCGAGTTCTACGGCGACCGCATCCCCGTGCGCATGAGCATCAATTTCATTTCCGGCACCGATGGCGGGGAGTTCTCCGCACAGGTGGTGGTGGATGCGCAACGCCGCACGTGGAAAGACGGCCGGCCCACGCAGGCCACCTCGCTGATTCTGCGCATCATGGATCCGAAGTGGTCGTTCAATTACATCAAAGGCACGCCGTTCGTGCACGATGAATACCAGTACAACGAGATCGTCAGCTTTATCGACTTCTACATCTACCTCATTCTCGGCATTGATTTCGACAGCTACGAGCCCCTGCAAGGATCCCCGTACTACCAGAAGGCGCTCAACGTCGCGCAGCGCAGCCAAACCGGACGGCAGGCGCAGGAGTGGCGTGGGCAGAGCAATCAGTACAGTCGGCTGAATTTCATCGCGGAGTTGCTCAATGCGCAGTACGAGAATTTCCGTTCCTCGCTGTACTGGTACTACTACGAGGGTCTGGATTTCATCGAGACGGACAAGGACCTCGCGCAAAAAGCCATCTCCCGGGCGCTTGAAGACCTCGTGGAAATCCTCAACCGCACATCCGCGCGATCGCTGCTTCTGACGATGTGGTTGGAAGCGAAGAGCAGCGAATTCTGCAAACTCCTCGACGGCTACAGCAATCGTGGCAAGGTGATGAGCGCCCTCGTGACGGCCGACCCTGCCCGTTCCGAGGTATACCGGCAATGCATGTTCTGACATGACGTCTCCCCGACGTTGGTGAACAGTGGTGTGCGACGTGCGACCGCCACGCCTCCGTGAAACTCTCGTGGCAACTCCCTGTTTTTTCTCTCACACATGCATTGCTGGACGCAGTTGTGTGTGAAGTCGTCGCGCGAGGTGTGTAGCGATCTTCCTTTGTTGAATTCCGTGCGTTCCGACTCCCGCGAAACGTACGTTGCCGCATAGAGTACTTCCTTATCCCGTTCCGTACAAGGCAGAAAAGCGCCCCGTCACGCTGAATTCCCCATCGCTGCCACGGCTATTCAGGACGCGAACAGATGCTCCAATTCGGCGCGGTCGCGCGTGAGTCCCATGGCCAGCATCAGTTTAATGCGGGCCTTCTGTCCGTTGAGGTAGCGCGCGAACAGCACGCCCGCCTCGTGCAGGTTGCGACCGGCACCATAGTAGCCGTATACATCGTCGGTGCTGCCGCGTGGACAGCGGGAAACGAGCACAACGGGAATACCGGCGGCAAGTACCTCGAGTATGCCATCGTACGCCCGCGGCGGTACATTGCCCGTGCCCATGGCTTCCACGACGAGTCCTTGCACGTGATGCTGCACACAGGTGAGAAAGGGTGTGATATCCATGCCAGCGTAGCATTTGAGAATGTGTACGGGTTCGACCGGCGTGACCCAGCCGATGCGTTCATGGATGAACGGCTTGCGGAGAAACACCGGTCGGCCTTCGAACATGCGGCCCAAAGGTCCGAAATCAAAACTCATGAAGGTGTCGCGCTGCAACGTGTGCGTTTTCGTGACCTCGCTGGCGGCGTTGATTTCCCCGCTGAGGCAGGTCAGCACCCCGAGACCTTTGAACTGACCCGAGAGAATGGTATTCACCGCATCGCGGATATTGGCGGGACCATCCCAGTCCGGGTCCTCACTGTGATTCATGGACCCGACCAGCACCACCGGTTTTTCCGTATCGAGCAGCAGGTCGAGGAAATAGGCGGTTTCCTCGAGCGTGTCCGTTCCGTGGGTGATGATCACGCCGAGCACTTCATCGCGCGCGGCCTCGCGCTGCGCGAGTTGAGCGATCTCCAGCATCATGGCGGGGGTGACATGCGGCCCGGGGAATTTGCCATACTCGATGCAATCCATGCGGGCAAGCGAATGCACATCGTGCATGCGACCAAGGATCTGATCTCCTGTCAGCGACGGCACCGCACCGCCGGTGGCAGGATCGATGGTCATGGAAATGGTGCCGCCGGTGAAAATGATGGAAATGGTATTCATGATGTGCGTGGCGTCCTTGTTGCGATGGCGAGCATCGCGAGTGATGGTTCAATGGAAAGGGAAACGAATAGTGGGAATGGCCAGTCGCGGGCGAACACGCGCAATTCCACCACACCCGGATCGCCCCGGGAGACGATCGTCACCGCGCTGCTATCGGCTGCGTAGCGCAGTTCGACCAGTGCCGCGCCCTGCAGCAGTTCGCAACGAATGGCGCGCGTGGACCATGGGACGCGCGCTCCCGCACGCCCGACGCCATAGGCATGGATAGTGGCTTCCGCCTCGGCTTCCGCCGCGAGCACAGGCGGAAGCACCTCCACTTCCACGCGATACACCACGAGGTACTGCGTGTAACCGTACAGGCCCGCCGCGAGCAAGGCCAGCACGAGGACGAGCGTGAAAACGGATCGGGGACGTTGTGCTTCGGAAGGATTCCGAGGGGTGGATGCTGTCACAAATGCGATTGCTGCAAGATGGAGAAGTCCCGGTATCACGCCCGTGGTTAAACCGCCCGCGCGCGCACCGTGTCCTACCCGCAAAACTATCACATCCCCACTCGACAGACAAGGAACGACATCATGAACAGAATACTTCTCACCCTTCTCGCCGCGCTGTTGCTCTCGGGTACGGCGCTGGCACAGCCGGAAGGACGCGGAGACCGCGGCGGGATGCCGGGCATCGAAAAATTGAACCTGAGCGCTGAACAGAAGTCCGCATTGAAAAGCGCGGTCAAACCCTATCGCACACAACTCATCGATCTGAAGGCGGACATGCAGAAAAAGCGCCTCGAACTGCGCGACATCATGGATACCGACAATCCCGACCGCGCCGCGTACGAAAAAGCGGGCAAGGACATGGCCGACATCGAACAGCGCATGCGTCTGACCTTGTTCGACATGCGCGCCGAAGCGATGAAGATTCTCACCCCCGAGCAACGCGCGAAATGGAACGAGCAACGCGGCGAGCGCATGCGCGAATTCGGCAAGCGTCTGCGCGAGCGGCGTGAACGTTGACGCGACATTCGGCGGTGGACATCCGCGGCGAGGACACTGTGCGAGCGGTGTCCTCGTTGCGTTTTCCACGTTGCGAAACGCGAGAAAATGAGCGGGGCTGACCCGGGCAGGCAGGAGGGAGTGGATATCCTTGCCAATGGCAAGAATTTTTCTCGGCGAGGGCGTGGAAAACGTGGCATTTTGGGCGAATTTCTGTCTTGTGTTGAATAATGAAACGGCGGCGTTTTTTTCTCATCGGGAAATCCCGTACTTTCGGTACTGGACTGTGCTATCCGTATATCCGCAGAACACCAAGCACCTTCGCGCGATGGAAGCAGACAAGCCGCGGTTTCGCCACACGGACAGTCCACGCGGCACGCGGGGTTGCATCCCTGCCAGGGATGAAGCCCTACCGCCCGCCATCGCGGGCCAAGCGTTCGCCCGACGAACAGAAAGGATGAGCAGCATTCGCATCCCGACCTTTCCCCTCCGACGCCAACAACCGTGCGTTTCTCACTGCCTGCCGGCAAAAACGCCCTGCATTTCGACATGGATGTCACACTGACCTGATACACTGAGGTACCGTATGAGCAATCGGAACAAAGTGATGATCGACGGCAACGAAGCCGCCGCTTTCGTCGCTCACAAAACGAATGAAGTATGCGCCATTTACCCGATCACCCCGAGCTCGAACATGGGCGAATGGGCCGACGCCTGGTCGGCCGTGGGGCAACGCAACATCTGGGGCACCGTGCCCGTGGTTGCGGAGCTGCAGAGTGAGGGAGGCGCGTCGGGTGCCGTGCATGGCGCCCTGCAGACCGGATCCCTGACCACGACGTTCACCGCGTCGCAGGGTCTGCTGCTGATGATTCCCAACATGTACAAAATCGCCGGCGAACTCACGTCCACCGTGTTCCACGTGTCGGCACGTACGGTGGCCGCGCACGCGCTGTCCATTTTCGGCGACCACAGCGACATCATGGCCGTGCGGCAGACGGGCTTCGCCCTTCTGGCGTCCAACTCCGTGCAGGAGGTGATGGATACCGCTCTGATCGCACAGTCCGCCACCTTGCACGCCCGCGTGCCTTTCGTGCATTTCTTCGATGGTTTCCGCATTTCGCATGAAGTGATGAAAATCGAAGAATTGACCGACGAGGACATGCATGCGATGCTTCCCGACGAGTTGATCGCCGAACACCGTCGTCGCGCTCTCAGTCCGGAGAAGCCTGTGCTCCGTGGCACGGCGCAAAATCCCGACGTGTTTTTCCAGGCGCGCGAGACGGTGAATCCGTTCTACGCCGCCTGTCCGGATCACGTGCAGGATGCGATGGACCGCTTCGCGAAAATCGTGGGCCGTCAGTACAATCTCTTCGACTATGTCGGCGCGGCCGATGCCGAGCGCGTGATTGTGATGATGGGATCCGGTTGCGGCGCCGCCGAGGAAACCGTGGAGAAGTTGCTCGAGCAGGGCGAGAAGATAGGTTTGCTCAAGGTTCGTCTGTTCCGCCCCTTCTCGGTCAAGCATTTCATCAACGCCCTGCCCGCGAGCACCAAATCCATCGCCGTGCTGGATCGCACCAAGGAGCCGGGTGCGGCCGGCGAACCGCTGTATCAGGACGTGATCACCGCGCTCGCGGAAGCGATGAGCGAAGGCACCTTGCCCATGGGCAGCTTCCCGAAAGTGGTGGGCGGCCGCTATGGACTTTCGTCGAAGGAATTCACCCCGACCATGGTCAAGTCCGTGTTCGACAACCTGTCCGCGCCCACGCCGAAGAACCACTTCACCGTGGGTATCAAGGACGACGTGACCAACAGCAGTCTGGACTACGATCCGAACTGGCGCGTGGAACCGGACGATGTGTTCCGTGGCATGTTCTACGGCCTGGGTGCCGACGGCACGGTGGGTGCGAACAAGAACTCCATCAAGATCATTGGTGAAGAAACCGACTTCAGCGCACAGGGATATTTCGTGTACGATTCGAAGAAATCGGGCTCGATCACCACGTCCCACCTGCGCTTCGGTCCGCGTCCCATTCGATCGACCTATCTAATCGAGACGGCGAATTTCGTGGCTTGCCATCAGTTCACCTTCCTTGAGAAATACGACATGCTCTCGCGCATCGTCGAGGGCGGCGTGTTCCTGCTCAACAGTCCCTACGGTATGGACGAGGTGTGGGACAAGATGCCCCGCGCCGTGCAGCAGGTGATCATCGACAAAAAGCTGAAGTTCTACATCATCGACGGCTATTCCGTGGCCGAGGCCACTGGCATGGGCGCCCGCGTGAACACCATCATGCAGACCTGCTTCTTCGCCATCTCCGGCATTCTGCCCAAGGACGATGCGATCGCGAAGATCAAGACGTCGATCAAGAAGACCTACGGCGGCAAGGGCGACAAGATCGTGCAGATGAACTACAACGCTGTGGATCAAACTCTTGCCAATCTCCACGAAGTCCCCGTGCCCGCGGTGGCCAGCAGCAAGATCGAGCTGCCCCCGACCGTGTCCGAGAAGGCGCCGGATTTCGTGCGCGACGTCACCGCGAAAATCATCGCCGGACATGGCGACGATTTGCCCGTGAGCGCGTTCCCGGTGGATGGTACCTTCCCCACTGGTACGACCATGTGGGAGAAACGCAACATCGCTCTGGAAATCCCCGCCTGGGATGAAGTGACCTGCATCCAATGCGGCAAATGCGCCATGGTGTGTCCGCATGCCACCATCCGCATCAAAGTCTACGACGAGAAGGAATTGGCCGCTGCGCCGTCCACCTTCAAGTCCTGCGATGCGCGTGGTAAGGAGTACGAGGGCCTGAAGTACACGATTCAGGTCGCGCCCGAGGATTGCACCGGTTGCGCGCTGTGCGTCGAGGTGTGTCCGGCCAAGAACAAGTCGGAAGTGCGTCTGAAGGCCATCAACATGGTGCCGCAGATTCCGATTCGCGAACAGGAACGCGAGAACTGGGACTTCTTCCTGAATCTGCCCGAGTACGACCGCACCAAGGTGAAGCTCAACACCATCCAGGGCTCGCAGTTGCTGCAGCCGCTGTTTGAATTCTCCGGCGCCTGCTCGGGTTGCGGCGAAACGCCGTATGTGAAGTTGGCCAGCCAGCTCTTTGGCGACCGCATGATCGTGGCCAATGCCACGGGCTGCTCTTCGATCTACGGCGGCAACCTTCCGACGACGCCGTGGACGGTGAACAAGGACGGACGCGGTCCGGCCTGGTCCAACTCGCTGTTCGAGGACAATGCGGAATTCGGTTTCGGCTTCCGTCTCACTCTCGACAAGCAGGAGCAATTCGCCAAGGAAATGATCATGCATCTCGCCGGCGAAATCGGTGAGGATCTGGTGCGTGGAATCCTGGAAGCGGACCAGACGAGCGAACTCGGCATCAGCCAGCAGCGCGAGCGCGTGCAGGCGTTGAAGGAGAAGCTCCGTTCGATGACCGCTCCCGAAGCCACCCGCCTCATGTCCGTGGCCGATTACCTGATCCGCCGCAGCGTGTGGATCATGGGCGGTGACGGATGGGCCTACGACATCGGCTTCGGAGGACTGGACCACGTGCTGGCCTCGGGCAAGAACGTGAACGTGCTGGTGATGGACACCGAGGTGTACTCCAACACTGGCGGACAGATGTCCAAGGCCACGCCTCTCGGCGCGGTGGCGAAGTTCGCCGCGGGTGGCAAGCCCATCGGCAAGAAGGATTTGGGCCTGATCGCCATGAGCTACGGCAATGTGTATGTCGCCTCCGTGGCCATGGGCTCGAACGACACGCAGACCTTGCGCGCCTTCCTCGAGGCCGAGGCGTACGACGGACCGTCCCTTATCATCGCTTACAGCCACTGCATCGCGCACGGTATCGACATGTCCAAGGGCATGGAGCATCAGAAAGCGCTGGTGGATTCGGGCATGTGGCCGCTGTACCGCTTCAATCCCGTGCTCGCGCGTGAAGGAAAGAATCCCTTCAAACTGGATTCGAAGGCACCGAAGATTCCGGTCAAGGAGTTCATCTCCACCGAGACGCGTTTCAGCATGCTCTTCAAGAGCAAGCCCGACGAAGCGAACCGCCTCGCCGCCATCGCGCAGGAAGAGGTGACCAAGCGCTACCAGTACTTCTCGCATCTCGAGAAACTCTACGATACCATCAACGCCCCCGCAACGGCGGAAGCGACGGAACAGGCATAGTGTCGACGGCACGGGGGGAACCCAGCGTTCCCCCCTCCCGCCACGCACACAAGCCATTACGACAGCAACAGAACACACGAGGATAGACGCATGGATCTCACAACCACGTACATGGGTCTTCAACTGAAGAACCCGATCGTTCCGTCGGCAAGTCCGATGTCCAAAGATCTCGGCACAATCAAGCGCATGGAAGATGCCGGTGCCTCCGCCATCGTGATGTATTCGCTCTTCGAAGAGCAGATCACCCACGAGCAGCGCGAACTCGACCATTTTCTCATGCAGGGCGCCGAGAGCTATCAGGAAGCCATGAGCTACTTCCCCGCCACCGAGGACTTCAACCTCGGCCCGGACGAGTATCTCGAGCACATCCGTCAAGCCAAAGAGCAAACCGCCATTCCCATCATCGGCAGTCTCAACGGCGTTTCCGCCGGCGGCTGGCTGGAGTACGCCAAGAAGATCGAGCAGGCAGGCGCCGATGGTCTCGAACTCAACGTGTACTACATCCCCACCAACAAGAACTACACCGCGCAGGAAATCGAGCGCATTTACATCGACGACCTCACCCGCGTCAAGCAGGCGGTGTCCATTCCCGTTGCGATGAAGCTGAGTCCGTATTTCAGCGCCATGGCCAACATGGCCGCCCGTCTCGACGAGGCCGGTGCGGATGCGTTGGTGCTCTTCAACCGATTCTATCAGCCCGACTTCGATCTCGAGGCCCTGGAAGTGTTGCCGACGGTGAACCTCAGCCATTCCGGCGAGGGTCGCCTGCCGCTGCGCTGGATCGCCATTCTCCATGGCAATGTGAAGGCTTCGCTGGCCGCGACCACAGGCATTCACAGCGCGCAAGACGTGCTGAAGATGATGATGGCCGGCGCGGATGTGGCCATGATGTGCAGCGCCCTGCTGCAGCACGGTCCGCAGCACATCGCGGCGGTGTTGGCCGATCTCCAGCGCTGGATGGAGGAAAAGGACTACGTCTCCATCGCGCAGATGAAGGGCAGCATGAGCCAGCGCTCCGTTGCCGAACCCGCCGCCTTCGAGCGTGCCAACTACATGAAGGCCCTCAACAGCTGGCGCAGCATCATTTGACGGACATCAACATCCGGATAAAAAACGGCGTCCCCTGGACGCCGTTGTTTATACATGGAAACATGCTCCCCCGCCTTACGCGGAGCCCGCACCGCGGCGATAAATCGTGGCCAATCCGCCTGTGGAGGTTTCGCGATACATGGAAGGCAACGCGCGTCCGGTTTCCACCATCACCGACACCACATCATCGAAGCTGATCCAGTGCAGCCCATCGGTGAGCAGGGAAAAGCATGCACAGCTCAGGGCGCGCGAGGCCGCGTGTCCGTTGCGTTCGATGCAGGGAATTTGCACCAACCCTCCCACTGGATCGCAAGTCAGTCCGAGGTGATGCTCGAGGCCCATTTCGGCGGCGCATTCGATTTGTTGCAACGTGCCACCGTGCAATTGCGTGGCCGCGGCGGCGGCCATGGCGCAGGCCGTGCCGATTTCGCCCTGGCACCCCACAGCGGCGCCACTGATCGAGCCGTTATGTTTCACCACATTGCCGAACAGCCCCGCGGTGGCGAGCGCACGCACGATATCGTCGCGATTGCAGTCGAGTTGTTTGTCCAGATAATACAGAATCGACGGAAGCACGCCGCTCGAGCCGCAGGTGGGCGCGGTGACCACGAGCGATCCGGCGGCGTTTTCCTCCGCCGCCGCGTAGGCGTAGGCGGCGAGCAAGGCGTCGGAGCGAAAATACATGTCCGCCATGAGCAGGGCTTTGCGATAGAAGGCGCGCGCCCTCCGCTGCAAGCCCAGCGGACCGGGCAACAGGCCCTCGGCATCCATACCGCGCTCGACGGCGGCGCGCATGGTTTCCCACACACGTTCGAGAAAGGGCCAAATCTCCGGGCCTTCGTGGCGACCGACGAATTCCCAAAACGACTCGCCGGTGTCCCGGCAATGTTGGAGAATTTCGGCCATGGAGGTTGCGGTGTACACATGTTCGGGCGTTGTGTCGCTGAGCAGTGTGCCACCGCCGGTGCTGTACTCGATGTGATGGCCCGTTTCCAGGCCCTCGCCGGTAATGGCGCGAAACTCCATGCCGTTGGGGTGCAGCGGAAGGCTTTCATCCGGCTTCCACACGATATCCACCGGCTTCGGGGCGAAAGCCGCGCGCAGTCCAACATCCGTCATGTGCCCTCGTCCCGTTGCGGCAAGGCTGCCGTAGAGCACCACGCGGAAAGAGGCCGCTTCGGGATGCCGTTCGCGGAAGGCGGTTGCAGCCCGCTGTGGACCGATGGTGTGGCTGCTGGAAGGACCATTGCCGAAGCGGAACAGCGAGCGAAGAGAATGCATGGAGCACCTGTGGCGAGTGAGATCCGCGCTCGGGCGAACGCGGTACTGGCAATATAGGACGCGCCAGCGACACCGCCGCGCGCTCATGTTTTTCTCATACCAAAGCGATTCCATTTCAGCCATAATCTGCGTAGTTTTGTAGTTATTACGATGTGTGACAACAAACATTCACTTAGAGAAACGAGGGATTTTCCATGAGACAGCGATCGACATGGGTAATACTGACGCTTGCGGTCATTGGACTGGCCGCAACGTCCTCGGCGCAGGTATCGCTCAACGCGCTGAACGTCGCGCAGACACAGGATTTCAATACACTCGTCACCAGTGGTTCGGCCACCTGGGCCGACAACAGCACGATCAGCGGCTGGTACCACGCACGCACCGGCACGGGCACGACGATTGTGGCGAATGACGGTGCGAGCAATGCGGGAAATCTCTACAGTTACGGCACCAGCACCAATACGGAACGTGCTCTGGGAACCGTCGGTTCGAGCAATGCCGCCGTGGGGAATCTGTACTACGGTGTGCGCCTCGTCAACAACACCGGCGCCACCATCACTTCGCTCAACATTTCCTACATCGGCGAGCAGTGGCGCTACAGTGGTACGGCCGCGGCGCAGACAGTGACCTTCGCCTATCAGGTGGGGACGGGCTTGAGCAGTTTGACAACGGGCACGTGGACCAGCGTTGCCGCGTTGGATTTCACCAGTCCCATCATCAGCGGCACAACAGGCGCACTGGATGGGAATGCTGCCGCCAATCGCGTCAACATCACGAGCACGCTTGCCATTGTGCTCACACCCGGGCAGGAGATCATGCTGCGCTGGTACGATCCGGATCACTCGGGAAGCGATCACGGTCTGGCGATCGACGACTTCTCCGTTACCCCGCAGGGTTCGGCGGGACCGACCACGGTGGCCTTTGCCACATCCAGTTCCTCCGTCGGTGAGAATGCTGGCTTGGTGAGCATCCCTCTGACCATCACCAATCCCGACGCCGCGAACGCCACGCAGGTGACCATTGCCCTCAGCGGTGGCACGGCGACGAATGGCAGCGACATCGTTCCGGCCTACAGCACGCAGGTCGTGACCTTCCCCGCCGGGAGTGGAGCGAATCAATCCATTTCCTTCACCATTAACGACGACGCGCTGTTCGAAGGAAATGAGAGCGCGGTATTCTCGATCACGAATGTCACCGGCGGGAATTCCGCATCGGCGGGAGCGCTGAACACGCACACGGTGACCATACTCGAGAACGACGCCCCTCCCACGCCCACGGTGATTTTGAACGAGTATTTCAACGCCTACGGCCATATCGGCACGGACGAGGCGGTGGAATTGTACGTGGTGCAGGACGGCCTCGACATGCGCGGGTATTCGCTTGCCGACGCCACGTCCGGCGGCACCTATCCATTTGGCGTGCTGACCTTCTCGAATGACGCGCTGTGGAGCAATCTCCCCGCCGGTACCATCATCGTTATCGGCGGCATGTTCGCCGTCCCCATTCCGGATACGGATGTCTCGGATGGCCTTCTGCTCCTGCAAGCGCCCGCCAATGGTGCGAGCAATCAGTACTTCACGCACAGCAGCAATACGCTGTCCATCGCCGGTTCGTCAGACGCCATCGCCGTCCGCGATGCCGGAGCCAATTTCATCCACGGTCTCGCGCACGGCAGCAGCAATCAATTCACGCTGCCCGCCGGGCGTCATGGTTGGAAAAGCGGAACATCCAACAGCGTCGAGAGCGTCGCCTTTACGCGCAGTGGCGCGCCGATGAGCTATCTCGATTTCCTCGCTAACACCTATGTTGCCGCCTTGCCACCCAGCATCGGCAATCCCAACGACAGCGACGGCAACCGCGCGTATCTCCGCAGTATCCGCAACCGCATCGTCACGGCCAATCGCAGCATCAGCGGCCTGTTCTACTGGGACATCACCGTGGACAACAACGCAACGCTGACGCTCGCGGGGCCGCTCAACGTGTGCAATACCCTGCGCGTCGAGGACGGCCGCCTGGTGGAGAATGCGCAGGGACTGTCGCTCAACGGCAATGGCAACGCACAGAACGGTGCGGGCGTTGGAGACCTCATCGTCGGTGACAATGCCGCGCCGGCGGGCATTCTGGAGTTGATCGGAAATCCCACCCCGATCACCGGAGGTTTCCTCGCATCGGCAACCGATGCGGAGGTGCGCTATGTCTCATCGCAGACGCAAACCATTCTGCCCGCCACGTATTTCAACCTCACACTCGCCAATGCCATCAGTAATCCGAAGCTGATCACCGGACCGGTGACCGTCCTCGGCACGCTCTCCATTCCGACCTCGAATCGCCTCGAGATACAGGATCCTCTCATCGTCGAACTCGGTCCGACCGGCATTCTTGCCAACGCGGGATTCCTCCGTGGAAAAATTCGCACAACCCGCTTCTATGCTGGCGGCGTGCAGAACTTCGGCGGCCTCGGGATCACCTTGGATGCCCCTCCGATTGTGGCCGCCACATCCATCGATCCCGTGATCAACGCCGCACCCGGCACGGTCACCGTAACTTTGCACTCCGGTATCTATCGCTGGGTGAACAACAGACCTTCGATACTCCGCAATTACCTCATACAGGACAGCAACCCGTCGGCGATGACTGTCACGATGAAGGTGGACTACCTGGATTCGGATCTGAACGGGCAAACGGAGTCGGGCCTGCAATTATTCAAATCAAGCGATGCGGGGGTGAACTGGAGCAATCGACCTGCGACCTTGAACACCTCCACGAACAGCTTCACCCTGTCGTTGTCGGATATTGATGGTTTGTGGACGATGCACGCCAATCCCCCGCAGGGCATGCTCACCGCAAATCCTGCGGCTCTGAATTTCGCGGCGGAAGAGCTTGGTCCCCTACCCGCGACACAGTTGCTCGCTATCGCGAATGCCTATGGAAATGGCTCGATCGTTGAATGGGTCGCCACATCTGGAACGCCGGAAGCTCCGACCTGGCTGAGCCTTTCTCCTGTCCCTGCCTCTGGCGTGAACAGCGGGAATGTCACTGTGCAGATCACACGCAGCAATCTTGCACCGGGCACGTACAGCGGAACGATCACCATCACCGATCCGCATGCGACGAACTCGCCCTTGCTCGTTCCTGTCACCTACCGCGTGTACGCACAGCGGCGCATCAGCATCGGCGTTGACACATTGCGCATCAAGCTGACCTACAAGAAACCGAAGGTCACTACCAGCATCCCCGTGATCAACGGCGGCGAATCCTTCGGCCCCGGCATGATTGTGTGGAATGCCGCAACCGCCACACCCTGGTTGCGCATCACGAATGGAGCCGGCATGGAGGGCGACTTCCTGGGACTCGAGATCGATGCGCATCTGTTCGCCTCGGGCACATACACCGGCGCGCTGACCATCAGCGGGACGAACTCCGTCACGGGCACACCCATCGTGAATTCGCCGCTGAACGTCGTGGTGTTGCTGGAAGTGGAACCCTGGGACAGCGTGTTGCGCAGCGCCAGCGCCCTGCCCGCGGGGAGTATCACCACGTTTTACAACGACAAGGGCCATCGCATGGCACGCATCCAGGTAGTGTCGGGAACGATACAGACCTTGAGCATCCGCCTCAATCCCTTCTCGCTTCCTCGCAATATCCAGCGTCTCAAATACGTGTACCGCCATTACGTGGTGGAAGCCACTGGATCGTACATCGCCAACATGACGCTCTGGTATTCGCTCAACGAACTCGTGCAAACGGGCATCACCGAGCCATGGAATCTGGGCATGTGGCGACAAAGCCCGCAGCTCTTCTCCTGGTCGCCGATTCCGAGCTACGCCAACCATGTCGAACAGGCGGTGACCGGTCTCAACCTCGGCAACCTGAACGGAATCTGGGCCATGGCCGAGCCGTACTTCCCGCTGATTGTGAACGTGAAGAACTTCGATGCGCAGTGGCAGAGCGGCAGCTCGTCCGTCTTGCGCTGGACGGATGAACGCGACGTCAGCGAGTTGGGCTATGTCATCGAACGCAGTGCGCGCAACAGCGACGAATGGCGCTCGCTGGGCATCGTTGCCCGCGGCGAAGGTCGCGAGTACAGCTTTGTGGACGCCGAGGCGGGTTCCACCGACGGCTGGCGCTACCGCCTGCTGAGTTTCGACCGCGAGGGCAACGCCCTGCAAACCGAGCCGGTCGAGTTGCTACCGCTGGGAATTCTCTCTTCGGAAGCATTGAAAAATCTGGGCTACGCTTTGGAGCAAAACGTCCCGAATCCCGTGCACGTGGCGGGTGGAAGCACGTCGATACGATTCACATTGCCCACAGCGTCGGTGATCTCGCTGCGCCTCGTGGACATGCTCGGTCGCGAAGTGGCCGTGCTTGCCGCGGGTGCGCACAACGCGGGTTCCCATGAACTCCGTCTGCCTGTGGGAACGCTCGAGGCGGGTTCCTACCTGTACCAACTCGTGACGCCGCAAGGCAGCATCACAAGGCGCCTGTTGATCGTACGCTGATCGGCAGTCGATCACTCCCGATGCGCGAGGCCGTTCCAAAAGGAGCGGCCTCTCCTTTTTCCGCTCACAGGCGCAATGCCTGTGGGAAATGATGGATGAATTTGTCAGATTACGTGCACAGGATTCCGCGGCGGAATCCCTCGCATGACACGCCCCTATACCCGCAGCGCACCGAAGCTCGCATGGATATCCTCACCCTGCTGTTTATCGCCTTCGCCCTTGCCATGGACGCCTTCGCCGTATCGGTATCGGCGGGCGCATGGTTGAAGAAGGCGAATCCGCGCCAGACCTTTCGCTTGGCCTTCCATTTCGGCTTGTTCCAGTTTCTCATGCCCGTCATCGGCTGGTTCGCCGGTACGGGATTCTCCTCACTGATAGGCAGCGTGGATCACTGGATCGCGTTCGTCTTGCTCGCCATCATCGGCGGCCGCATGATCGTCTCCTCGTTGCGCAAGGAAGCCGAGGAGATCCGCAAGGATGTGACGAAGGGATGGTCACTGGTGAGTCTGTCGGTGGCAACCAGTATCGACGCGTTGGCGGTGGGACTGAGTCTGTCGATGCTGCGGGTTCACATCGTGCTGCCCGCCATTGTCATTGGCGTTGTGGCGGCGGGTATGTCGTTTCTGGGGGTACGATTGGGAGAGCGGGCGTCGCATTCGCTGGGTCCGCATGTGGAATTCGCCGGTGGGGTGATACTGGTGCTCATCGGCGTGCGCATTGTGGTGGAACATCTGGCCTGAGCGCCATCACTCCTTCGGGATGGTCGCGCCCATGCGTCCCATGACCCACTGAATGCGTCGTTGGATGTAGCGTGTGGGCTCGGCGGGCGACCAGCGGCGGGGATTGGGGAGCACGGCTGCGATGGCCGCAGCTTCGCGGCGGGTGAGATCGGCCGAGGATTTGCCGAAATACCGCCTCGCGGCGGCTTCCACACCGTAAATACCGTCACCCGTTTCAATCACATTGGCATACACTTCAAGGATGCGCTTCTTGCCCCACAGTGCTTCGATCATGTAGGTGAACCAGGCCTCCAGCCCTTTGCGCACGTAGGTTCGCCCATGCCAGAGAAAGGTGTTCTTGGCTGTCTGCATGGTGATGGTACTCGCTCCACGCACTTTCCTGCCCTTGTGCAGACGGTTGTAGCGCATGGCATCTTCCATCGCGCGCCAGTCGATGCCGTTGTGCCGCATGAAGCGACCATCCTCGGCGGCGATCACCGCGCGGAACACATTCGGTGACATCTGTTCGTAGGGAATCCACACCCGATGCGCACCGACAGGTTTTCCCTCAAGCAAGCCCTCGTACACGCGGAGATACATCAGCGGTGTTGCGGGTGGCGGGTAGACGCGAAACAGAGCCACCATCATAACAGCGAGGAAGCACGCAACCCCCGCGCCGCGAAACAACCAACGAATTCCTCGAAAAGCTTTGCGCATGCCCTTATCCGTAAAAAGTAACCCGATAAATATACCGAGAAAATTTCTTACCTTTGCCCTGTATCCGATGTAACCTTTCCCCATTGATGCTGGTCATACTCCAGTCCTTTCGAATCGGACGCCCTTACTCTCGACATTCCATCACTCATTCACTCTACAGGTGCCCCATGAAACATGCCCTGTCCCTCTCCCTGCTCGCCCTCGTGCTGTTGGCGACCGCGTGCAGTGACGATCCGCAGTCGAACAGCATGCTCACCGCCCCCGCCTCCAACGGCGCAAGCGTGAACATGAACCTCGATCTTGGACAGATCGCGCTCATTGACGAAATGAGCTTCCTCGAAGAAGACATGTCCGTGCTACTCAATTCCTCTCAGCTCTCCACCTATGAGAACCTGATCACAGCCATGGACGGCGATCGCCGCGGTCCGCGCATGGGTATCGACATGGCCGCCATCGCCTGGTTGAACCTCATCATCCGCGCGAATCCGGATCTCACCGGAGAGCAAATCAGCGCACTCCGCGATCTGATCCGCCAGTACGCCGAACTGCGCCTTGCAGAAATGAACAGCGGCAAGTCCCGCGAGGAAATCGCCGAGGCGCTCAAGCAATTGCATGAGCAACTCATCGCCGCCATCAATGCCGCCGTGGGCGACACCGCCGTGCAGAACGCCGAGAAGCTGAAAGCCGAACTCGAGCAGAAGCGTCGCGAATTGCAGGAGAAACTCGAGCAACTCCGCATCGACCGCGAAGTCGCCCGCATGAAGGCAGCCCTGGGTCTGACGGACGATCAGGCCGCCGATGTCGCCGCGATCCTGAAGTGGCAGCACGAGCAGATGCGCCTGCTGCGCGAGCAGTACAAGGGCGATCCCGAGGGCTACAAGGCCGCGCTGGCAGAACTGCTGGCCACCATCGACACCAAGATGACCGAAGCCATCGGTGATCTGTGGACGAAGTGGAAGGAAATCCGCAGCGGCAAGATCCCCATCGATCCCGCGCAGCGCATCGAACTGCAGATTGCGGAACTCACCAAGCTGCTCGGTCTCACTCCCGATCAGGCCGCCGCGATCAAACAGCTTCTCATCGAGCAGCAAGCCCAAATCGATGAACTGATGAAAGACACCTCGCTCGATCGTCGCGAATTGGCGCAGCGAATGAACGAGATCAACAAGACCACGCACGAGAAGATTATGTCCCTCCTCACGCCCGAGCAGCAGAAGCTGTTCCAGCGCTGGAGAATGGGCGGCATCCGTCCGGGTGGCCGCGGATAATCGGAGCATACTCCTCCTGACCGTCACCACGTGACGCAGACAACCCCGACAGCAATGCCGGGGTTGTCTGCGTTTATCGGGTTCATCGAGACCACGCGAACACAGTGATCGGCGAGATTACGACATGCGCGCAGGAATTACGGAGAAAGCAGCCCTGCGGATTGCGACGGTCCATCGCATGCTACCAGCTTTGCCAACCACCACCCTCCAGCACATACGCCTTGCCCCATACGTTCAGCCCTGCGCGTCGAGCGCTTCAAACGCCGCCGACTAGAATTCGATCCTTGTTGGCCGCGTCATCCATCCATCCTCCGTGCCCTTTGCGACCTTTGCGACCTTTGCGACCACTGCGACCTCTGCGCTTTGCGCTTTGTCCACTTTTTTTTCTACTTTATCAGTATTGTCCGAATCCATACCGGCAATCGCTGCATCCAGCGTTCATGGCCCCTGCGGGACCCCACAACACTGTACCTACTCTGGAGACATCATGGCATACCAGCTTCTCACTCCCCCGACTTCCGGTGAACATATCCGCTTCGAGAACGGCAAGCTCCTCGTCCCCGACAATCCGATCATTCCTTTCATCGAAGGCGATGGAACGGGTCCGGACATCTGGGCTGCTTCCGTTCGCGTGCTCGATGCGGCCGTGGCCAAGGCCTACGGCGGAGCAAAAAAGATTCACTGGTTCGAAATTTACGCGGGGGAAAAATCCGTCGCGAAATACGGCGAGAACGTCTGGTTGCCCGACGACACGCTTGAAGCAGTCAAGGAGTTCATTGTCGGCATCAAGGGACCGCTCACCACGCCCGTGGGCGGCGGTATCCGCTCGCTGAACGTGGCGCTGCGCCAGATACTCGATCTCTACGTCTGTCTCCGGCCCGTGCAGTATTTCAGCGGCGTGCCCTCGCCGGTGAAATACCCCGAACTCATCGACATGGTGATTTTCCGCGAGAACAGCGAGGACATCTACGCCGGCATCGAATGGAAAGCGGGCACACCCGAGGCGGAGAAAGTGGTGAACTGGCTGCAACAGGAAATGGGCGTGCGGAAAATCCGCTTCCCCGAAAGCAGCAGCATCGGCATCAAGCCGGTGTCGCGCGAGGGCAGCGAACGCCTGGTGCGCGCCGCCATTGACTACGCGCTGGCACAGAAACGTTCGTCGGTGACCCTGGTGCACAAGGGCAACATCATGAAGTTCACCGAAGGCGGCTTCCGCGACTGGGGTTACGAACTCGCCGCGCGCGAATACGGCGCCACTCCGCTGGATGGCGGGCCGTGGATGCAACTCCCCGACGGCCTTGTGATCAAGGATGTGATTGCCGACGCCTTTTTGCAGCAAATCCTCACGCGTCCCGCGGAATACGATGTGATCGCCACGCTCAATCTCAACGGCGACTACATCTCCGACGCGCTGGCCGCGCAGGTGGGTGGCATCGGTATCGCACCAGGAGCGAACATCAACTACGAGAACGGCTTCGCCATGTTCGAAGCCACACATGGCACGGCACCGAAATACGCCGGTCTCGACAAGGTGAATCCCGGCTCCGTGATTCTGAGCGGTGAAATGATGCTGCGCTACATCGGCTGGAACGAAGCCGCCGATCTGATCATTGCCACCATGGAAAAAACCATCGCGCACAAAACCGTCACTTACGACTTCGCTCGTCTCATGGAAGGCGCCACCGAAGTGCGCTGCTCGGAGTTCGGCGATGCGCTGATTGCAAACATGGAGTAACAGGAGCACTGTATCATGACACGCTTCACCCTCGTGCTTGCCGTGCTGCTGCTCGCGAGCACCACCTCCATCGCCTCGAGCGATCTGATGAAGGAAAAGACCGAGCATGCCGAACGCATGTTCCGCAACCTGGCTATCGGCGACCTCGCCACCGTGAAGGAGGAGGCCGACAAGCTGGAGAAGCTCACCATCAAGGCGGATTTCGCAGCGATGGGCAAAGAGTACGAGGAGTACGCCACCGAATTTCTGAAAATCGTACGCGCACTCAAGCAGGAAGCCGGACGCAACAATCTCGCCGGTTCCTATTACCAATTCACCCGCATGACCGGCGTCTGCTTCGCTTGCCACGACCAGTTGCGCGACAAGCGGAAGCAATAAGCACGCTGCCACGCGATGTGGCGGCACGACAGTCGACGAACAAGGCATTCACACTTCCCCCACGAGAACGAGAAAGGCAGCTATGTATCTCTACCATCAGGGCAAACATACCCGGCAGGCCCACGTGAACCTGCCCGAGGGCACGTTCGAGGAGGAGCACGGACGGCAGGGATTTTTCGGACCCGTTTCGCATCTGTATCGACTGCATCCCCCCACGGACTGGACCGACTACCAGGGTCCGCTCCGTCCACAGGCCTTCGACTTCAATCAGGTCGTGCCGTCGGACATGGACGACGCCTCGGGCGGACGCCTCAAGCTGTTTTACAATGCCGATGTCGCCGTGTCCGTATCGCGCCGCAGCTCCGCCATGCCCTATTATTTCCGCAACGGCGATGGCGACGAATTGCTTTTCGTGCATGAGGGCAGCGGAACCATCGAAACCGATTATGGCACGCTGCATTACGAAAAGGGCGACTACATTCACATTCCGCGTGTGACCACCTATCGCATCCACCCCGACGCGGGCGATTCCTTCTTCCTCATCATCGAGGCCTATCCCCAACTCACCGTGCCGTCCAAGGAACAGAAGGGCCTGATCGGCATGCACGCGCTGTTCGATCTCTCGGCCATCACGCTGCCTGTGCTGCCCGAGACCTATGAGGAGCGCGCGGGGATTCCGCATGAAATCCGCGTGCAGCGCGAAGGTGTGCTGTCCAGTGTGGTGTATCCTTTCAATCCGCTCGACGCCGTGGGTTGGAAAGGCGATCTTTACGCGTGGAAAATCAACGTGCGCGACATCCGCCCCGTGATGAGCCACCGCGTGCATCTGCCTCCGCCAGCCCACACCACTTTTCTCATGAACAACGCCGTGGTATGCACCTTCCTTCCGCGACCGTTGGAGGAGGATGCCGACGCTCTGCGCATCCCCTTCTACCACCGCAACTCGGATTACGATGAAGTGCTCTTTTATCACGCAGGCGATTTCTTCAGCCGCGACAATATCAAGCCCGGCATGGTGACGCTGCACCCCACGGGCGTGCATCACGGACCGCATCCCAAGGCGCTCGCCAACATGCACAACCTCAAGCGCACGGACGAAATCGCCGTGATGCTCGATACCTTCAACACACTGCACGTCACCGAGGCCGCGCGCGCTGTGGAATGGTTGGATTACTGGAAAAGCTGGATGCGGAAAGATCCGTGATTCCGGCTTCGGACCGAGGCAGCGGCTGTTGCTTTTCTTTCAAAAACACAACGTCGTCCCTTCGCTAGGACGACGTTGTGTTTTTTCCAACTGTCGACAAGCACGCAGGTACCGTCACGAAGCCCCGCCCATGAGCGCATGCACTTCGTCGAGCGTGAGTCGGTCCCAGGAATTATCCTTGTGGTAATGCACGTAAATGGCATCCTGGAAAATGTCGATCTTTTCGATTTTACCTTCGCCCTTGCGAGTGACGATGCGGTAATCGAGCGGCGGGAAGCGACGGAGCAATTCCTCGTAGAGCTGTGCTTCGTAGCCGAGGCAGCATTTGAGGCGGCCGCATTGGCCCGCGAGCTTGAAGGGATTCAGCGTCAGATTCTGCAAGCGCGCCATGTCGGTGGAAATGGGTTCGAAATTACCGAGCCACGAACTGCAGCATAATTCCCGACCACACACACCGAATCCACCCATGCGCTTCGCTTCGTCGCGCGGGCCGATTTGCCGCAATTCGATGCGCGTGCGGTATTCGGCCGCCAGTTCGCGCACGAGTTGACGGAAATCCACGCGTCCATCGGCGGTGAAGTAGAAGGTAATGCGGTTGCGATCGAATTGGTACTCGACATCCACGAGTTTCATCGGGAGATCGAGTTCCTGGATTTTCTGCAGACAGATATCGAACGCGGTGCGCTCCTGTTGCCGATGGAAACCGAGTACTCCCACATCCGCATCGCTGGCGCGGCGCAGCACATTGCGCGGTGCCTCCTTGCAGGGACGCATGCGCAGACGGCTTTTCATGTAGGCCATCGATCCGATGGCGCCCACCAAACCGAGGTCCACGCCTTTTTCCGCTTCCACGATGACGAACTCGCCCGCCGCGAGATTTTCCACCGCGCTATTGGTGTAGTAGCCGCGACGCTCACCTTTGAACACCACCTCGACGAAGGGCGTATGGTCGACGTTCTCGCCATTCTTGTCGTCACAGCAACCGGATTTCTCCACGGGAGCGCCAGCGGGGATGTCGCCCTCCACCGGACCTTCCTCGCTGGTGAACACCAGAACGGCGTCGTCCAACTTGTGCAATTCCGCAGGCACGACGGGGCGCTGTTCGTCCGTCTCCTGCACTTCTCTATCTGTGGACATGGAAATTCCTTTCGGGGCGCTACTGATGGGTGACGATGCACCGTCGCAAGCGCTGCGACAGGACGATCATCAGGTTGACAAGATGCAGATTTTTCTGAATCATTTCAATTGCATTGTCAATCTCTTCCAACGCTTCGCCGCAATGCACATGGGGATAATGCTCGGCAAAGCGGGTCAGGGCGTCCCGCAAGTCCTCGTTCATCAGGCCCTCCGACGCACCCTCGTGCAGCAACAGCACGTCGCGGAACCAACTCCCCACGGCCACAAGAAAGCGAATCGCGGCCTGGCGATCGTCCTTCCCTATGGCCTGCTGAATGATGCCATGCAGTTGCATGGGATTGTTGCGTACCACCGCGCGGATGTACTCGAGCACCTCCTCGCGTGTGACCACCTGCCCTGCCAGCGCCATGTCGAGCGCATCGCCGAAGCTGCCCGACGCCATGCGCGCGGCGGCCTCGGCTATGCCTTCCTCGATCCCGTGGCGGCGCATGAGCGCGACGCGAATGTCCTCGGGACGCAGGGGATCAAAGCGGATGAGCTGGCAGCGGGAGCGGATGGTGGGCAACAAGGCATCGCGTTGACTGGTGGTGAGCACCAGCAGCATGTCGCCACCGGGTTCCTCCAGTGTTTTCAGCAATGCGTTAGCCGCGTTCGGATTCATGCGCTCGGCCTCGGAAATGATCACCACGAGGCGACCCTTGCCCTGCGCGCGGAAGGATGCGTCGCGACGGATTTCGCGGATACTGCTGACCTTGATTCCCGATGCCTTGGGGATGAGGATGCGGTGATAGGGATTGGCGGCCTTCTCATCGATCTGCGCGTTCACCTCCTCCATTTCCTCGGGAGTGAACTTGTCCAGTGGCGAACTCTCGTCGTCGCGCGCGGGCAGGGGAAACACCAGACGCAGATTCGGGTGCCGCAGCGAGTCCATCATCTCGCAGCTCGGACATTCGCCGCAGGCCGCATCCCCGCCGCGTTCACAGTTGAGCACGCGGGCGAGTTCGATGGCCATGGCGTCCTTGCCCGATCCGGCGGGGCCGTGGAACAGCAGTGCATGCGGCAGACGCCCGCTTTCGATCATGCGCCGCAGCATGCCTTTCACCCGCTGCTGACCGACGATGCTATCCCAGGACATGACACTCCGATTTTAAAATGAACACCGCACTCAGAACGCGTGGCCGATGCCGAACTGGAACACGCCTTTGCGCACCACTTCACTCCAGAGCTGGCGCTGGTAAAACCAGGCGTTTTCCCTCGACGACGGATTGAACGCCTTCATACCGAAGTCCGCGCGGATCGGCCCGAAAGGAAGATTATAGCGCAGTCCGACACCGAAAGCAAGCGCCATCTCGCTCAGGTTGAGTCTCGAAAACTCCGGCCAGAGATTTCCCGCATCGGCGAACACCACCAGCCACAGTCCGTTGAGAATGTTTTTCGCCCGGGGAAAAAGATCCCAGCGTATTTCCGCGGACAGCTCCACCAGACCATTGCCGCCGTAGGACGAGCCGAGCGTATCCACGGCCAACTCGCGCGCCGTCCAGCCGCGGACGCTGGATGCGCCACCCGCGTAGTAGCGACGGTTCACCGGCACGGGCAAATTCTGCTCCTTGCTGTCGCCGTGGCGATGGATCATGCCCACGCGAAGACGCGCACCGAAAATCGTGGTGCCAATGGCTGACAGGTCGGTAAAATAGCGCAGAATGGTTTCGGCCTTCGTGTATTGGGTGGAGCGAATCCCCTTCGCGGCATTGGCCTGGGGCAAAGGACTGATACCCGCGCTCTCGAGCAATCCGGCTTCCTCGAAAATGCCCTTGATCGACCAGCCCTGCGACGGATTGAAAAAATCGTTGGTCATGTCCCGTTCGAGACTGACGCTGCGTATGGCGTTGCGAAAATTGATGGTCTCGGTGGTATCGATGGAAATCAAGCCGCTGCCCAGCAACACGCGCGGATCGCCGTTGAACTCGGAAATCTCATAGGTCACGCTGGCCTCGCCCACCACACGTGGCGAGAAAAAGCGCTGCCCGCCGAGCACGAGCTGGAGAATGGTGCCCTCGGCCAGATCCGCCTCCGCCACCAGACTGTAGGCGCCGGACAGATAGCCGGAATTCCTCACCGAAAACAGATAGGGCTGTACGAAGCGCAACTGCGATGTGGCCTGATAGGTGCGCGTGAAATACGGCAGACGCCCGAGCACATTGACGCGCGACGTCAGTGCCTGCGCGCCGCCGAACACATTGCGCATGGAGAAGCTCACTTCGGCGCCGGTGCTGAGACCGCGCAGTTGATTGTTCAGCACGAGAGCCGGCGCAAGCTCGAAACGCTGCCGCGGCACAAGTTCGAGTGTGATGGGAACCAGCGAATCCGCTTCGTCCGTGATCGGCGGAAACTTCGGCGTGATTTGCACCGAACTGAACACATCGAGTCGGATGAGATTGGTCTCGCCCTCCGCTTGCCGCGTCCGCGAGTAGATCTCCCCTTTTTCGAAGTCCAATCGATCGTAAATGATCTGCCGCGAAAGATTCAGCTCGTCGACACCGCGGATTTCCTCGCTGATCTCGCCGAAATACAGGCGTCGGCCATAGGCGAAACCAAGCTTGATGACCACGTTGTTGTTCGACAGCTTGCGTTCAACCACCACGCTGTCGGACGTGCCGCGCGGGAAACCATTGTCGGCCATGATGGCGAGCACGCGCTGGCGCTCGGCCTGCACGTCGTCGGCACGGTAGGGCTGCCCCGGACGCAGCAGGGAGGATGCGGAGATTTTCGCCTGTACATCGGGTGGCAGGCGCTCGAGGCGCCTGTACGCCACCGAATCGATGCGGGAGCGAGGTCCCTCAACGATGGTGATGCTGGCGTGCGCGCCATCCTCGCGAAGGTCGAAGCTGCCATCCACTGTGGCGTGGAAAAAGCCGTTGTTCTTGTAAAACTGCCGCGCTATGCCGACGTCGTCCTGAAACAGTTGCGCATCGAAATACCGCGGCTCGGCCGACAGCGGGAAACGCGCGCCGAAGGTGTGATACAGCCACGTCGGGAAAGCGCCCGGCGTGGGACGAGTGCGGAAGCGCGAAAGGAACTCGTCTTCCGAAAACGACGCGTTGCCCGTGATGCTCACCGAGCGCGTGAGTACGGAGTCGAATTCCGTTGGTCCCAGACGCTGCGCATGCAACGGCATTTCCGGCTGGAGGACCAGCCAGAGCGCAATAAAAAGAAGCCCGGCACAGCCGCGCCGGGCAAGTTGGTGATAGCTATGGATAAGAGCCTCGATCACACGAGCGCGCCCGGGGCGGGATCAATAATCCTCGTTTTCTTCGTCCCCGTAGTAGAAATCCTCGTCCACAGGGAAATCCGTCCAGATGTCCTCGATTGATTCGTAGGTTTCATCGGGATCTTCAAGTTCCTGAAGATTCTCGATGACCTGGAGAGGCGCACCGATTCGCGAGGCGTAATCGATGAGTTCGTCACGAGTGGCCGGGAATGGTGCATCATCGAGCCAGGAAGCGAGTTCCATGGTCCAAATCATGTGATGTTCTCCGCGATTGTCTATAGGTTGATGGTGAATTGCGTTCTACCAGAGCAAAAATCAACGCGCAAAGTATAGTGAATGGGGCGCCCTTTGTCAAGGGATTCCGACACTCCCCCGACGATTTTCCTTCCGGGAGCGTCGAATCAGGCCGTGTTCCCCGAATTCTCCCCTTCTGAGCTGCCGCGCAACAGGCAGCGCGCATGCTTCGCATTGTAGCGTTGCAGCGAGATGCACCACACGGCGATATCGCGCCGGCAGGCTCCGGCAACGTTTGGATTGCCGAATTCGGCTTTGGGACAGGTGAAATCGCAGTATTCCGGCGGCGAGAAATCCTTCCCGCTCTGTCGCTTGCTCATTGCTTTCCCCCTTCCGGCTGTATGCGCAGCGCCGCCACGGCTATTCCCGCGGTGGTCCACAGCATCAGCATGATTTCGTGATCGCCGAGATTGTATTCGGCGATACCATTGACCAACACGCCCAGCAGCGTTGCAAACGCGCCAAGCGCCACCAGAGCACCGATGCCCGTGCCACGTCGGAATCCCCGCCACAGCAGCAGTGCGTACGCGCCCAGCAGGGCCATCATCGCGGCAAAGCCCACGATGCCATGTGTCGCGAGCAGATGCACGTAGCTGTTGTGCAAATGGCCGCCCTCGTCCTTGGTGGCATCGGGCACGTATTCGCGGTACATGCGATGCATTTCGCCATCGCCCAGACCGAACAGCGGATGATCGAGAAACATGCGCCAGCCGGTTTCCACCATGCGCAAGCGGCTGCGGTTGCTGTTGGCCAACACCTCGGCGCGCTGCACGTCCTCCGCGCTGACGGGCGAAGCCGCGCGCAAGGTGTCCGCTGGTGCGGGCGCGCCGAACTGGAACATATGCGTCACGCGATCGGTGAAGCGCGCGGGGGCCAGCAGCATGAACAGCACTCCCAGGGCCAGCAATGCTCCAAGCAGGAGGCGATACCGCAGCACACCAAGCAGCACCGCGCCCGCGGCGAATCCCAGCCAACTGCTGCGCGTCTGTGTGAGCATGAGCGCGACCAGTGTCAGCAGCACCGTGGCGGCGTACACGTAGCGCTCGCCGCGCGGCGTGGCGCGGTCCAGCAGCAGCGGAAGGAAGAGCAGCACGAGCATCATGCGTAATCCGCCAGCGGTCATGTAATGCTGGAAAAAGCCCAGGCGATCGAGCTTCGCAATGAAAAATGCCGCTATGCCCAGCAGCGAGTACGCGCCCGCGACGATGGCGAGATACATCAGGAAACGGCGCAGCTTCTGCTCGTCGCCAAGCGCGGCCGCCACGATGTACACCATGGCGATCAGCAGCACGCGCTTCGCGCTGCCGAGGGCGGACTCCGGATAGCGTGCGAACAGCACCATGAGCAGCACGGCGGCGATCCACGCAAGGAAGTACCATTCCAGTCCCGTGCGCCGCAGCACCGCGTGCCGGTCGCTCACGGCGAGCCACACAAACAGCAGCACAGCCGCGACGAAGGCCAGCGACGACAGCGCCATGGAGAACAGTATTCCGCCCGCGCAGAGCAGCGCGGCCAGAAACAGCCCGACGCGCAGGCGATCGCTATGCGTGACGGCGCTCACAGGTGAAACTGCATCTGATACAGGCGATGGTACAAGCCGCCAAGGGCCAGCAGCGTTTCATGCGTGCCGGTTTCCACTACGCGGCCCGCCTCCAGCACGTATATGCGATTGGCTTTCTGAATGGTGGAAAGGCGATGCGCGATCACGATCGAGGTTCTTCCCGCCATGAGATTCTCGATGGCGTTTTGCACCAGCACTTCAGACTCGGTGTCAAGCGAGGACGTGGCTTCGTCGAGAATGAGAATGGGCGGATTCTTGTAAATGGCGCGGGCGATGGACAGGCGCTGCCGCTGTCCGCCGGACAATTTCACGCCGCGATCACCGATCACGGTGTCATAGCCCTCGGGGGTTTCCATGATGAAATCATGCGCGTTTGCGGCCCGCGCCGCTTCGATAATGCGCTCCATCGAGGCCTGCGTGTCGCCGTAAGCGATGTTCTCGCGAATGCTGGCATTGAAGAGAAATGTCTCCTGTGTGACAATTCCCATCAGTCCGCGCAGCGATGCCACGGTGAGGTCGCGTACATCGTGGCCATCGATCACCACCCGGCCTTCCGTCGCATCGTAGAAACGCGGCACGAGATCCACCATGGTGCTCTTGCCCGCGCCGCTCGGACCCACGAGCGCGATCACCTCGCCAGCGCGGATTTCGGCATCGATGCCGTCGAGCACGGTATCGCCGGTGTCGTAGCGGAAACGCACCTTCTCGAACACGATGCGGTCGCGGAACGCGTCGATCTCCGTGGCGCCGGGCCGATCCACGATGCGCGGCACCATGTCGAGCAAACCGAACACACGCTCGGCACCCGCAACGCCCTGTGCGGTCTGATTGATCGTTTGCCCGAAATACTTCAGCGGCTGCATCATCTGCAGCATGGAAAATATGTAGGCCACGAACACCCCGCTGCTCATGCCGCTGCGGCCCGTGAGAATCGAATCGCCCATGAACCAGAGAATCACCACCACCACCAGTACGCTGAGTGTTTCGGTGATGGGTGTGGACAATTCTCGCCGACGCTTGATGCGCACGAAGGTGCGATAATAGCGGTTGTTCTCGTCGAGGAACTTCCGCGTCTCGAATTCCTCCGTGCGAAACGCCTTGATAATGCGCATGCTCGACAATCCTTCGTCCAACACCGTGGTGATGCGGGCGATGGACTCCTGCAGCCGCTCGCTCTCGTGTTTGACCCAGTTACCGATGCGCGCCAGCACAAAACCGGTCATGGGAAGCAGGACGAGCACGAGCAAGGTCAATTGCCAGTCGATGAGAAAGAGCAGCGTGGTGTACACGAGTATCTGCGGCGGATCGCGGAACAGACTGTTCACCACGCCGATGGCCGAGTCGTTGATCAGCTGCACATCGCTGATTATGCGCGACATGAGCATGCCCTTTTTCTCTTCGGTGAAATAACTCAGCGAGAGCCGGTTCATATGCTCGTACAGCGACTGCCGTAAATCCCGGATAATGCCCTGCTCCGCCGGAGCGATCACCCACAGCTGGGCGTAGTGGAACAGGTTTTTGAACAAAAATGAAGCGATGATGAGCAAACACAGCATGCGCAGCGCCGACACCGGATCGGTGGAGGCCAACAGGTTGTTCATCTGCCCGAACGCCCAGGGCTTGATGTTTTCCAACGAAAGCGGCGGCAGCGCGTGATACACCGGCGGCGTTTTATCGAACAGCACGTTGATGAACGGGATGATGAGCACCACCGTGATCATGTTGAAAATCACGGAGAACAGCATCGCGACGGACGACAGGGCGAGGTTCCGCTTGTACGGCAGAACGTAGCGAAGAATGCGGGCGATGGTTTTCATGCTGCTCCTCCCCCATCCGTTTCGTGGACTATGCCCAGGCGGCAGCGCATGCGGCCCTCGGCCACGCGATGCTCGTACAAATCCTTGCTGCGCTGGGGAATGCTGGTGCGGGGATGGTGCATGTGGTATTGAATTGCGAGATGCCGGATGGATTTGGCCCGCAGACCGAGGAGTTCCAGGCGAAATTGCACATCGCTGTCCTCGCCCAGACCGGGACCGTCGTAGGCTTCGTCGAAGCCGTTGATCGCGAGAAGATGCTCCCGGGCCACGGAAAAATTGCTCCCGAGCATGCCCCTCGGCGAAGCATGTAATATGCGCCGGATGAGGGGACTTTCAAAGCGCAGAGCATCCTCGACACGCACCGCGGCTCCGCGCACACCCTCCCACCACTCGCGCGGACCGATGCGCTCGAAGCGCCCGCTACGTATGCCATCCACACCCAGCGCCGCCGTCCAGCGCGCGCTCATCTCGGCACGACGCCCGCAGAGAAACACTCCCTCCTCGCGATTGGCGGCATGATCCTCGAGAAAGCGCCGATGCGGTATGCAGTCGCCGTCGATGAACACCATCCACGCGCCATGCGCCTCGCGGATGGCGCTGTTGAGCATGACGTTTTTCCGCCATCCCTTGTCCTCGTGCCAGAGGTGGCGCACGGGAAAGGGCAAGTGCGCGCGCAGTTCGCGCACAAGCTCCGCAATATCCTCGGCCGAGCCATCATCGGCCACGAGCAACTCGGCGTCGGTCCAGCTTTGCCGCTTCAGCGCCTCGAGCACTAGGCGCAGGCGCTCGGGCTGCCGATACACCGCGATGACCAGACTCAGTGCGGGAGCGCTCATGTCGCACGCTCTCCGAGCGCGCGCAGCAGCGCGTCGGCCACTCGCTGCGGCGCTATGCCTTTCATACACACGGGATCGGGACAGTCGGTGCGGCGACAGCAGATCGTGTCGATATCGTCGGCTTGCAGCACCGTGGCACGCTCGCCCCAGGGGCCCTGGCTTTTCGGATTCGATGGTCCGTACAGCGCAACCACGGCGGGACGCAGCGCGGTGGCGATGTGCAGCGGTCCGCTGTCGTTGCCCACAATGGCGGCGCATCGGTCGATGAGCGCGGCCGTGTCGCGCAAGGAAAGCCGCGGCGCGGCATGGACGCGTCCGGGAGCGTGCGCGGCAAGTGCCTCTGCGTCGGCGCGCTCGACATCGTTGCCCCAGAACACCACGAAACGCTGCTCGCGGAACTCCGGCATCGTCACCAGTTCCATCCAATACGGCAGCGGCCATTTCTTGGAAGCATACCCGCCCGTGGGGATGATGCCTATCACGGCATCGTTATCGCTACACCCCATCGCTCGCCATTGTCCATCGGCACGCTCCCGCTCGTCGTCGGCGATGCGCCACACCAGAGAGCGCGTGCGCAGCGGAATGCCCATGTACTGCAACACGAACAGATTGAACTCGGCCTCATGTCCATGATTGGCCGCATGCGCGGAGAGCCGGTGATTGTACAGCCATTTGCGTCCGCGAAAATCGAAACCGATGCGTGTGTGCGCGCCCGACACCACGGATTGAATCGCCGTGGCGGGCGAGCAGATGAGGTCGATGCTCAGATCGAAACGCTGCCGCCGCAAACGACGCAGGAAGCCCAACTGCCAGCGGATGCTCTCATCCTCGAACAGCAGCACTTCGTCCACATCCGGGTTGTTGTGCAACACCAAAGCGCTGGCGGTGCGCACCACATAGGCGATATGCGCCGTCGGATAGGCCAGGCGCAGGTTGGCCAGCAACGGCGTGGTCCACAGCACATCGCCGATACCGCTCATGCGGATGACGAGAATGGATTCGGCGGGAAATTTCATCGTGTGTGACGCGTCCGGAATCGCTTGCCCGTGATCCTAAAACTTGTAGCCGATGGTCCGCAAAAACGCCTTGCGCGCGGCGATGTCCTCTTCGTTCTCTATACCCTGCGAAGGCATGCCATCGATCACCCCGAGAATGCCGCGCCCTTGTTCGGTCTCGGCGATGATGACTTCCGTGGGATTGGCGGTTGCGCAGTGAATGCGCGCCACCTCGGGCACCATTTTCACTGTGTTGAGAATGTTGATGGGGAAACCCTCCTCCATCATGATGATAAAGGTGTGGCCGGCGGACAGCGCGTAGGCATTGCGCCGGGCGAGGTCGATCAATTCCTCGCTGTTGCCCGACCAGCGCACCAGCGCCTTGCCGGAGGCCTCGCAAAAAGCGATGCCGAATTTCATCCGCGGCGCGGTCTGGACAATGGCTTCGTGAATGTCCTCGACCGTCTTGATGAAATGCGCGTGACCGAGGATGAAGTTCATGTCCTCGGGTTTTTCGATGCGCAACACGTGCAATTGCATGTCCAAGCTCCTTCTCGTCAACGGATGTGAAGTAATGTGGTGGCTGCCTCGTCCCGGGCAATGAGACGGAGGAGGTACATTCCCGCAGGCAACGTATGGGCGGGCAGAAGCAACGTTCCACTGCCTGAGGGCACGGCGCGACTGTACACACGGCGCCCGAGCGCATCATACACATCCAGCGTGCCGTCGCGCGGCGCTTCGTAGTCCACGGCAACGGAGGCGTGCACGCTGGCGGGTTGCGGATACAACGCCGCGATGCGTGGCGATGCCGCGACTGCGGGGAGCTCGACAGACGTTGCACGCGTGAGCTGCACAGCCCAGGGCAGCACGATGGTATCCTCGGAACTGATGCGCATGTGCACGCGGAGAATGTGCGCACCGGGCAGCAGCGGCGAGGTGTCCCACACGCACAGCGTGTCGCGATAGCGCTGGCGAATGGAGGGTTGGGAAACGCGTAGAGGTGCATCGGGTTCGTCGACGCGCAGCACATCGAGCCAATACGAGGTGAAATACACCGGCACATCCGCACCGGGCAGGAAGCGCACGGTGCCGTAGACGGGCACCAGAGCATTCACCGGCGCCTGCGACGGCTCGTCGATGCCGATCACCGCCGCCACAGCTCCCGGTCCCACCTCGGGTAGTGCGGGAAAGGTGCAATGAAACAGCGCCAGCACGCCGTTGTCGGCAGCCCGTGGAGTGAAATTCTGTATGCCGCTTTGAATGCCCACCCACTGCGAAACGCCGCGCGCCAGCACCGGAGCGCGAATGGACGATTGGATGAATTGCATGCGGGACGAATCCTGACTGCCCACGTAGCCGCCGGAGCCATCGCAAATGCTGGACGTAACGGTCACGTTGCCGCGTCCCATGGACAGGATTTCGCCGAACACGGAATTGTTCACGGCCAATTCAGCGGTGCCCAGAGCATAGAGATTCCATGCGCCCACGCGGCTGCGCTGAAATCGGATGTTTCGATCGCTTACAGGCAATGCGTAGTCGTTGAGTGCGCTGTTGTTCACCAGGCCGCTGACGGTGGCGGGACCGGGGCCGTAAAACATCAGCCCCACGGCAAGCAGATCGGCGTCGGTCACAAGCGCTTCACTCGCTGCCTCTATCATCAGCGCCCAGCGCAGATTCACGCATTCCTCGAACACCCACTGCGTGGCAATATCTGCGTGCGATGCGATGGAATCCGGGAACACCCATCGCCCGAGCACGTCCGCGCCGGGGAGGCGCATCGTCGCATTCGCGCCAGCTGGCAAATGCAACCAACTGAGCAAGGCCGAGCAGCGCAGATAACTGGCGCGGGCTTGGTCGAACAACAATACTTCGCCCAGACCGTCGCAATCGGTGGCCTCCATGCGCGCGCGCTGCGTCACACTCGTGGTCATCACCGCGTTGGTTACTGACGAGGCATCGAGGCGCAGGACGGCGCTGTCCATCACCGCGCAGCCCACGTTGTAGCCGCCGCAATCCAGCGTGCCGCCCGCCAGCCACAGCGAGGCGGTGTTCCGCAACAGTATCGATCGCTGGTAGAGATACTCCTGCACGAAGCGCAATTCGCTCCCCGCCAGCTCCACGCCACCGTTGTTGAGGATGTAGACATTGCCCCGCACACGCAGTTCGGTGGACTGCACGCGCAGCCGTCCGTTGTTGAGAACGATCACATCCCCGTTCACTTCCAGGGGTGTGTCGAGCACGCGCACTTCGTTGGGATTGGGAAAGCCCACGACAAGATCCTCGGGACCCGGCAGCACAGCCTGCGTGGACGCGTGCAGCGGCGCCCGCGGCATGGCTGCACGGTGCGACTGCGCCACCGCGGTGCCCGCGGCGAGCAGACAGAGCAGAGTCACGAGAATGGAGTTTTTCACAACGCTTTCCGTATATTACGGTTTGTCCACATCGATAAAGTACGGGATTCCTCCCCTCGGTTCAAGAAGTGAGGGAACCCGCCGCGCGGATGACGCGTTGAACTTTGATGTTGAGTTTTTCCGATTTTTTCCGTCTCACAATATCAGAAGAGGAAACCATGAAGTATCTGGCAACCCTGAAAGCACTCGCGCTGGCCGTGGCCGTGAGTCTCACACTCGTCGCCTGCGACGAGGAGGACAGCAATCCCATCGACGCCGATCCCGATGTCAGCGCCCCCTCGAGTCTGAAGGCCGCCTCCGCTGATGGCGCCATTCTCCTGAGCTGGACGGCCTCGGTGAGCGAATCCGCCAGCAACTTCGGCAGCTACGAAATCGCCGTGCTCAACAAGACCACCGGCACCACGCTCGCCCCGCGCACCGCGGCCAAGGGCATCACCAGCCTGCGCATCGACGGTTTGAAGAATGGCGACCGCTATGAATTCACCGTGCGTTCCCTCACCACCGCCGGCAAGAAGAGCACCGGCTTCGCGCAGCTCGAATGGTCGCCCGCCTATCGTCAGACGGTGGATGCCATGGGCAATGTGATCAAGGTGTACGCCACGACTTCCACCAATTTCAACAGCGGCATCGATCTGTTCAATGCCGACAAAAAGGCCGAAGTGATTCCGCAGTCGGGACAGATTTTCCGTGATCGCGGCGATCTGTACGTGTTCGCCGAGAACAACACTTCCGCGCTGTCCATCATCAGCCCGGATCAGGCCAGCAACAAGGGTCTCGAAACGCAGTTCTCCAGCGTTGCTCCGGCTGATGCCGACGATCTCAACGCCCATCTGCTCGGTACGGCTCCCGCCACGAACAGCTACACGCTCAAGCAGTTCACCATCTCCGATGTCGCTGTAACCACGGGCAAGGTGTACTTCGGTCGTCTGGTGCGCGGCACGGACAATTACTACTTCCGCATGCTCATCAAGCGCGGTTCGAATGGCAAGCTCATCCAGGGCAGCGGTGCCGACCGTTACGTCGAACTCGTGGTCAGCTTCCAGGATGCGGCGAACGTGCCCTTCGCGAAGAAATAAGCTTCGCCTCGTTTTTCCCGGAGAAGGCCGTGTTTCGCGGCCTTCTCTTTTTTTGGGGGTGAGAGTAGTGAGAACAGTATGGGTAAGGAGGAATTCGTATTCACGTTTGCGGATTCCTGAATCCTCCTTACCCTCCTCACCTTACTACTCTCCCTCTTCATGAATTTTGAAACAGCGAACCTCTGAAATCCCAAAAGAGCCATGATCGAAGCGGCACGACATTTCTCCACGCATTTCACTATTTTCCAGCGAACGAGAGACGCCACGCAATCTCCATTATTCATAAGCGCGAGGAAGCAATGAAGCATTTGCTCTACTCCCTGTTCGCACTGTTCCTGCTCGTGGGCTTCAGCGCCTGCGACGACGACTCCCCCACCGATCCCGTGGACGCCGACGTGTCGCCGCCTTCCACCATCCGCGCGTCGTCGGCGGATCAGGCCATCATTCTCAATTGGTCTCCGTCCAGCAGCGAATCGCAGGAAAATTTCGATGGGTATCAGGTCCACGTGCTCAATAAAAGCACGAATGTATTTTTCATCGAAAAAGCTCCGAAGGGAAGCGGCTACACCGTGCGCAACCTCGACAATGGCACACGCTACACCATCACGGTGCGCGCGGTGACCAAGCTCGGCAAGGAGAGCGCAACCTTTGTGCAAATCGAATGGGCGCCCGCCATACGGCGCTCCGTGGATGCGCAGAATCAGGTGATTCGCGTGTACGCCACCACATCCACCACGTTCAACAGTGGTATCGACCTGTTCAACTCGGAGGGCAAGGCCGAGGTGATTCCACAATCCGGTCAGGCCTTCAAGGATCGCGGCGATCTCTTCGTGTACGCGCCCGACAACAATTCGCAATTCCTTTCCATTCGCAGTCCGCACACCGCGGCCAATCAGGGCCTCGAGACGCAGTTCAGCACCGTGACCTACGACGCCAACAGCCTCGACGAGAGCTTTGCCACCACCTCGCCGCAGATTGCCAGCTACACGAAAACCGACGTCTCGGTGACCGGCGCCACCGTACCCATGGGTCTGGTGCTGTACGGCCGGCTGAAGCGCGGAACCGACCACCAGTATTTCCGCCTCTGTGTGAAGCGCGATCCCGCAACGGGCAAACTCGTCCGCGGCGTGGGAGCCGATCGCTACATTGAAATGGAAGTGTCCTTCCAGCTCGAGAAGAACGTCCCGTTCTCGAAAAAACACTGACGCATCTCTTTGCGAGGAAGCGCGCGCAGCGGAAGCAGGCGCGCGCTTTTTTCCCATCCACCGTATCACCAAATCGGAGCCGCGATGAAACCCGCCTTCCACACCGATGAAGGCACGGGAACGCCCCTGCTTCTCGTCCACGCCTTTCCCCTCACCTCGGCGATGTGGGAAGCCCAGCGCTTGCGCTTGCGCGGTCATTGCCGCGTGCTCACCTTCGACCTGCCGGGATTCGGACGTGGAGGACCGGTGTTCCCAGATCAGAGCATCGACCACTGCGCCGACATGGCCGTGGCGCTGCTGGATGAACTCGGCATCGAACGCGCGGTGCTGTGCGGCTGCTCCATGGGTGGCTACATCGCGCTGGGCGTGCTGCGCCGCCATCCCGCACGTCTCGCGGGGTTGATTCTGGCCAATACGCGCGTGGGCGCCGACAGCGAGGAGGGCGCCGCCGGGCGCATGGCGCAGATCGAACGTATTCGCGCAGGTGAATTCGCCGCGGTGTTGGACGGCATGCGTCCGCGCCTGCTGGGCGCCACCACGCACGAAACCGCGCCGGAGGTGCCGCGACTGGTGGAGGACATCACTGCCATGGCCACACCCGAGGGTGCCATCGCCATGCTGCGCGCCATGGCGCAGCGACCCGATTCCAGCGAGGCGCTGCGGCATTGCCCCGTGCCCGTACTCTCCATCGGCGGCGCGGAGGATGTGCTCATCCCGCCATCGGAAGCCGAGCATATCGCCGCACTCGCGCCCGATGCCACGTTGCGCATCATTCAACTCGCCGGACATCTGAGCAATCTCGAACGTCCCGCCAAGTTCACCGACGCGGTCAAGGAGTTCCTCCTCCGCTGTGAAAGTCCCGGCTGAACCATGCGTCGCATGTTCACACACGCCCCCGGTGACCGTCATGAGTGAGCAAGGCGCGATGCAAACGCCGCCGCGCTTGCGCACACTGGGCTTTGTGCTCGGCGTGTTCGCCTTTGTCGCAATCCTTCTGTTGCCCGCGCCCGAGGGACTGGGCGCGCAGGGCATGGCGGTGCTGGCTTGCGCCGCGCTGCTGGCGCTGTGGTGGATGACCGAGGCCCTGCCCATACCCGTGACCTCGCTGCTGCCCATCGTACTTTTTCCGCTGCTCGGCGTGATGAGCATACAGGACGCCTCGGCACCCTATGCGGATTCGCTGGTCTTCCTCTTCCTGGGCGGCTTCATCCTGGCACTGGGCATCGAGCGCAGCCGCGCGCACAAGCGCATCGCCCTGCTGGTATTGCGCATCATGGGCGAAAAACCCTCGCGCATCGTACTCGGTTTCATGCTGGCCACAGCCGGTCTTTCGCTGTGGATTTCCAACACCGCTACCGTCATGCTGATGCTGCCCATCGCGCTGGCTGTGCTCGAGCGGACGGAGGGCGGCACTGCCAGGGGCACGCAGGGCAACTTCGCCATGGCGCTGCTGCTGGGCATCGCCTATGCGGCCAGTATCGGTGGCGTGGGCACATTGATCGGCACGCCGCCCAATATCGTGCTCGCCGGTGTGATGGGCAAACTGCATCCCGAGCTGCCGCCCATTGGTTTTGTGCAATGGATGCTCTTCGGCATTCCCCTGGTGGTCCTGTTCCTGCCTCTTTGCTGGCTGCTGTTGGTGCGTGTGCTACCGTTCACGCGTCTGCATGGTGTGTCGGCCATTGGCGCCGTCTCCTCGCTCGACGAGGAGTTGCGCGCGCTGGGTCCCGTGAGTCGCGTGGAGCGACGCGTGCTGCTGCTGTTTCTCGCCACCGCCCTGGGGTGGATATTCCGCGTACCGATAGAAATCGGGACGCTGCGCATTCCGGGCCTCATCGATGTGTTGCCGCAGCTCACCGACGCGGGCATTGCCATGAGTGCCGCCGTGGCGCTGTTCCTGCTCCCCACCGGAAGCGGAACGCCCTTGCTGCAATGGCAGGACGTGCAGAAGGGCGTGCCCTGGGGCATACTGCTGCTCTTCGGTGGCGGCTTCGCTCTTGCCGAAGCCATGCGGCGCAGCGGCGTCACCTTGTATCTGGGCGGATGGATCCATTCCATGGACGGCGTGCCCGTGTTGCTCGTTATCGCCAGCGTGTGCCTGCTGCTCACCTTTCTCACCGAACTCACCTCCAACACCGCCACGGCGAGCATACTCGTGCCCGTCACCGCCGGCGCCGCGGTGGCATTGGGACAGCATCCACTCCTGCTGGCTCTTCCCGCCGCGCTAAGCGCCTCCTTCGCCTTCATGCTGCCCGTGGCCACACCGCCCAATGCCATCGTTTTCTCCACCGGCCAGGTCGGCATCCGGCACATGGCCATCACGGGATTTGCTCTGAATCTGATCGGCGTCGTCCTCGTCACCGCGCTGATGTACGCGCTCGGACAATACGTTTTCGCTTTCGTGATCCGATAAGCACTCCGGCATTCGTTGCAGGCGTGAACCGACTGTCGGACGCAAGACCTTGGGAACAACTTCGTCCTTCCGCCATAGCGACAAATTCGGCGTGCACGGTGCATAACCGCGAGCATAATGTGCGAGTTATCCCCTCCCTCCCTCCCCTCCCTGCACGGCGGCGGTCGCATTGGTGCAGTCGCGTGGGTGATGGTCAGAATCGATGGAGGGCGGTCGGGATGCGGGCGGCGGGTGATCGGCACTTCGGGAAACAATTGTCAATTGTGGAGAAATTGACTACTTTTTTTACTTTGGATTTTCAACAATAGTGACACTCGAGAATTCATGACACGGAAACAGATAAACCAATGGGCGGTGATCCTCGGCGCCTCCTCGGGCTTCGGCGCGGCCACCGCGCGTGAACTCGCGCGACACGGCTACCACATCCTCGGTGTGCACCTGGACCGCCAGGCAACCATGCCCGCGGTGAACCGCCTGCTCGCCGATATTCGCCATCAGGGAGTGCAGGCGGAATTCTACAATGTGAACGCGGCCGACGAACTCAAGCGCCACGAGGTGCTGGACGATTTCCTCGACAAGCACCACCGCAGCGAAAAGGTCTCGGTCAAGGTGTTGATGCACTCGCTCGCCTTCGGTACCCTGCGTCCACTGGTGGGACGCGACGACAGCGAGATGATCAAGAAAGCTCAGCTCGAAATGACGCTCGACGTGATGGCGAATTCCCTCATCTACTGGACGCAGGATCTCGTGCGCCGCAAGCTGCTCGGCCGCGGCTCGCGCATCTTCGCCATGACCAGCGACGGCGCGAATCTCAACCTGCCGTACTACGGAGCCGTGTCCGCCGCCAAAGCCGCACTCGAATCCTATATCCGGCAGCTCGCATTGGAGTTGGGTCCGCTGGGCGTGACCTGCAACGCCCTGCTGGCCGGCGTGACCGACACGCCCGCGCTGGCGAAAATACCGGGCAACAAGAACATGCTCATCGCCGCCATCGGCAAGAATCCCTTCGGCCGCGCAACGCTGCCCGAGGACGTGGCCAAGGCCATCGTGGCCTTGCTGCAGCCGGGCACGCGCTTCATCAACGGCAACACGCTCGGCGTGGACGGCGGCGAAAGCAAGATCAGTTACATCGGCCAGATCAATCCGTACGAATACGCCGATCTGAGCACCCTCGACCGCAGCACCTCGGATCCGGAGTCCGCGTCCTGAGCACGCGGATTCAGCCGTCAAGATCCCTCATCACGCCGGAACACCCGTACGACACCGCGTGTCGTGCGCGTGCGCGCGCATGGAGTATCCTCGCAACCGCATCAGTACCACATACAAGCAACGGACACACATGAACCTGTTTCAATTTACCGAAGAACAGAACATGCTTCGCGAGATGGTTCGCGAGTTTGTCAACGCGGAAGTCAAACCGATTGCCGGAATGATCGATGAGAAAGAGGAAATCCCGCGCGACCTGATCAACAAGATCGGCGAGCTGGGTCT
Organism: Bacteroidota bacterium; assembly: GCA_035362335.1. Taxonomy (GTDB): domain Bacteria; phylum Bacteroidota; class Ignavibacteria; order SZUA-365; family SZUA-365; genus JAOSJT01. The sequence goes on from DAOSDL010000004.1 coordinate 161,220, forward strand.
GCTCGGCACGGTGTTTCCCGAGGAATACGGCGGCAGTGGTTTCGGAGAGGTGGGCTACTGCATCGCGCAGGAGGAAATGGGCCGCGGCTGTCTCTCCACCGCGACCATGATCGGCGCGCACATGTCCATCGGCACCAACGCCATCTTTATCGGCGGCACCGACGATATCAAGCAGAAGTACCTGCCGAAGCTCTGCTCGGGCGAGTGGATAGCGGCCTTTGGCCTCACCGAGGCCATGGCGGGCTCGGACAGCTTCAACGTGCGCACACGCGCGGTGGATATGGGCGACCACTACCTCCTCAACGGCGAAAAGCTGTGGATCACCAACGGCGGCATCGCCGATGTGATTTCCGTGTTCGCACGCACCGAGCGCGGCGTGACCGCCCTGGCAGTCGAGACTTCCTGGGAAGGCTTCAGCGCGGGTCCCAAGGAAAAGAAAATGGGCATTCGCGGCAGCATGACCAATCCCATCAGCTTCAAGGATGTGCGTGTCCCGAAAGAGAATCTCATCGGGCAGGATGGCCGCGGCTTCCTCATCGCCATGAAAACGCTGGATGCCGGACGCCTCGGTCTCGGCGCCTGCTGCGTTGGCGCGGCGAAGGAAATGCTGGAACTCTCCGCGAAATACGCCAAGGAGCGCAAGCAATTCGACACGCCCATCGCGAATTTCGAAGGCGTGCAGTTCATGCTCGCCGAAATGATGACCATCATTTACGCGATGGAAAGCGTCGTGTACCGCACCGCCGCCGATTACGATGCCGGCAAGAAAATCTCCACGCAATCGGCAGCGGTCAAGTTGTTCTGCAGCGAAGGTCTGGACAAGGTGGTGGACTTTGCCGTGCAGATTCACGGCGGCATGGGCTACTCGCGCGAGCTTCCGGTGGAGCGTTTCTATCGCGACAGCCGCATCAACCGCATTTTCGAAGGCACGAGTGAAATCCAGAAACTCGTCATCTCCCACGACGTGCTCAAGCGCAACGGCGCCTGGGTCATCTGATTTCCGATGCATGTTTCCTTTCGCCCGCCCCGGTTCCGCTCCGGAGGCGGGGCGTGGCAAAGGAAGCGCCAGCCGGAGGGGTTTTCCCGTGATTCCACACGACACCATAATCGCCCGGAACGACAGCTACATCACCGCGCATCCACGCAACGGTTGCTGCGCGACGGCGCGATTCTACCTGCGGCTGCTCGGCATCGTTTTTTCATCGAGCAGCAGGGCCAAGCACGGTCGATATCACGACCGTGAGTGGGTGAATTCCAGCATCGATGTGCTCAACGCTCTCGAGGCCGCAGGCTGCCGTTTCGAGATACGCGGCATGGATGTACTGCGCGCCATCGACGGCCCGGCGGTGTTCGTGGCCAATCACATGAGCACGCTTGAGACCTTCATCCTGCCCTCGCTCATCAATCCGGTGCGCAAGGTGACCTTCGTGATCAAGCCCAGTTTGATGGAGTATCCCGTGTTCCGCCACGTGATGCGCTCACGCAATCCCATCGTGGTGTCCCGCGACAATCCCCGCCAGGACCTCGTCACCGTGATGGAGGAAGGAGCGCGGCGCATCGCCGAAGGCACCTCCATTATCCTCTTTCCTCAAACCACACGCACAGCGCGCTTCGATCCCGCCGCGTTCAATTCGCTCGGTGTGAAGCTCGCCCGCGCCAGTGGTGCCGTGGTGGTACCCATCGCGCTTAAAACCGACGCCTGGGACAACGGCCGCATGTTCAAGGATTTCGGTCCCATTCATCCGGAACGCACGGTACACATTCAATTCGGACATCCCCTCCCGGTAACCGGCAACGGCCGCGAGCAACACGACGAAACGGTGCGCTTCATCAGCGAGCACCTCGCAGCCTGGTCGTCACCGGCCTGAAGTTCCGCGCACAGGACGGACTGTCGCACAGGACGGACCCCGGCGTGCATTGCATCTCGTGCGGGGGCCGTCTATCTTGACAATTTCCCAGTGAAATCGCGTAATCCCGTGCGTGTCCGTCCCCTTCTCACCGTAGTTCTGCTGCTCCTTCTCCTCGCGTCCGCTTCGCGCGCGCAGGAGCCGACGCGGCTGTGGCAGGAGCGGACGGAGACCTTCATCAGCTTCCCCCGCGACACCGTGGCGCTCGCGCGGCAGTTTCTCGTGGACGACAGCGTGGACATCGTGATCACGCCCGAGTTGCGGCGTGGGGAGCGCGACCTGGTCGTGCTGCGCCGCGAGGGAGCGCTGTTGCTCACGCCCGCGTTTCGCGAACGCCTGGATTCGGCCCGCGCCACCATGCGAGTGCGCTACCGCGCCCTGCCCTTTCGCTTCGCACCCGAATACAGCAAGCGCACGCTGGTGCAACGCTCGGACAGTGTGGCCGGAGGCGCGCTGCTCGTGGCCAGCACCTCGCAGCCACTGAGCATTGAAAGTATTTTCGGCAGCGAATTGAACAAGAGCGGGTACATTGGCCGGGGATTCACGCTCGGCAGCAATCGCGACCTGAACATCAATTCCGGCTTCCGCCTGCAGCTCTCCGGACAATTGTCCGAGGACATCGCCATCACCGGCGCGCTCACCGACGAGAACACGCCCATACAGCCCGAGGGCAATACGCGCAGCATTCAGGAATTGGACAAGGTGTTCATCAAGCTCAGCAGCCGTTCGCTGTCCGCCACGCTGGGCGACTTTTCCCTGATACACAACGACAGTGAATTCGGACGCTACAATCGGAAACTCTCGGGCGTGCTGGGCGAGGGCGCGATACGCGAGGGTTCGGCGTCGCTGTCCTACGCTTCGCTCAAAGGCACCTGGCACAGCATGCAATTCAACGGACTCGATGGCGTGCAGGGCCCGTACCGCCTCACGGGCCGCAACGGTGAATTACCCGTGCTGGTACTGGCGGGCACCGAGCGTGTTTATGTGGACGGTGTGGCCATGGTGCGCGGCGAAAACAACGACTATGTGATCGAGTATGCGAGTGGAGAAGTGTTTTTCACGCCGCGCCGGCTCATCACCTCCTACTCCCGCATCACTGTCGACTACGAGTATGCCGAGCGGCAGTACACGCGCTCGATGGTCACCGCTTCGACCAAGGCCACACTGTTCGGCGATGCCCTCTCGGCGGGAGCGCGTTTCATCCGCGAGAGCGACGATGCGGACAATCCCATCGACCAGAGTTTCGACGACACCGATCGCGCGTTGCTGGCGGATGCCGGGGACGATGCCACGCTGGCCTCACGCCCCGGCGCGGTGTATGTGGGACTCGACACCGCGCGCGGCACAGGAGCGGGACTGTATGCGCGCATCGACACGTTGATCGGCGGCACGGATCGCGTCGTGTTTCGCTATCAGCCCGGCAGCGACAGCGCCACCTGGGCCGTGTCCTTCTCCTTCGTGGGCGCGGGGCGGGGAGATTATCGCAGGAAAAGCGTGGGCGTGTTCGAATTCGCCGGCGTGAACTCCGGAGATTACGCGCCGTTGCGTTTGCTGCCGCTGCCGCGCGCGCAGCAGTTGTTCAACGTGACCATGGCGCTGCGTCCACTGCGCGACCTCAGCATCGGCGGCGAAATCGCCGCGAGCAATCTCGACAGGAATCGCCTTTCGATGAAAGACGACGCCGACGACGCGGGACTGGCCGGCAATCTCACCGCGTCGTGGAGCAATGCTGCCACGCCGCTGGGAACCTTGGATGTGCGTGCACGCTATCGTGGCATGGCCGAACATTTCACCGCCATCGACCGCATCAATGACATCGAATTCGCGCGGCGCTGGGACGCCGGTCAGAGTGCGAACAATGCCGAGCGTCTGGGAGAAGCGGAGGCGGTTCTGAGAAGCAGCGAGGCGCTGAGCTTCCGCCTGGGAAGTGGCAGCATCGCACGCGAAGGTTTTTCTTCGCAGCGCTTCGACGGCGGCATCGCGCTGGTCGATGCCGCGCGCGACAGTTCACTACCGAATGCGACATGGAATGTGGAGTACATCGACAGCGACAGACGCGACAGTGGAGTACGCGGACGCTGGCTGCGTCAGCTCGCAAACGCAGATTTCGCGATGGACTTCGGCACGCCGCGTTTGCGCGTGGAGCAGGAGCATAGGCGCAGCACCGTGGGCGACTCGCTACTGGCGGAGAGTCAGGCCTTTGTGGACATTCGACCGGGCGTACTGCTGCCGGACATCGCGGGTATGCAGTTCTCCGCGGACTTCGGCATGCGTATGGAAGATGCGGTGCTGAATGGCGCGCTGCGACGGCGCTCGGTGGACATACTGCAGCAGTACGGCTGGACCTTGCGAAGCTGGAGCGATCTCTCCGCATCGGCGACCATGACCGTACGCGACAGGCGCTTCGAAAAGGACTTCGCCGCACGCGGTGAACAGGACGTGCAAACCATTCTCACGCGAGTGCAATCGCGCTATGCGCCCTTCAAGGGCGCGGTGAATGCCGACGCGCTGTACGAAGTGTCCACCGAGCGCACCTCGCGCCTGGAACGCGTCTTCCTCAAGGTGCCCTATGGCCAGGGTGGGTATGTGTACGCCGGCGACCTCAACAACAACGGCGTGCAGGATGAGAACGAGTTCGAGCCCACACGCTACGAAGGCGAGTACGTGCAGGTGACCGTGCCCACGGCGGAGCTGTTCCCTGTCATCGATTTGAAAAGCAGCCTGCGGCTCCGCCTGCAGCCGGACCGCTATTTCGAGCGCGCGGGAGACGATGTGCTGGTAAACGTTCTGCGCGCACTCTCTTCAGAGAGCTTCCTCCGCATCGACGAGAAAAGCAGTCTCGAAAGCACATCGGATATTTATCTCCTGCATCTCTCCCGTTTCCTCAACGACAGCACCACCATCCGCGGTTTTCAGAATCTGCGTCAGGATTTCTTCCTCTTCGAGCGGGCGAGTGATTTTTCCCTGCGTCTGCGCTTCGACGAACGCCTCGGAGCGAGCCAATTCGCCCTGCTCTCCGAGCGCAGTTATCGGCGCGAGCGCTCGCTGCGCGTCAAGACACAGCTCGTACGCGAGATCGGTCTGCAGACGGATTTCGTCGCGCTGGACGATGCCGTGCGATCAACGGACGGTGGCACGCGCGCGCGCGACATTTCCTCCACCGAATGGATCGCGGATCTGAGTTACCGGCCCTGGCAGGAACTGGAAATCGGCTTCGTGCTCACCTCGCGTACGGCAACGGACCGCAATCCCGCCGTCGCGGTGGAAGCGAACATTTCCTCGCTGGCGTTGCGCAGTGTGGCGAGTTTCGACGGACCCGGTCGCTTGCGCGTGGAGTTGGAGCGCAGTGATGTGGGTTTTTCCACGGAGGTCGAACGTTACGCGTACGAACTGACGGACGGACGCGCGGAGGGGCAGAGTTGGATTTGGCGGGTGAATCTGGATTACCGTCTGACCAGCTTTATGCAGGCGACGATATCGTATCTCGGGCGGAGCGAGGCCGAGCGCGACGTGGTGCACAACGCGCGTGCCGAGGTGAAGGCGTTTTTCTGAGAGCGTCTTGTCGCCCCCGCGTCGCCTTCACCCCGGCACGTTGCGGTGATGTTACACCACCCAGAGTCCGTCGCGCATGATCGTTTCCTCGCGGCCGTCGGCGTAGGTCAGCGTGGCTTCATGCACGACCACATCGGGTTGCAGCGAGGGTACGTACACGCGATCGATGTGGATGACGTTTTTCGGATCGTTGAAGGACGCGGGTGAGACAATGCCGCCGAAATGCTCGCTGCGGCCGAAGGCCACGTGCATGCCGAGCTTTTCATCCATGAGCAAACTCCCCACAGCGGTGCAGCCGAATTCACCGAGCACGCCATGGCCGAGTTCGGCGATGTTGCCGTAGGCGGGTTCGGCAGTGAGCTTCGCGCGTTCGCCTGTGCTGGCTTCACCGTCGGTGAGCACCTCGATCGCACGATTGCCTTCCACGCGGTACACGACAATTTCCTCGCCGAATTGCACCGGAAGTTCCCCGCGCGTGCGGCTGGGATCGCCTTCGATCTCGCCTTCGTAGGGCACGATGTAGGTTTCGCCCGACGGAAGATTTCCGACAATCATATCCTCATGAAACATGCCGCTGCTCGGTGTGGCCGTGCGATGGCGCAGGTCGCAGTCCAGCACATACACTGCGCCGCGTGCGTGAAACACCAGACGTTCGGCAACGGCCTCGTCGAGCCGCACTTTCAGGTTCATGATGCGCTCGTGCACCTTGCCATAGTCCAGGCTGAGCGAGGGCAGCATGTCGAGTTGAAAACCCGGCATGGTGGTGCCGCGGAAATTGTACTGCTTCGCGAGCATTTTGCAGGGCGCCGTGGCCGAGAATTCCGTGGGTGCGATGATCAGGTCGGTGTCGGTCAACACCTCCGCCAGCGGCACCGGCAGTCCCTCGGCGAGGAGGATGTCGCGCGTGAGCCCGGCCGGATTGCCTCCCCAGTGGTACAGCGTGTCGGGAAGGTTGTTGTTGTTGCTGCCCACATTCGGGTAGTAGTAAATTTCCAGACGATCGAGTCCGAGATCATGTTTGAAGGCGATGGAACGCATCCACCAGTTGTAAGCCATCACGCGGCGGTCGCGCCAGTGCTGATCGTCGGACACGTGCTCGTCGGGCACATCCACGATGATGGTGAGCACATGGTCCGTGGGACGCGGTTTGAAAACGGTGAGGAAAAGCTGTTTCAGTTCTTCGGTGCCGAGTTCGGTCATAGCGAATCCGTGATCGAAATGGGACATTCCATAGAATACGAGATGCGCGGCTCAGAGAAAAGGAAAATCGTTCTATTCGTCACCTCGCTGGTCCGATCCTGGCGCGATGGCGATTCTCAAGATGTATCAGTGTTGGAGCGCAGGAAACGACATTCGCATCGCATGCGGCTTCACTGCGAACCTGGTCTCAGCGACTCATGCCCATCCACATCCCTCCCAGATACGGGATGAGCCAGAACAGCCAGACCAGAACGCTGTAGCGGTGGAAACTGCCGCGCAGCGGACTGTCGCCGGCGCGCACCACGCGCGTGGCCCAAAGCGCATGCGCGAGCATCAGCCAGAGCGCAAGTTGCCCGGTAAAGGTGTGCGGCGCGGTGATGTCGAAGGGACCCTCGGCGATGCGATGCATGGCCAGCGTGCCGAGCACGTCGCAGGCAAAACCCAGCCAGAACATGCGCACATGCCAGGTCTTCAAATAACGCGCGATACGCTCGGCCCAGACGCCGATAGAATAGAACAGCAAGGCCAACGTGATCAAAGTTGCGGAAAGCGCCACGGTGATGTGCATGGGTGCAAGCTCCTAGCGCAACTCGCGCCAATATCCCTGAGGGCCAACGAGCAACAGCGAAGGCGACGACAGGAGGCTGTCCGCGAGAGCAAAGGAGTGCGGCCCGTAAAAAAACATCTCACAATCCTGATCCGGTGTATGCTTGTACAACCATATCCTCATGCGGCCAGCAGCCTCGCGCCGCGCCTCGAGGGAGAATTCGTGGCGAGCGGTACAACCGCTGTAGGCCACCGTCACCTGAAGCGTATCGCCCACGATGCGCGCAATCTCGTCCCTCTCGTCGACGATGTAGCTGTACCCGAATTCATCTTTCGACGGCACGGGATCGTCCTCGCAGGAGGCGAGCGGCAGAACGCAGCACGCGATCAGCAACAGGGCGACGAGGCGCGAGACCTCCGTCCCTCGCATGATCGCGCGGGCCACGTGTCGACCAAGCCGTGCATGCGGACAATCACGGAGAAGCAGCCGCTGAACAATGTGGGATTCCATGCGTGTAGTCCTTCTTCGCTCGGTGAAAACGCCATGAGTTGGGAATGGAATATACGTACTAGCGGAACATCGTCAAGCCGGCGCTCCGCAGTGCCCGGTTTTCGTGAGCTCGCTGCGGCGAGGTGACGAAGCGAAGAATTAGGCCATCTTGTCTGAAAATAGTCTCGCCGCCTGCATCATGCTTTTCTGCGCGGTGATGAGTTGAGTAAAGAGTGAAGGGTAAAGCGTAAAGTTTGACGGTAGCCGCAGGAGCCAATCCGCACCCCTGCCGTCCCCGCAGGCGATGTACACCGATTCGCATCGCCGCTGTCAGCGGGCGCTGGATGGCTTCATCTGCGACGATTCGCTCGGCACCTCGCCGATTTCCACGATCCATCTGTGCTAATCTGTGTATAATCTGTGAAATCCGTGGTTTTAAAACCGTGTCGAATCTGAATAATCCAATCACCGCACCATTTTCATCCTCCCGGGAGCCACGAAGAAACTTGTAAGACTGTGGCGCATCATGTTCACAAAAAAAATTGCACGGCCGGGGCCGTGCAATGTCATGAAGATCAAGCGTTGGAGCGACGAGGCGCTGTGCGATCAGGCCTGAGCCGGAGCCACTGCCATTTTGCCGAGTTCGCGATCGATCAGATACAGACCGCGACCGTCGTAGGCCACGAGTTTGATCTTGTCGAGCACAGACGAGAACAGGCTCTCTTCTTCATGCTGCTCGCCCACGTACCATTGGAGGAAGTGCAACGTGGAATAGTCCTTCTCCTCGTAGGCGAGCGCAACGAGTTCGTTGATCTTGCTGGTGACGAAGCGCTCGTGCTCGAGAATTTGCGTGAACATGGCCTCGAGAGACTCGTAGTCTGCCTTGGGCTTTTCCATGGCGCTGAGCAATGCGAGTGCGCCGGTTTCCTCGAGATAGGTGAACAGCTTCATCATGTGCATGCGCTCTTCTTCGGCGTGGGCTTTGAGAAACGCGCTCGATCCCTCGAATCCCTTGAACGCGCACCAGGCGGACATCTGCAGATAGAGATTGGACGATTCGAATTCAATGGTGACCTGCTCATTGAGCTTGTTGATCATGTTCGTACTCAGCATCGAAGGCTCCTGTATCAAATGTGTGAAATGATGAAATTCAGCCGTTGGGATAACACCTTCACCCGTCGATTGGTTCAGGACTGTCAGGATTGCGCGAGTTGTTCGAGCAATTCCTTGCACGCCGCGAGAGCTTCGCCCACGGGCAGCACGCGACGTTCGCCCGTCTGCCGCACCTTGATCTCGACGTTTCCGTCGGCCAGATGCTTTTCGCCCACGATCACATTGATGGGCATGCCGAGCAGATCGGCGTCTTTGAACTTGAAGCCTGGACTCACGCCCGCGCGATCGTCGAACAGCACGTCGTAGCCCGCCGCCTGCAACGCGTCGTACAGCGCGGTGGCCTGTTCGCGCACGATGTCGCTTTCCATCTTCACGCCGGTGATGTGGATGTGGAAAGGCGCGATGCTGGGATGCCAGCAGATGCCGTCCTTGTCGTGGCGCTGCTCGATGTGGCAGGCCACGATGCGCTCGACACCGATGCCGTAGCTGCCCATGATAATCGGATGCTCCTGTCCCTGATCATCGAGGAAGGTGGCGTGTAGGGCTTCGCTGTACTTGGTGCCGAGTTTGAAAATGTGCCCCACTTCGATGGCCTTTTTCACGCTCAGGGGCAAGCCCTTCACGGGATCGGGCTCGCCTTCCACCACCGTGCGAAGATCGTAATACGCGGAGATGTTGGCGTCTCGATCCAGATCGATGTTGCGATAGTGGAAACCGTTCTCATTGGCGCCGCTCACCATGCCGTTCGCATGGGCGATGCGCAAATCGGCGATTTGCGGCAGCGCGCTTTTCAGATTGATGGGTCCGATGGAACCGCTGTCCGCGCCGGTCAGCGCCGCGAGTTCCACATCGTGCGCGGGACGAATGGTGTTGGCCTTGAGCGCGGTCTGCAGCTTCGCTTCGTTGAGCTGATCGTTGCCGCACATGAAAATCAGCCAGGGTTGCTCGTCGGCGAAATACACCAGGGATTTGGCGCAGCGCTGCTCGGGAATACCGAATTGCTCGACGAGATCGTCGATGGACTTGGCGTTGGGCGTGGCGAATTTCTCGGCGGCAGGATTTTCGGCAAGGCGGTCGACGGCGGGTATGCCGGACGACGCCACCTCGATGTTCGCCGCGTAGCCGCTTTCGAGATTGAAGGCGCAGAGATCCTCGCCCGCGTCGGATTCCACCATGAACTCCTGCGAACCACTGCCGCCCATGGCGCCGCTGGATGCACCGACGACGAAGAATTTCAACCCGCAGCGCGAGTAGATGCGGCAGTAGGCCTCGTAATGCTTGCGGTAACTTTCGTCGAGACCTTCCCAGGAATTGTCGAGCGAGTACGCATCCTTCATCAGGAACTGGCGGCTGCGGATCACGCCCGATTTGGGACGCGGTTCGTTGCGGAATTTTGTCTGAATCTGATACCAGATCTGCGGCATGTCTCGATACGAATGCACGAAGGCCTGCGCGATGCTGGTGATGATTTCCTCATGCGTGGGCGCAAGCACGAGGTCGCGGTTCTTGATGTGAAACATCGTATCGCCGAAGGCCTCGACGCGGTTGGTCTGCTCCCAGATTTCCTTGGGATTCAGCGCCGGCAAATGCATCTCCATGCCGCCAATGGCATCCATCTCCTCGCGGATGATGGTCATCACCTTTTTCCACACGCGGTAGCCGAGCGGCAGCAGCGAGTAAATGCCGGCGGAAAGGCCGCGGATCATACCCGCGCGCAGCATGAGTTGATGACTGGGAATAACCGCCTCGGAGGGCACTTCCTTGAGTGTGGGAATGAAGTAGTTGGTCAGACGCATGGAAACAATCCGTTGATGGACAAGCCGTGAAACATGAATCGATACAAGTGTATCCATGTAATATACGGGGAATCCGTACCGTGAACAATCGCAGGGAACGCCACAGGTTGCGGATCACGACGGGATACAGGACAACATGGTATGGATACAACCGCGATGCGGCGGCAGTTGCGGGGGTTGCGTCTCCCGCCCGACCCTTTCCATACCGGTGATGGTGCATGCTCGCCACCGGGAGCACTGGCATCCATTTTTCCACCATCGCGCTGCAACTTCCATCGGATGCCGCCGTACACCGCACCTTTCGCAGATAGTTGTGTGTGCTCGCCGGTTTTAACAGTTCCACGAATCGCTGTCACCATCGAGGTACTGCCATGAACCACGTTCGCGTCCGCTTCGCCGTGTTTGCCATTTTCGTGATAACCCTCGTCCTTCCCGTCATCGGCCACGGCCAGGCCGGGCCTTCTTCCACCTACGAGCGCGGACTGTTCCATCTCTGTCGCGTGTGGGGATTGGCCAAATACTACCATCCCACCGTGGCGGCCGGGCATGCCAATTGGGACCTCACACTCCTCAACACCGTACCGAAGCTGCAACAGGCAGCCAACGACGACGAGATACGCGCCGTATTGTTGGAAATGCTGAATGTGCTGGGCGATGCGCCCGATCCGGGCGGTGCCCCGGAGCAGTTCACCGCCGAGGAGCGGCAGCTGTACGATGTATCCTGGATCGATGACCCGTGGTACAGCGGGACGCTGGGCGAGTATCTGCGACATCTCCGCGACCGAGCCCGCATTCGCGACCATGTGCAGGTGTTCGCTGAACCGGGAACCGGCAAGCCAGTGTTCGACGCGGACACACGTTTCAACGATGAAGCCGAGTTCTATCCTCCCGAGGATGCGCGCGTCCTCGCCTTCTGCCGTTTCTGGAATGCGATCGAGTATTTCTATCCCTATCGCGACATTCTCGATAAAGACTGGCACGACGTACTCGCCGAGCGTATCGGCGAATGGGCGGCCGCTCCCGACACGCTCGCCTATCACTGCGCCGCATTGCGCACCGCGGTGGAGTTGTGCGACGCGCATGTGTCCGTGAACACCAGCATCATCGCCGGCTTCCTCGGAGCAGGCTACGCTCCGTTCACCGCCATGACCATCGATGGCAGAACAGTCATCAACCGCAGCATGCACCCCGAAATTCAACCGGGCGAATTCCTCGTCTCACTCGACGATGTGCCATTCGAACAGCGGATGGAGTACATTCGTCCCTACTGCAACAAACCGAATCCCAACTCCCTGGATCTGAGCATCATGACGCGTGCTCTGCGCGGCCCGCTCGGTTACGCCACGGCGAACATCGAGGATGCCCAGGGCAATGTGCGTACGGTAACCTTCGAGCGTACAGCGGAGAATGCCGTCGTTTGGAATATTCCCCGGCGTTCAGCCGTCATCGACACGGTGCTCATGAGTGGAGCGCGCTACGGCTATGTGGATATGGCCCGTCTCGAACGATCCCAGACCTACGATGTCATGGAGGCGCTCAGGGAAACGGATGCCATCATCTTCGATCTTCGTGGTTACCCCAAGGGTACGATCGTGGATCTGGTGAAACTCCTCATGCCCGCGCCACAGCCCATCGCGCGTTTCAGCTCGGCCAATCCGTATTTCGCCGGCATGCTGAACTGGATGACCACCGTTTTCGGTGGTGGTGGACCGTGGACGTACGAAGGTAAAATCATTGTGCTCATCGACGAGGTGGCAATCAGCCACGCCGAATACACGGCCATGTTTTTCAAGGCCATTCCCCGCGCCGTGTTCATTGGCTCGCAGACACGCGGTTCCGACGGCAATGTGACGCGCATCTATCTACCCGGCGGATTGGATATTCTCTTCACCGGACTCGGGGTGTTCTATCCCGATGGCAGTCCCACGCAGCGCGTGGGCATACAGCCCGACATCCCTGTGCGTCCCAGCATCGCGGGGCTGCGTGCCGGGCGCGACGAAGTGTTCGACGCGGCCTTCGATCCCCTGCTACTCGCCGACGACGCCGTGGCCGTACCCGGAGTCACGGGCATGGCGCTGTATCCGAGCCACGGTCGCGGCGATGTGCAATGCGCGCTACACGGGCTCGCGCGAGGCGACTACCGTCTCGACGTGTACGATGCGTTGGGCCGCCTGCTGCATAGCGACCGGTTGAGCTTGGCCGGCGACGCGCAGCTGCGCATTCCCGCCACAGCCTTTGGCAAAGGAATGTTCTTCGTCCGTCTGCATTCCATGGACGCGCCGAGCACACCCGCGCTGCACGGCCGTTTCCTGCGCTGGTAAATCCACGGTATCCGGGGAACGCGCGGTCTGCGTTCCCCGGATATCATTTGCTCCGAGGTTCTCCTCCCCTTTCCGCCCTCCCCTCCCTTTCCGCCCTCCCCTCCCTTTCCGCCCTCCCCTCCCTTTCCGACCCTCCGCGACTGTAGTCAACGCAACCGCTACGCCGCTCTTGACAATCTCGCGCAATCCGGATACATTGCATCCGTTATTTCCTTCATACACTTGCTTCCCTGCACGCGGTTTGTGCGCCATGTCCCGCATGGGCACGGGGGATTACTGTGGAACAATCATTCCGCGTTCTCGCGGAACATTCACCACCTACAGGAGAGACAGATGAAACGCATGCACATACACGTAATGTTGTTCCTTGCCATGGTTCTGGCGGGCACCGGCGCGTTGTTCGCGCAGGGTGCGGTGATCAAGGACAATCACATGAAGTACAACGGAAAGACATACTTCCGTGCTGGTTCGGAGGACGTTCAGATCGGATCCTACGGCGAGAAGAAAACCCCGCTCACGAAGTCGAACTATCTCGAGGTACAGGATCGCATTCCGACGCCGAAGCTCAAGATCCGTGAGGCGTTGATCGTCGACATCGATTTTAAGCAGAGCACGAAAACCGACATCGAGGCGAACATCAACAAGAGCGTCGTGTTCAAGGGCTCGGTGAGCACGGCCTACGAGGATCTGCGGAACGACAAGCTGAAGCTCGTGAAACTCGTCATCGAGAACGAGGACATCAAGGACGCCATCAATTCCTCCCCAAAGGTGATCGAGGACCTGAAAGTGTACGGCAATGACTCGCGTGTGTGCCACCAGGTGTTCATCGTGCTTGAGGCCTCGCTGGCGAGGACAGTAACGACTTCGACGAAATTCGACGTAAGCGGCACGGATGGCAGCCTCAAGATTTCCGTGTCCGGTGGCACGAGCAAGAGCACAACGGCCGAGATCACACTCAGTGCAGGCTCCACCTTCGCTTATGGCATCGTGAAGCTCGACTGGGATGCCAACCAGAAGAAGAACTGGAAGAAGGTCGTCAAGGCCACCGACGACCAGTGGTCGCTGAACTGAGGCGGCAGAGCCAGCCGATACTTTTCAACCAATGGATCCTGATCGGCCGACAGGCAGCGCAAACCGAGACCTTCCGGGGCGCGGGCGCATCACAGCGCCGCGCCCCGCGCGTTTTCCGACCCGGGGACACATGCGCACACAGCGCGGCATTGAAGCCGTCATCGCGGACAACCCCGCAGGCAAACGCCGCGCGAACAACGCTCAGGGGCCGGCCCGTGTCTGCGATACCAAAGCGCCACGACGCTACTGTGCCGCTCGAAAACTGCGGCACGCGTTTTAACGCATGGAAGTTCGCGTTGATTTTCTTGCAGGAGAAGCGCCCCCGGGGTGACTCGAACACCCGACCTGCGGTTTAGGAAACCGTCGCTCTATCCTACTGAGCTACGGGGGCGAAGCATGGTAAAATACGAGAAGCGCGAGTGAGGAGCAATCCGGAACGGATGCCCCGAAGCGCTGACATGCCACGAAACAAACGCGTAATCCTGAGCCGCTGAACGATCAGTCAAGAAATCACGCAGCGGGTGAAACGGATTGCCTCCGTCAAGCATGAAGCGCGTACCATACCGCAAGCGGAGGAGGAAGGTGTTGGTATCGTTCGGTTATCGATGCGGACTTCTTGTTGCGGACTCGGAAGAATCGGGCAGAGGTCCATGGGGTGTCGTCATGTCGGGTAGTGGTAATGCCGCGAATGATTCACAGGCTGCTGACGAAATCAAGTCAGAGACCCGTCGGCGCTGCGGACTACTGCGAATGGGTATGTGGCGATTCACCCGGTATGCACTTCGATATCGAAGTGCATGACATCTTCACGCGTACCCAGCTTGGTATACAACGCGATCGCCGGCTCATCGCCGTAGTCCGCCTGCACAAAGATCACTGAAGCGGATCGCCGCCGAGCTTCACATCTCAACGTATTGATCATGGCCGTGGAAATACCCTGACGGCGATGTGATGCTTCCACAGCGAGATCGTAGATGTAAATCTCGCTCACCGCTTGTTCAAACTTGCGCAGCTCATATGCGGCGAGGGCTCCGACAACGCTGCTGCCAGACACTGCCGCGACAGCAATGAACGTGTCACTGGCAAGTAGTCTTTCATGGTATTCACGATCCGGCTGCTTTCCGCAGTATCGATCACTGTCTTCGAAAGCTCGCCCGAACACCGCAAGCATCGCACGAAGAGTGTCGACGTCGTCTCCACACAGGATTTTACAGGATACTTCCAAGTTGCCTCCGGAGCCGCTCGACGGTCGGATGCAGCAGCTCGCCGAAGTGAATCGGAGGCGAAGCGGCTACGGGCGCTGTAGGGCGGCGAATGAACGGTGATGAATGTGGGAAATCGTTATTCTCAATATTCTGGCTGCGTTGCGTAATTATGTCAGGTTGGGTACACCTTCCTGGCTTCAGGTATGCGCGCCATTCTGTTTTCCAGGCAGCAATCGGCTTGCGATAAAGGAGGCCATGCCAAGCAATAACAGTGCGAGTGGTGAATATACCAAGGAAACGAGCACAACTTGAACAATGCATTGCGCTACATCATTATTGCCATCTCCATTATCTTGACCGACACATAACGGAGTCAGGCTGAGTATTGCCAAGGTCAATAGCGAGATAAGCCAGGATAATCCCAATCCAAGAAATAGGTAAAAAACGATCCGTCCGCGTGACACGTCGCTCGCAAACCGGTACGAGATATATGTCCCTGAAATGAAACTCGATGCAAGAAAGACAAGCCCCATCATACAGTACATCGGGAAATAGTATTCACGTCTCGCGGCGAGTACGAAAAAGGATAAAAACAACAGCGCGGGTAACGTGACAATGCAGCCTGTCACCATGGCCGCTGGCAGAGACTGCGCAGTTCCATGTCGCGAGCCATTGTCGATTCCGTTTGAAAAGGTCATGCGTTACCTCCAGTTTTCACTACCTCCGGTTTCCACACCACAGCAGCTCTTAATCGCAGAAAGATTAGAATGCGAGCCGTGATCCGTCAATGCCACCGCGACTGTGTCGAATCGCTGAGTGGGGTAACACAGCGCTGTACGCTACAACCGGTTCCTTTTTGGCGAACCGTCACTGGTTCAGAAGCACCGCGCATACATACAGCCCGACTCCGAAAACGACATGAGTCGCGAGGCTCTTGAGCCTGGCCTGCGCGGGCTTGGACGTCTTTGAAGAAGCGATGCCCAGACCTAAAGCGGGTTGCAGGACGAAGAGCGGGAATACCACTGTGGCGACGCCAAAGTTGTGAAGAAAACTCGCCCGGATGCACGTAAGGCCGGCGCCATGCGTACTGGATGCAAGAACGCGCAGGCAGCGGGGAAAAGGAAAAGTGATGGACGCAATCACGGGATCACGTCCATCAGCAATCAATGCACAGGTTACCTCCTCAGCCGAGAGGAATGCGATCCCTGTTCAACATCACCCATTCCTCGAAGGACTGCAGCGCGGGATTGAGTTTCCGAGCCTCCTGGATATTGCGTACTTCGCAAAAATAATCGTTGAAATCCCGCTTGAACTGGAACATGTTTCCGAGATCATCGGCACCGGGAAAACCGAAGCCGCGGAACACTGCGGGTTCGACCGCATTATAGCGTATCTCCTGACCGATCGCCATGCTGAGTCTACTGGCCATTTCCTCACCGGTGGGATGGTCGCCAGCGATCCCGACAGCTTTCCCGATCAGATCATTGCCGCGCTTGAAAACGCCATAAGCGCATCTACCGATGTCTTCGGCGGCGATACCCGGTAGTTTGGCGTCACCCATGGGCATGGTAATACCCAGCACGCCATCCGGACCTTTCGTCGGATTCATGCCGAAATAGATAAGGTTTTCCCAGTAAAACGATGTGAGCAGGAGGGTCGTCGGTACACCGCGGTCCAGGAACGCGGCATTCGCCTCGCCCTTGGCGTCGAAATGCGGCACCTTGTATTTCTCCATCAGCGTCGGCATGCTGTCGTCGCTCAACGGAAGCCACTTCCTCGTATCCTCGAGCGTGGACCAGATCACGTGCGACACCCCGGCTGCCTTCGCCGCTTCGGCCATGTTCTGCGCCTGCGTGAGCTCTTTTTCCGGCGAGAAATGCTCCCAGAAATTTGTGACACAGTAAGCGCCGTACGCACCGTCGAAAGCCCGCTTCAGACTGTCGACGTCATCGAGATCCGCTTCCACAACTTCCGCGCCCAGGGCTTTCAATGCCTGCGCTTTTTCCGAGGCGGCATTGCGCGTTATGGCCCGGGCGGTAAATGAGTTGTCTGTGTCGTTGAGAATGGCGCGGACCAGTCCCCCGCCCTGCGCACCGGTTGCGCCGGTGACGGCGATAATGTTTTGTATGGACATGATCATTCCTTTCAGTTGAAGATGGAGTGTGGAATCGTATGGGATTGCGGCAGAACGTGTTGGACGCGACATGGTTCGCTGGCTCGGCTGCTCTGCGTGTCGGCAAGTCTCCCCCCATTCGGGGAATACAGTCGTCGCGTAACAATGGCGTAATAAGGAAATGCAACGAATTAACAACAGCGGCGTACAGCGCCGTGGTTCCCCCGCCATCCGCTAACAGGCACATGTACGACGGAATACACACCGGACGCGCACGGGTTGAAGCTCTACAAGGCCGACCTGTCAGCCATTCGCGAACAAGCTGCCCTGCCGCGCCAGCGCCGCCAGCGTAAAAACATCCACGCGATCGCTCAGAAAGTATAGAGTTTCGCGCTCAGGTGCAGCACGGCCACGCGCTCAAGACCGAAGTCCTCCAAGGCGCAGCATATCGATGGCATGAGCTGTGGGGCATCGCTGCGCTTGCGCGCGACACCGAAGACCTTATCCCTCGCCGCAGCAGCGCGTCCATTTCGGCGCCCGATGCGTGGCCCATTTGTGGTTTTTACCCTGTGTCCACTCCGCTCCGACCGTAATTACGACACCTGCGGCAACGATGCCATCAGAGCAAAGAAGTAGCTGGCTTCCTGGGTTTGATACAGTTTATACCACGCTTCGAGCGTCTCCGGATGAAAGACGTCAAGTTTGTCAAGAATCGCATGCGCGAAATCCAGCGGCGCAATCCCAGCCGCGGTGATCAGATCGCCGTCGACGACCGCCGGTTGGTAGCAATAGAGCGCCTCTCCCTCGTATGCCGGGCAGATCGCCTTGAGGTAGTCCCGATCATTGCTTGTATGCTGACGATTGTTCAGAAATCCCCGCGCGGCCAGGCCGAAGGTCGCGCCGCAAATCGCTGCAACAGGGACGTTCGCCTGTAACAGCGCGCTCACGCAATCGAATATTGGAGCATGCTGTGCTTCCAACCAGGTCTCGCCGCCGGGGAGAATCAACACTCCGGCTTCGTGAGCCGATATCTGGTCAACAGTCATATCCGGGAGTATCGTTACACCACCCATCGTGGTAATCGGGTCGGGCGTGATACTCACCGTCTTGACGTCATAGTGCAGTGTCCTATCCTTGAAATACCGTCCCGAATGGAGCTCGGCAATAATATAACTCGCTTCCCAATCCGCCATCGTGTCAAACACATAGAGATACGCGACCTTTCTCATTTCTTCTCCTTCTTTCGTGAATGGAATATTTATGTCCTTTGGATTTTGTCCTACGAGAATCGGCGACCGCACTGCACAACGAAAGCGGAGCACCGTGTCGTGTACGTCCAAACCCGCGTCTTGTTGGTCGTCGTCGAAGATTTTTTTCACTGTCCGGACGTTCGAGATCGCGTCTGCTGTACTCAGTTGTGCTTGGATGAGATACGCGATTCACGGAAATACGCGGTATGACGAGCCCGGCACGATGCGGTTGTGCACGATTTTGGGCATGTTCATGTAAACGTGAACATGATGCATTACGTGAACGCGCGAAATCGTGATGCCGGGTGCGTGTGCGTGCCGCGATGACGGGACGAGCTTGGGTGGAGGTGCGGAGTATCATGAGGTCAGAGTTTTTCGAGGAATTCCCGCACCAGCTCGTACGCCCGTCGCGCCTGCATCTCACGGATCTCGGGAACGTTGGAGGCATGGAACTCCACCACCTGTTGCGGCCCGAAGGTATCGACAGCGGCAAACTTCCTACGCAGGATGTGGATTGCCTTGACAACGAACTCATCATCCACGCGCTGCTTCCATATCTGAGCCAAAGCACCCATCCCTCCGGGGAAATGATCCAGACAGTAGCACAAGTCATAGCTATCCTTTGGTTTGTCCCGACCACCGATCGCATGTGCTTTCATCACAAGGAAATCCGCGATCGACACCACCCGCATCGTAACGGTATTGTTCACACCGCGCACGTTGGGACCAGCGAGTTGCACATCCACCGGGCTATGGAATGCGGAGCGTGCGGAGGGGACCTGAAGGACGCGAAATTCCTCCACTAGCTTTGGCGAATGCTTTTCCAACACCACATCGTCGGGTGCGAGGAATTCCACTTCCACTACGATGGGCGAATCGCCATCCCCGAGATCCACTTCCGCGACAAGTTGAAACGGCTTCGCACCTGTTTGGTAGCGCCCGGTACCCAACAACAGATTCAACAGCTCCGCGTAGCGGCCCTCTCTCAAGCGGTCGACATCCAGCGCGAGGTCCACATCCAAGCTGCCGACATGGGCTTCGCTGGCATCACGCAGCAACAAGTCGGGTGTCCAGCCACCGACCTCGGGTGTCCAGCCACCGACCAGCACGAGACAGTCCGCGAATGAAGCGAGGATTTGTCCGAGATCGATCAAGACACGGTGTGCCGCTTCGGTCTGCCTCGGGCTGTAATCCTCCGCGTTTCTCGCTTCCGTTGTCATAATTGCATACCTCGCTTGCGCCACTCCACTTCGAGGCGTTGATGCAGCAACGCTTCGGCAGCTTCTTCGCCGCGCCCGGCGCTGTGATACAGGTCTACGTAGGTCTGGACGTCGTTTGTACAGGGCATTCTGTCGGCGCTCCTATCGGTGAGATAAAAGACGCCCTCGTCGTTCGGGAGGAGCAACACAAGATTCTCGCCCGAGTCGACAGGTTTTGCTTCGACCTTTCTTTCAAATAGCGACAGATCCTGCTCTCGCACATAGAGCCAGGTTTTTGCCTGTCGCACATGGGGCGCCTGGAATTCAGCCGCCGAGAATCCGGCGTAAGCAGCGAAGCCGCCCGTACCGAGCGCAAATGCGGCAAGCGCATCGCGCAGTTTCGCGCCCTGCAACAGCGTGAAGTAGTTCATGCGCGGGTGCTTATCGAAGCGATACGCATCGCGCCAGGCGAACAGCAAGGTGCGTGGGTCGGGCACGAAGATTCCCCCATCCTCTCCCGCCTCGATTAAGGCCTCTTCTCGCAAATGGCGCACGACCTTGTTGACAAGGCCGAGACTCACCGCGGGATGGATGTGCGACTGGAGCTCCCGTTGCGTCCAGCTCCGACCGGTGTTCGCGGTGTGCAGGAGCACTCGGAGCACACGGCCCGCTTCGGGTGTCCCGAGATTCGCGCCGGAACGCGGACGCGCCGGTAGCACTTTACGGCCCGTGCGCTCGAGACGAAGCAGGCCTGGTACATCGAGGTGACAATTCCCGGCGAGGTCGTACCAGCTCCAGCCGTGCTGCAGACAGAGTTCCGCCATGCGAGGCGACACCCAAGGCAGCGCCAGTAGCGGCAGCACGAGGGCGGGTTTGCCGGGAGGCGAAAAGGAGCGTCCCGCCAAGCTCAGGAACACCGAGGGCCGCATTTCCTTTTTGCACGCGACGCACAGCGCCGCCTTCCCGCCGTGCGGCAGAGGCAGTTCCATGAACAGATCATAGCCCGTGGACTTCGCGGTGGACCGCTTTATCTTGCCGCCACGCAGCCACGACACCGCTGCCAGTTGCTCTTCCAGCGCCCGGGCGAAGGCCTCCGTCGTTACCGCGAGCGCATGATTTACTGTGTTCATGATTTAAGCTCCGTTCACGTATACGTGAACATAGCACTTTTCGTGAACGCACGCAAGCACGGCTTGCGTGCGTGAGAGCTGTGGATGGCTGCTGCGACGGATGCCGAGGCAGTGGAATAGGCTGGGTGGCGAAGTGGTGGCTCATGGCAGCGCCTTGACTACCGGGACGGGGTACTCCAATGCAACATATCGATCTCCGAGTTGCTGTATCGAATGGCAGTGCTACTCCCGAGCAGTACACATCCGCAACGACATCGCGGGGGACGCGACGGTTCAGCCCTTTTTCAATATCACCGTTTTGCTGAAAAACAGGTGAGGTCTCTCGACATCCACAAATCCGACATCTCTGGCCATGTCGACCGCTCGATTGAACGCCGAAGTTGAAACATGGATAGGAGGTTCAGCGATGAGAATGCTGCCGCCGGGCCGCAGTATGGTGGCCAGCTCGGCGAAGAAATCCGCTTTGTTCCGGACTTCGTGCACCATGTAAAACAACAGGATGAAATCCACGGGCTCCGAGAGGCCGATGGTGTTCTCCTCGCATTTGTGCAGGGTGATTCGTTCCTCGAGTACCGTTCCGGAAATTTTATCCCGAACCTTATCCAGCATGCCTTGCTGCAGATCACACGCAATAACGCGGCCTGTCGCGCCCACCATTCGCGCCATTTCAATGGAGAAAAAACCTGGGCCACATCCGATATCCACAGCGGTCATTCCTTCTTCGATATATGGCCGGAGTATTTTCCTCGGGTTCTGCAGCCATCGACGAAACCGACTGTCAAGACTACCCGCCCGTTCCACCGGGCAGACGCTAGAAGCACTTTGGCTCACGGTTGTTTCCTCCATTTCAAGACAAGATAACACATCAATTGACAATGGTACTCCGAACCGGGCATTGGCGGATGGCTCATGATTCACGTAGTTCCAGCAGGCAACGGTTGAGCGCCTCCGCTATTGGCTTCCGATATGCGATTCACCGGCATCCGAATATTCCGAGTCGTAGCTACGAATCTACCCTCCGGCCGTCACTGCTTCACCAGCAAGGTGACGCGGTCGGCCACGAGGTTGAGAACGTCGTATTCGCGGACGACTTTGCCGTGAATGACGAAGGGTCCGGCGCTGCGCAGGAGATGGGCGTGCTCGTCGAAACAGCGCGGGAACAACACCACATCGATGCGGCCGAAGGCGTCGTCGAGATTGATGAACATCATGCGTTCGCCTTTCTTCGTGCGGGTGAGTTTGGCGGCAATCATCCATCCACCAACATGTACACGGCGCCCCACATAGCGCTCGAGGTCGGTGGACTTGACGGTGTGACGCAACTCGGCTTCGTAATGGGTGAGTACATGCGTGCTCACGGTGTATGTGAAGGTCTCGAGTTCGATGCGCGCGATTTGCGCCGGAGTGTAGTCCTCGAGTTGTGAGAGTTCGCGGTCGAAACCGTCGAATTCGAGTTGCAACGGTTGCGTGCCTCCTTCGTTGCGATAGCGGTTGCGATGCAGCTTCGCGCGCACCATCAGCGCGGAGCGCTTCTCGCCGAAACAATCGCAGGCGCCGCATCGAATGAGGATGACGAGATCCTCGTGCGTGACGCCGGAGCGCGCAAGCAGGTCGTCGAACGACTTGTAGATTCCGTTCTCGCGACGCTCGCGCAGCAGGGCGTCGCGGCTCTCGGCGCGGAATTCCTTCACGTGCAGAAATCCGAGCTGTATGCTGCGGTCGTTGGGGCAGGTGTGCATTTCCTCGCTGGCATTCACACTTGGCAGCAGCACGCCGATACCCAGTCGCCGCGCCTCCTGTATGTACACCTCGGGACGATAGTAGCCGCCCTGATTGTTGAGAACGGCACAGAGAAACAGCGCGGGATAGTGCGCCTTAAGCCAGGCCTCCTGAAAGGACAGCACGGCATAGGAGGCGGAATGCGCCTTGCAAAAAGAGTAGCCGGCGAAGGACTCCATCTGTCGCCAGATTTCCCCGGTCACCTCCTCGGCGATGCCCTGCCGCGCGCAGCCCTGAAAAAACGTCTCCTTGAGTGCGCGCATGGCTTCCTTCGAGCGCATTTTGCCCGACATGGCACGGCGCAGCAAATCGGCTTCGCCCAGCCGCAGCTTGCCGATGAAATGCGCCACCTTGATCACATCTTCCTGATACACCATCACGCCATACGTGCTTTTAAGTAATTCAGCCATCATCGGATGCGGTGGGCGGATTTTCGAAGGATCGTGATGCCGTTCGATGAAGGCCTGCATCATGCCGGATTGCGCCACGCCGGGACGAATGATGGAGCTGGCGGCGGTGAGCATTTCGAAGGTGTCGGTGCGTAATTTGCGCAGCAATTGTATCATGGCGGGCGACTCGACGTAGAAGCAGCCCACGGTTTCGCCCTTGCGCATGATGTCGCGGGTTCTTGCATCGGCGCAGGCGATTTTATAGTCCAGAATAGGCGGCAACGTGCCCGAGCGGCGTTTCACTTCGAGCATGGTGTCTTCAAAGGTTCCGAGCCCGCGTGTGGAGAGTATGTCGAGTTTCTCCAGCCGCCAATCCTCCATCGAATACATGTCCTGCTGGGTGATGCGCACGCCCTTGGGCGAGGTTTGCGTGGCGGTGTAGCGCACCATGGGCTCGGGTGCCAGTATCACTCCGCCGGCGTGAATGCCGTAGTGATTGGGCATGTCGATGAGCGCACGCGCGTAACGCGACCATTCCTTGCCATAGGGAGAGGAAAGAATGCTTTCGAGCTGTCGGCGCACGGGACTGCGTTCGTCTGTGAGTTCGCGCATGGAGCCGTACGATGGCAGCATGCTCGTGACCTGTTTGATTTCGGCGGCGCTGAAGCCGAGCACTTTGCCACTCTCGCGCAGGGCGCCGCGCGGATTGAAGGTGGCTATGGTGCAAATCATGGCCGTGCGGTCACTGCCGTACTTGGCCAGCACGTAATCGATGACCTCGTCGCGATTCCGCCAGGAAAAATCGATGTCGAAATCCGGTGGCGAACGCCGTTCGGGATTGAGAAAGCGTTCGAAAAACAGATCCAGTTCGATGGGATCCACATTGGTGATGTGCAAACAGTAGGCAACGATGCTGTTGGCTCCACTGCCCCGACCCACGTAGGGTATGTTGCGCGAGCGCGCGTAGCGCACCAGATCGCGCGCCACGAGAAAGTAATCGAGAAAACCCAGTTGCGCGATGATGTCCAGTTCCTTTTCCACGCGTTGCCATGCCAGCGCGTTGCCGTCGGGATAGCGCAGACGATAGCCCTCTCGGGTCAATGAACGGATATTGTCGAGTTTGGCGCCATCGGGCAGGTCAGTAAAGCTGGTGAATTTGCTGTTCGTTGTATCGAAGCGCACATCGCAGGCGTCGAGTATGCGCCGTCGTTCGTGCAGGGCTTCTGGCAAATCGCGGAAGAAGTGCGCGAATTCCTCCTCGCCGATGAAGCAGGCGGTCGAGGGAGCGAGTTCCGACTGCGTGATGGTACCGAGCGTCTCGTTACGGGCCACAGCGCGCAGCAACGTGTGCAACTGCCTGCCCTGCGGTTCGCCGAAATACACATCATTGCTGGCCACCGGCGCGATACCGCGTTCCTCGGCCACGGTAAGCAAGGCCGGCCACTGCGTCTCGAAGGCCGCGATGAGTTCCGCACGCAATGCGCAACGCGCTTCGCCATGAAGACGGCGCAGGAGATCCGCGTGTGGTACGAGCAGAATCACCTCGGGGCCGAGATGCCGCACGATGATGTCGGCGAGCAGTTCCGTCCGCGGTTGCTCCGACGGCTCGCGGTCACGCTCGTCGTCGTCGCTTTCGTCGTTGCTGATGCGCGCGGCGGGCGCGTGCAGCAGCAGTTCGGTGAGCGCCGCGCAAATGTCTCGATAGCCGTTCCAGCTTTGCGCGAGCGCGGCCACGCGCTGTGCACCCAGGCGCAATTCGGCGCCGGGCACCGCCTTGATGCCCGCCGCACGGCAGGCCATGGTGAATTCCATGATGCCGGACACATTGTTCGTGTCGGTGAGGGCAATGCTGTCGTAGCCCCGTTTCCCCGCGTACTCCACGATCCGTTGAATGGACAGTGTTCCGGCAAGGAAGGAGTAATGACTGTGAAGATGCAGATGCACGGCTCAGAGGCCGCGGCGATCCTGCGGATTAGCGCATGACAGCCATGCGGCCGATTTCCTCTGCTGTGGTGTCGTTGAATTTGGAAATGACTTTGTAAAAATACACGCCGTTGGCGGGCACATCGCCGTCTTCGTCGCGTCCATCCCATTTTAGGGCATTGAAGCCGATGCGCGTGGCCGAGCCCGGATAATTGAGTGTGCGGATGAGTCGCCCGGCAACGGTGAAAATCTTCACCTGCACTTCATCGGGCGGAGTGGCGCCAGTGAGGATGAAGGTGAAATCCGTCGCACCCATAATGGGATTGGGATAATTGTACAACTGCGTAATGCGATTGGCGGTGGTGACGCGCACCAGCACCTCGAGATCTTCGACGAAGGCCAGCTGGTCGTTGCCGTCGCGGGCGTTGAAACCGAAGTAATACTCGCCATCCGCAAGCTGGGGCTGGAAGCGGAGCATCGCCGGAGTGTTGCCCACAGACGGCGTGAAGCTGGCGTTCACGCTGTCGAGATCCAGCGCATCGCCGTCGATGGTCACGCGGAATCCTTCGCGCGAGGTGAGCGGGAAAGCCGGCGGCGTACGCAGCGTCATGACGATTTCGGGATTCGCGCGAATGTAATCGCCGAATACCGGCATGTACCCGTCGAACGCGATGTCGAGCTGCGATTTGGTAGTGTCGGCCTTGACGAACATCGAGGTGAAGTACGAGTTGTTGTCCTCGTGCTGTTCCAGGATACGCTGTTCGCGGTCGACGAACACACGGACCTGATAGGGCCCCGTGAGCGCACTCGTGTTGAAGGTCACAGTGGAATCGAACCATGTGCCCGCCGCGATGCGCGGGATGGTGAAGGACGCGGCGGGACGCGGAATGTTGTCCGTCCCCACCACTTCCACCTGTACGGGAACCGCGGCCGCGTCGGCCTCGCCGGCGTTGATGATGCCGATGCGAACTTCGCCCGGGTTGCCTTGCACCACGGTGTCGCGCTGCACGGTCACCGACTGGTAGTTCAGCGCGAGTTCGGCCGGTTGCGTGAATTTCACACCCCAGGCATCGAGCACGGGGACGGCGGATTCCGCGGGATACAGGGTGGCGCCGAGGCGGATGTAAGGATACTGCTTCGCATCGATACCGGCGAGGCTCAGCGAGCCGACATTTCCACCCGTAATCAGCGGGGTTTCGGCACCCGCGGTATCGATGCCGCTGACTTGCACGCGGATATCCGTGCTGGCTATATCGCTGCGCTGCAACGTGACGTCGCCCCAGGCGGCGGCCGGTCCGATGATCGGGCTGCTGATGCTGCCGGTGTCGGGAATAACCGAGAAGTTTTTCTTGATGAGTACATAGCCCTCACCGGCGCGATAAAAACCTTCCGGCACGGAACCCGCTGCCGCGCCCTTGTGGCCGATGATGGCCCAACTGCTGCGATTGGCGATGCGCACGCTGTCGATGAGCACGCTGCCGATGGACTTCATCGCTGCGCGGAACACATTGCTGCCCGCTTGTGGCTCGTCCGCCGTGGTGACCACCACCGCTTCACCGGGTTGCACGCCCTCGATCCACAAGCGGATGGAGTCGCGATGCGCAGCAATGCCCCAGTTGTCGAATTGCGCGAAGCGCTTGAGTTTCATGCTGAGACTATCGAACACCGCGATGGCATAGCCACGGAAAAAGGTGCTCTTCAGAATGTTGATGCCATTGAGACGTATCGCTCCGAATTTCGCCGGGAAGCCAGCAGACTCGGCCTCGATCTCCAACTCCGTCGGCAACAAAGTGACCGCGCCATTATGCACACGGGCATCTTCGAGCACGGCATGCGCGAAATCCGCCGAATCGGCCTGCACCACATCGGCATCGAGGGCGAGCGAGCGACGATACGGGCCGACGTATTCGGTGGCGCCACCGTCCAAACGCGCGCGCCAGTACCAGGACGACGCGGTGGGATCGGACGGGAACGGAATGGTGGTCAACGTCTTGGCGTAGGGCGCGGTGAAACTGCGCGGCGTTGCGAACGCCGTGGTGGAATCGACTTCCAGAATGGCGGTACTCACGTTGCCCGTACCGAACACGGGATTGAGAATGCGCACAGAGTCGCGTCGTCCGCTGCTCCGATCCAGACGCTCGTTGACCACGTTGAGATAGGTACTCAGCACATCAACGGTGATGAGCGCCTCGTTGTCATTTTCGTAGATCTCCTCCACTGTCTGTGCTTCGTCGAGCAGTACGCGCAAGGAAGCGCGCCCTGCTTTTTTCGGAGCGGCGAGGGTGACAAACAGCGTGTCGTAAATGGCGGGCATGCCGATGCGCAGCGAGAGGGACTGCAGCGTCTGCGCACCAAAGGTGGCATCGATGCGTACATCGAGGGAATCCTGCGTCTGCAGGCCGTAATTCCCCACGATCACGCGGTAGGTCACGGAATCCATCACATCGGTGATGATCTCCTGCTCGGGCCGTATCCACGATGAACGCACGAGTGGATTCGGCAGCTTGGGCAGCGCCATGGCCACGATGGGATCGCCCACGAGCAGATTGGTGAGCGTGGAGACGGTGTTGACGATATGCGTGCCGTACTGATCCTGCAACTTGTATTTCGACTTCACCAAGGCATCGCCCACCGATGGTGCGCGATCATTGATCAACGCGCCGAAATACAGGAAAGGCAGAATGGAGGTGGTGGATTCGAAGCCCGCCGAGGCATTGCCGATATAGCCGATGAATTGACTGCTCTCAGGCACCACCGCCGCTTCGGAGAAGGAGATAATGTCCGGCTCGGCGAAGCGACCCGTGGAACAACCGAAGTCGGTGACCAGCGATCCGCGGCCGGCGGCGTTCTCGATTTGCGCAGGCGAGGAAATCGAGTTGTCCCAAGTGGCGGTGCCGCTATGACCCACGTAGGAGATAAAGACGCCGCCCTCCTGTATACGCTGTTTCACCCAAGCATCGGTATATGGTCCGAAATCGCTCTGTGGATCCAGGTTTTTGAAGAAATGCGTGACATTGCCGGAAAAAGGCGGCAGCGTCACGAGATTGTCCACCACGTACTGATTGATGGCCTTGTATTTCTGCAATTCGATGTCGCCTTTGTTCAGGTCGCCACCGCTGAAATGCACGGTGCTTTTATTCCACAAATCGAAGGGATGGTCAAGATAGGCCTCGTGTTTGCGCCGATAGGCGTCGACTTCCGCGTTCGTGCGGGCGCTCAGGCGTCCCACCGCGAAGGACGGCCGGATTTGCAACGTGTCGAAGCAGGCGAACCAGATATCGCTGACCGGGGAACCGTAGGAAGGCAGCAGATTGCGCGAGTACGGTCCCGTTGCGAAACGATAATTGTAATTCGCATCGCCGACGAGAAACACATGCCGCAGCGAATCCGTGGTCCATGCGTGGTAGGCGTCGAAGGTCAGCATTTTGATGGCTTCGGGCAGGAACATGCCGTAGGAGTAGTTGTCATACACCTCCCCTATTCCTACCACCTTGACAGAGACTCCGTAGCGCGTTCGAATGAAATCGGCATAGGTCCGGCTGGACGGCAGCAACTCGTCGGCGGCGATGAGAACATACGAGGCCTGCTCGCCTGGCGAGACGATGGGCGTGATGGTCCTCCGCTCGCCCGGCGAGGGAAGGCGCAGGGAATCCTGATGCGTGAACACATATTCCGCGCCGTGGATGAGCGTGTCGGCGAAAAGCCAGGTGTCGGGACGTTGCGCTCCAGGTGCGAGAGAGGGCAGTAGCACCGCTCCGTTTGCGGTCGAGCGCAACAGCCACGCATCGCCGGAACCGGTGCTGCGCATGGCGATGGTGGCGGGACCCGGACGCATGCTTTCATCCACACGGAAATCCCACTGCCTTGCGGTGCTGAACAGGCTTCGGGGATACTCCACCTCGTACCAATCCACCATGATGCTGCTGTAGCCGCTGCCTTGAATATTGTGATTCACGAGCCGCAGTGTGTCATCTCCGTCGGAGAGCAACGACGCGGGAAATTCTGCGAACATCAATGCCTGTTCATCCAGACTGAACGCCACCGAATCCAGAGCCGGTCCCGTGTTGATGGCCAGCGTAGTTGCGTGATTGGGAGAGAGCAAGGAATTGCCGAACCAGCTCACCACCTTGATCCACGCACGCGCATTGCGAGAGGGCGCAAGATTGTCGATGGAGAATCGTTGCTGCGTGGCGCCCACTCCCATCTCGCCGATATACCAGGTGTCGCCCGCTGTCCAATCGGGGAGTTGCGTGCGAACGATGGATGTGTTCGCATTGCGCAAATCCCAATCGTACTCGAAATGCATATTCCTGTACGCCCAGTCCAGCGTGTCTGGGAAATTCGCCGAGCGCAGATCGAGGCGTGTGATGCGCGCGGGATTGGCCACGTTGAAATTCAACCAGTAGGCGGTGGAGTCGGTGTAAATGCTGAGGTATTGTGGCGCGGGTTCGTCATCGCTGGCGGGGATGCGCTTGTATCCGCGCTCGTCGTAATTGCGTGTGCCACGGAAGAGAATGAAGTCCGTTTCGTCGAAACGTCCATCGTCCATGCCTTCTAGCCACACAGGCACGGCCACGCCCTTGCGATACATCTGCAGCCGCGCGGGATTGATCGAGGCGGGTTCCACGCCCGCCTCGCGCAGCCAGGCGGCGGTGATTTTGTACAGGCCGTCTTCGCGCACGAAAAAGCGCAGCATAGGATTGCCCATATCGATCCAGGCCTGGGTGGTATCGACATTCTTGCCACGTGTGACGAAGGGTTGGCTCGCGTAGGGCGGCTTGCCTACGGCGGCGAACGGCGAGCGCAGGTTTTCGCGCTCGAAGCGTTCGAAGGTGTAGCTTTCGATCCAGCGCGTTTGGTTGGAGATGGCATCCCAGGTGAGCAGAGGGACGTCGATCAACAGTTCGGGCACGCCGCGTTCGCGCGTGTACACCTTGCGTAATATGCGCGCCTCGGTGATGCTTTCGCCCGCCACGGGAACCGCGGCCTGCAGCGTGAGCGCGAGCGAGGAATCCTTGCGCCGCTCGACCTGGTACTGATACCAGGGACTCGCGAGCACGGGCTCGGCGTAACGGACGGAGAGAAGGCGGTAATCCTGCGTGCCCCGTTCATCGACGGGAATGCGCAGCGTGCGTCGGGGAAGAGTCCGGGCATCGTCCTTGACCGGGGTGAAACCATCGATGACAAACAGCGGCGTGTCGCCGAGTCGCTGCACGCGATGGCGATACGCATCATTCGAAATTTCGAGCTGCTGGGCCGAGAGCGGCAGTGCTGCGGCCGCGAGCAGGAACAGCAGGGACAGCGAGGTCAGGCGACGATGGGCGAGGTTCATTCCGAGTCCTCCGCGATTGGTACGCGACTGTCGTCGGGACAATGCCACCGTCGGCGTGGGAACACCATCCTCGACGCACTATGTGTAGAACAGTACAACATACCTGTTTTCCCTTTTTCTTGCCAGATGGGGCCGTCTCTTTTCACCCAACGCTGTCGTGCATCGATCGGCATTCCGACAGCGGTGTTTCAGTTCTCGCGCAGCGTGGCGGGTGTGATCTCGAAGCAACCGGCGAGATCGCGCAGCACCAGCATTACCCGCCCCACGATGTGGAAGTCGTCCTCGGCCGTCACCTCCGTGGGTTTGTAGCCAGGATTGGCGGGGATGAGGCGAATGGCCTGCCCTTTGCGTTCGAGGGTTTTCACCGTGAGACCGCCATTGTAATAAGCGATGACGGTTTCGCCGTTGCGCGCGTCGCGTTGCGGTTTGACGAGCACGAGATCACCGGGGAAAATCCCCGCATCGCGCATGCTGAACCCGTCCACGCGCAGCGCGACGGGATCGGCGAAGGGCACCATGGAACGGTCGAGGCGCACATACTCCAGCGCCTGATCCTGCGCCCAGGCGGGCGGGCCGGCCATGACATCGCCGACCAGGGGCACCGAGAGAAAGGGCGACTGCGTGAGCCGTATTCCCCTGCTGATACCAGGGGTGATTTCGATGAAACCGATTTTTTCCAGACCCTTGAGTACGATTTCCACCGAACGCTTCCACAATCCTGTCGCGCGGGCTATTTCATCCATGCTGGGCGCGCGACCATTGCGCTGGAAATACTCCTCGAGGAAGGATGCCACTTTTTTTCTGTTGTCGGTCCACTCTGTTGCCATGCGCGCTCCTGACTTATCCTTTTGTCTAACCAAACATACGACGCCCCTCGCCTGAATGCAAGCATCGAACTGCGAAAGAATTGGAACCGCGAAAGGCGCGAAAAAGCGCGAAAGAATTGGAACCGCGAAAGGCGCGAAAAAACGCGAAAGTATCGGACCGCGAAAAGCGCGAAAAAACGCGAAAGTATCGAACCGCGAAAGACGCGAAAAAACGCGAAAGGGGGGTTCTGGCACTATCAACATCGATGGTGCTGTATCGTCCGCCGCAATCGAGTCAACGCAAAGGTGCAGAGACGCCGACCCGCGATTCCTCTGAGCCCTCGGTGTTCGCGAAGCGCTCCGGGTTCTCCGTGATAGCACCCGAATCACACGCTCCGCAAGATCAGATTCAACGCAAGGGCGCAGAGACGCATAGTCGCGACCCCCTCCGTGTCCTCGGTGTTGGCGAAGCCCTCAGTGTCCTCTGTGTTCCCGCGAAGCGCTCCGGGTTCTCCGTGTCACCGAAGCCCCCCTCCTTACTCTCCTCTCCTCCTTACTCTCTTCTTCAATGTATTCAACGCGATTCGCCGCGATGCCGCCGAGAGGCCGAACATTTTCGCCTCGGCGGCCGGGGTTGTATTTTTCATGCATGAAAAACACGGAAAGGATGGTTGACGATTTCGCGCGGCGCATGGTAAGTGGACTGCGCATCGGAGTGCTGGGGATAGTAGCGTTGCGTCTCACCGCGCTGTTGCTGCCTGTCGATCGGATGTGGGGTATCGATGTTCTGCGCGATCTCAGCTTGTGGGAGGCACTGCTGTATTCGCTGCTGCCGCTGCTCGCGGTGTTCCTGCCGAAGTCCGCATTGAGCCGCATCGACGCGCTGCTGCGCGAGCGCGGAGGCGCCATCGCGCGGCTGCTGTTCCTCGCTCTTCTGCTCGCCGGCACCTTGCTGCCGATGGAGACGTTTTTTCATGGCGATGGCGGACTGCTGGTGCCGCAGATCCATCGTTTCGCCGCGGGTGAATCAGTGGATTACACCTTGCTGCTGAATGCGAAATCCTCGCCGCTCGCCGGAGCACTGATCATCGGCGCCATGCACGCGCTGCCCGGCATCCTGCCGCTGCTCGGTCTCGGGCAACCCACAATGGCGCTGTACCCCTTCCCCATCGTGTCGGCTCTTTCGCTGCTCGTACTCGCGCTGTGGACGCGCCGGACGCTGCCCGCGAGGGAGCAAGCGATGATGGCCCTGCTTTCGACGGGCTCGGCGGGGGTGCTGTTCTTCTTCGGCTACGTGGAGTACTACGCGCCGGTGTTCGTGGCTGTGCTGATCGTGCTCGCCTCGGCAACGCGCACCCTGCGCGGTGAAGCGCGACTGTGGCCGGTGTTCGTGGCCTACGCCTTCGCCGTTGCCGCGCATTACCTTGCTCTGGCACTGCTGCCGGCAATACTGTACGTGACGGCGACGCGCATGAGGCAGGGCCGTATTCGGGAGTTTGTAGTCCGCCATCCGCTGCGCATGGCTGCCGGCGTGCTGGGCATGTTCTGCGTGCTGTACGCCGCGGCGGGTTTCGCAAGCTCGGACAGCCGCATCGTGATGCCGCTGTTCGATGTGCAAAGCGAGGCCGGAACGCTGCGCTACACCTTGCTGTCGTGGGCGCATCTGGCGGATATGGTGAATGTGCTGTTGCTGCTCGCTCCGCTGGCCTTGCTGCCGCTGTTCGTTCGCGACAACGAAGGCGCACGATCGGGCGAGCGGATGTTCCTGCTGCTGTCCGTGCTCTTTCTTTTTTCCTTCGTGTTTTTCGCCAATACCTCGCTGGGACTTGCACGCGACTGGGACATCGCCGCACCGCTGGGTGCGGCGCTGCTGCTGACCGCCGTCGCGATGACGGTCCGCGCTTCGCGCGCCGTGCCGATGCTGCTACTCGCCTCGCTCGCGTTGACGCTGCCGTGGGTGGCCGTGAATGTGCGGAGCGAGGCCTCGGCGGCGCGCTTCGAGCGTCTGCTGGCGCTGGACAGCGACAAGATGTACGGCGATTACGCATTGAGCGGCTACGAAGCCCTGCGCAAATACCATCGCAATCGCGGGAATGCGGACAAAGACATCGCCATTACGCAACGCATGGTGGAGCTGCTCGACTATCCCCTGCACTATCGCGAACTGATCGGCGCGGTGCAGCCGCTGGCGCGAACGAATGGGGCGCGCTACGCCGAATTGCAGGCATGGATGCTCGACCGTCTCGCCCGCCGCGCGGAGGATTTGCGCGCGCGGGGAAGCATGCGTGACTACAGCATCGGGATGGAGCAAATCGATTCCCTGGCGCAAGCCATCGGCATGCTGGGTATGGCTGGCGGTGAGGGCGCGGATGAGGCGCGACTCGCACGCATCGCGGCTGTCACGCGGGGCGGACGTTCCTGGCCCGGCATCGATGCCATGCGCGCGTATGCGGAACGACGGTATGCGGAAGCGGCGCTGCTTTTCGAAAGCGCGCTGCGCGAGGGACACGCGTCGCCCGGCGCCTGGCTGCTGTTCGGCAACGCTCTCGCCCTGTCGGGCGCGCCATCGGCTGCGCTCGACATGCTGGAGCGTGGCGTCGCGGCTTTCCCCGACGACGGCATGTTGCGCTTCACGCTGGGCAAATACTACCTGCGGGCGGGCTTCCGCCTCGAGCGCGCGCGCGAGCTGCTGCAATGGTGCGTGGACAACGGCGCACCCGCCGAGCAGCTCGACGAAGCGCGAGCAATGCTTGCACGTTTGCCGCGGTAACGACGTCGTGCACCAACGCATGGGGTACGCCGCGATGCACACGCGTGAATTTCCATTGTGCCCCAGGGGTGGGGCTGCTATCTTGAGGGTTTGATTTTCTTCAGGAAATCGTATGTGTGGATTTGCCGGAATCTTTCATTACGCCCGCGAGGGAGGGGACCTGTCGCACGAATTGCTGCGCCGCATGGGAACGGTGATCCGTCATCGCGGCCCGGACGACGAGGGCACTTACGTCTCCGACTGCGGCCGCGTGGGATTGAGTTTCCGGCGACTTTCCATCATTGATCTTTCGCCGGCGGGTCATCAGCCCATGGCGACGCCCGACGGGCGACTGTGGATCGTGTTCAATGGGGAAATTTACAACCACCTCGCGCTGCGGGAGGAATTGGAAGCGGCAGGCTACAGCTACCGTTCGCGCAGCGACACCGAGACGTTGCTCTACGCCTACCGCCATTGGGGCGAGGATTTCGTCCAACGCTTGCAGGGCATGTTTGCCATAGCCCTGTGGGATGCGGACAGCGACACGCTGCTCCTGTACCGCGACCGCATCGGCATCAAGCCGCTGTACTTCAGCATGCGCGATGGCACGCTGCTGTTCGGTTCCGAGATCAAGGCGCTGCTGGAATATCCCGGCATGCGCGCAGAGGTGAGCCGCGAGGCGCTGTACCATTACTTCACCTACATTCACACACCGGCGCCGCATACCATGTTCGATGGTGTGTTCAAGCTGCGCGCCGGGCATATGGCGCGCATGCAGAAAGGCGGGCGCATGGATGTGCGGCTGTACTGGGATGCGCTGGGCCATCGCGAGGACTTCCCTTACGACGACGAGGCAGCGGTGACCGAGCGCATTCGCACGCTGTTTCGCGAAGCCGTGTCCAAGCGCATGATGTCGGATGTGCCCTTCGGTGTGTTCCTTTCGGGTGGTATCGATTCGAGCGCGAATGTGGCGTTCATGGCCGGGATGATGGATCGTCCGGTGGACACGTTCACCGTGGCCATACGCGGTCAGGAGGACACGAATGAATTCCTGTGGGCGCGGCGTATCGCCGAGCAGTTCGGCGCCGCGCATCACGAGGTGCTGATCGACGACAATGGATTTCTGGATTTGCTTCCCACCATTGTGCATCATCAGGACGAGCCGCTGGCCGATCCGGTGTGCTTCCCGCTGTACCATGTTTCGAAGCTCGCGCGCGACAACGGCACCATCGTGGTACAGGTGGGCGAAGGCAGCGACGAACAATTCGCGGGATATGAAAGCTACGGCCGCGCGCTGCGCCTGCTGCGTCTTGCGCGTGGATTGCGTGTGGTGCCGCGTCCCCTGCTTGCGGCGGTATACGCGGCGATGTCGCCCATGCTCGCCTCTCGCAAGGTGGATTACCGGCAGAACGTGATACGCAACGCGATGGAGCACGAGCCGGTGTTCTGGGGCAATGCAAT
Source organism: Bacteroidota bacterium (assembly GCA_035362335.1). Taxonomy (GTDB): domain Bacteria; phylum Bacteroidota; class Ignavibacteria; order SZUA-365; family SZUA-365; genus JAOSJT01. The sequence goes on from DAOSDL010000004.1 coordinate 196,552, forward strand.
TGGTTTTTATGAAAAGGAAAAACGGCGCGCCATCAATCTCCACGCTTTTCCCGGCGGACTGCCCTCGTCGTACACGTTGGCGGAGAACGCGTTTTTGCACGCGGCGCGCGAGGGCTACGACGAGGATTTGCAGCGCGTGGTGTACTGGGAGTTGAAGCATCGCCTGGCGGAACTGCTGCTGATGCGCGTGGACAAAATGACCATGGCCACGAGCATCGAGGCGCGCGTGCCGTTTCTGGACCATCACATGGTGGAATTTTCCATGAACATCCCCGCCGCTCTCAAATTGCGCGGGGGCACGCCGAAATACATACTGAAGCAGGCGCTGCGCGGCATTTTACCGGACGACATCATCGACAGAAAAAAGATCGGCTTCGCTGGTTCGGGAAAAACGATGCTGACGCCTGAAATTTTCAAGCATGCCCGTTCGCTGCTGCTCACAGCCCGCCACGATTACTACAATTCTGCGTATATTCGTGCACTGCTCGATGAATACGAGCAGCGCGGTATCAATTACACGCCGCAAATCTGGACGCTGTACAACTTCGAACTCTGGCACCGCTGGTGGATCGAGGGAGACCGTTCCTTCTGACCATCGCCTGCCGCGACAGGTGCTTCATGTCCGACACACCCGAACGCATCCCCTGGATCGATGCCCTGCGCGGGCTTGCCATCATTCTCATGGTGCCAGCCAATCTCGCGCCCTACCTGGCCGAACCGCACGCCATGTGGTTCCGCATTCTCGGATCCTTCGCCGCGCCCACCTTCATCATGCTCAGTGCGGGCATGGTTGTGCTCACGGCGGAGCGGCACGATTTGTCCTACTACCTCAAACGCGGCGGCTCCATACTGCTTATCGCCATGCTGATCGATGTGCTGATGTGGGGGATATTCCCGTGGACGTCCTTCGATGTGCTCTACACCATTGGCCTCGCGTTGCCTTTGATGTACATGCTGCGCAAAGTGGATGCGCGCGAGCTGCTGTACATTTCCGTGATCATCGTGCTGGCCACATATGTGCTGCAACGGGTGTTCGGTTATCACGCGGAAACGCTGGAAGTGTATTTTTCTGAAATGTTCGTCCCCACACCCGGCCGTCTGCTGCAGAGCTGGTTCATCGACGGGTGGTTCCCCCTGTTCCCGTGGATGGGCTACGCGATACTCGGGGCGATGTTTTTCCGTTCGCTGTTCGCGGGCGACGGTGTGGCCAGCACGCGCTTTTTCCTTGCGAGCGCGGTGTTGACGGCGCTGGGCTTTCTGCTGCTGTTCCTGCCGCTGGACGAGAGCATCGTGCGCAACATCGCGAACGGCAGCATTCTCGAAACGCGCGGCGGCTACTCGGAGATTTTCTATCCGCCCACCTTCGCCTATGTGTTCACCTCGCTGGGCATTGTCACGCTGTCGGCGTCGGTGTTGCGGCGGCACGGTGCGCCGTGGTATCTGGGCGTGCTGGGCTTTTTCGGGCGCTATTCGATGCTGGTGTACATTCTGCATCAGGCGATGGGGACGTTCGTTCTCGAACCGATGATCGCGGCCCGCGGCATGGAGGCGATGGACTCGGGGCTGTGGTTCACCATTGCGAATGTCGCCGTGCTTGCGGGCATCGCCGCGATCTGTCTCGGCATCGAGTTGCTGAAAAAGCAGCGGCGCCCGCAGGGGGTGTTCCTGCAAGTCCTGATCGGAAGGTAGAAAGACGCGAGGGTGGAATTCGCTCACGGTAGAGTAGAGAAGGGACCCCGGAAGGATCCGAGGTCGCCTTCCCCCTCTGCGAA
>DAOSDL010000005.1:0-190433 GCA_035362335.1 Bacteroidota bacterium
GCGAGGTTGAGCACGGTGGACTGGTGATCGTGGGAGAGGGTGACGCTGTCGCTGTGTATACAGCGCCCGAGCAGATCGTGCAGGGCAAGGTGGGCGGGCTTCCCGGCCGGGCCGGTGAAGGACACGCGGAGCACGCCCGTGGAAGCGGGTAGGGGATTGGGAGAGCAGTCGAGTGAGAGGGCCGTTGGAAGAGGAACTGTTGCTACATCGGTGCTCAGCTTGCGCGAGCCGAGCCAGACTTTGAATCTGTTGTGCTTCGAGTCTTTGTGACTATTCCCGATCGCGATGATATCCTGAAGACCGTCTCCATTGACATCACCCGCCGGGTAAACCACCGCTTCCACGTAATCCATCGCAGGAAGGATCCCGAAGTGGCCCAGTGGACGGCGGAAGAGCGCACCACCTGGATAGTAAAAGAATCCTCCGAGTTCAGGGAGCATTTCCGGTGACCAGGAAAGACAGAGATCGTTCAACCCGTCGCCATTCATGTCGCCCACCGGACAGGCGTACACCGGACCGCGATCACCGAGGGGGTAGGAGTTGATATTGGGGATGGAATCGTTGGGCAGAATACGCTCCGGTAGTGTTGCGCCGCCCAGAAAGACCAGGGCATCGCCGTAGGGCCGGCGTAGCGAGAGCATTCCCGCGTCGATGATGTCCGCGTAGCCGTCTCCATTGATGTCCATTATCGCGGCTTGGGCGATTTGGGGATTCCATCCGCTGGCGTCGTCCAGCACCCGCGAAGGCTTCACCGTGATGGACCACGGGTTGCCGAGATACACATCCCAGTAATAATCCGGACCGCTTCTACCCGCGATCATTACGTCATCGTAACCGTCGCCGTTGAGATCGCCTGTCTGGATGTCGATCACATAATCCTCGGTGATGGCGCGAGGAGTGTTGACACGGAACACCGCGTCGTAGGTTGCGTCAAACGACGGACCACCAAGAAAGAGCACGGCTTTGTGGCTGACGGTGTCTCGATCATCGATCATGTTGGTCAGAAGATCCGGCCAACCGTCGCCGTTGAAGTCGAGTGTATGCAGCGAACTACGATGCGTGGTGGCAGTATTCTTGGCGATGAGGTCGCCGGGTTGTCCCTCGATCAGCATGTCCTCCTGCCAGACAAAACGTTCCGGTCCTTCCCGCTGCAGGAACACACGAACGGCCCCACGCTTCTCGGGGGAATACTCGCCAACGGTATGCCAGTAATTGTCGATGGATGTGGCAATGTCCATGCGTCCGTCGCGATTGAAGTCCGCAGCGACAACGCCAGAACTTCCTCCGCGAACGATATATGCATGCTGATGATTGAGAGGATTGCCCCCGAGGAAGATGAAGGTGGTGTCGCGCTCGGAGGAAATCGCGAAGTCATCGTAGCCATCGGCGTTTATATCGCCCAACGAAGTGCAATGCGAGCCGAAGTACCAGATATCCGGGCGCTCCACCGTCTCCCACAATTCCACGCGGTAGGGCGGCAGGTCGAGTTGCGCTCCCGGGGCGTCCTGCGCGCGGGCCAACCAGGGCGCGGCGCAAAGCGCGAGCAGAATGGCGGTCAGCGGCAACGCCCGACACGGCGGGGCGTTGCCTTGAAAGTACACATGCATGGCAACCTCCGAAAATGATGGAGAGAATGGAATCACAGGAACCGACGATGACGCGGGAGGCGCGTCCCGCTACAACGACAACGTTGCGCACGTCCCCGCCGCGACATAATACCACACCGCCGTATCCCATTTACGCCAGCAACTTACATTGTACGGAAATGAAACGCAAGAAGATTTTTGGCGGGACCTTTGATCGGAAGGTGTCGAGAAGTCTATACATACTCAGTGCCTCGACGTTCTTGCGATGTGACTGTTGCGAATTCATTCGAGGATAGATGTCGATGAATCGTATATCGTGGAGGATTTGGTAACAACAACACGCCCCCGCGTGTGGACGCGGGGGCGCGGTGCCGTGGTCATGGAGGAGGAGTGGGTTACCTGACCACGGCGAGAGGGGTGGCTGTGACACCGGCGGGGGTGTAGAACACGACATTGTACAAGCCGGGAGCCAGCGTGGAGGTGTTGATCACCGCATTGTAGCTACCCGAAGCGAAATCCCCGCGCAGGGCGGATAACACTTCACGCCCAGCGAGATCGTACACCTTGACCAATGCGCTGGCCGGACGATCCAGGGCGAAATTCACTGTGGTGCTGCCGCGCGAAGGATTGGGATAAGCGTTGAGCTGCAACGCCGGTGCAGCCGCGTCAACGCGCTCGACTGTTGTAACGCTGCCGAGCGGCACGACCTGCCCGCTCTCCAGTGCGGCGAAGAGGCCGAATCCCGCTCCACCCTGATTGCCGTCGGGTGCAAGAAAGCCCGAAGCAAAGACCACCGCAGAAGCGCCACCCAAGGCCGTGAGGTCGGCGCGGAAGCTGGCGACAACGTTGCTCGACGATGCGGGAGTGATGTCGAGCGTGTAATCGCCCGTCGGCACTTCGAACCACGGAGTGAACTGCCCGTACGCGAGATCTTCCACCAGACTGCCCACGCCTCGCGCGATCACATCCACCGCGGGAGCGTCGGTGGCGCCATGGAACACCGCGAGTTCCACTCCCGTCGAGGGAATGTCGTCCTGCGGTTGCTCGGTGATGTACAGCGTGAAGCCGGTGCTGCCCCCGCCGGGATTGGCGGCGAAGCGGGATGGATCGAGCACGCCATTGGCAATGGCCACAAAGCGTCCACCGGCTCCGAGAGTGATGGGGAAGCGCGCGAGAATTTCAGAGGAGGAAGTGCTGTTGCCGGGAGCGATGCCGATTTCAAACTCCACGCCCGCCTCGAATTCGAGAAATGGTGTGGCGGTCCGAAAGGCGAAATTACCAATGGCCAGCGCGTCGTTCACGTACACGTCCACGGTCGCGGCGGACGGATCGGCGGCGTTGTGAATTACCTGCAGGCGTGCGGTGCCGGGCGTGTGCAGGGGCAGCTCCACCACGGTGCCGTTGGGCAGCGCGGCGAAGAGACCGAAGGCGGCGCCGTTGTTGTTGTCTACCGGATTGAGAAAACCGGAGGCGAAGACCACGGCCGCTCCACCGGCGAGTCCGGAGAGGTCGGCATCGAAGGAGGCGACAATAACCGGAACTCCCGTCGGCGTGACGTCAAGCACATACGGTGCGGCGGGCACTTCGAAGTACGGCGTTATATCGCCATAAGCGGCGTTGTTGACCAGCGTGGCCACACCGCGCGCGATCACGTCCACGGCGGGAGCATCGGTGGTGCCGTGCAGCGCCGCGAGCGCCACAGTGCCGCTGTTGGGCGAAGACTCGAGGCCCATGGCGGTGCTGAACAATTGGAAGGCGATGGAACGAGCATCGGGATTTGCGGCGAAGGCCGAGGGATCGAGCACGCCATTGGCCACGGCAACGTAGGTTTTGCCCGCGTCGAAGGTAACGGGAATGACGGCGATGGCATCGTTGGACGAGGAACTCGTGGGCGGCGCGATACCGAGATCGATTTGCACACCGGCGGGCACGTCGATGAATGGCGTGGCCGCGCGGAAGGCGAAGTCGTCAAGCAGCAGCGTGCTGCCGGCGTACACGTCCACGGTCGCGGCGGACGGATCGGCGGCGTTGTGAATTACCTGCAGGCGTGCGGTGCTTTGAGCGGCGAGAGGGTCAATCTGTATTCCTGCAAGAAGAGCGACGAGGGAACACAGTGCAATGTATTTTCTCATGGTGTATCCTTTCGATGAAGAGCTACGAACCAGCGAGAAAAAGTCAGGCCTGAACTTTTTTACTCTAGTTTTTTCGTTACCCGAAACAGGCGACCGGCGAGCGGAGTCGAGCGGGCGCGTATGGAATTGCTTTCGACAGGATCAACAACATGCGTGGCGAGGAACGGAGTTCCCGCCTCGGGAAAAAATCGGATACGGCGTATCCGTAATTAGCGAAGCGGTTCAGGATTCCCGTCAAAACGCTATCTTATTGTTTGCATCCTCGGAACAGCCGGGAACAAGCGGGCGGCAGGCCGTACATGAAGCGCATCCTCGTCATACGCAAGCACAATCATCTGGGCGATATGCTGTGTTCGCTGCCGTTGTATGCGGCATTGCGGGCACGCTGGTCCGATGCGCGCATCGATCTGCTGGCGGCGCCCACCGCGTATCCGGTGCCGCTGGCGGAGATCAATCCCTATCTTCACGACATCCTGTTTTTGCGCAAGGACGGTCCGTTGGCGCTGCCGCGTTTGTTGTGGCGCATACGCCAACGCCGCTATGATATGGTCATCGTACCGTCCACCATTCGTCATTCGCGCAGCGCGCATCTTATCGCGCGCGCGAGCGGTGCCCCGGTGCGCGTGGGTGTGCGCTCGTACGACGGCGTACCGAATCCCGATCGCGCCGCGCTCACCCATGCCATCGATACGCGATGGAGCGACGGACCGGTGCATCAGTTGTGGCGCAATCTCGCCATTGCGGATGCGGCCGGATGTGCGCCCGCCGGTGATCCGCTGGCCACGCGCATTCCCGTGTCCGCGGCCGCCGTTGCGGAGGCCGGGCGTGTACTCGCCGCCCTGCCCGCCGATGGACCAATTGTTGGCGTGCATGTCGGCGCGGGGAAGCGTGCGAACGTCTGGCCCGCCGGGCGCTTTGCCGCCACGTTGCGCGCGCTGCGCGGCGACGGACCGCTGTCCGTGCTGCTCACCGCCGGAGCGATGGATGCGGACGAGGTGGAGGCGGTGGAGCGCGAGCTTCGGCGGGAGGGGATTCCGCTGTTGCTGTTGCGCGACGCACCGATTCCCCTGCTTTCCGCCGTGCTGCGTCGACTGGCGCTATACCTTTGCAACGATACCGGCACCATGCACGTGGCGGCGTTCAGTGGCGCGCCGGTGTTGGCGCTGTTCGGTCCCACACCCGCGGCGGAGTGGGCGCCGTTGCAAGCACGCTGTCGCGCCATAGTGTCGCCCGACGCTTCGATGGAGGGAATATCGGTGGACGAGGTCCTCGACGCCGGCCGCGCGATGCTCGCCGCGTGGCGGGAGCAGAGGCCGCGCATCGACGAACGGGAACAGTAGGCGAGGTCGGTGATGGATGCTCCCGACGGGGTCGCGCGCTGAAGAGGATTGCGACATGCTCCTGCCGATGACCGCGCGACGGGAGTGGGGATTGGAGGTGCCGGGTGAGGAGGTCGGCGATGAGCGCATGCGATGTGCTTCGAAACGGCACGGATTTCGTAGCTCGACAAGACGGACGGGAATGCTTCGTACGAATTGAAGAATTTACCGACACGTGGGATGTTTTTTTTCTTGACATTGCCCGCTCTGTTTCGTATAATCGAATCCATAATGCCTGATGAACTGCCGCCGCCGGGCGCGATAGTCGCGAGGAGACCCTGCGGACATTTGGTTGGTTGACGATGTCATGAACTGTGGCGTACACCCGTAGCTGTACACGTCTGCGCGTCACGTTTGATAATTCACAGTTCACTGTTCATTGCAAGGAGAGAGGTTATGGGAAAGCATGTTCATGCACCCCACGCGCCCACGCGCCCACGCGCCCACGCGCCCACGTTCATGATGTACCATTACGACTCGCGGACGGCGGGGGAGAGGACTGAGGCGCGACAGCCCGTGTGGCTGTCGCCGGGAGTCGGTATGGCGCGCGCCCTGCCGCTTCTGGCGCTGTTGCTGCTGCTGAGCGCTACGGCGCGGGCGCAGTTCACCTTCGATATGGGGAACAGCGAGATCGCGGTGTGGAATCCGAGCGGAAGTGTCGCTTTCCTATTTTCTCCGGCTGGTCTGGTCTTCGACGCGGATCTGCGGCACACGCACAAGTACCGGGACGGAATTGGTTTCGCCTCCGGGGCGGTCGGCATCGATGGACCTTGGTCCTACGACGCACCGGCGGGGGACATCGTCAGCGTGGCCGACACCATCGGCTGCGGCTGGTACAATTTCACGATCAATAACATTTCCTTCCGTCTGAACCTGACGGACGCGCATTGGGGCGCCGGCGACAACAACTCGGTGTACAAACTGCTGTTTATCGTCGACGGCATGAATGTCAAATTGCGCGTGCGCTCGCCGGGCGCCTCGGGCAGTTGGAGCGCGGAACTGAACGTGAACTCCGGCGCTTCGCTCAGCTACTGGGATGTGATACGGGCGACGCACGACCCGGATTATGCGCGTAATCGTACGGGTCTGGCTGGTAAAGTCTTTCATGTGGACGGCGACGACAGTCTGTTGCCATTGCCCTCGATGGGTGTGCAGTCGGCGCTGCTGGATGTGAACCTGCATGTGCGCACCGACGTGGAGGTGCCGATGGAGCACGAACTGCTGATCAACGGTTTCGTGTTGGTTCCGACCAGCACCACGTTGCGTTTCGACAATCAGCGGGGCATGACGGTGCGTGGCGGTCTGCGCACCGTGACGACGCAATACGGCAGCGAGCAGGTGGTGTTCACCTCGTCGGCGCAAAGCCCGGCTCGCGGCGATTGGCGCGGCGTGCATTGCCTCGAGGCGGCGTACGTGCATCTGAATCGCGTGATTGTGTCCTACGCTGAAACCGGGGTGTTTCTCGAGGCGACGCCGGATATGCGCAGCGACGATTTGGTCATCGGGCTGAGCCAATTCGACGGTTTGCGCAGCGAGGCGAGCGGCAGTGCGCATTACAAATTGCGGGTGACGGCATCGAACGAGAACAACATCGCCGTGCTTCAGGGCTCGACCTTCACGGTGGACGACGGCGTGGCGGCGCTGAGCACGGATATGAACGGCGTGTTCGTGGGCGAGGGTTCCAACGCTTTGCTGCGGAATTGCCTGGTGTACTATAACAGAATGAACGGCGTGTATGCGTTCGCGGACGCGCGGGTGGTGCTCGACACCTGTGACGTCTTCGGGAATGGTCCGCTGCCCGGCGAGGACTGGGTGGGGGTGTATACGTTCTACAACAGCACACCGCTGGTGCTGCGGTACAGCAAGGTACACGAACAGTCGGTGGGCGTGGGCGCGATCTGGGGCACGGTACACGGCTACCTGTCCGCCACGCAACCGGTACAATGGTACAACCGGGACTCGCTGGGCAGGAATTGTATTTACCGGAACGATTACAACCTGCTCGGACATTACGGGACGTTCGAGTTTGCGAGGGCGTATTACGCCGGCGCCACGCCGCATTATCAGGGTGGCGAGAATTCGATTTACGATCCGCAAATTCTTCAGGGCACCTTCGAGTACTCGCAGGCCTGGCTGCAGCGAGATTACTGGGACGGCAACACCCTCTTCAATGTGATGGGTTCGATGGTGGATACGCGCGATCCGCTCTGGACGGACATGGTCGGTTGCATTGTGGACGACACCACGGGCGGCGGAACGGACGGCGCGTTGGGCGGGGCCTTGCTGGCCCAGTGGAACGCGCGTCTTGAGAGCATGTCCGTGGACAGCTTGCCGACATATCTCTACGGGGCGCGAAACGCACTGAGTGCCGAGGAGGCGGCGACGGCCATTGCCGTGTTGTTGCGGCGCCTGGATGGTCGCGATGCGCTGGCCTTGTTGGACCGCGTGGTGGGCGCATGCGCGCAGCCCGCGGTGTTGTGTGCGGCGCACGGTGGTCGCGCCGTACTGTTGTTGCGCGAGGGTGACTGGTCGGCGGCGGCGCAGGCGCTGGACGCGCAGGCGCTGAGCACGGCATGGGCCTCGCCGATCTATCTGGCGGCGCGCGCCATGCAGGCAATGGCGCTGCACAGCGCGGGACGGGCGCAGGAGGCACGCGCCAGCGTGGATTCCCTTTTCAGCGCCCATCCCGGCAATCGCGACATCCATCTCGCCTGGCGCAGCATCGGTGGCGGGGCTGCGAGCGTGCCGCGGCGTGGCACGCTCGCCATGACTCCGGCGTCGTTCGTGGTGCTGGATGTGCATCCGCATCCGGTGGGTGAAGAGGCGCTGCTGCGCGTTTCACTGCACGAGGACGCGGAACTCCGTGTGGCGTTGTTCGACCTTCACGGTCGCGAAGTACGCGTGTTGGCCGAGGGGCGCTATACACGCGGTGTGACGACGCTCCGCCTGCAAGCGGGCGGATTGCCTTCGGGCGTGTATCACCTACGCCTGAGCGGCTCCGCGGGCACAATCGTACACCCCATTACCATACTGCATCGCTGACATGCTTCGGTTTCGCGCGCGGATGCGTGCCCGGCGAGCGTTCGCGCCGCCGGGCACACTCCCGCGCGGGCCGCGCATTCATGTTAGGGCAACGACAGACAGGAGAGAGACCAATGAAACGGCAATGGATACATGTGGTTCTGGCGGTGGTTGTGGTACTGGGCGCGACGGAGTCGCGGGCGCAGACGGGTGTGCGCACGCTGACCAAGGGACGGCTGAGCGCGTTGGTGGATACCTGGAGCGGACGCTACGCGGTGTCGGACAAGCGGGGGCGCACGGTGCTGTTTTCCTCGCGCAACGGTTTGACCTCGCATATCAGCGTGCGCATCGACGATGTGGTGTGGACCAATCACGGCAAATCGCAGATGACGGCGGTGTGGCCGCAGCGCAATCTGGGTCGCGGCACGGTGGAGGTGCTGGGCGACCGTCTGCGGTATTGGTGGGACGTGCCGTGCGCGGGAGGAACGGCGCGCATCGTGCAGGAACTCGAACCGGTGTCGGACAGCGCCTACGAGGAGGTGCGCATTCACCTTCGTGTGGAGAATCGTGGCACGCGCGCGCTGCGCGTGGGCATGACGGCGCTCACGGATCTGACCGCGAACGGCGACGACCGGGTGCGCCTGCGCGACAGGGGCATGAGCATCGAGCGCGAGGTCGCGCTTCTTGGCGCGGCCATACCGGAGCGGCTGCTGTTGCAATCGGGGGCATTCCTGCCGGATTCGGCGCATTGTCGATACCGTGGACCGGGTGTGACGGTGCCGGACCGCGTGGTGGTGGGACAGTGGTCGTATCACGGTCGTCTGGGCACGGCGGTGTACGGATACGAGGCGGTGGATTTGCCCGTGGTGGACGTGTCGGCGCTGCTGGAGTGGCGGAGCGCCGAAGTCGGGGCGGGCGCGCAGCGCGAAGAGATCGGCGCGGTGGGTTTCCAAGCGCCTCCCCCCCCACCTCCCGCCGTGTCCACTTTCGCCAGGGAATACATCGTTCCCAGGTTGTTCAATGATGTCACGCAGGTGCTGGTGTTCAGCGACAGCGACGCCACGGTGCGCTTCCACGCGCCGTTCGCGGACGATTCCCGTACGGCGTTGCCTGCGCGGCGCGGTAGCTGGGACACCGTGTTCACCATGCGCGCCGGGCAGGTGGTCAGCGTTCACTATTACCCGACGTTCCAGTGGAAGCCGGCGGATTCCGTGACGTATTACCGCCAAGGCCATTTGCGCGTGACCTCGACGGCGGAGATCGGGCTCCTGGCGCATCCAAGGTTTGCTGTCTGGGTCGGTAACGGACAGACGGTCTGGCCCACGAAGTGGTGGGACAACTATTATCTGTATCACGGCAACATGTCGAATGGGGAAGTATTCATGACATTCACCGGGCAGGACGCGGAGCTGACGCATCGCAACGACTACGGATTTCTCTGGTATAGTTTTTCCTGCTGGTACGAGAACTGCGGAAACGAGATCTGGTTTCCGGATGGCATCACACGGAAGCATCGCTTTCCCGCCTGTTCCGATTTCGCAGGGAAGAGAGATCTTCATACGCGGTACTGGTACAATCACTACTCGCCGTATCACTATCCCCCGGATCGCAGCGCGGACGGCGCGGGAGATGCGTTCGAGGCCGATCAGCCCTTCTGGCTTCAGGCAGTGATTTGGCAACGGCCCTGGCCCGGGCAGGATCCGAATGCCTTGCCCGTGGGGTATCACTGGTATCATGCCTATATTCATCACCCTCCCCGCAAGCATCTCGGCACCGAGTACACCGTGGTGCCTTTTGACAAACCCGCATCGAGCAGGAAGGAGGATTTGCTGCGCATACTGGCCTACGAGGATGATACGGAGGTGACGCTGTTCGCCGGCAGCCCGCCCATGCGACTGCGCAAGGGCGAACATGTGGATACGCTGTTCGATCGCGCCACGGTACTGCGGTCGAACAAGCCGCTGGCCGTGTACCAACATCATCTCTACTGGGCCTATCTCGGCAGCGACACCAGTCACAGCGGGCAGGCGCTGCCCATGCTGCCGCATGGCTTGTGGGGGCGTCGCTACCACGTGGCGAGCGGTGATCTGGTGGAACACCGGTATTTCGCGAGCGATCCCGTCACCATTGTCCAACGGCTGTACCTTGTCGTGATCACGCTAGCGGACGGAAAGGATCGGGTACGCATCGATGGAGTACCGTTGCCCGCGGCGCGCTTCACCGACTTCGAGGGCTTTGCCTATACCTATGTGGACGTCGACGCCGCGTATCATATTGTGGAAAGTGATCGTCCGATCCTGACCATCGCCTGCGGCGAGGTGGGGTATGAGGGTTGGCCGTGGAAACGTAACGCCTTCTCCTATATACCGCCGTTCAATTAGGCGGGAAGGGGCCTCCCGCCCCCACCGGCGGAGTGGGTGCCGTTGCGCGCGTCGATCAGTGCTCGTTGCGGCGGAAACGGGCGAAGTAGAAGCCGTCGGAATCCAGCAGCGCCGGGTGGACGGTGAACTCGTGTGTCATCGAGGCGAGTGGCAGGGCCGCAAGTCCCTGGGCGGCGAACACCGGCGCCAGTGCGTCGGGCTGGAAGTTGTCGTGCTCTTCGAGAAAACGCCGCGCCACGTGCTGATTTTCCTCCGGCAGCAGCGAGCAGGTGGCGTAGAGCAACATGCCGCCAGGGCGCAACAGCGCGGCGTTGCGTCGCAGGATGTCGTACTGCCGCGCAGCCAGACGCGTGATCGTGGACGTGGAGAGCTTCCATTTCAGGCCCGGATCGCGTCGGGCGGTGCCCAGTCCCGAACAGGGCGCGTCCACAAGAATGACGTCGAAGCGCCGCTCGCCGAAGGCCTCCAGCACATCGCCGGAGGGTGGCAGCGCGCGGGTTTCGGGCAGGGAGAGCGGCAGTCGTGCGGCGCGCATGCGCAGGGCGCGGAGCTTCGCCGCCTCGCTGTCGCTGGCCGCAAGACGCATGCTCCCTCCACCGCGGTCGAGCAGATGCATGGTTTTACCGCCGCCGCCGGCGCAGGCGTCCAGCACGTCGCGCCCAGCCACTTCGCCCAGCGCGTATCCGATGAGTTGACTGCCGGCGTCCTGCACCTCGAAGCAACCTTGTTCGTACAGCGGGCCTTCCATAACACGCGCGCGCCGTTCGAGCGTGACCGCAGCAGGCAGCAGCGGATGCGCCCGCGCCTCCACGCCCTGCGCGCCCAGCGCATCGATCAACGCGGCCCGGCTCATGCACTGAAGATTCACGCGGAGCGTGAGCGGAGCGGCATCGAGCAATGCGCGTCCCAGTGCCAGCGCCGCGGCTGTGTCACCCCAAGCATGCTGCCAGCGCTCGAATATCCAATCCGGCACCGATGCCATCGTGGCGGCCGCAACCGCATCGCTCCCCGCATCCACCCGCAGGCGCAGGGCGCGCGCAAGCACGCCGACATGATCCGGCAGCGCGCGCCGCGCGGCGAGAGCGAAATCCGCGTGTTCCTCCGTCGCGTATGGCAGGGGCTGCGGCAGCATTTCCGCGTCGGCGAGCAGCAAGGATGCGGCAAGGAGTCGACGCGCGTGTTCCGCATCGAACGTGCGGGCAAGCTGCTCCTCGCCGGTTACGGCGGCATGGCAGAAGCGCAGGGCGCGCAGCGCGTGAAATGCGAGCGTCGAGATTGCGGCGCGGGTGGCGGCATCGAGTTTTTTCTTGCCGCGCAGATGCGCCGACACCAGCTCGCGTGGCGCCTGCGGGGATTTGGCGAGCAGGCGGAGAAGCTCGCCCGCCTGCGCGATCGTGGTGTCCGGATTCATCGTGGCGGCGACTCAGGTGTTGAGCACGAAACCGAGATGCGCGCGCAGCTCCGCCGGCAGTGCCGGGAGGGCGGCCCGCGGTATCAGGTAGGTGGAGAGATTCGTGAGATCCGAGAAAATCCGATGCTTGTCGGCGGTGGATTTCAGATAGTGATATCCTGAAGAGCCGCCCGTCCCCACCTTGCTGCCGATCATGCGATGCACCATCAAAGCATGACGATAGCGCCAGGTGGTGAGCAATTCGTCCACATCCACCAACGCGGCGAGCAGGCGCCAGGGCATGGCCAGCAACGGCTGGTCGCGGTACAGGGCGATGAACAGCGCGGCCTGCGTGGCGCGATGCGACAGCCGCCACTGCCCCTCGGCCCGCAGGGTGGCGTGCCGCCCGGCATCGAACATGGCGTCGAAATGTTCCTGTGTGCGCCGCAACTCAGCGAGCTGCATGTCCTTCTCCGCATCGCCGAGCGTGGGATGCGATGCGATCACGCGCATGTCGCCCGCCAGCATGTCGTGGACCGCCTGGCGGTAGCTGTCCATGAACGCGTAGCCGTCATGTTCGAGCAATGGCGTGCGTTCGAGCCAATGTTCCATCGCGTCGAACAGCGAGGGCTGCGCCTCCGCTTCCATCAGCAACGCCTGATGCGCAGGCGAGACGCGGCTGTGGTACACGGATTGATTGTAGCGGAGTCGCTCATCCGTTTTAAGGCCGAGGCGGATCTCCACCAGACGGAATTGCACGCTCTGAAAACCCGAGGCGGGGAAGAGATAGTCGCGGAAATCCAGGAAGTCCAGCGGCGTCATCGTCTCCAGAATACGCAATTGATCGATGAGCACTTTCTGAATTTCGATCACGCGCTGCAGGCGGTTGACGCACACGCCGATGTCGGTTTCGGGAACCCGCTCGCGCGAGAGCAAGGCGATGACGGAATCCATTTCAAACAACACCTGCTTGAACCACAGCTCGTAGGCCTGATGCACCACGATGAACAGCATTTCGTCGTGCGCGGGTTTGCCGTACTCCTCGCTTTTTCTGTGTTGGCTGTCGAGCAGGGTGTCGAGGCGCAGATAATCGGCGTAGTATATCGAGGGATAGGGTTTGTCCATGTGCGTTCTCTTTCTTCACATGCCCGCGTCATCGGCGAAGGGCGGGAGCGTTGCGGTGATGAGACGGCGTGCAGCGTCGAGATCGATATCTTCGATGCGCGCGACGCCCTCGGTGAGTTGTTCGAGTATGCGCTGTTGCAGCAATCCCCGCCGCAGCGCGGTGGCATAGGGCAACAGATGGAAGGAGACCATCGAATACATGGGCACGAAATAGTCGGGAAAATGCCGCTCCAGCACGAGACCGGCGCGCTTCATGAAGAGGAAGCGCGGGTCGGCGACGAGGTCGCGCATTTCAATGAAATTCCGCAGTGCCATGTCCGCGATGGCGTCGGCATTGTCCTTGCGGCGATGCTGCACCTCGGCGAAGACGCGCGCCCAGTCGGCGCCGTGCCGTTCGATGGCGTGGTCCAACGCCACGCAATCCTCGAAGGCGCAGTTCATTCCCTGCCCGAAGAACGGCACGATGGCGTGCGCGGCATCGCCCAGCAGCAGGGCCTTGCCTTCCGCATGCCAACGGTCCACGCGCACAGTGCCCAGATGTCCGGTGGGATTGGCGAAAAACTCCTCCTCCAGTTGCGGCATCAAGGCGAGCGCGTCGGGGAAGTACTGCGCGAAGAAGCTCCGTACGGTCGCCGCGTCGCGCAAGCTGTCGAAGGAGGTGTCGCCCTCACGTTGGAGAAACAGCGTGCAGGTGAAGGTACGGTCGGGATTGGGCAGGGCGATCATCATGAACGAGCTGCGCGGCCAGATGTGCAGCACATCCGCTTCCATGCGGAACGCACCGTCGGGTCCGGGATGAATGGTCAGCTCCTTGTACCCGTGCTCGAGCATGTCCTGCGTACACCGATGCCCGCCGCGTCGCAGCATGGCGTCGCGCAGCGCGGAGGCGGCGCCGTCGGTGCCGATCACGGTTGCTCCCGACACGTGCTGTTGTTCGCCGCTGCGCTCGTCCACGAACAGTGCGCCGCATGCGTCCACATCCACATCCTCGCAGCGCTGCGAGAAATGCAGGGCCACGGACGGCAGCGCTTCCGCGGCGCTCAACAGGCGCTTGTTCAATTCCGCGCGCGACACAGAGTGAATCACCTCCTCGGGCCGCTGACCGTAGGGTTGGAAGGTGCGTGTACCGTCCACCGCGTGCATCATGCGTCCACGCATGGGAATGGCGATGGAGAGAATGTCGCGGTCGAGCCCCACGCGCGCCAGTGCGTCGATACCGCGCGCCGACAGCGCGAGATTGATGGAGCGTCCCGCGCCTGGCGTGCCGCCACGAGGGTCGGGTCGCCGCTCGAAGGCCCGCACGGCGATGCCTCGGCGCGCAAGGAACACGGCGAGCAGCGAGCCGGCCAGGCCCGCGCCGATCAGGGTCACCGGTGCATGCTGCGTCATTCCGTTTGTCTCCATAGTTCTCTCATCCCGGCCATATTACACGGCGCTATCGCGCCAGAAGGTGTGAAAGGCGTCCGCCAGGCGCCACACATCCTCGAAGGTGTTGTACATCGGTACCGGTGCGGCGCGTATCACATCGGGCTCGCGCCAGTCGCAGACAATGCCCTGCCGGTGCAGATGGTCGAAGCAGGCGCGGCCGCGTTCGTGCAGGCGGATGGAAAGCTGGCATCCCCGCTGTTCCGGATCGGCGGGTGTGATAATCGACCAGGTGTCGCGCTGCCCGGCGCGCAGGAGTTGTTCGAGCCAGCCGGTGAGGCGCAGGCTTTTCGCGCGCAGCGCGGGCATGCCCGCTTCCTCGAACAGCGCCAGCGAAGCGCGCAACGCGGCCATGGGCAGCACGGCCGGATTACTCAACTGCCACCCGTCGGCGCCCGGGGCGGGCATGAATTGCCGTGGCATGGCAAAACGCGTGGCGGGGTCGTGCCCCCACCAGCCGCTGAAGCGGGGGAGGTCCGGCGCATGCTCATGCCGCGCGTGCACGAAACATGCGGCTGTGCCGCCGGGGCCGGAGTTGAGGTATTTGTACGAACACCACACCGCGAAGTCCGCATTCCATTCGTGCAGGTGCAGGGGAACATTGCCCGCCGCATGGGCCAGATCGAGGCCGGCCACCATACCTGCCGCATGCGCCGCGTCGATCAGAGCGGGAATGTCGAACAACTGTCCGTTGTAATAATTCACACCGCCCAGCAACAGCATCGCCGCCTCGTCGCGATACAGATGGATGAGGTCCAGCGCACGCTGCCTGTCGAAGAGTCCATCCTCGCTGAGGGGAAGCTCGATCAGATCGTGCTCCGGATCGCAGCCGTGAAAGCGCAACTGCGACATCACCGCGTATTGGTCGGAGGGAAAGGCCTTTTCCTCGATGATGATTTTCCGCCGGCGGCCTTCGGGACGGTAGAAGGAAACGAGCAGCAAATGCAGATTCACCGTCAACGTGTTCATCGCCACCACCTCCGAGGGCAGCGCGCCCACAATGCGCGCCAGCGGTGCGGCGACCTCCTCGTGCGTGCGCATCCACGGATGCGGGCCGTCGAAATGTCCGTCCACGGCCAGGCGCGCCCAGGTGTCGAGCTCGGTGAGAAGCTCAGCTTCGGTTGCCCGGGGTTGCAGGCCGAGAGAGTTGCCGCTGAAATAGGCGATCTCGCGTCCCTCCGCATCCAGCGGAACGTGGAAGCGCGGACGAAGCGTGGGAAAGGCGTCGCCGTGGTCGAGCATGCGGGCGTGTTCGAGCGTGGCGGTC
This sequence comes from Bacteroidota bacterium, assembly GCA_035362335.1. GTDB lineage: Bacteria > Bacteroidota > Ignavibacteria > SZUA-365 > SZUA-365 > JAOSJT01. Next base: position 15,707 of record DAOSDL010000005.1, read on the forward strand.
GCGTGCGATGAATACGTGGGCGGTGCTGTCATTGCTCCGGAGAAATGGGGTAGAGAATCGGACGGCTGGGTGTCGCATCGGAGACGAACGCGGCAATCTGCAAGTTGAGCAAATAACGGCCATCCGGTACATGATCCGGAATATAGACCATTTCCGTGATGGTGCGAAGCCGGGGCGCGCCAACGGCGACGCGCTGCTGACCGACGGGCATTTGCCAGAACGCGTGATGCGCGAGCATCTCGCCGCCATCGTCGTCGCGGTCCAGCGATGGCACATCCACCAGCAGATGGCGCACGTCGCGTTCGACAAGGCATTGCACCGCCTCCACAGTGAAATACGGTGCGCGTTGCCGCGTGTAATGGCGCGTGCGCTTGCTCTCGGGATTGGGCAGCGTGCGAATGATCACGGCCTGGCCGAAGGAAATGTCCTGCGACTCCAGCGCGTGCCGCAACGCGGTGGCCGTGATCAGCGTGTCGTCGGATGTGGCGTTGTGCGCGGCGCTTTCGTGCGAGGCGGCGGCGGGCACCAGCACGGCGCTGACGAGTGTCGCCGGAATGAGCGAGCCAGGCAACACATCGGTGACGGGGATGCGCTCGACGGTGAGATGCCCGACGCATTCGGTGTGCGTGCCGTTGCAATGCGGCGTGAGAACGAGGGTTTCGACGTTGCAGCTCCCGCCGAGACGGGTGTCGCCCACGAGCGATCCCGCGCGCAACGCCTCGGCATGCGCGTCCGCAACACCGTAGGCGTTGGGTTGCGCGCCGTGGAAGTCGAGCGGGATGGCGATGCTGATGCCGGCATCGAGGTCGGCATCGAATCGCGCCTGGCCGATGGTGATGGTGCAAATCATCGGATAAAACGCTCCTTGGTTAAGCCGAGCCAGTGGAGGGCGTTCTCGCCAAGCAACTTTTGCTTGACGGTGTTCGGAAGTTCATCCATGGATTCGATCAATGCGCCCGGAATGGCCTCGCCCAGAGGGAAGGGATAGTCCGAGCCGAGGGTGACGCGGTCTTCGCCCACGAGATCGATGATGTAGCGCAACATCACCGCGTCGTGCACGAGCGAATCGAGCCAGAAGCGCCCGAGGTAGGCGCGCGGCTGCACGGGGTTGTCGATGGCCACCAGGTCGGGCCGCACGTTGAAGCCGTGCTCAATGCGCCCGAGTGTTGCGGGGAAGGAGCCGCCGCCATGCGCGAAATTCACGCGCAGACGGGGCAGGCGCTCGAGCACGCCGCCGAAAATCATCGAGCAAATCGCGAGCGAGGTTTCGGCCGGCATGGCCACCAGCCAGGGCAGCCAGTAGCGCTGCATGCGGTCGCGCCCCATCATGTCCCAGGGATGCACAAACACAGCGGCGCCCAGTTCCTGCGCCGCTTCGAAAAAGGGAAACAGTGCGGGTTCGTTGAGATTCCAGTCGTTGACATGCGTGCCGATTTCCACACCGGCCAGGCCGAGTTCCTTCACCGCGCGTTCGAGTTCGCGAATGGCGAGCGCGGGATCCTGCAAGGGCACGGTGCCGAGTCCCACGAAGCGCTGTGGATGCCCCGCCACCGTGGCCGCGATGTGATCGTTGAGATAGCGGGACAGATCATGACCGTGCTCGGGCTTGGCCCAGTAGCTGAACATCACGGGCACGGTGGACAACACCTGCACGTGTACTCCATGCGTGTCGCATTCGCCGATGCGCACGGCGGGATCCCAGGAATTCGGATGAAAGGTGCGGAAATGCTTGCAGTCCACGAACATGTCGGCCGCACCGTCGTCGCGCCGCTGCAACGCGGGGAAGCCGCCATACCCGTAGCGCTCGGCCAGATCGGGCCAGGACGGCGGGAGTATGTGAGTGTGTACGTCGACTTTCAGCATGCGTCCTCAGGTACTCGTTACAGGCGTGCGGGGAGTGCTTGGAAACGGGACCGGGCGGATGGCCGCGGCGAGCCCTCAGCGCGCGGGCACGGGCGCTTCCATCACCGCGCCGCATTGGCTGCAACGGCGCAGTTGTTCGGAGCCATAAAAACGCTCCATGATGGGTGGAAACTGCGTGACGATGTTTTCCAGCGTGAAATACTCCTCGTGCAACGGAGCATTGCATTGCTCGCAAAACCAGAGAAATCCGTCCTGTTCACCCTCGCGGCGCTTGCGTTCGATTACCAGGCCCACGGTATTGGCCGGCCGTTGCGGCGAATGCGGCACGCGGGCGGGGAGGAGGAAGATCTCGCCCGGCCGCAGCTTCACCGCGCGACGCTCGCCATCCACGATGAGATGCAGCGTGATCTCGCCTTCGATTTGATAGAAAAACTCCTCGCCCTCGTTGTAATGGTAGTCCTTGCGGGCGTTGGGTCCGCCCACAATCATGACGATGAACTCCGCATTCTCGAACACCTGCAAGTTGCCCACCGGGGGTTTGAGCAAGTGGCGGTGTTCTTCTATCCATTGTTGAAGGTTGATGCCCTGTGATGTATACATGCGAACCTCGTCAAATCGTGGCGATACATTTCAACTCGATGGCGATGGGGGTGGGGAGCGAGAGCACCTCCACGGTGGTGCGGCAGGGCCGGTTGTCCCGGAAATACTCCGCGTACACGCGGTTGAAGGTGGCGAAATCCTTTTTCATGTCGGTGAGGAACACCGTCACATCCACAAGATTTTCCCAGGCCGCGCCGGCGTCCTCCAGCACGGCGCGCACATTGCGGAACACGCTGTGGCATTGCCGCTCGAAATCGTAGCTGATGACGCGGCCGTCCGCATCCACTTCCACGCCGGGCACGTCGTCGACGCCGCGTTCGCGCGGACCGATGCCCGAGAGAAACAGCAGATTGCCCACGCGACGCGCGTGCGGGTACAGGCCCACGGGCTCGGGAGCGGAGGAGGAGTGGATTTCCTCGTTCATGGCGATGTTCCCAGATGGATGCACACGTTGGTGGGTTCGGTGAAAAAGCGCAGCGCTTCCCAGCCGCCTTCGCGTCCGATGCCGCTCTGCTTCACGCCGCCGAAGGGCGTACGCAAATCACGCAGCATCCAGCAATTCACCCACACGATGCCCGCCTCCAGCGCGCCGGCAACGCGATGGGCGCGGAGCAGATCGCGCGTCCACAGCGACGCGGCGAGTCCGTAGGGCGTGGAGTTGGCGATGGCCAGCGCCTCTTCCTCGCTGTCGAAGGGCAGCAGCGTGACCACGGGACCGAAGATCTCTTCCTGATTCGTGCGGCACTGCGCCGACAGGCCGTCGATCACGGCGGGCGTGAGGAAGGCGCCACCGGCACAGCGGCCATCGGGCACGATGCGCTCACCGCCGCACAGCACCGTGCCACCCTCCTCGCGGGCAAGCTGCACATAGCTCAGGACTTTGTGGAGATGTTCCTCCGAAACCAAGGCGCCGATGCGCGTGTCGGGGTCCAGGGGATCGCCCACACGCAGAGCGCGCACCTCGTCCACGAAGCGCGCGCGGAAGCGGTCGTACAAGCCGCGTTGCACGAGGATGCGCGAACCGCAAAGGCAGATTTCGCCCTGATTCGAGAAGGCCGAGCGCACGATGGTGGGCAGGATATCCTCCAGATCCACATCGTCGAAGACGATGGTGGGATTCTTGCCTCCCAGCTCCAGCGAGAGCTTTTTGAACATCGGCGCCGCCGTCGCGGCGATGGAGGCGCCGGTGCGCGTGCCGCCGGTAAAGGAAATAGCCGGCACATCCGGATGCGCGCAGAGGGGAGCGCCGACGTCCGCGCCGCGTCCATGCACGATGTTGAGCACGCCGGCGGGCAATCCGGCCTCGATGCACAGCTCCGCGAAGCGACCGGCGGTGAGCGGCGTCAATTCCGAGGGCTTGGCCACAACGCAACTGCCGGCGGCCAGCGCCGGGGCGATTTTCCAGGTGAAGAGGTACAGCGGCAGATTCCATGGTGAAATGCAGGCCGCCACGGGTATGGGACGACGCAGCGTGTAGTTCAACGCCAGCGTATCGCTATGATGCGCCTCGTCGTGGTCGTGGAGAATGGCGGTGGCAAAAAATCGCAGATTGCGGGCCGCGCGCGGAATGTCCACCGTGCGCGCGAGCGTGAGCGGCTTGCCGTTGTCGCGCGATTCCAGCGCGGCGAGTTCTTCCAGATGTTCTTCGACCAGGGTGGCGAGGCGCAGCAACAGCCGCGAACGCTGTTCCGCCGGTGTCGTGGCCCAGTGCCGTGCCTGTTGCGCCGCGCGGACGGCGGCGTCCACATCGCGGGCGTCGGATGCGGCCGCCATGGCGATGGTCGCGCCCGTCGCCGGCTCCAGCACGGGCAGCCAGTCGCCGCCTTCCGGATCCACCAATGCGCCGCCGATGTAATTGCGAATGTAGTGCATGTCGTGCATCATGCGGACGCTTTCGCGACTGCGTTGCGCGCCGCCTGCTTTCTTTTGTGTCATGAGAAATGAACAATCTCAAAATACACGACATGGCGAAAATCGCAAGCGTACGGGACGGATGAGGTCGCGGCATGTACTTCGCGATGCTACGGACTCCGTGGAGATTGAATTCAAGCTCAAAACCACAGTCATTCATGTTCCTTCGTCACACCCGGGAGAATGAAAATGGTGCGGAGATTGGATTATTCGGATTCGACACGGTTTTAAAACCACGGATTTCGCAGATTATCCACAGATTAGCACAGATTATTCGTGGAAGTCCACAAGGATCCGAGCAGTAGCCGCAAGGAAAGCAATCCAACACCTGTTGTCGAAAGTGACGCGAAACACGCGTACATTGCCTGCTGGGACAGCGGTGGTGCGGGTTGACTCCCGGCTACTACCGTCAAACTTTACTCTTTACTCTTCACTCTTTACTCATCACCGCGCAGAAGCGCATGATGCAGGCAGCGACACTATTTTCAGAGCAGATTGCACGGATTGCACACAGATTAGCATAGATTATTCGTGGAAGTCGGCGAGGTGCCGGGCGAATCGTCGCAGATGAAGCGATCAGACGCCCGCTGACAGCAGTGATGCGAATCGGCGTTTATTGCCTGCGGTGCCGGCGGGAGTACGGGTTGGCTCCTGCGACTACCGTCAAACTTTACTCTTTACTCTTCACTCTTTACTCAACGCATCACTGCGCAACCGACATGCCGATGCGGCAGGGTCACGAAATGAAGCGGATGCTCAGCGGGTAGCGATAGGCCTCGCCGCGGTAGCTGCGCACGGACGCCACGATGACGAGGACGAGATTGGTGATGCCGAGCGCGATCATCAGCAACAGCGAGAGACCGGCCGTGACCCCGAGTCCGAACACGCTCTCCTGCACGGCTGCCGACAGCATGCCGGTGACAAACACCACCATCAGCACGATGAAGTAGATGGTCATGCTGATCTGGAAATTCATGGATTCCTTGCCCTGATCGTTCACCAGCGGCATCTCATCCTTTTTCATCAACCACACGGTGAGCGGACCGAAAATGTGACCGAAGGGAACGATCACCGATGCGAATGTGGACAGGTGGCAGAGCATGCCCCAGGTGTGGATTTGATCTTCGCGCATGCGTGCCAACTGTGCGGCGACATCCTGCGTCGCTTGTTCCTGCGTGCCGTCGTTCATGTCGATCTCCTTGTGCTATGTGAATTGCTGCCGCTTCCGAGCGTCAGTGCGGTCGAAGCGCCCGCGTGCATCGTCACGTTGCCACAGCATCGCTGTTCGCCATCACGTCAATCCAGGAGCGCACAATGGCCTCGAGTCCGTCCCGCCGTGGCAGTCCATCCGCGTCATTCAATCGTGTGATGTCGCCGTTGCGCAGCAGCTGCCGCACGCCCTCGACATTGGCCCAATAGTAGAATCCCCACTGTTCGAGACTCCAACGCGGATCATAGCCATTGACTTCGTAGTCAACATAGGTGAGCGCGCCATTGTGTACAACCATGTTCGCCGGAAACCAGTCGAGATTGTAGCCCGCTTCGCGGCAACGCCGCGAAAGGGAGAGCAGTTGGAGGATGATGTCACGCTCCGGAAGGCCGTCGGCCACGAGCCGCAGGCCGTCGATGCCATCCACCCATTCCTTGAGCAGCGTGCCCCGCTCGTGATCCACATGCAGCAGACGCGGAAGCGGCACGCCGATGCGGAGCAAGGTTGCGTAATCGCGCTGCTCGGCAATGGTTTTTGCTTCATGAAAGGTGTAATACGGGCAGGGTTCGTCGTGCATGACTTTGAGCACGAAGCGGGCGCCGCCTTCCTCCACCAGCCAGGAAAGCGCGGATTTGCCCTTACCGAGCGCGCGCAGGAGTGTGAGTCGATGCGGGCCGCAGGAGAGTGTCATGCCGGCCGCGCATGCATCGGCCACATTGTATTCCGGAGAAGGGGAGGGTGTTTCCTGCGCTGCGTCGCTCATGGCATTCAGGGAATGTGTATGTTGGGTGTACATCGGGCGACCGGGAGAGGGCCGAGGATTGTTTCGCTTCGTGCTATCGGTGGCCCGAATCTGTCACCGGGCAGAGTACGGGGGGAGTTGGACATGGTTGCGCGAAGGATTTTCATAAACTCTTTGAAATGAAACATTGATGCGCTATATTTACTTGCTCTGAATGGCACAACCACATTCAGTGCGGCGTACATTGTCCCGATTCGGATTACACACGGAAGTTACACAGAAAATACAGGTTCATCGGAGCACAGAAGCATGAAGTACAACGGCCCCAAGGTCAAACTTTCCCGCCAGCTTGGTATCCCCCTCACCCCCAAGGCCTCGAAGATCATGGAGCGCAAGCCGCATCCGCCCGGTGCGCATGGCCTGTCGCGCAATCGTCGCGCCAAGGTGTCGGATTACAAGCGTCAGCTTCTCGAGAAGCAGCGTCTGCGCTGGCAGTACAACATCAGCGAGAAGCAGATGCGCAATTACTACGAGAAAGCTTCGCGCAAGACGGGAAACACGGCCGACAACCTCGCGACCTTGCTTGAGACGCGCCTCGATGCCGTGGTCTTCCGTGGCGGCCTCGCCCGCACGATTCATGCCGCACGCCAGTATGTGACGCATGGACACGTGGAAGTGAACGGCCAGCGCGTGAACATTCCGTCGTACCATGTGCGCGTGAACGATGTGATCAGCGTGCGCCAGAAGAGCCGCAAGATCGCGATGTTCAACGATGCGGTCAAGCTGTCGCGTCCGCCCGAGTATCTGGACACCAACAAGCCCGAGCTTTCCATCACCGTGCTTGCGCAGCCCGATCGCGAGCGCATCCCTGTGGTGTGCGAGTTCCCGCTGGTGATCGAGTACTACTCGCGCTGATCCCCGCGATACCGGCATCGATGCCGGAAGATATTCCACAAACGGCGGACCGATGGCCCGCCGTTTTCTTTTCGAAGGAAAAGACCCGCGACTCCCGCGTTTGCGGAGTATGCGGATTTCATCGCATCTTACCTGCGAATGCGTCTCTCCTGTCACACCCGCGGACTCGACCATGCATCGTTACCCCACCTTCATTCTCACCGTGCTTCTCCTCTGCATCACCGTCCCCGCCTCATGGGCGCAACAGGACGTCAATCGCGCGCGCCTCGCGGCGGCGGGTGGCGCCTGGATCGGCACAGCGGATGTGCTTGTCGTGTATGACAGCACCTCCGTGGACGTGCAGGAAAGCGGCCTCAGTTACGTGCACATGCACAAACTCACCAAAGTGCTCACCGCGAAGGGCGCCATGAGTCTGCGGACGGTGGTGTTCGACTACGATCCGCTGTCGGCAGCGGTGGAGCTGCTGCTCGTGCGCATCTACCGCGCCGATGGTTCGGTGGAAGTGGTGGCCGCCGACCGCGTGCATGACTATCCCGCGCCGGCGCGCGCCATTTACTGGGGCGCGCGGCAGAAGCTGGTGGACATCGGCCGTCTCGAGGTGGGCGACGCGGTGGAAACCGTGGCCTTTCGCAAGGGCTTCACCTATGCGCTGCTCGGGAGCGAGGAGGACGACAGCCGCTTCGTTCCACCCATGCGCGGGCATTTTTACGATATCGTGGAATTCTGGTCCGCCGTTCCCGTGGCGGAAAAAGTGTATCGCGTGTTCATGCCGGCGGACAAGCCCTTGCAGTACGAGGTGTACAACGGCGAGGTCGCTTCCTACATCCATTTCCATCCGCAGCATCAGCATCGCGTGAAGGTTGCGGTGAATCCCACCGGCGCGCAGGCACTCACAAGCGAGGATGCCCTGCATCCCACCTCGGGCATGGTGACGCGGCCGGGCAAGGTGACCTACTGTTGGTACAAGCGCAACATCACGCCGTTGCGGCGCGAGAGCGACATGGTCGATCCTTCGGATGTCGCGCCCAAGTTGCTGCTTTCCACTTCGCCGGACTGGTATGCGAAGGCGGTGTGGTTTCACGGTGTAAACGAGGATTTCGGCAGCTTCGCCGTCACGCCCGAAGTGCAGGCGCAGACCGACAAGCTGCTGCACGGGGTAAGTGGAGAGCAGGAAAAAATCGCCGTGCTCAATCACTGGGTGGCCGAGGAAATCCGCTACTCCGGTATTTCCATGGGGCAGGGCGAGGGCTACACGTTGCACACCGGGCAGATGACCTACCTCGATCGCTGCGGTGTGTGCAAGGACAAGGCCGGCATGCTCGTGACCATGCTGCGCGCGGCGGGCTTCGAGTCCTATCCCGCCATGACCATGGCAGGTTCGCGCATCGATCGCATTCCCGCCGATCAATTCAACCACAGCGTCGCCGCGGTGAAGCTGAGCACAGGCGAGTGGATGCTGCTGGATCCAACGTGGATTCCCGGCGTGCGCGAAATGTGGTCCAGCGCCGAGCAGCAGCAGGAATTCCTGCTCGGCATTCCCGGTGGCGCCGATGTGATGAGTACGCCGGTGTCGCCCGCCGAAAATCACTACTGGAAGGCCGTCAACCACGCCACGCTGGCCGAGGATGGCAGTCTCGAGGGCACGGTGACCATCGAAGCCGAGGGGCAGAGCGATTCCATGCTGCGCCGGGCATTCGCGCGTTCGTATCGCTCGTCGTGGGAGGATCAGTTCACCACGCTGTTCCTGCGGAAATTTCCGCAGGCCACGGTGGGCGTGAGCGCGATGACAAGAATCGAGGATTTGTCCGTCCCCTTTTCCATTACTCTCACGTATCGCATTCCCGCCTACGCGACGATTGACGGGAAGAAGGTGCTGCTGCGCTCGCTGCTGCTGGACACGCCGTTCGACGACAGCTTCAACGCGGCGGAGCTGGGCATAGCCACGGCGCTGGAGAAGCGCGACTATGGTTTCCGGACGCGCTGCTCGAAACTCGTGCGTCTCGACGAGACGATCACGCTTCCGGCGTCGCTGCGTGCCGAGCGTTTGCCCGACCGCGTGCAGCACATCGCGGCGCCCGCCAGTTTCATCGCGGCGGTGACGATGGAGGGCAACGCGCTCAGCATTTCCGCCGAGCATCGTCTGGAGAAGCGCCTGTACGAAGCGGCTGAATGGCCGGCGTTCCGCGCCGCCTTGCTCGCGCGAAAGGAACTCTCGTCCACACCCATCATTCTCTCACGCTAGGAGGCAGTGTCATGAAATCCCTTTCCGCCATCCTGGCCATGCTGTTCTGCGCCGCTCCGCTGCTGGCGCAAACGCCATCCACCGCCGACGCCGAGTACCTGCTCGTCGAGCATCATTTCACGCTGCGCGACGACGGCAGCACGGTGTACACGTACCATCACAAACTGAAGTATCTCACGTCGTATGGATTCAGCCGCGCCTACGGCGAATCCTTCATCGTGTACAATCCCACCTGGCAGAAGCTGACCGTCGACAGGTCCGTGACCACCATGGCGAACGGGCAGGTGGTGTCCGCACCGTTCAATGCGTTCAACGAAGTGCTTCCCGGCTATGCCGCGCAGGCGCCCGCGTATTTGCATTTGCGTGAAATGGTGGTGACGCACACCGGCCTGGAAATCGGCGCGGTGGTGGATTTTTCCTACACCATCACCAGCAAGCCCGGCATGCTGCCCGGATTGATGGGCAAGGTGCTGTTCGGCGAGCGCAGTCCCATTGCCCGCATGGTGGTGACCGTGGATATTCCGGCCAAGGCCACGTTGAAATACGCCATGCTGCGCGATGCCGCGGTGCTTCCTTTCATCGCCGCGAAGGATGGCCGCCAGGTGTTCACCTGGGAGAAATCGGATCTCCCGATCTATGAAGTCGAAGCCATGCAGCCGGCCATGGACGAAGTATTGCCCGCGCTGGTGTTTTCCACCGTCACACTCAAGGATTGCGCCAGCCATGTCGCCGCCGGCATTGCCACGGGCAAGGCCACGCGCCGCATGAGCGATGTGGTGAAGGCCAACACGACAGGAAGCACCGACAAGCGCGACAACGCTCTGAAGCTGCGCGGCTGGGTGGCGGACAACGTGGCACGCGCGCCGCTGCCGCTGGACATGCAGGGGTACATCCCGGCGAAAGCCGAGTTCACCTTCGAGAAGCGCTCGGGCTCGGATCTCGATCGCGCGGTGCTGCTCGCGCAACTCTGCCGCGAGGCGGGACTCGATGCCGTAGCCGCGCTGGCAAGCAGGGATCTCAGCGGCGCCATGTCGGCAACGGACGATGCGCTTGTGGCACAGGGCGTCGCGGGAATGCCGGATGTACCGGCGCTGCAACTGTTCACACGCGCTGTGGTGCTGTGCCGCGACGCATCCTTCGATGGCGGCATGCTTGTGCTGGATCCGGCCTCGGCGCAGAGCGGCCCACTCACCGCTGGCACCGCGGCCGCCATGCTGCTGCCGCTGGACAATACGGCTGCGATGAAGGATGTGCTGCCGCTGGCGCTGCCCAAGGCCATAGTGCGCATGACAAGCGATTGGACGCTGCGTGAGGATGGCACTGTGGCGGGAAAAACCCTGCTTCATGCGCAGGGCTATCGCAGCTACGCCTTCGATGGTGCCGCGATGCAGCGTGCTCTGCGTCAGGGCGTGCAGAGTGCCGCGCAAGGCCTGACCGTGACCCCCGGCGCGATGCAGTCCGCCAGCGCATTTGTCTCGACCTGTGAGGCGGATCTCGGAGCGGGCACGCCGTTGAAAGCCACGGCGGGTTACGCGCGTTTCGCCTTGCCGACGGTGCCCGGCGGGGTCGCCGAGCTGCGCTTCGTGCCCGCCGATGTGCGGCGGACCTCGCCGGTGCAGTTGCCGAGCGCAATGGTCGAGGAGCAGTTCCTGACGCTGCATCTGCCGTCGGGAGTGGAAGTGGTGGACGCCGCGGCGCAACGCGAGTTGAGCAACGCGGTGGGTTCGGTGCGCAGTGTGATCACCGTTGACGGAGAGAGCGTGGAAGTGAAGCGCACGCTGCGCATTGACGTGCAGCGCGTACAGCCCACGCAGTACGAGGATTTCGCCGCGCTGCTGCGCATCTGGCTCGATCCATCGCATACGCAGCTTCTGCTGCGCATGCCGACGAAGTAAGGAGCGTAACGCGATATGCTGTATCTCGCGCTCGCGGTGTTCTGTTCGGTCGGCATTGCCACCACGTTCAAATTCGCCGAACGGCGCGGCTATCCCGATTTCGTACTCTTTGCGGTGAATTACCTTGTCGCCACCATCGCGGCATTGATCGGTGGCGGCGGGCGCGTGGCACCGTTGGGCGATGCGTCGTTCCTGCTCTTCGCCATGGGCCTAGGTGCGCTGTTCATCTGGTGTTTTTTCATTCTGATGCTGGCGGTGCGCAAACTGGGCATGGTGCTTCCGGTTACGCTGATGCGCATCGCCGCCGTGCTTCCCACCCTGGGATCCATGCTGCTGTACCGCGAAACCCCGGAAGGTCTGCAAGTCGTGGGCATAGTGCTCGCGTTCGCGGCCCTGCCCTTGGCCGCGCGGGGACCGTTGCGCAAGGACGATGTGCGGAATCTGTTCAGCAGCGGCTTCGGTTGGGGACTGCTGCTGTTTTTTTCCTACGGCGTCACGGACTTCATGTTCAAGCTGCAGAAAGAGGAGTTCCCCGTCGCGAATAATTACGAGGTGCTGGTGGTGATCTTCGGCACCGCCTTCCTCATCGCGGTGGTGACGGCGTTGGCGCGCAGGCAGAAGCCGGGCATGGGTGTGGCGCTGGCGGGCACCGTGCTGGGGTTGTTCAATGTGTTCGCGGCCTACTTTTTCATGCTTGCCATCGCGGAGCTGTCCGGCGTCGTGGTGTTTCCCCTCAATGGCATCGGCGTGATTCTGTTCTCCACACTCATCGGCGTGCTGGTGTGGAAGGAGAAACTCGCGCCGCGCAATTACATCGCGCTGGCCCTGGCGGTGGCGGCGCTGCTCTTCCTTGCCTGACATGCCGCGGTTGCCGGAGGTGTCGGTGGTGATTCCCGCGAGAAACGCGGAGGCGACCATCCTCCGGGCCATCGACAGTGTGGGACCCGGCGGCGGCGACTGCGAAGTGCTGGTGGTGAACGATGGTTCCACAGACTACAGCGCAGCGTTGCTCGACGATGCCGCCCTGCGGCGTCCCTGGCTGCGCGTACTGCATACACCGCATCGTGGCATTGTCGCCGCGCTGAACATGGGTATCGCCCATGCGCGTGCGGAACTGATCGCCCGCCTGGATGCGGACGACGAGGCCTTGCCCGGGCGCATCGATCTCCAGCGGACGTTTTTACACGACAATCCTGAAATCGGACTTGTGGGTGGTTTGGTGGAATTCGCCGGCGACGCCCACAGCGCTCGCGGGTATGCACTGCATGTGGAGTGGACGAACAGTGTGCGCAGCGAAGAGGAGATTTTCCTGCTGCGTTTCGTGGAGTCGCCCTTCCCGCATCCGTCGGTGATGTTCCGCCGCTGTCTGATCGAGCGCCACGGGGGCTACGTCGAAGGCGATTTGCCCGAGGATTACGAGCTGTGGCTGCGTTGGATGGACGCGGGCGTACGCATGGCAAAAATCGACGTGCCTGTTCTGCGCTGGCACGACTCGGCCGGACGGCTTTCGCGCAGCGACGCGCGCTATCGAGTGGAAGCGTTCTACGCCGTCAAAGCCCGTTACGCCGCTTCCTGGCTGCGGCGGCATAGCGCGCACTGGCCGCAGGTGATTGTCTGGGGTGCTGGACGCATCACCAGGCAACGCGCGGCGATGCTGCGGCAGCATGGCGCGCGGATCGAGGCCTGGGTGGACATCGACCCGAAGCGCATCGGGGCGCGCATCGACGGCGTGCCGGTGCTGTCGCCCGAGCAACTGCCCGCACCCTCGCGCTGTTTCGTGCTGCCGTTTGTGGGAAGCCGCGGCGCACGCGAGCGCATCGTCGACTGGCTGGAGCGCCATGGCTACCACTGCGGAGAATCGTATCTTCCCATGGCATGACAGCGCAGCATTCCCGAACCACCATGGATGACCATGTCCCCGCTTCTTTCCCGCGAACAATTGCATGAGGCCGCCGAACGCATCCGGCCTTTCATCCATCGCACACCGGTGTTGACTTGTGGCACCATCGACCGCCTCCTGGGCGCCAGGTTTTTTTTCAAATGTGAAAATTTCCAGAAAGTCGGCGCCTTCAAGTACCGTGGCGCCACCAATGCCGTGCGCAGTCTTGACGGCATGCTGGCCGCGCGCGGCGTGGCCACGCACAGTTCCGGCAATCATGCGGCCGCGCTGGCGCTAGCGGCGGCCTTGCGAGGCATCCCCGCGCACATCGTCATGCCCGACAACGCCCCCGCCATCAAGAAGGCCGCCGTGGCGGGCTACGGAGCACGCATCACCTTCTGCGCTCCGACACTCGCCGCGCGCGAGGAAACGCTTGCGGCAGTGATTGCGGATAGCGGCGCAACGGAAGTCCATCCCTACAACGACGTGCGCATTATCGCGGGGCAGGCCACCGCGGCGCGGGAGCTGTTCGAGGACGTTCTGGATCTTGATGTGGTGATGACGCCTGTGGGCGGCGGGGGGCTGCTGAGCGGAACGGCGCTATCGGCGCATTACCTCTCGCCCGGCACCGCGGTGATTGCCGCCGAGCCCGCCGGCGCCGACGATGCGTATCGCAGTTTCCACGCCGGACACATCATTCCTTCGGTACACCCGCGCACCATCGCCGATGGCCTGCTCACATCGCTGGGCGACAATACCTTTGCGGTGATACGCGATCATGTGCGGGACATTCTCGTCGTCGACGACGCGCATATCATCAAGGCGATGCGTCTGGTGTGGGAGCGCATGAAAATCGTGATCGAGCCCTCCGCCGCGGTACCGCTGGCCGCTCTTCTGGCCGGCGCGATGGATTGCGCCGGAAAACGCATCGGCATCATTTTCTCCGGAGGAAATTGCGATCTCGAGCAACTGCCATGGATGAAGGAGCGCGAGGCATGATCGACAACTACGACGCGATGTTTCTCGACGCCGACGAAACGCTGTTCGACTACGCCGCCGCCGAGCGCGCGGCTTTCACGCTGTGCATGCGCAGCTTCGGTCTGCCCGAGGACGAGGCCAGCTACGCATTGTATCGCAAGCACAACGCCGATGTGTGGAGCGAACTCGAGCAGGGGAGCATCGATCCCGAAACACTGAAGGTCGAGCGCTTTCGGCGTTTGCTCGACGCGCTCGGTCGCAACGGTGTGCCGCTGCGCGAACTCAGCGCCTGCTACCTCGACATGCTTTCGCGGCAGGCCCAGCTCCTGCCCGGAGCCGAGAATGCGGTGCACACGCTGGCGCGCCATCGACCTCTGGCCCTGATCACCAATGGCCTGTCGCTGGTGCAGCGGCGACGCTTCGCTGCGACGCCGTGCATCGCATTGTTTCGCCACATCGTGATTTCGGAGGAGGTGGGCATAGCCAAGCCCGATCCGGCGATTTTCGCATCCGCGCTGCACGCATTGCGGGTTGCCCCCGAGCGCGTGCTGTACGTGGGCGATAGTGTGAGCAGCGACATGCGCGCGGCGGCCAATGCGGGCATGGACTTTTGCTGGATCAATGCCGCGAACGCCGCGTTGCCCGAGGACGGGCAGGCGCGCTTCATTGTGCGTTCGATCACCGATCTGCCGGCATTGCTGGGAGTGGCGGAGTGAAGGACAACACCATCGTGATCATCGGTGCCTCGCGGGGCATAGGCGCGGCTCTGGTCCGCGAGTATCTGGCGCGGGGTTGCCACGTGTTGGCGGCGTCGCGCGATCTCGCCGCGCTCGAAGCGCTGCGTGGGGCGGCGCCGGAAGGCATGCTGGATGTCGTGCAATGCGATGCCGCGCAGCCGGGGGCAGTGCGTTTTGTGCTGGAGCGCGCCGAGGCACGGTGGCCGCGTGTGGACCTGCTGCTGTACAATGCCGGCGCGGATCATGCCGCGTGGATGGATACCTTCACCGCCGAGGACTTCCGAGCCCTGCTGGCGGTGAACACCTCGGGATTGGCCGAGGCGCTGGAATGTTCCTACGCACTGTTTCGTCGACAGGGCGGGGGCGTGTTTGCGGGAGTAAGCAGTCTTGCCGATGCGCGGGGATACCCCGGATCGGCGTCGTACTGCGCCTCGAAGGCCGCCGCTTCCACGCTGCTCGAGGCGGCGCGTGCGGAATTGCGCCAAGGGCCGATACACGTGCTCACGGTGCGCCCCGGCTTCGTCCGCACGGACATGACGGCCAAGAACACCTTTCCCATGCCGCTGCTCATGGAAGCCGCGGAGGCGGCACGCATCATCGTGCGCGGTATCGAACGAAGGAAGTCCGTCATCACCTTTCCCTGGCCCATCGCATTCGCCACGCGCATCATCCGTGTCCTCCCCGATCGTCTGTTCGCGGCTCTGGCCTTGCGTGGTCGTCGACGCCGATAACAGGTAGGGTGGAAGCGGGGTGGGAGTTGTCAGCGGACAGGTAGGTCCGTTCTTCTTGTGTTCGCCGATTTGCGTATCTTGCAACGATGTTCCGCCGGGGGCGGAGCGCCTTCCATCGACCACCTACGAGGTTTTACCATGAAACGTACCATCGTCGCGATGCCCGGTGACGGAATCGGGAAAGTCGTGCTTCCGGAAGCTATTCGCGTGCTCGATGCCGCGGGATTCGAAGCTGAATACGTCAACGGAGACATCGGCTGGGATTTCTGGTGCAGCGAGGGAAATCCGCTGCCGCAGCGCACCATCGATTTGCTCGAGCAGCACAAGATCGGCCTCTTTGGCGCCATCACTTCCAAGCCCAAGAACAAGGCGGCCGAGGAACTGTCCCCGGAACTGCGCGACAAGGGCTTCGTGTACTACAGCCCCATCGTGACCATGCGCCAGCATTTCGATCTGGACATCTGCATTCGTCCCTGCCAGACCTTTCCCAACAATCCGCTGAACTTCGTCCGCAAAACCCTCGCCGGCGGCTTCGAGGAGCCCACGGTGGATGTGGTGATTTTCCGGCAGAACACCGAAGGGCTGTACTCGGGTGTGGAGTGGACCAATCCGCCGCAGCAGGTGCGCGACGCGCTCGCAACGCACCCGCGCTTCAAGCCGTACAGCAATGTCCCGGGAGAGGACCTCGCCGTGTCCACGCGCATTTTCACGCGGCATTACTGCCGCCGCATCGTCACCGCCGCTTTCGAGCATGCGAAGAAGTACGGGTATAAATCCGTGACGGTGTGCGAGAAGCCCAACGTGATTCGCGAAACCTCGGGCATGATGGAGCAGGAAGCCGCTCTTGCCGCGAAAAATTATCCGGGTATTTCGCTTTGGTCCACTAACATCGATGCGCAGATGATGTGGTTGACGAAAAATCCCGAGGACTACGGTGTGATCGTTGCGGGCAACATGTTCGGCGACATCGTGTCCGATGGTTTCGCAGGGCTGGTGGGCGGATTGGGTTTCGCTTGCAGCGCCAATATCGGCAGCGAAGTGGCGGTGTTCGAGCCCACGCACGGCTCGGCGCCGAAATACGAAAAGCTCGATCCCTCCATCGTGAACCCCATCGCCATGATTCTCAGCGCCTGCATGATGCTGGATCATATCGGTGAAACGGAGAAGGCGCAGCGCATACGCGCGGCGATTTCCGCGGTGATCAGCGAAGGCGCGGTGCGCAGCTATGACATGCTCAAACTCGCGGGTGGCCCGGATGTGTTCGCCAAAGGCGCGGCCACCACACAGCAGATGACCGACGCGATCATCGCACGATTGTAATCGGACGCCGCCGCAACGGCCCGCATTGAACGACGCAGCCCCCTGTACCACGTTGGTCCAGGGGGCTGTGCATGTTCTGACGGTGCGAGGCGCCGTGCGCCTGAGCCGCAGCCGCAATCAGCGCGAGCCCTCCGATGCGACGCGCGAGGGTTGCGCGGCGATGGAGCGGGCGTAGTCCGTGCCGTCGCCGAAGGAGTCGGCGAATTTGTCGACGAAGGGCGCGAGCACCGCACGAAGGCCCGGCATGTGCAGTCCCCCGATCATCACTCGCGTGGAGGGGAGCAAGGCGCGCAGATCGCGCAACAGCTGCTCGGTGACCTCCATCGATCCCACGGACTTCATTGTGAAGCACACGAGATCGGGTTGCAGCGCCGAAGCGCTTTGGAGAATGTCGTGCGTGGGCACGGAGTTGCCGTAGTGGTACACTTCCCATCCCTCGCGCTCGAGAATGTTGGCGAGAATGGTGGAAGCCACATCGTGATACTCGTTGGGTACGCAGCCGATGAGTGCCTTTTTGCCGTTGCGTGCGGCGGGCTTGCCGCGAAAGGCCTTGTAGGCGAGTACCTGCTTGACGATTTGCGTCGCGATATGCTCGCTGACAATGCTCTGGCTGTTCTCTTCCCAGCCGGTGCCGACCTGCGCGAGCGCGGGGATGAGAATGTCATTGTAGAGCAATTCATCCGGTAATTGCTGCTGTTCCCATTCCTCCACGAGCGCGAAACATCGGCGGCGGTCGCCGGCGAGCAGCGGCTCGGTGAACATCGAGAGTTGATCGTTGCGTGTCATGCTTCCGCCTCCATGCTCAGACTGTGTTCGCGTTGCTGCAATTGCCGCAGCGCCTCGGCGATGGCGTCGCTGTTGTACTGCTCCATGAAGGCATGGGTCGCGGTGCGCGTGGCCGCAAGCAGATTGGGAATGAAGGAGGTGGGGAAATGCCGATGCGTGAGAAAATTCCGCAGCCAATCGAGATACTCGATCAGCGCGGCGGGCAATTGGTACTTCATGGTGGCCTGGAGATTTTCCACAAAAATCTTGGCGCACTCCCTTGCAAGACGCGCGCGCTCGGGATCGGCGATGAGATCGCGAAACGCCTCGTTGCACTCCAGCCTGTCGATCACGGCGGAGAGAATTTTTTCCTTCTGCTTCTGAAACTCCTCGACATCCGGCGCCGCGATCGCGCCAAAGGAGATGGGCTCGGCTACTGCTTCCATAACGAATCGCCCGAATGTGAACAATGAATGCTTGAGAACAACATGCGTCCCGAGTGGAAAGTTTCACAGTTCTTCCGTGAAAATGGTATGGGTGCGATGATGTGCAACGGAGCGGATTTGACAGAGGGGGAAAACCACAGATAGCACGGATTTCACACGGATTTTCACAGATGAATCGGAGAAGGGTGCGCGGGCAGCGGTTACTTTTCACCATTTTTCCTTTTGCCTCGTGATTGCGTGGTAGCATCGCGGCATCGCGATTATCCAAACCGGCGGGGCCCATTATCCACGGGGACTTCGTATATTAGTACATCCACGCCTTTTTATCGCGCGGATATCACGAAGTACTCATCGAAACAGAGATCAGCATGAACAGCAGAGCCGAAGCCGGGAGGGGTGGCAAGAACGTGCGCTCGGATTGCCTCGTTGCCATCGAACTTCTCGATAGCGGCGGCATCACCATTGATCTGCGCAGCAAGGTGGAGACCCTGTACGGGCGCTCCATCCGCGCTATGGTCGAGGAGATGCTCGCTTTTTATACCATCACCGATGCGCGCATCGTCGTCGAGGACAGCGGTGCGTTGCCCTATGTGCTGGCCGCGCGCATCGAGGCGGCCATCCGTCGACTGCGTCCCGAGGAGACGCGCGAGTTCCTTCTTCCCACGCGACCCGGCATCGCATTGAGCACAGCGCGCGACCGTTTGCGCCGCTCGCGCCTCTATCTGCCGGGCAACGATCCGAAGCTGGCCATCAACGCGGGCATTCACGAAGCGGATGCTATCATCCTCGATCTCGAAGACTCCGTCGCGCCCGCCGAAAAGGATGCCGCACGCCTGCTCGTGCGCAACACCTTGCGCGAGGTGGATTTCATGGGCGCCGAACGCATGCTGCGCGTCAATCAGGGGGCGCCGGGTATGGAGGATCTGCGCATGCTGATTCCCCAGGGACCCAATCTCGTGCTCATTCCCAAAGTGGAGGAAGCCGCGCAGGTGCGCGACGTGCATGCGCTCATCGAGGAATTGCGCCAGCGGCACGGCATTGCCCACGACATTCACCTGATGCCGATCATTGAAAGCGCGCGAGGTGCGCTGTTCGCCTACGACATCGCGACGGCGGCTCCGAGCGTGGTTGCTCTCGCCATCGGTCTCGAGGATTACACGGCGGACATCGGGGCCGAGCGCACGCTGGAAGGCCGCGAGAGTTTCTGGATGCGTGGCGCGGTGCTCAATGCCGCGCGTGCTGCCGGCGTGCAGGCCATCGACACGGTGTTTTCGGATGTCAATGATATGGACGGCCTGTACGCGAGTGTGCGCGAAGCCGCTTCGCTGGGCTTCGACGGCAAGGGCTGCATCCATCCCCGGCAGATCGCGGTGGTGCATCGTGGTTTCGCACCCACCGAGGCCGATATGGAAAAAGCCAAGCGCATCGTGCTGGCTTTCGACGATGCCACGCGGCGCGGTCTCGGCGTGGTGGCGCTGGGATCGAAAATGATCGACCCCCCTGTGGTCAAGCGCGCGCTGCGCACCATCGATCTGGCGGTGCGCTCGGGCGTGCTGTCGCAAACATGGAAAGAGGAGGTGCAGGCATGAGCGCGGAACGCGTCATCAATGCGGCGGGACGCGAAGTTCTCACCGAGATCAACGGTGTGCCCGCCGTTCCCTATCAGGGCGTCGGCGCATACAAACCCTCTGGCCGCAAGGCCGCACCGCCGGTGTCGTCCTGTGCGGACTATCCGTCCGACGGCAACAAGGTGCTCCCGGGTTTGCGCGAAGCCCTGATCAACGCCGGACTGCGCGATGGCATGACCATTTCCAGTCATCATCATTTCCGCAACGGCGACCTGGTGGCGAATCAGGTGTTCGACATCGCGGCGGAACTGGGCGTGAAGGATTTGCGCTGGTTTCCTTCGGCCGCCTTCCCCTGCCACGAACCGCTGATCAAGCATCTCGAAAGCGGCGTGATCCATCACATCGAGGGCTCGATGAATGGGCCGCTGGGCGATTACGCAAGCTCGGGCAGGATGCGCGGGCTGGGCGTACTGCGTTCGCACGGCGGCCGCTACCAGGCCATTCAGGATGGAGAAGTCCATATCGACATCGCGGTCATCGCCGCACCCACCTCCGATCCCTTCGGCAACTGCAATGGCGTGAACGGTCCCTCGGCCTGCGGAGGGTTGGGCTTCGCGCTGGCGGATTCGCAGTATGCGGACAAGGTGATTGTGGTCACGGACAACCTTGTCCCCTTCCCCTGTGTACCCTGGCAGTTGCACGGCAATCATGTGGACAGCGTGGTGGTGCTGGACAAGATCGGCGAGCCCGAAAAAATCGTGAGTGGCACAACGGCCATCACGAAAAGTCCCGACCGTCTGCTCATCGCCGAACTCACCGCGCGTTTCTGCGATGCCGCCGGCATCGTGCGCGACGGCTTCTCCTTTCAGGCGGGTGCGGGTGGCACCGCCCTGTCCTTCGCCATCTTCCTGCGCGACATGATGCGCGAACGCCGCATCAAGGCGCGCTTCGTGCGCGGTGGAAGTACGCGCTACCTGGTCGACATGCTGGAGGAAGGGCTGACGGACTACATCCTCGACGGTCAGACCTTCGACCTCGCGGGCGTGCAATCCATGCGCGACAATCCGCGCCATATTCACAGCAATCCCTTCGTCAGCTACAACTACCATGGCAAGGGCAATGTGGCCTCCATGCTCGATGTGGTGGTGTTGGGTGCGACGGAAGTGGATGTGCAATTCAACGCGAATGTGGTGTCGCACAGCGATGGACGCTTGCTGCATGGCATCGGCGGATGGCAGAACTGTCTGTTCTCCAAATGCACCATTCTGCCCATCCCCAGCTTCCGCGACCGCATACCGGTGATTGTGGACCAGGTCACCACGCTGTGCGGTCCCGGAGAACTGATCGATGTGATCGTGACCGAGCGCGGCATCGCCATCAATCCCTTGCGTCAGGATCTCATCGACGCAACGCGGAACTCCGGGCTGCCCATTCGTCCGATCGAGGCCATCAAGGATGAAGTGGAATCGATGTGCGGCGGAGCGCCGGACAAGCCGCGCTTCATCGACAACTACATCGCCGCCATCAAATGGGTGGACGGTACGGTCATCGACATGGTGAAGCAGGTGTAGGCCCGATCCATAACCGATGGGGAATATGCCCGCTCCGAAAGGATGCGGGCATCTTTTTTACTTGATGATTTTTCGCGCTCCGGCGTAGTGGCTGCGGTAGTAGGCATCCTCCAGCGAGGAGGTGATGACGCCGGCCTGTGTGGAAGCGTGCAGGAAATCCGTACCCCCGAGAAAAATTCCCACGTGGGTGATCCCGCGACCCGCCGTGTTGGAGAAGAACACCAGATCGCCCGGCAGCATGGTGCCACGGTTTACCGCGCGTCCCTCGCCGAACATATCGCGCGCTGTGCGCGGAAGCTTCACGCCGAATTTGCCATACACGGCGTACACCAAACCCGAACAATCGATGCCATTGCGGCTGTTGCCGCCGAAGGCGTAGGGAACGCCCAGCCAGGTCCGTGCTTCCTTGAGCAATACCTGCCGCGCCTTGCTGATGCCTTCGGTGGACGGCTGCGGCCGCACCGTTTCTTCCGTGCCACTGCACGCGGCGAAGAGCAGCGCAATGCCCAGAACGGGGAGGAGGCGGTACGTTGGTTTCAACAGCATGGTATTACTCACGTTACGCCGGAAATATAAAGCGAAACATGAAAGGATTCAACGCGGAGCGCGCCTGCCTTCTCCGCGGTAGCAGCGCGCCGTGCCCACAGGCGGTAGAGCGAGGTGGCGTGGCTGCGGAGGCGGTTTTTCCGGCGTCCGGCGATGTGGTATATTTCAGGATTGAAGTGGCTTGAACATTTGGTGGAATCATGATATTTGCACAACGAACCCATACTTGCGGCCAACTCCGCGCCTCCCATGTCGGCAGCACGGTAACACTCAACGGCTGGGTGAATGTCCGGCGCGATCTCGGCGGCATGATCTTCATTGATTTGCGCGACCGCTACGGCATCACCCAGGTGGTGTTCGCGCCGCAGCACAACGCCGAGGTGCACGAACGCGCGCATGACCTGCGCTCAGAGTTTGTGCTGTCAATCACCGGCACTGTGGGACACCGTCCCGATGGCATGACGAATTCCTCCATGCCCACAGGTGAGGTGGAGGTGGTGGTGGATTCCTTCCAGATACTCAATGCTTCGGAAATCACGCCCTTCGAGATCAAGGACGATGTGGATGCGAACGAGGATTTGCGGCTCAAGTATCGCTTCCTCGATCTTCGTCGTCCGGTGCTGCAGAAGAATCTGCTGCTGCGCCATCGCGTGTATCAGATCGTCCACCGCTACTTCGACGCATTGGATTTCGTGGAAGTGGAAACGCCCGTGCTGATGAAAAGCACGCCCGAGGGTGCGCGCGATTATCTGGTTCCCAGCCGCGTACATCCCGGACGCTTCTACGCGCTGCCGCAATCGCCGCAGCAGTACAAGCAATTGCTGATGGTGGCTGGTCTCGATCGCTATGTGCAAGTCGTGAAGTGTTTCCGCGACGAGGATTTGCGCGCCGACCGTCAGCCCGAATTCACACAGATCGATGTGGAAATGTCCTTTGTCACCGCCGAGGATGTGTACGGCGTGATAGAAGGATTCGCGCAACAGCTGCTGCGCGAAACCGTGGGAACGGAATTGACGCTGCCGTTGCCGCGGCTCGATTACTTCGAAGCGCTGGAGCGCTATGGTTCGGACAAGCCCGATCTCCGCTTCGGCATGGAGATGCGCACGCTCAACGATGCTGTCGCCGGTTGTGAATTCAAGGTCTTCAGCGCCGCGCTGGAACAGGGTGGTATTGTTACCGGTCTCGCGGTAAAAGGCGTGGCTGCGGATTTCAGCCGGAAGAAATTCGATGAACTGACCGAGCGCGCCAAAACACTGGGCATGGGCGGACTCGTGTGGTTGAAATTCACCGAAGGCGCGCTGCAAGGACCTTCCGCGAAATTCCTCGATGAGAGCGTGCAGCATCGCCTCATCGACGCGTTGCAAGCGGAGGAGGGCGATGTGCTGTTGATTCTCGCCGATGCGCGGAAACGCGCCGCCCTGCTCGCCATGGGTACGCTGCGCCTGGAACTGGGGCGCGAACTCGGCCTGGTGGACAGCACGAAGCATGCGCTGCTCTGGGTCACGGACTTCCCGCTGTTCCAATGGGATGATGAAACGCAGCGCTACTACGCCGAGCATCACGCGTTCACTTCGCCGAAGCCGACGGATATTCCCTTGCTCGACAGCGATCCCGCGGCCGCGCGTGCGGATTGCTACGATCTCGTGTGGAACGGCAACGAAGTAGGCAGCGGCAGCATTCGCATCCACGACAGCGCGTTGCAGGCGAAGATTTTCTCCATTCTGGGTTTTTCTCCGGAGGAAATCGAGGAGAAGTTCGGCTTTCTCATCAACGCGTTTCGTTACGGCGCGCCGCCGCACGGTGGTGTTGCGCTCGGCCTCGATCGCATCGTCACCATTCTCGCCGGACTCTCGTCCATACGCGATGTGGTGGCCTTCCCGAAAACGAACAGCGCGTTGTCGCTGATGGACAACGCACCTTCGCTCGTGGCCGAGGAACAGCTCCGCGAACTGCATATCAGCATACGCGGGTAACGGCATGATGGACCTGGTGATATACAACGCCTCGCAGGTGGTGACCGTGGCCGCCCACGGTGAGCGCTGCAAGCGGGGACGTGACATGCGGGACATCGGCGTGATCGAAGACGGCGCCGTGGCGATAAAGGATGGGCGCATCGTGTTCGTGGGTCCGTCCGATGACATCGACATCGCCGACGCCGAACGCAGCATCAACGCCTGGGGAAAAACCGTGTTGCCCGGCTTTGTCGACAGTCATACGCATCTCGTGTTCGCCGGAGCGCGCGAAGAGGAATGCGCCCGCCGCATCGCGGGAGCCACCTATGCGGAGATCGCGGCGTCGGGCGGCGGCATCAACACCACGGTGAAGGCCACGCGTGCCGCAACAGCGATCGAACTTATCGAATACGCGCTGCATCGGCTCGACAGCTGCCTCGGCTTTGGCAGCACCACGGTTGAGATTAAAAGCGGCTATGGTCTGGACGTGGCCAACGAGATCAAAATGCTCGAGGTCATTGCCGAACTCAAGCAATTACACGTCGTCGACATCGTACCCACCTTTCTTGGCGCGCATACCATTCCCTTCGATTACAAGGAGCGGCGCGAGGAGTACCTGCGCATGGTACTGGAGGAGATGCTGCCCGTCGTCGCCGAGCGCCGGCTGGCGGAATACTGCGATGTGTTCGCCGAGCGCGGGGCCTTCAGCATAGACGAGGCCCGCATGATATTCGAGCATGCGAAAGCCCTCGGACTCCGTCCGCGCCTGCACGCCGATCAGATCACCGCTGGCGGCGGTTCGGAACTCGCCGCCTCGATGGGTGCGGCCTCGGCCGATCATCTCGATCATATCAGTCCCGATGGCATCGCCGCAATGCGCGAGGCGGGCACCATCGCCACGCTGCTCCCCGGTGTGTCGCTGTTCCTCGGTGAACGCATGCCCGACGCGCGCGCATTGATCGACGCCGGCCTGCCGGTGGCGGTGGCCACGGATGCCAATCCCGGTTCGTGCATGAGCGAGAACATTCAACTCATGATGAGTCTCGCCTCCCTGCAGATGCGCATGACCATGGAGGAGACGATCACCGCGGTCACACTCAATGCCGCGGCGGCGCTGGATCGCTCGGATCGTCTCGGCAGTCTCGAAGTGGGCAAGCAGGCGGATGTGCTGATATTCGATGTACCGAATTACCATCGCATCATGTACCATTTCGGTGTGAATCATCTCGGCACGGTGATCAAGAACGGCAAGGTGGTGCTCGAACGGCATTATGCCGAGGAGCGCCCCGCGTGACGACGCGGGAGCCGAAGCACGCTCACGGATCGTGGGAAGGCCCGGCAAGAATAAAGTAGCAACGGTGGATTTTTCTTTTCCCTGACATACAACCACCACCAACAGAAGGATGAGAACAATGAAACGCATGATCATGGCATCGCTCGCACTGCTGTGCGGCATGACCCTGCTTAGCAGTTGTGGCGAAAAGGCCGCCGAGACCAAAGACGCAGCCGGCAGCGCACTGACGGTTGCACAGCTCTTTGCCGACCCGACACCGTACGCGGAAAAGGAAGTCACGCTTACCGGCACCGTTACCCACGTGTGCAAGCATGGCGGCAAGCGCCTGCACATCACCGACACCAAAACCAACGAACGCATCAAAGTGGAATCGGGCGAGGACATGGCCGCCTTCGCGCGCGAGTTGGAAGGTTCGGATATCGTTGTGACCGGTGTGCTGCACGAGACGCGCATCGACAAGGCGTATCTTGACGAATGGGAGCAGGAAGTCCGCGATGCCGCAGCCGCCGAGGCGAAGGAAGCCAAGGAAGCGAAGAAGCAGAGCAAGAAGGGCGCCGAACAGGCCGACGCCGAACACGTGGCGCAGGGTGGCAACGGTGGTCATGTCGAGCCGCAGGGCATGGACGCGGTGAATGAGAAGCGCGCCGAACTCGAGAAAAGCGGCAAGCCCTATCTCTCGCAGTGGCATCTCGTCGCCAAGAGCTATTCGATGAAGGACGGCTCGGCCGCTCCCGTGGCCAAGGATGTTCCCGCCGAGGAAGGCCACGAAGGACATCAGCACTGATTTCCGAGGGTCCGGCCCGCAAACGCTTCATGGCAGGGAGTCTTCCGGCTCCCTGCCACGTTCTTGCCCCGCTCGAAAAGGTAGTGATTGGAGCGGGATGCTCTCCGCACACAGCATGTTCCATCGCAGCACATCCGACGCATGAAACTCTCGACACGCATACGACTTTGGAATCAGGCCATACACCGCGATCTCGGCTATCTGTTCGCAGGTATGACGATCATTTACGCGCTCTCGGGCATCGCCCTGAATCATCTCAAGGAATGGGATCCCAATTACATCATCGAGGCGAAGGACGTGACGTTCGCCGCACCCATCGAAGCGGAAGGATTGACACAGGAAAAGGTCGAAGCCCTGCTCGCCACCATCGATGAGGACGGGAATTACAAAAAGCATTACATGCCCGAAGAGGGCGTGCTGAAAGTGTTTCTCCACGGAGGATCGGTCACCATCGACATGGCCACGGGTGAGGGACTGTTCGAATCCGTCCGTCGCAGGCCGGTATTTTTCGAGGTGAACTTCCTGCATTACAACACTCCCAAGAAGTTGTGGACCTGGTACGCCGACATTTTCGCCGGCGCGTTGATCGTGCTCGCGTTGTCCGGCCTGTTCATTCTCAAAGGCAGCAAGGGCATCACACGCCGTGGCGCCTGGCTCACGTCCATCGGTCTGATCATCCCCGCCATTTTCCTCATTCTCTATCTCTGAGGTGCGGCATGTCCGACGCGGAAATCGTTCTCTCCACGCATCAGCTCTCGAAGCGCTTCGGCAAGCGCGATGCGGTGCTGAATCTGAATCTCGAAGTGCATCGCGGCGATGTGTTCGGTTTCCTCGGGCCGAATGGCGCGGGCAAAAGTACCACCATCCGCATGGCGCTGTCGCTGATTCAGCCCACGGCGGGATCGGTGCGAATATTCGGTGCGGATGTGGCGCGAGACCGCGGCGTGCTCGCGCGCGTGGGGGGATTGGTGGAGCGCCCGGATTTTTACCTGTATCTCAGCGCGCGCCGCAATCTCGAGATCGTCTCGGCGCTGTATGGCGCGGTGAATCACGCGCGCATCGACGAAGTGCTGGACATTGTGGGACTGAGCGATCGCGCGAACGATCGCGTCAAGGCCTATTCACACGGCATGAAGCAACGGCTCGGCATCGCACAGGCGCTGTTGCCCAATCCGGAGTTTCTCATCCTCGATGAACCCACCAACGGACTCGATCCCCAGGGCATGAAGGAAGTGCGCGAGTTGATCCTGCGCCTCAACCGCGAACAGGGTATGACCATTCTGCTCTCGTCACATTTGCTCCACGAAATCGAACAGGTGGCCACCCGCATGTGCATACTGCATCGCGGTGAACTCGTGGTGCAGGGCAGTGTGGGCGATTTGCTCGGGCGCGACAGTATCGCGGTGCGCATCAGCATGGAGCCGATGGAGGAGGGCATGCAGGTGCTGCGCGCGATGGAGTGGGTGAGCGATCTGCGCGCGGTGGATGGGCAATGCGCCTGTGCCATGCCCGAGGCGGATCTCGCGCGCACCAATGCCGCGCTGGTGCAGGCCGGCATCGCCGTTTCGGGTTTCGCGCCGCGTCGCTCGCTTGAGGATTATTTCCTCAGCATCACGGAGGCACCGGAAGGAGGGAAGCAGGCATGATGTCCATACGAATGCAGCGCTTACTGGCGGCGGCTGGCACCGCCACGCTCGCCCTCATCGTGTACATCATCACGCTGGCGCCGTCGGTGGATTTCATCGACGCGGGTGAGCTGGCGGCTGTGGCGCATAGTTTCGGCATCGCGCACCCCACCGGCTATCCGCTGTTCACCATGCTTGCCGGGGTATGGGCATGGCTGCCGCTCGGCGATGGCATCGTGCGTTTGAATCTGCTTTCGGCCGTGCTCGCGGCCACGGGTGTCGGCTTTCTCGTGGATGCCCTGTGGATGCTGCTGGGCATGCAGACGAGAAAAAGCGTCGGCAAGGGCGGGAAAAAAGCCGCAGCCGAGCAACGCGGCAGCTCAAGCGGATGGACGCGTAGCGCCGCCGCCGTGATCGGTGCCCTGGTCGTAGCGCTATCGCGCACGTACTGGCGCACGGCGCTTTCCATCGAAGTGTACGCCCTGCACATGTGCATGCTTGGTGTGCTGTTCTGGGCGATGCTGCACCTGCTGACCGCGCTGTCGCGGGAGGAACAGACGCCGACGGGCACGCGCAACGCGGTACTGCTGTTGGCCTTTCTGCTCGGCCTGTCGTTCAGCAATCACATGAGCACGATTTTCCTCTTACCGGGATTGCTGCTGGTATTCGCGCTGCTGCGGTCCAAGGGTCTGCTGCGCGTTCGACTGCTGCTCATGGCGGCGGGGGTATTCGTGCTCGGATTGCTACCGTACCTGTACCTTCCGCTGCGCGCGGCGGCGGAGCCGGCGTTGAATTGGGGCAATCCTTCGAGTCTGGAACGTCTGCTCTGGCATGTGAGCGGCAAGCAGTACAGCGTGTGGATGTTTTCCAGCTCCGATGCCTGGCAGGAGCAATTCTCGAACATCGCCACGCTGCTGCCGCAGTCCGTGGGCTATGTCGCGCTGCTCCCCGCGCTGTTCGGCGCGGTGCTGCTGTTCCGCAGGCATGCCGTGGTGGCGGGCGGACTGCTGCTGTTTTTCGCGACCTGCATATTCTGGGCCTCGGGGTATGATATTCACGACATCGATTCCTATTTGCTGCTCGCCATTGTGGTCATCGGCTGCTGGACGGCGGTAGGCATCGATGCCTT
Source organism: Bacteroidota bacterium (assembly GCA_035362335.1). GTDB lineage: Bacteria > Bacteroidota > Ignavibacteria > SZUA-365 > SZUA-365 > JAOSJT01. Next base: position 44,410 of record DAOSDL010000005.1, read on the forward strand.
CGTGCGAATGGCTCAGCGGCGATGGTCGCTCGCTCCGCGCTACGGTGTACTGGCGGGGGCACTGTTGATAATACCGCTTGCATTGCACGCTTCCAGCGTGTCGCAGCGCGGCAATTATCTGGTCGAGGACTACACCAAGGCCATGTTCGCTTCCTTCGAACCCGGCTCCTTGGTGCTGTCGTATCAGTGGGATCACTGGGTGTCGGCGGCGTTGTATTTTCAAATGGTGGAAGGCTGGCGCCCCGATGTGATCGTACTGGACAAGGAGTTGTTCCGGCGTTCCTGGTATCTCGACCAACTGCGTGTGAATCATCCCGATATCTACGAAACGTCGCGTCGCGAAATCGAGGCCTTCCGCGTGCATCTCGACCGCTTCGAACGCGATCTTCCCTACGATCCAACGGCGATCGAGAACGCATTCAACGCGATGATCAACAGCTTCATCGACAGGCACATGTCGCGCGGTCCGGTGTATCTCACGCTGGAAATCGAACAGCAATTTGCACAGGGCTATGTGCGGGTTCCGGAAGGCCTGGCCTTCCGGCTCTTCGCTCCGGATTCGCTTCCCGCGGCTGCCACGCGGAAGTTGCCCGAGCTGCGCTTCCGTCCGTTCGCCAGCGAGGAGCGCCTGGCGAAGGACATGTGGTCGATGCTCGCTTCGATGCTGGTGAATCACGGCGTGTTTCAGCACAGCAGCGGGGAATTCGACAGGGCGGACGCGGCCTTCGATGCGGCGCTGCGATATTCGCCCAGGGACGCGCGCATTCTCGAGTGGAAGCGGCGCAATACCGCGGCGAGGGCGCAGGGCGCGGCGCCGCCAATGCCGGTACCCGGCGCACCCTGAAATGGAAGCGGCCATTCCCCGGCAAGGGAATGGCCGCTGTGTTTCATACCGCCGCGTCGATTATTCGGCTTTGCCCGGAATGGGATCCACGGCGTAGCTGGCGACCGCGCGCTCGACGGAGTCGAAGCTCTTGAACACTTTCACAAGCTGCGTGATCATGAAGAGACTGTTGATTTTCTCGGTTACGTTGGCAATGCGCATGTCCCCACCCCCATTGTTCACCGTGGCGAGTGCGGAGATCAATGCGCCGAGTCCGGAGCTGTTCACCCATTTCAGTTTGCCGACGTCGAGCACGATTTTCAGAAAACCGTCACGCACGAGATGCTTGACGGCATCGCGAAGTTCCGTGGTGTCCGGCTCGCCCATGAGGTTTCCCTTCATCTCGAGAACGACGACGTCCCCGCGGAATTCCTCCTTGATATTCATGGTGTTCCTCTGTTGTGAAAAAGATCTACTGATTGTGTCGTTTGTTGGATTGCGCGAGTTGCGCGAATTCGCAATTGCCCTGATGGGTGCAGCTGCCACAATGCGCCACTTCGCGGGGCACGGCACCGAAGCAACGTGGGCATCGGTCCGAGAGCGGATTCAGGATGAGGTAATCGCAGTGGGGACAATGCCGCTGTTCAGAGCGCAATTGTTCTTCATGCGCGCGCAGTTCGTCGCTCATGCGTGCGTCGGGGAGTCCAGACGCGCCCGTATGCGTCGGAGGGCTTCAGCCGCATCGATGCGCAATCTCGGTTGTGCGATGCGCAGCGCTTCGTCCAGCGAAGAGAGCTCGCCCCGCAGGTACAGCCACACATGGTATCCGAGCCGATTCCTGTCGTTCATATCCACTGTCGGGATATCCTCGACAGCGGCGTATGCCCGCGCTTCCAACGTATGTTCTGGCCATTTCCGTATGCTGGCCGCCATGATCGTGCTCCATTCCTCGCGATGGTCGCGATGGTTCAACCTCTGTGGACGAAGCAATATGGCAGTTTTTCGGCACTATTTCAACGTGCCTCGCGCACAGCGGCGATGCATGGGACTGTGGAGCAGTGCGGGGATGGCCGGGTGTCACGGATCGAGACGGAATTTCGGATGCAGCAACTCCGCGATGTCCTTGAGGGGGAGGAGGATCTCGGTGGGACCCTGTGCGTAGGAAGCCACCTCGTAATTGTTGTAGTACAGCAGCAGGCCCTCGTCGGTAAGGGCCATGTTGTCGGGCAGCGTGAAGCGATCCCCGTCGAACCAATAGCCCGCATCACGCAGGGATTGCTGATCGGGCACTCCGCGGATCGAGCGGAACGCTTTTTCCGCGAGCCGCAGAAGTTGATCCCGTCCGGAATCGTCGATAAGATGCCGTGGTGAGACGCTGGAGCCGTCACGGCTGTCGCACATCAGAAGTATGGAAGTGCTGTTGGGATGCGCGCCACCGGAATACACGGATTCATCCAGGCGCAGCGTCACTATGGAGGAGGATGAGAGGAGCACGCTGGTGGCGCGTTCGAGAAACCAGCCGTTGCCGAGGTCGGGGATTTCCTCGCGTGCGGCGAGGTAAGCCTCGCCCCACGCTTTGCACAGCGTGGCCGCGTCGGGATAGCCGCTGCCTTCCGAGAACGTGGCGAAGGTCAATGCACGCACCTGCGCCCGAAGGGAATCCGCCACCGCTCCTTGTCCATCGAAGCGCGGATAGCTCAACGTGATAACGGCGCCGGAGGATTGTTCGCCTCCGCAATCACCGTAGCAGGCGGTGGTGTCGGCAAGTTCGTAGGAGAAAGATGTTCCGCCATGTGGGGAGCATTGCACGAGGCCGATGGCGAGGCAAAGGGTAATGTAGAAGCGTAGCATAACAGATCCCTCCGTTCAAAAAAGTGAGTAAGGAAGGGATCCGATCGGGTTGCGTGCGGGCACGCAACCCGATCGATGGCGATCGTGAATCTATGTATGGCGGACGGCGTGGGAAAGCCGCCGCAGGTGCTACTTCTTCTTCGAGGCGGCTTTCTTCGGGGCAGCGGCCTTCGGGGCAGCGGCCTTCGGGGCAGCGGCCTTCTTCGGAGCGGCGGCCTTCTTCGGAGCAGCAGCGGCTTTCGGCGCAGCGGCTTTCTTCGGGGCAGCGGCCTTGGGAGCAGCAGCTTTCTTCGGAGCGGCAGCGGCCTTGGGAGCAGCAGCCTTTTTCGGAGCAGCAGCGGCCTTGGGAGCAGCGGCTTTCTTCGGAGCGGCAGCGGCCTTGGGAGCAGCAGCTTTCTTCGGAGCGGCAGCAGCCTTGGGAGCGGCGGCCTTCTTCGGAGCAGCGGCGGCCTTGGGAGCGGCGGCCTTTTTCGGAGCAGCGGCGGCCTTGGGAGCGGCGGCTTTCTTCGGGGCAGCGGCCTTGGGGGCGGCGGCCTTCTTGGGAGCAGCAGCTTTCGGCGCCGCGGCGGGTTTTGCCGCTACCGTGGCTTCTTTTTTGGTTGCCTTCGCGTCTGCCATTTTGTGTTTCTCCGCTTTGTGTTTGGGGGTAGTGGATTTACCCTTGGTGGGTGTTGTCGCGTTATTGGTGTTTGCTGTGGTTGCAGAAGTTTCAAACAATGAAGCATGGGCGTCCACCGCGCGGAGGCCGCCGGCCATCTTCCGGATAACGTCGTCGGTTTCGTCGGCCACGTAGGCCACCGTGCCGATGGTCATGCGCAATTCATTCTTGTCAAGATTCGCGCCGGCGATGCTGTGGCTGAAGACAATCGTGTCGTCGAACAGCAATCCGTACGCACCCACGCTCTGTGTGGCATTCTGCCGCATGAGCCATGCGAGTACTTTCGGACCGATTTTCGCGTTCTGCACGACATAGGCGAGGGCGGTGACCATGGATTCGCCGTCGCCCCAGGGACGCACGGACACGTGCACCGCCGCGGATCCGCGACGGATGATGAACACATCATCGATTTCCTGGACGACATCCTTGTAATGTTTGCCATGAATGTCCTTGAGAAAGGCCTTGACCTTGGTACGGGTGGATTTCACTATACTGGCCATGCTGCAAGCTCCTTGGAATGATGTCGTGCGTTATTCTTTGTTCGCCGCGGCCTTCAGCAGCGCAAGCTCATCCTCGACGGAACTGCCGGCCTCCAATTTTTTGAACTCGTCATCGAGCGACGTGCTTTCGCCGGCGAGCTCCGAAAAGGCCTCGGCCTCGGATTCCACCTTGAGCACTTTCTGCTCGTATTTATCGAAGTTGGCGAAGGCGCCATCGCCGATGCCGGCGAGACTCTGCGAGATCTGCTTCTTCGCTTTCGCCGCCTGATGCCGCGCGATGAGTGTTCCTTGGCGCACACGGGCCTCGTCGAGCTTGGCCTTGAGCTGATCGAGCTGTTGACGCATGACCACGGAAGCTTTCTTTGCCTCGGCCAGGGGCGCCTCGATATCGCTCGCAGCGCGGTCGAACATGTTCTTCTTCTCCAGCGCCTGACGGGCGAGATCGTCGCGTCCCGCATTGACGGCCTTCACCGCGCGTTCGTGCCATTCGCCCGAGAGTTTCTTCTTCTCGGCGTACTGGCGCTCGAGCTGCTTCTCGTTGGCAATGGCGGAGCCCACGGCGGTTGTCGCCTTGTTCACCGCTTCCTCCATCTCGATGACCATTTGCTTGATCATCTTCTCGGGGTCTTCCGCGCGATCAAGCAAATCGTTGATGTTCGCTTTCACCATGTCGGAAATGCGACCGAATATACCTGCCATACGTTCCTCCTGTGTTGGCTGCTGTCCAGCATTATTCAGAATGATACGAATATAAGGATTTCAATCGTGAATGCAACGCCTATCGCATTTCGATCAATGTTTACAGGCCTTCGCAACAGGTGCGTGCAATGCGCGCCGCGCGTACCCCACGGTGCATTGCATGGAACGCATATAGGTGCTCACGCATCGCATGCATGTGTTACGGCCGTGGGGCAGGAAAAATGATAAGCGATAAAAATTTCCGTATCTTGCCGATGTGATCCACGGAACCCTTCAGCACGCGTCCGGGTTGTTGAGAAGCAACCGGACGTCGCACCTCCACCTTTGCGTTACACCTGTATGACTCGTCCCACGCTCTTCATTATCCTCGCCCTTCTGCAAGGCGCTCCCGCATGCATGGCCCAGGGACATGCCGACCTCAACGCGACAGACGTGGCAGTCTCACAACGCGATCTGCTGCTGCATGTGCAGTGGCTCGCCGACGATGCGCGCGAGGGACGCGAGGTGGGTTCACCGGGCAACGATTCCGCCGCGTTGTACATCGAAAAGGTCTTCGCTCGTCATGGTCTGTTGCCCGCAGGTGCCGCCGGCTACACGCAGGACTTCGAATTTCAGTCGCCGACCCGACTGTTTGAACACGCGCTGAGCCAGTTGCTCTCCGATTCTTCGGGTGATGGCGCATCGGTGAATACCGAGGCACTGCAGGCCACGCTTTCGAATCTGCTGAATCCCACGGCCTCCGCGGTCGCACATGCGCCATCGTACGAAGGTTCGACATCGGGTCCCACCGCCACCATCGACGGAATACCGTCGCTGCGTGCGCGCAACGTCCTCGGTTTGATCCGCGGTACGGACGCGCTGCGGCGCGACAGCGTAATAGTGATCGGTGCGCATTACGACCATGTGGGCTGGGGAGGAATGAGTTCGCGCAATCCTGGAGGTCCCCCGGAAATTCACAACGGCGCCGACGACAATGCTTCGGGCGTGGCGGCGATGCTTGAATTGGCGGAATACTTCGCCGCCAAACCCACGGGTTACTCGCTGCTCTTCATCGCATTCAGCGCGGAGGAGCACGGACTCATCGGCTCGAGATTCTGGGTGGCCAATCCCACCATTCCGCTCGGGCGCGTGGTCGCGATGCTGAACCTCGACATGATCGGACGTCTTTCGGAAGACAAGCGCGCGCTTACCGTGTACGGCATGCACAGCTCGTCCCGCTGGTCGCCACTGCTGGATCAGGTCAACACGGCGCATCGTTTCACCCTGCGGCGCCTTGCCGCGGGAGGCAGCAGCGATCACAGCTCGTTCATCGACGGCGGCATACCATCACTCTTCCTGTTTACCGGCTTGCATAAGGATTATCACACGCCCACCGACGATGTGGAGAAATTGAACGTCGAGGGTCTGGAGCAGGTGAGTCGTTTCGCCGCCGACGTCCTCGCCGCCATTGATCGTGGGCCACGCCCGACATTCAATACGGCGTCCACAGCAACCGCTTCTCCGGCGAGAAAGCCAGGGCTCGGCATTCGTCTCGATCATGCCTGGGCTGGCGAGGGGGTGCGCGTGTTCGCTGTGAAAAAGAACAGCCCCGCCGACAGCGCCGGACTGCGCGCGGGCGATGTGCTGCTCCGCGTGGGTTTCGAAGAAGTGGGAACGGTGGCCGAGTACCTCCGGGCGATCGGGCAGGCGAGAGAAGACGCACCGCTTCCGTTGCGCATCAAACGTGGCGACGAGATCATCGTGCTGTCCATTCCGCAAGGGCAGCATTGACGCTGCCACCGGCGCGAGCCCCACTCCGCGAGTTTGAAGGAGTATTCGCAAGCTCCCGGGATTTTCGTACCAACGCATTGAAAAAAACTTGCTACATTATTGAATTGCTGTTGTCACACATCATAGTTCGACATACCATGAAGCGCGTTCTCCTGACACTCGGCTTGCTCGCCTCCTTCGCAATGACCCTTCACGCGCAGTCGGAGGAATCCCCCGAAATCACCGTGGAGGAACTCCGCCAGCATGTCGGTCGGCTGGCCTCCGACGACTGGATGGGACGCAAGCCCGGGCACAGCGGCTGTGACGAAGCCGCCGAGTACCTGCGCGATCATCTGCGCACGGCGGGAGTGACAATGCTGGGTGAGGACGGCTTTCAGAATTTCGATATCACCACCGACATGCTGCCTTCGCCCGATTGCGCCGCGCGCGTGGGCGACGCCGCGTTGGTAATGGACAAGGATTTTCGGCCCGTGGTGTTCTCGGGCAATGCAACGCTCAAGGCGCGTGTGCTGTGGGTGGGCTACGGTTTCGATTTTGAAAAGGATAAAAGCACGTGGCGGGATTACGAAGGCCTCGATGTGAAAGGTGCCTGGGTGCTGATTCTGCGCGGAAGCCCCGACGATAAGAGTGGTGATTACGATCCGTGGTCGTCGCTGCGCGCCAAGGCGCTCGCCGCGCGCGACAAGGGCGCCGCCGGCGTACTCTTCGTGTCCGGCCCCGTCGGCGACAAGGACGACAAGCTGGTCGATGTCCGCTGGCAGATGCAGGACACACCGATGGATATTCCCTTGTTGAGTATTTCGCGCGGCGTTGCCGATCGGCTGCTCGATGGCGCAACCGTCGCCGAGTTGGAGGCGCGCCTCATCGCCGGCAAGCAGCCCGTGCGCTGCGCCACCAAGGGCGAGGTCGATGCCACCGTGCGCATGCTGCCCAAGACCATCACGACGCGCAATGTCATCGGCGTGGTGGAGGGAAGCGACGCCGCGTTGAAGGACGAGTACGTGCTCATCGGCGCGCATTACGATCATCTGGGCATGGGCGGTCCGGGCAGCGGCTCGCGCCGTCCCGACACCGTGGCAGTGCACAATGGCGCCGACGACAACGCCTCCGGCACCGCAGCCGTGATGGAAATTATGGAACGGGTCGCCGCCTACAGGAATGAATTCCGTCGCAGCGTACTGGTGGCATTGTTCAGCGCCGAGGAAATGGGGTTGGTCGGATCGAAGGAGTATGTGAACAATCCGCCGGTGGATCTCAAGAAGGTCACGCTCATGTGCAATCTCGACATGGTGGGACGCCTCGACACCGCCCGCGCGATCAGCGTTGGAGGCACGGGCACGGCCAAGGATTTGAACATCATCGTCGAGGCCGCGGCGCGGCAGCATCAACTGCGCGCGACCATGTCGCCCGAGGGCTTTGGGCCCTCCGATCATGCCGCATTTTATTCAAAGGACATCCCGGTGCTGTTTTATTTCACCGGCGTGCACGACGACTACCATACGCCGTTCGACGACGCGGAGTTGATCAATTACGACGGACAGAAAATCGTGGCCGACATGGTCTTCGATGTGCTGCGTGATGCGGGCGGCCGCGATAGCCGACTCGTCTTCCAGGAAGCGGGCCCCAAGTCGCGTCCGCAAGGCGCGGCACGCTACAAGGTGACGCTCGGCATCATGCCCGATGTGTCTGGTGGCGACGGCAAGGGCTTGCGCGTGGACGCGGTGATGAAGGATAGGCCCGCCGAGCGCGCGGGTTTGAAGAAGGGCGATGTGATCGTCAGCATGGAAGGAAAAAGTGTCACCGGCGTGTACGACTACATGGCGCGGCTCGGTGAATTCAAGGTGGGGCAGCGCATCAGCGTCGAGGCCCTGCGTGACGGCAAGCGTCACGTGTTTATTGTCGAACTCTAAATGAAGAAAGGCGACGGTCTCGCTCCCGTCGAATAGATACGTATGAAGCTGGGATGTACCGCGTCGGCGCGACGCGGAGCGTGCGCCGTGGCGCTGCTCGTCCTTCTCGCACCTCTTCTCCACGCGCAAACAGGCAGCATACACGGCACGGTCGTGCTCGAGGATCTGCCTCGCGGCGTGGCGGGTGTGAATATCGTCATTCCCGGCGGCACGCACGGGACTATCACCGACACGCGCGGTGCCTTCACCATCCCTGATGTGCCCGAAGGTGTGTACCGCGTCCGTGCTTCCTATATCGGCTACGCTCCGGTGCTGCGCGACAGCGTGCGCGTCCGTGCCGGCGAACGCACGGAGTTGCGCATCGTGCTCACCTCCTCGCCCTTCCTTCTCGACGAAGTAGTGGTGACGGGTACGCTCAATCAGCATTTGCTCAAAGACAGCCCGGTACTGACCGAGGTGATGTCGTCGCGGGATTTGCGCATGGTGGGCAGTTCCGATCTCGCGGATATCATGCGTTCGCACACGGGCATCGAAATCGGCACAGGCATCGGACAGACGCAGAGTGCGCAGTTGCACGGCCTGAGCGACAATCACGTCCTTGTGTTGGTGGATGGCGAACGGGTGACGGGCAAGGTGGATGGCGCGGTGGATCTCGGGCAGATTCCCGTGCAGGCCATTGAAAAAATCGAAGTGGTGAAAGGCCCGTTGTCCGCGAAGTACGGCACCGATGCCATCGGTGGTGTGATCAACATCATCACACGCAAGGCGGGCGAGGGTAGCCGCGCAACAGTGGCCGCGCATGTGGGCGGCTACGAGCGCCGCGATATCGAGGCGAGTGCTTCGCACAGCGTGACGGACGCGTTCGGCGCGGGCAGCATGCTCGGCGTATTCGTGAATGCCGCGTGGAATTCCTTCGGCGGCGTGGATTACAACGCGTCCGACAATTTCATGGAAATGCCCGAGCGCGACCGCAAGCATGTGGGAGTAAAAACGGACATGCGCATCTCGGATGCGCTGTCCTTCGATTTGCGTGGCGAGTACTACCGCGACCGCAGCGAATGGCTCGCCGGCAATCCGAGCGTGTTCTTCCGCGACATCGCCGGAAATGACAAATGGACCGGCACGGCGTCGGCCCGTTACGCATTCTCGCCCCTGACCTCGCTTTCCGCCACGGCGCATGTTTCCACCAACGACCACAGTTCCATCGAGGAATCGCGTTCGGGCAACAGATTGCGCGATGATGCTTCCAAGGAGCGGATAGAAACCGCACGCCTGCAATTCGCGACAGCGCCGTACGGCAACAGCATCGTCACCCTTGGCTATGAATACACCGCCGAGCGCGCCGAAAGCGACCGGCTCGACAATCGCAGCAAGGCGTATTACAACAACGTGCTCTACGCGGAGGACGAATGGTCGATGGGACCGGTGATGATTTCGGTGGGCGGGCGCTTTTCGCACAACAGCGTGTACGGCAACTTCTTCGCGCCGCGTGTGAGCGGCGTGTGGAAGGTGGATGAACAACTCACCTTGCGCGCTTCGTACGGACGCGGTTTCCGCGCGCCGAGCATCAACGAACTGTACATCGATTTTCCCAACAACGGCGTGGGTTATATCGTGAAGGGCGAACCCACGTTAAAAGCTGAATCCTCGCACGGCTACAACGCCGGACTGCAATACGCGCGCGACAACCTGGTGTGGCTGCGTGTGAACGCGTACCGCAACGACCTGACCAATCTCATCGACTACTACGTGCGCTCGGGTAATCCCATCACGCTGTCGTACCGCAACATCGCCACCGCCGTCACCATGGGGGTGGATGTGGACATCGACATGCAACTGCACTCCTCGCTGCTGCTCGGCGCGGGGTATGGCTATACGGTGGCGGAGGATGGGGCCGGGCGCGACCTGCCGTTCCGCACGCCGCATTCCCTGACGCTGCGCCTGCGGCACGACTGGGCGATGACGGGACTGCGCACCTTCGTACGCGCGCGGTGGTTCGACCGCAAACTCGTGACCGACGAGCAGATCAACCTTTCCATTTACACTGGAGGCGGGGATGCGAAATTCTTCCATACGCCCGCATACGCCGTGGTGGATGTGCGCTTCTCCCGCGTGCTCTTCGACCGCCTCGAAGTTTCGGCGGGCGTACACAATGCCACCGATCAAACCTTCTATCCCTTCGGGCAGATCAAGGGACGCGAATGGTTTGCCGGCGCGACCTGGACCATCGAATGATTCGACAACGGCGCCGCTGTGTGCGCCGAGGCATGCATGTTCATTCTCATCGTTTCACTGAAAGGATCGTTCCATGAAATACTTCCGTACACTGCTCCTGTTGGGGCTGACTCTCACGCTGTTTTCGGCGTGCAGCGACGACGACGACAGCGGCAACAATCCGCAGCCCACACAGAACCCAAGCTACACCTCGGGGAATGTGAAGAGCGGCGCCATCTACTATAGTTTCGATCAGGAGAAGGAAAGCATCCAGTGGGATGTGAAATTCGGCTCCTACACCATGCCCGGCTCTCCCGTGGCCATTCCGATGTTTCTGCTCAACGATGCGAAACTCGGTAACAGTTACGTGCGCATTTACAACAGCGAGGCCACCGCACTCGATGCCGTGACCACGGTGGATGCCGGCAAACTCGGCACTGATGTGCAACGGCTTGTGCAGGGCGCCAATTGGTTCGATTATAATCCACTCACGCATCAGGTGTCGTCCAAAGGCCAGGTGTATGTGGTCGAAGCGTCGAACGGCCACATGGTGAAATTCCGCATCGACAGTTTCGATCAGACGCAGAACAGCTTTGCCTTGTCCTATGCGCATTACGACATGAGCACCAGCACCTGGGGCATGGTGATGCAGTCCACGGTGAACATCGCCGCCGGTGAGAAACTGTTCAGTTTCGCGAAAGGCGAAGTTGCCGTGCAGCCCTGGGATGTGAAGCTCACCGTGCTTTCCGTACCCACGCCCATTGGTCCGATGAATTTCCCCGGCATCGTGCTCAACGGCGCCGCCGGCGTGAAAGCCGCAATCGTCAACGGCACACCCTTTGCCGATGTGAATGCCGCCACAGTCGCGCCCCTGCTTGCCGACGGTGATACCACCTACGTGATCGGTACGACCTGCCTGAACTACGACGAGAATTCTCATCGCCTGTCGCCGTTCACCGATCGCACCTTCGTTGTGCAGAGCACATCCGGCAAGCGGTACAAATTCCGTATGCTCGGCTACTACAACGATCAGGGTCTGAGTGGTTTCATGAAATTCGAGTATGTGAAACCCTGACCCTCGGCGGACAATGAAGCATGGAGGGATGTGCCGCGCTCGATGCGCACGGCCATCCCTCCATTCGATTTTTCTCGACATAGCGCCGGATCCTTGTAAATGGGATATTGGGTGTCTGAAAAAGATTTCGTAGGTTGTTACAGGCATGGCCGCCTGGAGAACGGCCGTGATGGGAGAGGCAGGATGTCACAGCAACCCTGTGCCCACGGGTGCGGGGCGAAGCCGGATCACGCGCGTTGTGCTTTCCGCGTGTCCCTGTGTACATTCACTGCAACAAGGTGTTGATTGCCATGCGTACCCTTTCCATTGTCATGCTGATACTGTTCGCCACGAGTTCGCGCGCCCTGTTGGCGCAGCACGCGGCGATTTCCGGTACCGTCACTTCGTCGGATGGCGCGCCGCTGTCTGCGGCGCATGTTGCGCTGCCGGATGCGCTGCGCGGCGTGGTGGCGGACGAGCAGGGCAGGTTTTACATTTCCGGCGTCGAAGCCGGGCGGCAGCGCCTGCGCGTGACGCATGTAGGTTTTCGCGTCGAGGAACGCGAAATCGTTGTGGAGCAGGGCGCGACGCTGCGCCTGACCATTACGCTGCAACCGACAACAGTCGACATGGGCGAAGTGCGTGTGAGCGCCACGCGCTCGGAAGAACTCGTGCGCAATGTGCCCTTGCCCATGCAGGTCGCCGTGTCCGAACAGCTCCTGCGCGCCCCCTCGGTGGGCATCGCCGACGCGCTGGACGCGCAACCGGGTGTGGCGTTGATTCGCGATGGCGTGTGGGGTACGGATGTCAGCATACGCGGACTTGGGCGCAGCAATGTGGTCACACTCGTGGATGGCGCCCGCATCGAAACCGCCACCAATCATGCCGCCGGCCTGAGTCTGGTCGACATCAACGATGTGGATCGCGTGGAGGTGATTCGCGGCGCGGCGTCCACGCTGTACGGAAGCGGCGCCACCGGCGGTGTGGTGAACATCATCAGCGGCAGCGGACATTACAGCGACGCATTCCGCTTCAGTGGCGCGCTTGGATCCGGTTACGGCAGTGCAAACAACGGCGCTACTGGAACGCTGGCACTTGATGCCTCGGCCACGCAGTGGTTCGCGCGGCTGAGCAGTACACTGCGCAGCGCCGAAGACGTGCGCACACCGCTCGGCACGCTGCGCGACAGCCGGTATCACGACCATGCGCTGTCCGCTTCGGCGGGCTTGCGCCCATGGGATGGGCAGGAAGTGAGCGCACGCTATCAACGCGTCCGCGCCGAGGATGTGGGCATTCCGGGAGGAGCATCCTTTCCGGCGAACGCCAGCGCGCGCTATCCGATGGAGGAACGCGAACTCTTCACCGCCGCATGGACGTCCACCGCGCCTCTGCCGGCCGTGCGGCAACTCACGCTGCGCTACGTGCATCAGCTCATCGAGCGCGATGTGGAACTGCGCTCCTCTCCCGTGGTGACGCTGCGTCCCTCGGCCGAGCACAGCATGCACGGTGTGCAGCTCCTCGGCAATCTGCGCTTCGGCGAGCGCCACAACATCAGCAGCGGCGTGGATGCCTGGCAGCGCCGCTACACCGGACGACGTCTGCGCGAGAATGCGGCTACCAAGACCACGGTGGCCGACATGCCTCTTCCCAACGCCACATTCCGCAGCATCGGTGTGTTCGCGCAAGATGAAATCGCGCTGTTCGACGGCGCAACGCGCATCACCGTTGGCGGCCGCGCCGATCTGATCCATGTGTGGAACGACGAGGCCTACAACATTCTCTACATCGAAAGCAATGGCGTGCGCAACACCGCTCCGCCTTCGCGCGTGCTGCGATGGACCGCCGCGGAAGGGCAGGATGTGTCCTGGAGCGCCTATGCTGGCGTGCTGCACCGTGTGAGCGGCGCGTTGGATCTCACGCTCAACCTCGCGCGTTCCTTCCGCGCACCCGCGCTGGAGGAGCGCTACCAGTACATCGAGCTGGGCGGATCGACGTATATCGGTGATCCCGATCTGGCATCCGAACAGGCCACCGCGCTGGATCTCGGCGTGCGTTTGCGCCACGAGCGCGTGAGTGTCACCGCCAATGCCTTCGCGAATTTCATGAACGATCTCGTGGTGGATCGGCAAGTACTCGACACGCTGTACGTGAAAGACAACGTGGGCGAAGCGCGATTGCTGGGTGGAGAACTTGGCGTGGAGTACAATCCCGTCGCGCGCTTCGTGCTCTACGGTACGCTCTCGTACGTGCGTGGTCGTGACACAGGCAAGGACAGCGATCTGCCGGCGATTCCGCCGCTCACCGCCGTCGCCGGACTGCGCCTGCCGCTGTGGGATCTGGGACATGCGGACGTATCACTTATGGCGACGGATGATCAGGAGCACGTGGCGACGGGAGAGAAGAGCACGCCGGGCACCGCGGTGGTAAACGCACGTCTGCGGTCGAACACCCTGCGCTTCGCCGGGTTGGGCGTGCAACTGTTCGCCGGTGTGGAGAATCTCTTCGATCGCGCCTGGCGTCGACATATTTCGACGCTGCGCGGATTGGTGAATGTGGAGCCCGGGCGCAATGTGTATGTTCGCGTGCGCATGCTGTGGTGAGCGCATGAATGAGCTTGCGATGCGAAGGAGGGTGAAGTGAGCTGGTTCTGGCTGGCGCTGCTCTCCGCCGCCTTGTCGGCGGCCGCGGCCATCACGCAGAAAAAGGTACTCTTCCGCATGGAAGCCCTGGATTTTTCCTGGCTGCTGTCGCTGTTGACCTTGCTGCTGTCGTTGCCCTTGTTCGTGCTGGTGGACTACAGCCGCGTCACGCCGGAGGCGCTGTTCGTGCTGTTCGGGAAAAATATACTCGGCGCGCTGGCCTTTTACTGCGTGATGCAATCCATTCGACGACTCGAGCTGAGCAGTGCGCTGCCCATGATGACGCTCACGCCGGGCATCGTCGCTGTGGCTGCATGGCCGCTGCTCGGGGAGGCCTTGCGCGGCATGGAGTTGCTGGGCATGCTGCTGTTGCTGATCGGCACCTATCTGATGGAGATGGTGAAAGGAAAAAGCATCTGGCATCCGTTTTCCGTGTATCTGCGTTCGCCGCATCACAAGTACATCACCGCGGCCTTGCTGCTGTTTGCCGCCACCTCGATACTGGACAAAGTGCTGCTCACCGATCTCCGCATGGGTCCCGTGCCGCTGGTAGCGTTTCAACATGCGTTCAACGTGCTGGTATTCGCGGCCTTCATGCTGATCATGCGCAGGCCTCTGCGTCCTGCACGCGCGGTGGTGGCGCCCGTGCTACCCTGGATCGCGCTGGTGGGCGTGATGACGCTTGGTTATCGTTTCGCGCAGGTCGAAGCCGTGGCGCTCGCGCCGGTGGCACTGGTATTGGCCGTGAAACGCACCTCGGTGTTCATGGCCGCCATGGTGGGTGGCTCGCTGTTCGAGGAGAGCGCGCTCGCGCGCAAGGCCGTCGCAATTGTGCTGTTACTGGCCGGCGCGTTGTGCATCGTGGGACTGTGAGGCGAGAGGCACCGGCGTACGGTGTTGAAGCGTGCATGAGAGTGGCGTATGTTAGGGCAGTGGTTTTCTCTCGCGCGGAAAGGAGTTGTTGCATCGCCCATGGGTGACGGGCACCATCATCATCATCACCATCACGAGCGTGACAGCGCTCGCGACATCGGGTTGGCGTTTTTCCTCAACCTCGGTTTCGCGATAGCGGAGATCATCGGCGGCATACTCACCAACAGTCTCGCCATACTCTCCGACGCGTTGCACGATTTTGGCGACAGTCTGATTCTCGGTGTGAGTTGGTTGCTGGAGCGCCGCGCGCGGCGTGCGCCCACCGCGAGGTACAGCTATGGCTATCGCCGCGTGTCGCTGCTCGGCGCGTTCGTGAATGTGGTGGTGCTCGTGGCGGGTTCGGTGTACATCATCACCGAAGCCATACCGCGAATCCTGCATCCGCAGGACACCGATGCGGTGGGCATGATGTGGTTCGCCATCGCCGGTGTGCTGATCAACGGTCTGGCGGCGTTACGCCTCCGCGGCTCGGGATCGATGAACGCACGCGTGGTGGCCTGGCATTTGCTCGAGGATGTGCTGGGCTGGACCGCCGTGCTGGTGGTGAGTATTGTCATGCAGTTCACCTACCTGCCCGTGCTCGATCCGCTGCTTTCGCTGCTCATCGCCACGTACATTCTGTACTACAATGTGGCGGTGAATTTGTACCGGACTGTGCGTCTGTTCTTGCAGGCGGTGCCCGAGAGCATTGATCTCGACGAGTTGCGGCGACGCATTCTCGCCATCGACAAGGTGCGCGCGGTACATCACGCGCATGTGTGGTCGCTCGACGGCGCGCAGCATGTGCTGTCGGCGCATGTGGTGGTGGCCGCCGGAGTGGACAAAGCCGAGGTCATCGGCATCAAGCAGCGCATCAAGCAGGATTTGCTCGGTGAACACATCGAGCATCTCACCATCGAGATCGAGTACGAGGACGAGGACTGCATCATGGGTTCGACCTGGAACGGTGCCGCAGCCGGCACCACGACGAGCGAGGAATAATGGATACGACGCATCTCTTTTTCGCCTTCGGGCTCACGGTGTTTGCCGGCCTGTCCACCGGCATCGGCAGTGCCCTGGCGTTTTTCGCAAAGCGCACCAACACCCGCTTTCTCTCCCTGTCCATGGGATTTTCCGCGGGTGTGATGATTTACGTGTCGATGGTGGAAATCTTCGTCAAGGCCAAGGATTCGCTTATCGAAGCGCTGGGCGTGACGGGCGGCAACTGGGCCACTGTCGGCGGATTTTTCGGAGGCATCGCTCTCATTGCGGTCATCGACAAGCTCGTGCCTTCCGGCGATAATCCGCATGAGATGCGCATGGTGGAGGAAATTCCCGCGGCCGGAGCGCAGCCCGACATGCGCCGGCTTATGCGCACGGGCATGTTCTCGGCCATCGCCATCGCCATACACAATTTTCCCGAAGGGCTGGCCACCTTTCTCTCCGCCATGAAGGATCCCACGCTCGGCATTCCCATCGCCGTGGCCGTGGCAATTCACAATATTCCCGAGGGTATCGCGGTGAGCATTCCGGTGTTCTACGCCACCAACAACCGCAAGCGCGCCTTTCTGCTTTCCTTCGGTTCGGGGCTCGCCGAACCCGTAGGCGCCATCCTCGGCTATTTCATCCTGCTGCAATTCTTCAGCGACGTCGTCTTCGGCATCGTCTTCGCTTCCGTGGCGGGCATCATGGTTTTCATTTCCCTGGACGAACTACTCCCCGGCGCCCGCGAGTACGGCGAACATCACCTCGCGATCTACGGTCTCATTGCCGGCATGGTGGTGATGGCGATCAGCTTGCTGCTCTTTGTCTGAGTGGCGAAGCGTTGAGTGCAGCTGGCTGAGTGCGTGATACATTCGAAGAGCGCGGAGAGCGCAGGGCGCGGAGGATGGGTTGAGGTCGCATCCCGCTCAGATCATGCCAGCGAGCTGAGTGCGGGATACATTTGAAGAGATGAAAGAGAGTGGAGAGAGCGGAGAGGAATTGTTGAGGTTGCTTCCCGCTCGATCCGTGCGCCACGCCGCAATCGAATCAACGCAAGGACGCCGAGCCGCTTAGCCGCGAACCCTCTGGGCCCTCGGTGTTCGCGAAGCGCTCTGGGTTCTCCGTGTTCCCGCGAAGCGCTCTGGGTACTCCGTGTTCCACAATTCCTCCTTACCCTCCTTTCCTCCTTACTCTCATTCTTCACTGTATTACACGATCACGCTCACCCCACCACACTGAATCGGCGCACGGATCACTCCTCGTCTGATAAAAATCCCGTTTCTTTCGCAACGCTGCGGATAATATATTCCGGTATCTTGTTCCATTCCCGGAGAAGTAGCATGCGTTACCCGCTGGAGGAGTACCCGTTGTACACCGTGCCGGAGCTGCGAACGTTTCAGGACATTCTCCGCAACGGCTTCACCGCGCATCCCGATCGTATCGCGCTGTCCGATCTCGCGCCCACGCCGATTCAGCAGGTCACCTACGCCCAGCTCTTCCGGCACGTGGTGCGTTTCGGACAGGCGTTGCGCGGCATGGGACTGAAGGAGCGCGACCATATCGCGCTCATCGCCGAGAATCGCGTGCAATGGGCCATCGCCTATCTCGCTATCACCAGCTTCAACTTCGTTGTGGTGCCGATCGACCGCAATCTCAAGGAGAACGAGATTCTCACGATTCTCCATGCATCCGATGCGCGCGCCGCCGTGTTTTCGGAGAGTTTCCGCGAAATGTTCGACGAATTCTCCCGCTCGGTGCGGCAACTCGAATTTCTGGTGGACATGGATTTACCCGCGCGACGCGACAATATGCATGCGATGCGCGAAGTGATCGAAGCGCAGCCGTTGCCCGCCGCCGGAGATCCTTTTCCAGTGCTTACACCCGAGGACATGGCCGTGATCGTCTTCACCTCCGGATCCATGGGACATGCGAAAGGGGTGATGCTGTCGCAGAAAAACATCTGCGCCAATCTTCGCGCCATGCTGCAGATGGTGGAGATCGTGGCGGAGGACCGCTTCCTCTCGGTGCTGCCTATGCATCACACCTACGAATGCACCTGCGGCTTTCTCTGTCCGCTGGTCACCGGCGCTTCCACGCATTTCGCGCGCTCGCTGAAAACCGTGGCCGAAGACATGCTCTCGGTTCGGCCCACGGTGCTGCTGGGCGTACCGCTGTTGTTCGAGAAAATGTACCGCCGCATCAGCAAGGCCATCGAGGAAAAGAAAATCGCCTCGGCCATCATGAAGCCGCTGCAGGCCATGATCACCGTGCTCGAAGTGGCAGGCGTGAAGGGCGCGCGGAAGAAGGTGTTCCACGAAGTGCACGATCGCTTCGGCGGAGCCATTCGTCTGCTCATCGTCGGTGGAGCCGCGCCCGAACCCTCGGTGGCCGCCGGTTTCCAGGCTTTGGGTTTCGCCTTTCTCCAGGGCTATGGCCTCACCGAATGTTCGCCCATTCTCGCGCTCAATCGCGAGCGCAAATTCAAGAACGAAGCCGCCGGCCTCCCACTGCCGGGTGTGGCGATACGCATCGAGGATCCGGACGAGGAGGGGCGCGGCGAGATCGTTGCCAAAGGCGACAGCATCATGCTCGGCTATTACCGCAACGAGCAGGCCACCAAGGCCGTGCTCGCCGACGGCTGGTTCAACACAGGCGACTACGGCTTCATCGATGCGGATGGTTTTCTCCACATCAATGGACGCAAGAAAAATGTGATCATCGCGCGCAACGGCAAGAATGTGTTTCCCGAGGAACTCGAAGAGCAAATCACACGCTTGCCCTTCGTGCTCGAATGCGTGGTGCACGGCGTGAAGTCCGCAAACGGCGACGAGTACATCGCAGCGATGATCGTGCCCGATGCGAACGCAGTGTACGAACACGCCAACGCGCAGGGCAAGGAGGTCACCTCCGATTTCGTGCAGGCGCTGCTCGACGAGGAAATACGCAAGCTCAACCGCAAGCTGCCCGTGTACAAGCAGATCCGCCATGTGGCGCTGCGCGACAGCGAATTTGAAAAAACCACCACGCAGAAAATCAAACGCTACCTGGTGGAAGGCCACGCGTAGTCCTTCACATTCTTTGTGATGAGAAAGGAAACGCCGTGCGCAGATCGTGCACGGCGTTTTCACAACTTTTCCCCGTTCACTCCTTCACTTTTACCCCGGATTGCTCTTACTGCTTTCGCAGCATGACGAGCGGTATTGTTCGCATGCTGCGCTCTGTCAGAGCGGTGCAATAATATTGGCCGTTCGCAAGGCCGCGAGTGTCGAAGCGGATATCGTGCACGCCGGTGCCGAGGCGTCCATTGTGAAGAATTCGCAGCACCCGACCCTGCACGTCGTGGACGAACAGTCGCAATGATGCTCTTTCCACAGCATCGACATGTATCACTGCATCCGCGCTCGATGGATTTGGATAGCATGACAGATGGACGCCGTACGGCGGAGCTTCGGGCTTGTCAACCGCAGGCGTAGCGGTAAGAATGTAGCGCTCATCCGAACTCCAGTCGAAGAAATTGAAGGTGTACAAGCGGATTTCGTGCAGTCCCCCGTGTCGAGAGACAAGCAATTCCCTGCTTACAGCGTTGTCCAGGCAATCCGTCCACAGCGTACGCAGATGCAGGTACCCGTCGCGCTCATCCATCGAATCCGCCGGGGTGGGTGAGTAGTAGCGATACATGCGGGCGTAAGGATAGAGGAGAGCGGTATCCGGTATGTCCGGACAGGGCGGCGAGTTCCACACCGTATCCGGAAACATCCAACCGCGCAACGAATTCGTTCCCGCACCCTCGCCGTCGCCCACGGTCTCGATGATGGTGTCCCGCGTCACGACGTCCACCATTTGTTGAGAAACAATGCGCCGCGAGGTCCTGATGGTTTCCACACCGCGCTTCCTGAGTTCCAGACCGTGGATAATCGCCGATCCGTCCGGTGTGGCATGTTCTTCGCTTCGAATCAGGACTGTCCCGTCAAACTCTGTAAACTGCGACACTGTATCACCTCCCATGAATGTCGAAGGGATGCCAGCACGAGTCAGACGAAAGGTGCGTTCATCTCCCCAACCAGGTCCCAGCAGATCATAGCTCTGTGCCGCGCCGGGCCTCGGCAGCAGGAGAAACGCAAGTAGCGCGGGAAGAAGGGGCATCTTCTTCATTTCAGCTCCTGGGATGTGTCATCAGCTTGCACAAATATAGGGACGCCATGGTCCGCTTGCATCAGCATCGAACGATGCGGCGTTCCGGGCGATCCGCGCAGGAATGACACTTCAGCATGCCCATGCATTCCTTCGTCCGATAACAATGTTGCTTCGGGACTCGATGCTGTCTGCTCGGCAACGTCCTCGGTGATACAGGGAGATCGGCACTGCTAAGTCCATCGGCATCCCGGAAAAACAAAGCGCGGACGAAATCGCCCGCGCTTTGTGAAAAATCCGCATTTCGCTATCCGCGAAATGAGATCCGGAATCCGCAATTACCGCACGACCATCATGCTGCGCGTTTCCACGGCGCTCGAAGTTTCGAGGCGGTACAGATACGTGCCCGCCGCGAGTTGCGTGGGGGAGAAACGCACCTGATGCGCACCCGGCGGCAGCACTCCGTCCACCAGCGTTTTCACCAGCTTGCCCTGTATGTTGTACACGGCGAGACGCGTCTGTCCGCCCGTCACCTGGAAGCCGATGGTCGTCCCGCCGTCGCGCGATGCTGCGAACGGATTCGGATAATTCTGCTCCAGAGCGAAGCCCGCCGGCAAGCCGCGGCCGCTCACGCCCACCGGCGCCTGTACGAACAGCGGCAGGGGATCCCACTCGCCTTTGAGAATCAGCGCCGCGTCGCTCTGCTTCACGCCGAACCATTGCCGCAGCACGCTGGCGTAGGTCTGCTTGAAATCGTATTGCTGCTTGATATCGCCGTTGCGATCCAGATCCGCGAGATCCGGATTGTGCCCGTACACACCGCCGTGTACTTCGGGACCCACGAAGAGCATAGGCGCGGCAGTGCCGTGATCGGTGCCCGCGGTGCCGTTGGCCTCCACACGTCGACCGAATTCGGATATCGTCATCAGCGCCACGCGTTGATCGAGGCCGAAGCGCTTGAGGTCCTCGAAAAACGCGCCGATGGCCGAGGACAAGGCGCCGAGCAATTGCGTGTGCCGCGGCGTCGCCCCGTTGTCCTGCTGCGCATGCGTATCGTAGCCCTTTTGCGACACCACGTAAATGGGTGTGTCCAGGCCGCCCGCGATCAGTCGCGCCACGATTTTCAAACGCTCGGCCACATCATTGCCCGTCGGATACACATCGTTGTTCTGCACTGTGTTTGCCGCGTCGCGCACCGGCTTGGCGTAGTGATTGGCCTCCAGAGCGATGTTGCGAATGTACTCCAGCTCGAGCCCGGCCGGGGTGCTGGTGTCGGGCGGGTCGCCACCGCTGATGTCCGTGCCGGAGATGATGCGGTAAAATGTTTCGGGATCGTAAATCGCCATGCTCATGCCCACCTCCGGACCCTGCATCATCAGCGAGGTGGTGGTGCCGATCTCGATGGCCAGAGGATGCGCCGGCGTGGCCGAGGGATCGGGGTAACCGGGGAAGCGGTGGTCGAGATAGCGGCCGAGCCAGCCGTCCTCGAGAAAGGTGTACTGGTCGGACGGCGACTTGTTGTTGCTCCCCGTGAACCAGATGTCGGTCGAACGGAAGTGGCTGCGATTCGGATTCTCGTATCCCACATTCTGCACCACCGCTAATTTGCCTTCGCCGTGCAGCGCGTGCAGATGGCTGAGCGCGGGATGCAAACCCAAGGTATCATTGAGCTTCAGCGGATTGGCGATGGCCAGGCTTCCGCGCGCGTTCTGATACAGACTGTCTTCGAAGGGCACGACGGTGTTGAGGCCGTCGTTGCCGCCGTCGAGTTGAATCACCACCAACACACGCCCCGTGCCCGCGCTCATGGCGGCGCGCGCCAGCGAAGGAGCGTTCGCGTACGCCTTGGCCGCGAAGGGACGGGAGAGGCCGATGGTGCTCGTCACGATACCGGCGGTGACGCCGGACTTTACGAAATCTCTGCGTTTCATGGCTGTGTCCTCATTCCTTGTGCGTGGATCAACAGAGCTGCGATTCGCTCAACCGCAACACGGCCTTGAGCAAATCCTTGATGCGGCCATCGGCGCCGGGGAGGTTGACATTCCACTCGTACTCCGGTGCGCCCGCGAGGAGCTTGTCGAGCAGAATCTCGAATTGATTTGTGCTGAGCTTCAGCGGCACAAGGTAGGCGATGAGGTCCGCGATCATCTGCCGCGCATTGTTCGGATCGGGGAGCGAAGACACGAAGGGGATGGGATCCACGCTGAACTTGGGTGTGGTGCGCATAGTGCCCAGCACCAGTTCGTCGGACACCGACCAGCGATTGGCCAGGCGACTCGCGCTGATCCAGTTGCGATACCCCGGCCAGCCTTTCACATTGGGCGCTTCCAGCAACTGGCAGCCCAGCGCCGAGCACACCTGATAGAGGTAGCGCACGTTGGTGGTGCTGATGTTGAGCTGGCGAATGCTTCCGATGTAAAATTCCAGCGGCGAGGTGATGTGCGCGCCGATGTTGGCACTCTCGAAGAAATGCTCGCTCTTGAGCAGCGTATCCATCACTGGCCGTATCGACCAATTGTTGGCAATGAGTATGCCGGCGAGTTCATCGATGATGGTTTCGTCGGCGATTTCATACACGAATTCGCGATAGAGTTTGCGGCAAATGAAACGCGCCACTTCGCGCTCATGCACTTCGAAAATGATGTTGAGAATGTCCTCGTAACCGAAGGTCCCCGTGCGGCCCATGAAGGTTTTGCTCGTGGCATCGTGTCTGTTGGCAATGAACACGGCCTCGCGGGGATGATACATCTTCGTGCCGGCGGGACTGGTGCCGGTTTCCTTGATAGTCCAACCGGACAGTGCCCGGGCGGCCTCCTTGATGTCCTGCTCGGTGTAGCCGTTTCCCTCGCCCAGCGTGTGCAGTTCCATCAACTCGCGTGCGTAGTTCTCGTTGGGACGCTGCCGCGTGTTATACCAGCCATCGAGGTAAATCAACATCGCCGGTGCGATGGTGACGTCCTTGACCATCTGCTTGAAATTGCCGAGGAAATTCCGACGGAAAAGATCCACGAACCAGTAGTTGAAATGCGGCTGCCGTACCGTGGTGGATTCGGTGGCCCAGTGGTCGGACCAGAAAAACGTCATCTTCTCGCGAATCGACCTGTCCTGGTTGAGCATCAATCCCGTCCACCAATCGCGCAAGGCGGCGAGGCGCTCGACATTCGTGCGATCATTGTTCGAGTTGTCGTACCAGTAATCTTCGTCCACCCATGGCCCGGGAGCCGAGGGGAGGGACGAGTCCGCGAGGAGAATGTCCACCATCTCGGAAGGTGTTTTGCTCAGCGCGAAATCGATGTCCGCGCGCGTTGCGCCGAACATGCAGCGCCGTAACAGATACCCCGCGCGCTGCCGGTCCCAGGGTTTCTGCGCCGAAGGGATGTAGGGTGTCAATCCCGCCAGAATCAAACGGGGCAGGGGCACGGGTTCGGGCAGTCCCTTCAGACTTGCCTCGCGCTCGGCCAGCGCGCTTTTGTGCAGACGCGCCGCGGCCGCCCTTGCGGCGCCGGGACTGTCATGTCGAGACCGCATGGCATCGTTGGTAACGGAACGTTCCATCGCAATCGTCCTTGTTGTGAATGCCGGGAAGATTTCAGATAGGACATGATATGTCCGAAAAGGTTGAATGTCAAGATGCACCCGGGAGATCGCAGTGGGCACAGAGGCGGGCAACTCCCGGGGCGAGAGGTATGCACCGTACGCACGCGCGCACAACGCCGCCACTGCCGCGATGTGCGGAAAAAGCGTAGATTTCACTCATGAGCACCGTTCGCATTGTTCCACAATAGCGGCACGCAGCACACCCGCAACACCGTCACACTCATGATCATCGCCGCCGACAGCAACATTCCCTTCATCACCTACGCCTGCGCGGAACTCGGTACCGTGCTTCGTTTCGACGCGCGCGACGCCAGCGGCGTGCGCGATGCCGTTGCCCAGGCCGACGTAGTACTCTGCCGCTCCACTCTGCGCGTGGATGACGCGCTACTCGCGGGCAGTGCCGTTCGCTTTGTCGCCACCGCCACCTCCGGCACCGAGCATATCGACATCGCGGCGCTGGAGGCGCGCGGCGTCGCGGTGGCTTCGGCCGCGGGCAGCAATGCGCGCTCCGTGGCCGAGTGGGTGATGACGGCGCTCTTTCACCTCGCCCTGCAACAGCGGCGATCGCCGCACGATCTGCGACTGGGAATCGTTGGCGTGGGGCACGTGGGCACGGCGGTGCTGCATCTCTCGCGTGCGGTCGGGATGTCGGCGCTCCTGAACGATCCCCCGCGATCCGAGCGCGGCGACGCGCCACCGCCGGGCGCCGCCGGAGGCTGGCAGCCGCTCGAACAACTGCTTGCCGCGAGCGATGCGATCACCGTGCATACTCCGCTTCAGAGCGAAGGGCCACATCGCAGCGCCGGGCTGCTGAACAGCGGAAATCTCTCGCGGCTGGCCCGAACCCCGATGCTGCTCAACGCCGCGCGCGGCGAGGTGGTGGATATGGATGCCGTACGCGCATTTCGCGGCTCGCTGTCCGCTGTCGCCCTCGATGTGTTCCCGGGCGAGCCGGAAGTGGATCCCGACCTGCTCGCCTTGGCCGACGTGGTCACGCCGCATGTGGCCGGTCATTCACTCGATGGAAAGCTTCTGGGAACGCAGATGGTTTACGACGCGCTGTGTGCCTTCTTGGGTGTGCCGCCGCAGTGGCGTCACGAACAGCATTTGCCGGAGGATGCGCTCATCGAGATGCAGGCCGGCGAGCTGCGTGCTGCGACGCCCGAGGAACAGGTCGCGGAGGTGCTGCTGCGGGCCTGCCCCCTCCTGCGCGATGACGCGGCATTGCGAGCCGTCGGCGCGTTGCCCGGCGTGGAACGCGCGCGCGCCTTTGGCACATTGCGTGCGGAGTATCCGGTTCGGAGGGAATTCCATCGCACACGCGTGTACGCGTCGGGATTCGACGAACAGGCGCTGGCGATGTTGGGAGCGCTGGGATTTCTCCTTTGACCCACGCCAGCGCGCCGCGACCTTTTGCCTGCCCGGCGCATCCTACGCGACATGTACCACAGTGTTCGACGAAGGACATGGACATTTCACGCGACAGCATCATCGAGGACCTCGTCAACGACCATCCGAAAGCCGTGGTGTTTCTCATGGAAAAGGGCATCCGCTGCCTGCGTTGCGGCGAGCCGATCTGGGGAACACTCGGATCCGCGATGGACGAGAAGAGTATTCCGTCCGACGAACAGCAGCGTCTGGTCGAGCAGTTGCGCGAGTATCTCGCGGCGCACGCGGTGTGAAACACGAATGGAAACGTCACCAGGAAAGGATAACGCATGAAGAAGAACCCAACCACCACCAAGCCCGGTAACACGGGATTCCGTGTCAGCCCCTTCGCCTGGGTCATCACCGGTTTCGCGGTGATTATTGTGGGCATTCTCATCATCAACCGCATGCACGAGCCCGATCCGGTTGCCATCCCCGCGCAGCAGCTAGGCGCGGAAGCCGGTACCACCGGCGGCATGGGCGCGGCGCCGGAGTTTTCGCTCAAGGATATTGCCGGCGAAAGCAAATCGCTCGACAATTACAAGGGCAAGGTGGTGATGCTGAATTTCTGGGCCACCTGGTGCGGACCCTGCAAGCGCGAGATTCCCGATTTCATCGAGTTGCAGGAGGAGTATCGGGAAAAGGGTTTCGAGATTGTTGGCATCTCACTCGATGAACCCGGCAAGGAAGAGGAAGTGCGCAGCTTTGTCGACCAGCAGGGCATCAACTACGATGTGCTCTTCGGCGACAGCGGCGTGGCCACCGCCTATGGAGGTGTGCGCAGCATTCCCACCACGTTCATCATCGACCGCGATGGCAACATCGTCGACACGAAAATGGGTTTGCAGCCCAAGGATGTTTGGCGGCAGGCGATTGAAGCCGTGCTGTAAGCGAGCGATGTGAGCGCCGCTGCCTGGAACGCGCCGTGGAGCGCGTGAATCGCAGCGTCAATGGCCGTGCAGAGAAGCGGTAGCTGTGAAGTGGAAAAAAGGTGAAGATGATCCGTCATCTTCACCTTTTCGCATTGCGGGCCAGAGCCCTGGAGTGTGGATGCCCGGCCCGCGCATTCTGTCCGAGCGCTCACGCGCCGATGGCGAATCGCCTGTGGCGATACAAACGCAAAAGGACGCCCCGCGGGACGTCCTTTTGCGTGATAGCATCGTTCTCGGCTTACGCGAACATCAGCACGGTGAGCAGCAGCACGGCGGCCGCGTACGGCAGATACCGGTAGGTCAGCGAGCGTTCCTGCTTCATCTGATGCACGGTCATTGCCGCCCAGCTTGTCGTGATGAGCAGTATCGTGATGATGGCGAGCACGGGTCCGAGTTCCAGCGTCTTGCCGAACATCTGGCGAAGTCCGGGCATCCACGCCGAGCCGTAGAGAACAACGATATGTGACACGTAGATAAGCAGCGAGTGCTGTCCCGCGATGGTGATGACGCGCGGCACGCGTTTGACGAAAGTCAGCAATCCGCCCACAGTAGCCCAGAGCAGCAGCACCCAGCCGAGGCGGCTGAACGTCAGCCAGATGCTCGCGGCGCCGTCGTTGAACGGCAGCTTCCACCCGAAGATCAAACGCGGCACGAAGCTGATGAGCAGGATTGCTGCGGCGCCGTAGAGGAAATACAGCGGGAGACGCGACTCGCGGCCCTTTTCCTTCCAGCGCATATACAGCGCGGCCGACGTGGCGCCGGCGAACATATAGCCGGAGAAGGGGAAGAGCGGGAACCAGGAACCGGTCTTTGTATTCAGATACGCCGCCAGCCAGTTCGGCACATGCGCCGTCCAATCCACCATGGCGGTGAACGGAGCCGCCACCATAAACAGCAGTGCGAGCGTGGACGCGCCCACGAGCAAACGCGTGTTCGTGCGCGCGACGAGGAAGAGCAGGAACATGCCAAACAAGGTCACCGCCATCAAGCGCAGCACATCAACCTGGAAGAAGCGCTCCCAACTCGCGGAGGAGATGCTTGTCAAATCGCCGAGCGTACCCGCGGGTAAATGCATCAGCGCGCCCATGGCAAAAAGCACCGCGATCCAGCGCAGACGCTTTGCTACGAGCGACAGCGGGAGACTCGTGCCTTCCATCTTGCGGAAGGTGGCGATGACATAGGCGAAACCGGAACCGAAAAGGAAAATGGGCGCCGTCAGACCACGATTGAACTGCCAGATGTTGAACAGCGTCGAATCGTTATTGTAGTACACGTCGGACAGCAGGGCGTCGATGCTGTGTCCCTGAATCATCATGAACACCGCCCAGGCGCGCATGACATCCAACAACACGAGACGACTTTTGTTCTGCACTGTTTCCACGATCTCCTGACCAATTGAATCTTACAGAAATCTTACAAAGTTACCGAGAAGTTTTGGTGATAGCAAGAACGCCGAAGCGGGCCCTCAAATTGTTGTTGTATTTCTCGAATTATCCGTGTACATTCATTGATGCCACAAGAAATGTGGCGCCCGCCTCTGATCCACAGGTTTCGGAAGCGGACCATTCGAGAATCGCTTTCCGTATCCCGTGTGACCCTCCTGTAACGCGCTGACCGCTGCAAGTCGGACACATGACATCGCCACGATGCGGTGTCGGTAGAGTGCGTCTCCCCATAGATTTTTCAAAGGAACTCCATGAGTTTTGATCTCCTCGGTCTGTCCGAGCCCCTGCTTCGTGCAGTGCAATCGGCCGGATATACCACCCCCACGGACATTCAGCGTCTGGCCATTCCTCCCGCACTTACCGGCGAGGACGTGCTCGGCCGTGCGAAAACCGGTTCGGGTAAAACCGCCGCTTTTGTCCTTCCCGTGCTCGACCGTCTGTTCATGACGGCCACCACGACCCATCGCGCAGCGCGCCCCGTGCCGGGACGCATCCGCGCGCTCGTGCTCGCGCCCACGCGCGAATTGGCACAGCAAATTCACCAATCCGCGCGCACCTACGGCCGCTACGTGCGCCTGCGCAGCGATGCGCATTTCGGTGGCGTGTCCATCGAACCGCAGATCGACCGTCTGCGCCAGGGCGTGGACTTGCTCGCCGCCACACCGGGCCGCCTGCTCGACCATCTCATGCGCGGCACCGTCGATCTCAGCGCCTGCGAAGTGCTGATTGTGGACGAAGCCGACCGCATGTTCGACATGGGCTTTATCAACGATGTGAAGCGCATCATCGCCCAGCTTCCCGCGAAGCGGCAGACGCTGCTCTTCTCCGCCACCATCAACGACGATGTGCGCAAGCTCGCCGCCGTGGTCATGCGCGATCCCGTGCGCATCGAGGTGGGTGTCGAGCGCAATCCGGCCGAGTCGGTGCGCCAGCGCTTCCTCGCTGTGGAAAAAGAAGAGAAAATCGATTTGCTGAGCGATTTCCTTGCCAAAGAGCAGGGCAGCACGGTGCTGGTGTTCTCGCGTACAAAGCATGGCGCGGATAAAATTTCCAAGCGCTTGCAGCGACTGAATATCAACACCGCGGTGCTGCATTCGAATCGCTCGCAGAATCAGCGCACCGTGGCACTCGACGCATTCAAGAGCGGACGTATCCGCGTGCTCATCGCCACGGATATCGCCGCGCGCGGCATCGATGTGCACGGCATCACCTACGTGATCAACTACGACACGCCGACCTTTGCCGAGGATTACATCCACCGCATCGGCCGCACGGGTCGTGCCGAACTCACCGGCGACGCAATTACGTACGTCTCGCGCGACGAGCGCGTCTATCTCAAGCGCATCGAGTCGTTCACCGGCTTGCGCTTCCACCTCGAAACTTCGGACGGCACACGTCTGCCCGATCGCACCTTCCAGCACCGTCAGGCGGCAGGCGCCGCGCAGGCGAGTGAGGGCGCGGCCGGCACGACGACGTCGGAGCGCTCCTTCGAGCAGCGCCGCGACAATGGTGGCAGGCGCGCTCCCGAGCGTCGCAACGGTGGCGACAGCCGCCGCGGTAAAGGCGATGCGCGCGGCGGACAGCGTCAGCGAGGCGAACGCCGCGAGAGCTTCTCTCCCGGAGCCATCGAGGAATTGTTCGAACCGCGCGCTTTCCGTACCGAGGATACCTCTTCCGACGGCCGTGGTTTCGGTCGCCAGTTCGAAACCTCGCCCGATCCTCGCGGTCGTCGCGGTGCTCCGGGCAAGCGGACGAACGGACATGGAGCACCCAATGCTGCGAAGCGCGAACGCAAGAACGGCGGCGCCTTTGAAGTGCGCGGCGAAACACCTCGTGGCGCCACGCGACCGAGCGGTACGTCCGAGGGTGGCCGCAAGCGCGATCCGCGCACGGTCTCGGGCAGCTGGCGTGGAGCCCCCAAATCCGGAGGCAAGCGCGGCAAGCGCTGATCCGCATGACTGTCCGCTTTGTGGCGGAAAATTTGGAGAAACGAGGCGCAGCGCGCCTCGTTTCCGTTATAGGCGATGAAGTGGGCGCGAGAGCTGCATCGTCACCATCCAGGCGAAGTCTCGCGTGAATGGAAGGAAACGGAACAGCGCATCATCAACGCGTCGGAGAGCGTTGTAGAGTGTGGTGAACACAGGCGTCGAGCGCAGTGGCACGGCGCACAACGTGGTGAGATTGTGAAATGTGCAACGCACCTCACCGAAATATTCGCCGGCAATGCGCAGGTCGTTCGCGCACAACGGGTGTTCGTCCGCCGAGCGCATGGATGGGGTCAGCTTGCGATAAAGGTTGATCAGCGGATTCCGACCCAATGGTTCGATGAACACCGCGCAGCCGTCGCTGCGCAGCACGCGCGCGATTTCACAGAACGCGTTGCGCACATTCAGATGGTGGAGTATGCCAGTGCCTACAACCACGCCGAACGTCCCGTCGCGGAAATACAGCTTCTCGGCGTTCATCACCAGCAGCTTCGCAGCAAGGCCTTCGCGGGCGACACGTTTGTTTGCGATGCGTATCGCTTCGGGCGAGAGATCGATGCCCGTGGTGTCGATACCATGGCGCGCCCAGAACACCGCGCTCTCGCCCGTCGAGCAGCCGTAATCCAGCAACGGCGCGTGACGCGCTGATGCGAGGACGGCTTGCTCGAGCTTGCTACGCGGACGTTGCATCAGCGCATAAAACTTGTCCGCACGACGCCGCGCCGCGTCGTTTCCACCGAAACGCTCGTCGTGAAACTGCCGCTCCCTCCGCAGACGATCGGATTGAGACTTCATGGCATCATTCCATCGCGGAGCAAACTCCGCAGGTTGTCGAAGGACAGGCGATGACGTGTCACGCATCCACAATGATGTTCCGGGCAGCCGGAACAGGTGGGTGAGTGTGTTCTTTCAGACAAACATATCACGAGGCAGCATAACGGTACAATATGCTGATAACATTATCCCGGAATTGGTCGTTTGGAACGTAGGATGGATAGATGCGGGAAAGACGCAGCGTGTGCGGAGGGGTTGCGTATACACGCGCTTCAGATGCACATCGCTGCGTTGTCAATTCCGCGCGTAGCTCATCGCCTCGATACTCCTGCGCGGAAGCCCGCCACCCGTCAGGTGCTGTTGCGTGCTATCAATCGTTGGAAGGCCGCCGGGCGAGAATCACGCGCTCGATACTGGAGTAATCCCTCTGCACGCGGATGTCGGTCAATCCTGCGGCGGTGAGAATATCGCACACCGCGGCGGCCTGGCCGAAGCCGATTTCCAACCCGAGCAAGCCGCCTGGTTTGAGCAGCCGCTCGATGCGTCGCGCGATGGTGCGGAAAAAACGCAGACCATCGCCTTCGTCGGTCAGCGCATGCCGCGGCTCGTGCACGCGCACTTCGGCTTGCAGCTCCGGCATGTCGGCTTTGCCGATGTAGGGGGGATTCGACACCACGATATCGAAGGGCGCGCCGGGAAGGTCGGCCTCGTTGGCCAGAATATCCAGATGCGCGAAGGCGATGCCACCGCGCGGATCGTGGCGTTCGGCGTTGCGGCGGGCCACTTCCAGCGCTTCGGGACTGACATCCACCGCGGTGATATGCGCCTGCGGTACATGCTGGGCCAGCGCCACGGCAATGCAGCCACTGCCCGTGCCGATGTCGAGAATGCCGGGTCCGCTACCGCTGTTCGCGCTCCACTCCGCGCGCACATGATCGATCACGGCTTCAACCAAATGCTCGGTTTCGGGTCGGGGGATGAGCACGGCCGGGGTGACCTCGAGTTCGAGTGCGTAGAACTCCGTCGTGCCCACGATGTACTGCACGGGCTCACGAGCCAGCCGCCTGCGCACCAGATCCCGGAAGTGCTGCAATTCCTCGTCGCCCACAGGTTGATCGAAGCGGAGGTACAGTTGAATGCGCGGCACGCCGAGCGCGTGGGCGAGCAAATGCTCCGCCGAGCGCTTCGGCTCGTCGATGCCTTTTTCCTCGAAAAATTCCGTGGCCTTGCGCAGCAGCGAGAGTACGGTATCCGGGTTCATGAGCGGGGAGACTTCCTCTGCTTTTTCGCCGTCGGTGCTCCGAAGACGTGGGGGATGGCCTCGTCGATGGTCGCCACGGGAATAATGCGCAGCCCTTTGAGAATGCGCTTCGGCACTTCGGCCAAATCCTTCTCGTTGTCGCGCGGGATAATCACGCGCTGAATACCATGGCGTTGTGCCGCGAGAAGCTTCTCGTTGAGACCACCGATGGCCAGCACGTCGCCATGCAGCGTGATCTCGCCCGTCATGGCGATGTCTCCCGCCGGTGCGATGCCTTTCAGCGCCGACAGCATGGCCAGCGTCATCGTGATGCCTGCTGAGGGACCGTCCTTGGGGATGGCGCCCTCGGGCAGGTGAATGTGGATTTCGCGCTTCTCGAACGCGTGCTCGGCGATACCCA
This sequence comes from Bacteroidota bacterium, assembly GCA_035362335.1. Lineage (GTDB taxonomy): Bacteria > Bacteroidota > Ignavibacteria > SZUA-365 > SZUA-365 > JAOSJT01. Next base: position 76,377 of record DAOSDL010000005.1, read on the forward strand.
GACGCGCAGCGTTGGAACGCAGGTAGCTCAGCGCGGCCTGCGCCGATTCCTTCATCACCTCGCCCAGTTGTCCGGTCAGGGTCAGCTTCTCCGCGCCGGGCATCACGGTCACGCCCACATGCAGGATGTCGCCGCCCACGCTGGTCCAGGCCAGACCGACGATGGAGCCGATTTTACCGATGGGCTGAAGGGCCTTGCTGCGGAATTTCGGCACACCGAGAAATTTCTCGACCATGGCCGGTGTGACGACGCGACTGCTGTCGGGCGTAGCCTTGCCGCGCGTGGTGGCCACCACGATATCGCGCGCGAGTTTTCGGCACATGGTGGCGATACCGCGTTCGAGATTGCGCACGCCCGCTTCCTGCGTGTACTCGCGGATAATTTTCAGGACGGCCTCATCTTCGAAGACGATGCCGAAGGAATGCAGTCCGTGTTCGCCGAGTTGCTTGCCGATGAGATGGCGCTTCGCGATTTCCAGTTTCTCATGCTCGAGATAGCCGGGCAGTTCGATGATTTCCATGCGGTCCTGCAGCGGCAAGGGGATTTGATACTGCACGTTGGCCGTGGTGATGAACAGCACTTTCGAGAGATCGTAGTCCACGTCCAGATAGTGGTCGTTGAAGGTGCTGTTTTGCTCCGGGTCCAGCACCTCGAGCATGGCGGAGGTAGGATCGCCATGGAAATCGCGGCTCATTTTGTCGATTTCATCCAGAAGGATGACGGGATTGGATGTGCCGGCCTTGCGCAGGGCCTGAATGATTTTGCCGGGCATGGAGCCGATGTAGGTGCGGCGGTGTCCGCGAATTTCGGCCTCGTCGTGTACGCCCCCGAGGGCGATGCGACCGAATTTCCGGTTGAGCGCGCGCGCAATGGATTTGCCGAGCGAGGTCTTGCCCACCCCGGGAGGCCCCGCGAAGCAGAGGATTTGCCCCTTCATTTCCTTGACGAGATTGAGCACGGCAATGTGTTCGAGAATGCGTTCCTTGGGTTTTTCCAAACCGTAGTGATCGGCGTTGAGGACGCGGCGCGCGTTCTCGATGTTGAGATTGTCGTCGGACATGGTATCCCACGGCATAGCCAGCAGCCAATCGATGTAGTTGCGGATGACCGTGGCCTCGGGCGACATGGACGGCGTTTTGCGCAGCTTGTCGAATTCCTCCAGCGCCTTTTGCTCCACATCGGCGGGCATGGCCGCTTCGTGAATGCGTCGGCGCATTTCATCGAAATCGCCGCCTTCGAACTCCTCGTCGTCGCCCAATTCGCGCTGCAGGATGCGGATCTGCTCTTGTATGAAAAATTTCCGCTGTGAGCGTTGAATGTTGTCGTTCACCTTCTCGTCGATTTCCTGCTCAACGCGCAGGATGGCGAGTTCCTCGGTGAGAATGCGGATGACATGGTAGAACTGTTCCACCACGGTGTGTCGCTCGAGAATTTCCTGCCGCGCCTCGAGGGGAATGAGCAGGTTGGCAGCGACGTAGTAAATTTTTCGCGCGGGTTCGTCGATGCCATCGTAGCCCAGCAACGTTTCGTTGGGGATGTCGCGATGGGTTTTAACATACTCGGTGAACACCGTGTCGAGCTGGCGCATGAGCGCTTTGATCTCGGTGTTCGCCTGTACGGGCGGGAGGATGAGTTCGACCTCGGCAATGTGATACGGCGTTTTTCGGCGCTGAATGTTGAGCGCGCGCGCCTGGAAGAGCCCGTCCACCAGCACTTTCATCAACCCGTTCGGCAGTTTGAGCACTTGCAGAATGCGGGCCACGGTGCCGTCGTGGAAGAGTTCCTCGACGCTCGGATCCTCATCCTCGGGACTACGCTGCGCTGTGACGAAAATGAACTTGTCCTTCTCGATCGCCGCGGTGACAGCCGAAATGCTGCTGTCCCTTCCCACGAGAATGGGAAAGATCATGAACGGAAAGATCACCACATCCCGCAGGGGAATCAGTGGAAGCGAGGAAGGGATATCGTCAGGAGTGGGCTCCTGAATTTCGTCGTTGGCATTCTGGTACATGCTGTCTCCGCGTAGCTTGCGTAAGCGAGAGCCCGGATGGGCTGTTCCCATACCCGGCGGTGTTTCCCGCCGGGACATTCACCAAGATAGAATGCCCATGATCGAGAGTCAATGCACGAGTGTTTGCGGTCATGTGGCTGTGCCCCGGCACTGCCTGTCGCGGGTAGGGGTCGCGCGGCCCGGGTGCGGAACGCTAAGGGTCGGGTCGGGTGGGCGTCACGATGCAACACACGGATGTGGAGCGAAATGTGGAAGTGCATTGATTCTCTGCCCGTTCGTGGATATTTTTCATCTTCTGTATCCAGCCACTGAGGAATCCACGACACGTGCAGCATCAGACAGACGAAATCCGCGCCGACGCCAGTGTCGATGAGGCCATCGACATTTCGGTGGTGGTGCCCTCGTACAACGAGAAAGAATCCCTCCCGGAACTATCCGAGCGTCTCCGCGTCGCTCTCGACGCCGCCGCGCGGCAGTGGGAGGTGTGGCTGATCGACGACGGCAGCAACGACGGATCGGACGCGGCCATGCGCGCGCTGCATGCCAGCGATCCACGGTTCAAGGTCATCCGCTTCCGCCGCAACTACGGCAAGTCCGCAGCGCTCGCGCTGGGCTTCAAGCATGCGCGCGGTCGCGTGGTGATCACGATGGACGCCGATTTGCAGGACGATCCTGCCGAAATTCCCAATCTCATCGCCAAACTCGATCAGGGCTACGACATGGTGTCGGGGTGGAAAAAGAAACGCCACGATCCTTTGTCGAAAACCCTGCCGTCGCGCTTTTTCAATTTTGTGACGGGAAAAATGTCGGGCATCGACATTCACGATTTCAACTGCGGCTTGAAGGGCTATCGCAGCGACGTGGTGAAATCGGTGCGCATCTACGGTGAAATGCATCGCTACATTCCTGTGCTGGCGAAGATGGCGGGATTCACCGTGGCCGAGATTCCCGTGCAACATCACGCGCGCAAATACGGCAAAACGAAATTCGGACTCAGCCGATTTTTCAAGGGCTTTCTCGATCTGATGACGGTGATGTTCACCTCGCGCTACACGCAGCGGCCTCTGCATGTGTTCGGCACCATCGGCAGTCTGATGTTCGGCCTGGGATTGCTGATCAATCTCTGGCTCACCATCGAATGGCTGATGGGGCATCCGGTGAGCAACCGTCCCATGCTGCTGCTGGGTATTTTACTCATGCTGCTGGGTATTCAATTGATTTCCACCGGACTCATCGCGGAGATGATCGCCAAAAACGATACCGACGAGTCCGATTACAGTATTCGCGATTTTCTTTCATAGCACGCAGACCACACCGCCATGACGGACCCGATCGTATTCAAGGAGGATTGCCGCCATTTTCGCGGTGACATTCCCTGCCGCCCGCATAAACGCGAAGGTGTGCATTGCGCGGATTGCGCGCATTACGCTCCCACCGACCGCAACATTCTCATCATCAAGCTGGGCGCCATTGGCGACGTGATACGCACCACGCCGTTGTTGCGGCGTCTACGAGCCGAGTATCCCGGCGGACGCATCTGGTGGCTGACGCTCACGCCCGAGGTGCTGCCGGAGGATGTGGACTACAAGCTGCGCTTCGACATGGCGGGCGTGATCTCGCTGCTTGCAGTGCGCTTCGATATCGCCATCAATCTCGACAAGGATCGCGAGGCCTGCGCACTCATGGACAGGCTGGTGGCCGGTGTGAAGAAGGGCTTCACCCTGCGCAACGGCATCTGCGCGCCCATCGACGCCGATGCGAAGCACAAATTCCTCACCGGCATTTTCGACGACCTGAACAAGGCCAACACCAAGCACTACGTCGAAGAGATGTTCGAGGTGTGCGGCTACGACTGGCGTGGCGAGGAATACATGTTGAGCGTGGGTGAGGTGTTCGATCTGGACGCGGCGGCGCGCGCGCAGGACTACGATCTCGATCCCGCGCAACCCGTGATCGGGCTCAACACCGGCTGCGGTGGACGTTGGACCAGCCGTCTCTGGCCCGACCGCTATTGGGTGGAACTTGCGGCGGCATTGAAGGAGGCGGGCATGCAGCCGTTTTTTCTCGGCGGCGAGCAGGAGCATGAGAAAAACGAGCGACTCGCAGCCGCTACAGGAGGCCTGTACGTCGGGCATTATTCGCTGCAGCGCTTCATCGCGCTGATGAACCGCTGCGATGTGATCGTGAGCGCCGTGACCATGGCCATGCACCTCGCCATCGGTCTGCGCAAACCGTTGGTGCTGTTCAACAACATTTTCAACAGCAGGGAATTCGAGCTGTACGGTCGAGGCGAGATTCTCGAGCCCTCCAAGCCCTGCACCTGCTTCTTCATGCCCACGTGTACCAACGAGCAGTACCGTTGCATGGAACACCTCGAGGTCGAGCGCGTGTTCGCCGCGGTGCAGCGCTGGGCATTGCGTCGCGGGGACGACGGCGCGCAATGAGAATCGTCCTCATCGGCACGGCGTATCCGTTGCGCGGCGGCATCGCGCATTATGTCGGATTGCTGTGGAAGTATCTGTCGCGGCGGCATGACGTACGCATCGTCACCTTTTCGCGGCAATACCCGAAGTTGCTCTTCCCCGGCAAGTCGCAGGAGGAAAGCGGCGATGCGGGCATTCCTGTGGAAAGTGTGCAGTGGATTGACAGCATCAATCCCTTCACCTGGATTCGCACGGGATTGCGCATACGCGCGATGAAGGCGGATTTATTGCTGTTCAAATTCTGGATGCCCTTTTTCGCGCCGAGTTACGGCGTGATATCCATGATCGCGCGCTGGGGCGGACGAACGAAGACGATGTTCATCTGCGACAATGTCATACCGCATGAGAGGCGACCGGGCGACAAGCTGCTCACGCGTTTCGCTTTTCGATTCGTGGATTATTACGTGGTGCAATCGCGTGCAGTGGAGCGCGATCTGAAATCCTGGGCGCGCGATCCGGTGTACGCGTATCTGCCGCATCCCGTGTATGAGATTTTCGGCGAGGAAGAGGAGCGTGCGCAGGCGCGTCGACGTCTCGCGGCGCTGCATGCCGAAGTGTCGCTGGGTGACGATGAAAAGGTTCTCTTGTTTTTCGGCTACATTCGGGACTACAAGGGGCTGGATGTGTTGCTCGACGCGATGCCGCACATTTTGGCGAAAGAACAGGTAACGCTGCTCGTGGTCGGTGAATTTTACAACAATGAGCGGCAATACCGCGAGCAGATCGAGCGATTGGGCATAGCTGCGCGGGTGCGAGTGCATTCGGCGTACGTGCCGAACGAGGAGGTCGCGCCATTTTTCTCGGCCAGCGATGTGCTGGTGCTGCCGTACAAATCGGCCACGCAGAGCGGCATCATCCAGATCGCCTACAATTTTCACCGGCCGGTGATTGCCACGGACGTGGGCGGGCTGGGCGAGGTGATAGTGGACGGCAAGACCGGCTATCTCGCGCCGGCCGGGCAACCCGAAGCCATTGCGGACGCGGTGCTGCGCTTCTACGGCGAGCGGCGTTTCGACAGCTTCCGCGAGGGAGTGATCGAAGAGAAGAAGAAGTACTCGTGGGAGTACATGGCACAGGGTATAGAAGCATTGTACGAACAACGCGGAAACGAGCGGAGCTGAAGCATGGCCAAGGTTGCACAACGGAAAAAATCCACCCCGTCGCGCCGTGACGGCGAGACCGCATTGTCCAGCTTCGATCTGGATGTGTTTCTCGACAAATACATCTGGCTGCTGGTACCGGTGCTGGTGCTCGTGTATTATTGGTTCAGCACCGGATCCACGGGATTTTACCAGGATGACGAGATCGGCCATTACCGCAACATCCGGCAGTTCTGGGGCGATCCGTTCAGCATCATGGGCAATCAGCCGAAGCCCGGCTGGAAAATCCTGCTGGTGGTGCCGGGGCTGTTCGGTTTCACCGGTGTCGCGCTCGCGCATTGCCTCATCGCCGCGCTCACCGTGGTGATGACGTACAAGCTGGGCCGCGCGATGAAGTGGAAGAACAGTTCCGTAGCCGCGGTGTTGCTCGCTGTTCAGCCACTGTATCTGCAGCTCGCTTTCCGCAGTTACAGCGAAATCACCGCCGCGCTGTTCATTGTCCTTTCCACCTACTTCTATTATCGCGAGCGCTGGGTGCTGGCGGCACTCGCATCGTCGTATGTGTTTGCCATCCGTCAGGAATTCGCGTTGGTCAGCATCGGCCTGGGCGTGATTTTCCTGTTGCGCAAGCAGTGGATACCCTTTCTCGCACTGGCGTGGACGCCGCTGCTGCTCGCACTGATCGGTTGGGCAGCCACGGGAAACATGATGTGGTTGTTCGACGACATGCGGCGCATCGGCCTGGGCGTGGAAGTGCCGCACAAGCCCTTCTGGCATTACTTCGAAACCTACATTTTCATGGTGGGCCCCATCACGCTGACGCTGATGATGGTGGGGTATTACAAGCTGCTGTTCCCCATCGATCGCATCAAGGAGAATTTGCAGCAACAGGGATTTCTCTTCTTCACGTTCACAGTAATGTTTGCCTGGTCGGTGATCTCGGCGTGGGATGTGCCGGACTTTGGCGCGAATCCCGGTCACTGGCGTTACCTGTTATCCATCGCACCCCTCACGGCGCTGTATGCGGCGAAGGGCCTGAATGACATGTTCGAACTGCGTTCGCGCGCAGCCGTGGGTGTGATACTCGCGGCGTTTGCAGTGATAGCCGTGGTATTTCTTTCGCGCGAGTCCAACGGACTGATTATGCTCGACACACCGCGCTACGATCACACCGCGTTCGTGATTGCGGTGTTGGCATTGTTCGGACTGTTCGCGTATGCGCGCATCATCAACGGGGGCATACTGGCGTCGCTGCTGCTGCTTGGCGGCATCGCGTATACGGGCTATGCCGAGAAACCGAGAACGCTCGATGCCGAAGCCGAGACGGTGAAGGTGGCGGCCGAGTGGTATGTGGCGCAACCGGAGGAATTCCGCTCCCGGCCGCTGTTCGGCAACCATGTGCTGTTTCGCTATTTCGCGGACATCGACATCAACGACAAGAACCGCGACCGTGCGATGTTCATCGAAACCCTGCGCGACGCGCCCATCGGGTCGATTGTCGTATGGGACAGCCATTACGGTTTCAACCAATTCGGTGGCGATGTGCCGATGAACTATTTCGATAACAATCCGGCATTCGCCCCGTTGCAGCAATTCATCGAGCCGAAGCGAACCTTCGGCATTCTCGTGTTTGAAAAAATCGGCGAAGTGACTTCAGCGCCGACGCAGTCCGCCACCCCCGACGGAGCCCCGCCCGCGTCCAACCCGCAGAGCCCATGATTACTCATTGATTTGCAAGGCCTTACGCTTTTCTTTTCATTGATTTTCTCATGCGTGCTTCGTAGTTTTTCCTGATATCCGCATGGCTGTGACGTCGTAACGAGGCTTCACGGCATTTGAGGCGGAGTATTGAGCCGTTCCTCCTTCGCATCGAGGTATTATGACTGTACGAATCGCATCGCCACAGTCCCGGCAGCTTGTTCTCTTCGTGTTGGCGGTCGCGCTGTTCGCGGCCTGTTCATCGCAGAAGGAACTCAGCCGAGACGAAAGCGCATCCCCGCCTCCGGTTGCCACGTTGACTCCCGACACGCTGGCGCCCGCACCCACCGAACCCTTTCTCCCACGTCCCGACATCGATTTTGGCGACGATCCCATCGCGCCCGCTGTCGAGGCATCGGAGAAAGAGCCGCTGATGGACAGGGCGCGTTTGCACATCGTGCTCGCGAGCAAGGCCTTGGCGCAGCAGGATACGTTTACCACATTGCGGCAGTGCGCGTTGGCATCGGAGAAGCTGGACCGCGCCAGCTATCTTCCCGACATCGAAGCCGATCCCGTGTACACGGAGTTGCTGGCCAAGCTCACCGCGCTGTACAAGAGCTGCGAACCTGTGATCGCCAACAGTGCTGTGGAGGTGCCGATGTCGGCCCTGCAGTTGTTGGCGGACGAGAGCGTCGAAGCGGACAGCATTGATTTAACGACGTTGCATTTCAAGGAGCCACGGCCCACGACCATTCCATTGCCATTGAATGTGGAGGTGGAAAAGAACATCGTGTATTTCACCACGAAGATGCGCAAGCATTTCGTGAAATGGTTCGAGCGTTCCGGTCGATACTTTCCTGTGATGGAGCCGATTCTCCGCGAAGAGGGCATGCCGCCGGAAATCATTTATCTGACCATGATAGAAAGCGGTGTCAATCCCATTGCGCGCTCCTGGGCCAAATGTGTCGGACTGTGGCAATTCCTGAAATCCACCGGTGAGATGTATGGACTGGAAGGGGACTATTTCACCGATGACCGCTGCGATCCTGAGAAATCCACACGGGCAGCCGCGCGGCATCTACGTGACCTGTACAACACCTTCGGCGATTGGCATCTCGCGCTCGCGGCCTACAACGCAGGTGCGGGACGCATCAGCCGCGCGATCAAGAAATCCGGTATCAAGAACCCTTCGTATTGGGACATCCGTCCGTTGCTGCCCGACGAAACGCAGAACTACGTGCCGCGGTACATCGCCGTTTCCATCATCGCCCTCGATCCTCAGGAGTACGATCTCACCGATGTAATGCTGCACCGCCCCCTCGAGTACGATACCGTGAGCGTGTTCGACACCTACCACCTGGAGGATCTCGCAAAATGTGTTGGTATCGGGATGGAGGAGTTGCAGGCTTACAATCCCATGCTGTTGCAGAGTACCACGCCGCGCAAGCGTCACGTGCTCCGCATTCCGAAAGGCACACGCGGCATGTTCGACCTCTCCTTCGCTGAAGTCAAACCCTACGCCCCTCCGGTTGATGCCACATCGGTGGAAATGGTGGTGTCGCAGCACAAGGTGAAGCGGGGTGAAACACTCTACAAGATTGCCAAAAAGTACAAGGTGACTGTCGGTCAAATTGTTAAGGCGAACAACATGGCCAGCGCCCGATCCCTCAAGGTGGGTGAGGTGCTAGCGGTGCCGCACAAGGAAGCGGTGACGCGCAGCACGCATGCCGTGGCGATAGACAATCTCAGTGCGCCGCGCAACGAGCGCGATCCGCTCAAGCGCACGGAGGGACGCACGCGCGTAAATTTGCAGGTGGAACCGGGAATGACGCTCGGCGGCATTGCGCAGTATTACGGAGTGACCGTACATGATTTGATACGCTGGAACAACATGGCTCCTGACCAACGTCTCCTCGCTGGCAGCACGCTGGCCGTGTGGGTGCGCGGGCCTCGCAGCGACACAACCATCGGGCCTTCGTTGGCGACGGCCTCGCCCGAGACGCCCCCGCCCGCCGCCCCTGTGGCGAATGTGGCGACGACGTCGGTGACAGCGAATGATCGAGAGTTACCGGCGACTTCCGCTCGCGCCACAGCAGCTCCCACTGTCGAGACGCACAAGGTTCGCAGGGGAGAATCCCTGGCGAGTATCGCCCAGACCTTCGACGTCACGATACAGAATCTCATGGAGTGGAATGGTCTGAAATCCGCTCGTGTGAAGACGGGGAAAACCTTGCGTGTGCGCCCGGCGGAAAACGTAGTGACACAGCAGGAAAACGCTGCGAGGAAGGAAACCGTCGCGACAAAGCAGGAAGTGCGTCCCGCGAATAGGGAAGTGACAGCCCCGATGCGGGAGGAGTCGACGCCTCGCCAGGGCAAGGATTCCATGCATGTGGTGCTCAAAGGCGAGACCCTGTATCGTATCGCCACGATGCATAACATTGCGGTGGACGATCTCAAGCGCTGGAACGGCTTGAAGGACGAGTCGATTCAGAGCGGCCAATCCCTTTTTCTCTACGATCCCAAGCTCGCCTCCAGCACACGCAAACCCGGACCTCCGACATCGGCGGAGAAAGCCTCGGTGACTTCAGCGCGTCCGGCAGCGACCGTGGAGACTGTCCCTGCAAAAACCTCCGTGGTCACCACTCCCGTGAAGAGTACGCAAGTACAAGCGCAGAACGTGGCGGTTGTGGGAGAGCGCGTTGCAAGCACAGAGACCGAGGTGAAAAATGAGGTCGCACCGTTACCGGTCGGCTCCTACACCGTCAAGCCGGGCGACAATCTCTACAGCATCGCGCGTGCGACGGGAGTGGCGGTCAAGGACTTGCGCACGTGGAACGCGCTGTCAGGCGACAATCTGCGTCCCGGACAGGTGCTGCAACTGCGTGGCGCACCGGGCGAGAAACCCTCGGCAATGGCTGCCGCTCCGGCCACTTCCGTGCAGCAACGCGAAGGAGGCAAGGACGGACGCAGCGTGACACATATCGTGCAGCGCGGCGACAACCTCAACAGTATCGCACGTGAATACGGTGTGACTGTTTCGGCACTGCGCGAAGAGAACAAGATCAAGGGCAACAACATCGTGATTGGTCAGGAGTTGATCATACGCAATCCCGGTCGCGATCCAAAAGGCGCCTCGATGAACGACACACCGCAACGTGGCGCAAACAAGGAAAGCGGAAACACCTCGCGCAATCCCGTGAAACCCGTCGCCACGCCGCCCACGACGAACACGCCTGCCGTGAGCACGCCGACGCCAGCGGCCACGACGCCAGCGGCCACGACGCCAGCGGCCCCGACGCCAGCGGCCACGTCGCCTGCGAAGGTGCCCAATGCGCCGAACGTGCAAGCATCGTCGAATCCCGCAGCGGGCGCGACACAGCGCGACGCAACCCCGGCAGCTATGGTCACCCGCGTTCACGTGGTGGAGCGCGGTGAAACGATGTACAGCATTGCGAAGAAGTATGATGTGAGCGTGGAGGATTTGCGCTCGTGGAATCCTGTGCGACGTTTTCTGCGCACCGGTGACACGCTGATATACAAGACCACGCAATAAGCGGGGTGGGCGGGATGCCCGCTACTGCCCTGGACGCGTCCGGGTGATGCGCGTTGCACACTCGCGTCGACCGCACATGGTTGCGCTTAGTCGATGCACGGTCTACGGCCCCGGTCTGAATGTCATGAACACGTACGAACGACATCGCCTCTATGTGCTGCGCCGCAAGCGTCGCCGCATGCTTTTGCGCCGTGTGCTGATGGCGCATGCGGCAGCATTGCTGTTGCTCGCATTGTGGAGTGTCATAGCCCGTGTCGGTCCCGTTGCTGGAGTCGTTGACGCTCCCGAGACAGTGGGCGCGCGAACAGCGGTAAGCGTTTTGGAACAGACCGCACGCTCGACCGCACGGCTCGATCGCCTGGTGCGTCCGGCGCATCGCGCGGCCGAACGTGATTCGGCCCTTCTTCTCTTCCGGCTGCAGGACAGCATGCCGCGTGGACTCGACAGCGCTCCGGTCCTGCCCCCACTCGACATTCGCGTGGACGAGGACCTGGCGAGCATGGAATTCCCCGAGGCGCCCGTGGCTGGCAACCGCAGCCTGGACATCCTTCTCATCGGAATCGACAGTCGTCTCGGCAGGGAGAGCGGTCGCGCGGATGCGATTCAGCTTCTGACCGTGGATTTGGAGCAAGGCACACTGCGCATCACCGGTGTGCCGCGGGGGACGCGTTCCGATCTCGGATACGAGAACGAGGCCTCCAACATCATTTCCAATGTCCGTGCTGCGCGCGGACGACCGGAATTGCTGCGGCGGGTGGCGCGATTGTGCGGGCGCGACAGCATTGGATACTGGGTCGAAGTGGGATTTTCCGACATGTTCGGCATACTCGAAGTTCTCGGTTACGAGCAGCCTGGCGCTCAGCTCCAGGCATTGCGTCAGCGCAAGGGCTTCCAATACGGCGATCACACGCGCTGTTACCGCCAGGGACAGTTCGTCGCTCAAGCCATCGGGCGCCTGTTGCCCCTGCTGCAAGGGCCTATGGGCGATGTACTCATCGCGCGCGGTCTCGATCTTGTGCGAAGCAATCTGACCGAGACGCAATGCCGGGGTTTGGCGACCTTGCTTGTGGAACGGGGTTTTGCGGACGACGCCTCTCGTGTGCGTGTGGATGTACGGAGTCCGTTCATGGCCCGATTGCAGCGCGACGCCACGCGCAGCGGACTGAACCCTGCCGCCGAGGTGACGTGGGACAGCGGGGCAGAGAGGAGAATTCGGGCAGTGTTGTCCGGTACGGAACATGCGTCGCCGCGCGTCGTGGTGTCCAAACTCTGGACGCTGTTTCGTCAGCATGGATGGATGCAGATATCGGACTTGAGGCACCGCATCGAATTGCGCGACACGCTGGCAGCGCGTCTTGACCGAGCGTGGGCGCAGATCGGGGATGAACAGGCGCGTCGGCAATTATGGCGCACCATCGAGGCCGAGGAGTTGCTGTTTCGTCCGCTCCGCCTGACACCGCTTTCGGTGAATAGATAGAGTGGTGCGAGCCAGCCGGCTGCAGTGGTCGTCGTGGAGCGGCTCGAGAAGTGGTGAAAAATCGTCTTGCATATCCGATGTCAGTGTTTTAGGTTGACGATTCGTAGCATCTGTATTCATTGGTAGGGAGCCGATGGAGTGAGCGATGACAGCTGATGGAAAACTGAGTTTCAACAGATCGCCGTATCACGATTATTCCGAACCCGGGACGTACCATCTCGTCTTGCCGGTGCGGAAGGGTTCGCCTCCCTTGGGCGAGTACAGGGGAGGGGTGTTACGGCTGAGCGCGTACGGCGAGGAGTTTATTGACTTCATCGGCAGTGCGCAGCATCGCCAGCCGCATGTGCGGGTGGACGCGATGAACATCCTTCCGATGGCGGTGGTCCTTGTTGTTACCATCGTCTCCCGACGGAACATCATTCGCCGTGTCGCGATGCGCATGCTGGAGCGGCTGTACCGGCGGCGGACGATGATGATTCCCATGTTCGTCGGGCAATTGAAAATGAGCAGTGCTCGGCGTATCAACACGCTCCGAGGAGTACGCGACAAATCGTATTGGAGAATTGGCTACATGGACCGTGTCGTGTACGACGAGGCGGAAATTGCGCAGCTGATCGACGAGGTGGGACGGGAGTTTCTGCACGTGGGGCTATCGGAGGACAGCTGCGCACGCGTTGCGGCGGAGGCCGCGGCGGCGATGGAGGACGTGCTGTCGGTTATCACCGAGGGCAGCGCGGATGAGCTTCTGGAATGTCCTCTGGACAGTATGTTGTTGGGGCGGGCCTATGTGATGAGGAGTCGACTGTTACGTCCACTGAGGAAATGCGAGCCGGAGATTGCGGCGATTGTTGTGGGCGCGTCGAAGGGTGGATCGGGCGGATGGTGTTTCGGACGATTGGGTCCGGGTAAAGTGTTTTTCGGGAAGCGGTGAGGAAACAGGTAGCGGGGTGCTGAAGCGCGGTGTGAGCGCGGGGAGGTCCGAGGCGTCCGAGGGATGTCGAGTGGGCGGGGGAGGTGCGGGTTGAAGCGCAGAGAAAAAGAGTGAATGGTGTGAAATAATGGTCGTGGAGCGCTGGGCGGGTCCATTCCGGCTCGGATTTATCCGCGTCCGGCATGCAGAGCGAGGCTTTGGTCGATTCATGAATCCACCTTTGGCTCCTCCCTGACCCCTGACAGCCCGGCACGCACGCTGCTCGGGGCGGGGCCGGGTCCGGGGAGGGGGTTTGGTCGATTCATGAATCCACCTTTGGCTCCTCCCTGACCCCTGGCAGCCCGGCACGCACCCTCCTCGGGGCGGCGCGGGGTCCGGAGAGGGGGTTTGGTCGATTCATGAATCCACCTTTGGCTCCTCCCTGACCCCTGACAGGCCGGCACGCACGCTGCTCGGGGCGGGGCCGGGTCCGGAGCGAGGGTTTGGTCGATTCATGAATCCACCTTTGGCCCCTCGCTCACAAATCCGTGCCACTAGGGGAGCCATGCGGCCAAATGTCAACGCACCATGCCTCCCGACCCCAACACTGCAATCCAAGTTCAACAATGCTGGCCTGCACCGCACCCGCAACCACCCCGTGTAACGCGGACAACACGCCACCGGTTGTACAATCCGACCTCGTGGCCTATCTTACTTTCTCTCCGTGCGTGCTTCGAATTGGCTGGGCGACGCCGGGATGGCATCCTCACCATCCAACCCGCCCCTGTGCGCGAAAGCATGCGACGACTGAACGGCGAACAACGTATTGTCCCGCAGTATACACTCGTTCCTCCGCCGGACAGGATATACCATAGCGAACATTCAGGAAGGTTTCCTACATGAATTCAGCACTTCTTCGCCGCATCGAAACCGCAAGTGACGGATTGCGCGAACTCGCCTACAACCTCTGGTGGACCTGGAATCCCAGGGCGCAGGACATTTTCCACACCCTGTCCGAGCGCAAGTGGCGATCCTCCAATCATAATGCCGTGGCCGTGCTGCAGGCCATTTCACGCGATGAATTGCGCGCACGCCTGTCCGAAAAGGAGTTCCTCGAGCGTGTCGAGGACATTCTCCAGGAGTTCGACGATTACATGCGCAAGGACGATACCTGGTATCACGCACATATCGATGGGCATGAGGACAAATGCGTCGCCTACTTCAGCGCGGAGTTCGGTCTGCACGAATGCCTGCCCGTGTACAGCGGTGGCCTCGGGATCCTCGCCGGCGATCATACAAAGTCCGCCAGCGATCTCGGCGTCCCGTTCATCGGTATCAGTCTGTTCTACCGCAATGGATACTTCCAGCAATCTATCGGTCCCGATGGTTGGCAGAACGAATCCTACCCCCTCCTGAATCCCGCCTCGCTTCCGCTCGAACTTGTCACCGACGAAGCCGGAAACCCCATCGTGGCTTCGGTGGAAATCGGTCACGCGCGAGTGAGCTTCCACGCCTATCGCGTCAAGGTCGGACGGGCGGTGCTGTATCTGCTCGATACGAATCGCCCCGAGAACGACCTCCATCACCGCGAGATTACCGCGCGCGTGTATGGCGGCGACAGCACCACACGCGTGATGCAGGAAATCGTGATCGGTATCGGCGGCGTGCGCTTCCTCCGTCAGCTCGATATGCATCCCTGGGTGTATCACATGAACGAGGGGCACAGCGCCTTTCTCACACTCGAATTGCTGCGCGAACGCCTCGCGGCCGGAACCACCCGTGAGCACGCGGAACAGTGGGTGCGTCAGCATTGCGTGTTCACCACGCATACCCCCGTGCCTGCCGGTCACGATCGCTTCAGCGCCGATCTGCTGGACCACATGTTCGGGAGCTTTCGCGATACGCTCGGTCTGACACAGCACGAAGTGATGGCCTACGGTCGCGAACATCCAGCGGATGCGGAAGAACCATTTTGCATGACGGTGCTCGCGCTGCGCATGTCGCGCGCCGCCAACGGGGTGAGCGAATTGCATGGACGCGTGAGCCGTGAAATGTGGATGGAGTTGTTCGGCGCGACCAGCCCCGACGAGGTACCCATAGGCCACATCACCAACGGTGTCCACATCCTCGGCTGGATGGCCTACCGCACCCGACAATTCTGGCATAAACATCTTGGCGAGAAGTGGATTTACTATCTGAAGAAACAGGCCATCTGGTCGCAGGTCTCGGATCCCGATCTCATCCCCGATTCGGATCTCTGGGCGCTGCGCTATGGATTGCGCCGCGATTTCATCGAATACGTGCGCCGCATGTTGCGGCATCAGGCCTCCCATGCGCATGCGGAGTATGCGACGCTGCAGGATTCCATCCTCAATCCCGACGTGCTGACCATTGGATTCGCACGGCGTTTCGCCACGTACAAGCGGGCGCCGCTGTTCTTCCGTGATTTCAACCGCATCGCGGAGTTGATAAACAACGAGGATCGGCCGGTGCAACTGGTATTCGCCGGCAAGGCACATCCTCGCGATGACGAAGGAAAACGCTTCATTCAACAGATCGTCGGTTTTACCAAAAATCCCGCACTGTTCGGCAAGGTCGTGTACCTTGAAAACTACGACATCAATGTTGCGCGGCATATGATTTCCGGCGTCGATGTGTGGCTCAACACGCCGCGTCGTCCGATGGAAGCCAGCGGCACCAGTGGAATGAAGATTCTGATCCACGGCGGACTGAATCTCAGTATTCAGGATGGCTGGTGGCGCGAAGGCTACGATGGAAGCAACGGTTGGAGTATCGGAGGCGACGAGCATGCGGAGGACGCCGCCGTGCAAGACGAGCGCGACGCACAGGCACTCTACACCTTGCTCGAGTACGAGCTTATCCCGGCATTCTACGAACGTGACGAGTTCGGTTTGCCCAGGAAATGGTTGCAGCGCGTGCGTCGTTCGATGGAGACGCTCATTCCCGTGTTCAACACCGACCGCATGGTCTCCGAGTACGTGCTCAAATACTACGATATGACGCGATAATTCACCGAGGGCGGAACGCTATCGCGCGCGCCCGTGTTTTTCCATAATTCAAGGATTCTATCACATGGCATCGATTTTCGAGTACAAGGAAGTGGTCGGCATCTCGACCGAAGGCATCGAAGCGGCGATCAAGCAAGCACTTACGGCCGTCGCGGATACGCACAGTGTGGCATGGTTCGAGATGCAATCCGTGCGCGGACGCATGGTGGACGCGAGCACGGTGGAGTATCAGGTCACTGTGAAAATCGGCTGCAAAGCCAAATAACCGTAAACAAGGAGTACCCATGCCCGCACCAGGAAACAAGGCCCCGGCATTTTCGTTGCCGGACACCAACAGGACGATCAGGACGCTGGATGAATTCCAGGGAAAAAAGACAGTACTCGCCTTTTTCCCGGCGGCATTCACCAGTGTGTGTGAAAAGGAAATGTGCTCGTTCCGCGATTCCATGGCGGAACTTAATTCGCTCAATGCCAACGTGATCGGTATCAGTGTCGATGCTCCCTTCGCCAACGGCGCCTTCGCCGGCAAGAACGGCCTCGAGTTTCCTGTGCTGTCCGATTACCGCCGCGAGGCCACACAGGCCTATGGCGTGGCGCTCGACAACTTCGCAGGCATGGAAGGCTACACCGCCGCGCAGCGTTCGGTGTTCATCATCGATGGCGAAGGCGTGATCCGCTACCAGTGGATTGCCGAGAATCCCGGCATCGAACCCGATTACGAAGCGATCAAGGCCGAACTCGCG
The DNA here is from genome assembly GCA_035362335.1 of Bacteroidota bacterium. Taxonomy (GTDB): domain Bacteria; phylum Bacteroidota; class Ignavibacteria; order SZUA-365; family SZUA-365; genus JAOSJT01. Next base: position 93,381 of record DAOSDL010000005.1, read on the forward strand.
GCCATCGCCTGACGCACCGCACCGCCACATCGCGGCGCTCGCCGATACAAGAAATGCGGCCACCGGCTGGACTGACAACCCGACGTTGTGGCCGCGCCCTTTTCCGTTCCTTTTCCTGTCACACGCCGCGTGAATCCGCGGCCGGATGATATTCGCACCCTTTCCTGACGGAGCAGTACGATGATCGCTGTCGGTAAAAAAGCCCCCGCGTTTTCCCTCCCTTCCTCCAGTGGCACCAACGTGTCACTGAAAGACCTCAAAGGCAAAACGGTCGTACTCTATTTCTATCCCAAAGACAACACGCCCGGATGCACGCAGGAAGCCTGCGACTTCCGCGACAACTTCGCACGCATTCAGGCCGCCGGAGCGTTGGTCTTCGGGGTTTCGGCCGATTCCATAGCATCGCATCGGAAATTTCAGCAGAAACTTGAATTGCCGTTTGAATTGCTCAGCGACGAATCCCACACCGTGCTCGAGGCCTATGGAGCCTGGAAAGAGAAAAGCATGTATGGCAGAACGTTCATGGGCATCGAACGCAGTACTGTGATCATCGATGCGAATGGTGTAGTCGTGCAGGTGTTCCCGAAAGTGAAAGTCAAAGGACATGTGGACGAAATCCTGGCCGTCCTGTGACGGCAATGCGATAAATAAATCCGAATCGTGCCCCGCGATAGCTCCCGGCTCCACTCCTCGAACGAAGTATCTTAACCACGAAGTAAGCTCTCAACAATGGAACTTCTCACTGTCGACGACATTCAGAGCATCGAAGCCTACGAAATCGATCGTGCGCGGATGCGCAAGGAGATGTCGGCTCTGCGCGCGCTGCGGCGCATCAACATTTCCGACGCCTGTGTGCTGATTTTTGAAAACCGCGACACCGTGCGCTTTCAGGTGCAGGAGATGATTCGCACCGAGCGCGACGATTCCCGCGAACGTATCGCGCTGGAGCTGAGTTGCTTCAATCTGCTGGTGCCGAGGCGCAATGAACTCAGTGGCACATTGATCATCAGCGTGCCAGAGTTTTCCTCGCTGGACGAGCGGCTCAAGCGAATGAGCGGTCTGACGCATGGCTGTCTGGGTATGCGTGTCGGAGACGAACGCATTGCTGCGGGCTTCGAAGTGGACGATGATATCGCCTGCGAAAGCGATGTGCTCTATGTGCGTTTCAGCTTGACCGATGAGCAGGCGCAGCTGTTTCGCGACGAGCATGTCCCGGCCTTCATCACCGCATGCCACCCCGAATGCAGCGCCGATGTTCCGCTTGAAGGAGAGTTGCGGCGCAGTCTGATAGGAGATCTCGCGTCATGATGTACGTCACGCGCAGGGAGCATTTTTCCGCAGGGCATCGGCTGTACAATCCGGCGTGGAGCGATGAGCGCAACGCCGAGGTGTTTGGCAAATGCAACAATCCGGCCGGGCATGGTCACAACTACTATCTGGAGGTCACCGTCGCGGGCGATGTCGATCCCGAAACCGGCTACGTTGTCGATCTCAAGCAACTGAAGGATGTGATCCAGGAGTACGTACTCGCGAAAGTGGACCACAAGAATCTGAACGAGGACGTGGATTTCATGCGAGGTGTGATTCCTACGGCCGAGAACATCGCCATCGCGATCTGGAAGCAACTCGTGCATCGCATCCCGCAGGGGCGCTTGCATAATGTTCGTTTATTCGAAACGGAGAAAAATATCGTGGATTACCGGGGGGAGGAGTGATGGAGACGCGGCAGGACGATCATGAACCCGAATTCGAAGCACATGTGTACGACATGCTCCAGCGGTTGGGCGAGGATCCCGAGCGCGAAGGCCTGAAACGTACGCCGTACCGCGTTGCCAAAGCCATGCGCTTCCTCACGCAGGGATATGGGATGAACATCGATGATGTCCTCAATGGCGCCGTGTTCGAAGAGGAATACAGCGAAATGGTCATCGTCAAGGATATCGATTTCTATTCAATGTGCGAACATCACATGTTGCCGTTTTTCGGGAAATGCCATGTGGCCTACATCCCTAACGGGAAAATAATCGGCCTGAGCAAAATCCCCCGTCTGGTGGAAGTGTTCTCCCGGCGCTTGCAGGTGCAGGAGCGCATGACGCAGCAGATCGCCGAAGCTCTGCAGCAAGCGCTGCATCCGCTGGGCGTGGCGGTGGTGTGCGAGGGACGTCATATGTGCATGATGATGCGTGGGGTACAGAAGCAGAACAGCGTGGCGACCACCAGCGAAATGCTGGGCGCCTTCCGTAGTAATCAGAAAACACGCGAGGAATTTCTCCGTCTCATCAACACGGGGTTTTAACATGGATCTGCGAGCATCGACGATTTGGATCACCGGTGCCAGCACGGGCATCGGACAGGCGCTGTGCGTGGCCTTCGCACGCGAGGGCGCGCGCGTCATTGCCTCGGCGCGTAATCCTCAACTCCTCTCCACTACCGTCGCGGCAATCACCGAAGGTGAGGTGCATGCTCTGCCCTGCGACGTTTCCTCGGCCACCGAGGTCGGGGCGGCCCATCAACGCATTCTCGAGCAGTTCGGGCCGGTGCATGTGCTGATCAACAATGCCGGCACAACGGTGTTCCGCTCCTTCATGGACACGTCGGTGGAGGATTTCGACCGTCTCACCGCCACCAACCTGCGCGGATCCTTTCTCACCACCAAGGCCGTGTTGCCAGGCATGGTCGAGCGGGGCGACGGTACCATCGTGATGGTGTCGTCCATGGCCGCGGTGCATGCCTTTCCCGATAGTTCCGTGTACAGCGCGGGCAAGGCGGGCCTCAAAGCCATGGCGGATTGCCTGCGTCTTGAGGTGCGCAAGTCGGGCGTCCGCGTCATCACTGTGTACCCGGGTGCCACCAATACGCCGATTTGGCCCGAGCGTGTGCGTGAGAAGCATGGTGTCAAAATGATGTCGCCCGACGATGTTGCGGCGAGCATCCTGCACGCCTGCGCAGCTCCTTCGGGCGTAATGATTGAGGAAATCCGCATGCAACCAATCGGTGGAGGCCTGTGATGCATTTCGAAGAAACCGTCTGTCTCGTTACCGGAGCCAGCAGTGGCATCGGTCGTGCACTCACATTGAAAATGCTGGCCGAGGGCGCGCGAGTCGCCGCATGCGGTCGCTCGCACTATCGCCTCGAGGAATTGCGACGCGATGCCGGAGAGCATGCGCGCAATCTAGTGATCGGTCAGGTGGATGTCTCGCGGGAGGATGAGGTCGCGGCCTTTCTGGAGAAAGTGCGCCTCACGCTTGGCGTGGTGCGTGTGGTGGTGGCAAATGCCGGCTTCGGAATTTTTCGTCCACTCACGGAATTGCGCACCGAGGACTTTGACGCGGTAATGAATACGAATGTCCGCGGCGTGTTTCTCACGCTGCGTCATACCGTTCCGGAAATGATCGAGGCAGGCGGGGGCGACGTGGTGCTTGTATCCTCGCTCGCCGGTAAGAATGGCTTCGCCGGTGGAACGGCCTACGCTGCGAGTAAATTTGCCGTCCGCGGACTCGCGCAATCACTGATGCTGGAAGTGCGCGAGCGCAATGTGCGTGTCATCAGCGTGTACCCCGGCTCCACAGATACGCGATTCTTCGACGATACGTCCATGACGCCGAACCGTGCGGCCATTCTCAGTTCGGAGAATGTTGCCGACACCATACTCGACGCCCTTCGCATGGAGCGCCGCGCACTGCTCAGCGAAATCGATATCCGCCCCGCCAATCCGAAAGGGTGATCGCGCTCCGCCGCGCCGCGCTTGTCTGCCACATCCCTCCCGCCACGCTCATGTCGAGCGTCGGGTGTTGGATGTGACGGTGTTTTATCCTACACTGTGCTGTTGCATCGACAACCCACCCCGTCACTACCGCGTGGCGCTTCTCCCGCGCGGGCAAATTGGAGAACGCCATGATCAAATGCACCGGACACTATGGTTCACCCGCGCGCATTGCCGCCGATGTGCATGCCCTCCTCCTGTTTTCCAATCCATCCGCCGCCGATGCGGCGATAGCGCGCATCGCTCCCGGATTGCAGGGCGTGGTCAAGCAACTCCGGGCGTCGGGGCAGTTCACGGGCAAAGCCGACGAACGCGTGGCCGTGCCCACCGCCGAGTCGCGCTTCATTCTCGTGGGTTTGGGTGCCATGGAGGAATTGACCATCGAGCGCCTGCGCCGGGCCGGCGCGCAAGCTGCGCGTGCCGTGTCGCACGCGTCAAAGCTGGCGGTGTACTGCCCGCTGGACGAGCATGTGCGGAAAATCCCGGCTGTTTCCTTTCCCGATGCTGTGACAGCCATGGCCGAAGGGGCATTGCTCGCGCTGTATAAATACGATGCTTTTGTCGGGAAAAAGAAACAGGAAAAAAGCACACAGCTCTCCGAAATACTCATCGCCACCGTGGACGAGGGATTTCAGAGCCGCATGAAGGATGCGATACAGCATGCGCTGGTGCTGGCCGAAGCCGTGGAGTACGCGCGCAATCTCTCGAACGCACCTGCCAACGTCCTGCATCCGGAAGCGCTTGCTCGTGAAGCTGTGGCACTGGGGAAAAAGCTGCTTGTGAACACGGTTGTGCTCAATCGCAGCGAAATCGCCACGAATAAAATGGGCGGCTTGCTGGCGGTCAACCGAGGCAGCGAGCATGAACCGCGCTTCATTGTCATGGAATACAACGACAAAAAGCGCCGCCTCAAACCCTGGGTACTGGTGGGAAAGGGCATCACCTTCGATTCCGGTGGGCTGTCCATCAAACCCGCCTCCGCCATGGAAGATATGAAAACCGATATGAGCGGCGCGGCGGTGGTGCTCGCCACCATCATGGCGGCGGCAAAGCTGAAACTGCCGCTGCGTATCGTGGGCCTGATTCCCGTTACCGACAATATGACCGGCGGAGCAGCCATGTGCCCGGGCGACATCATCACCATGTCCGACGGCAGCACCGTCGAGGTCCTGAACACCGATGCCGAAGGTCGGCTGATCCTGGCCGATGCGTTGGTGTACGCGCAGCGCTACAAACCCGCCGGGGTGATCGACGTCGCCACTCTCACCGGCGCCATCGTGGTGGCCCTTGCCACGCACGCCACCGGCATGATGGGTACCGACGCCGACATGATGAACGCGTTACGTGAAGCTGGCGAGCGCTGCCACGAGCGCGTGTGGGAATTGCCGTTGTACGAGGAATATGGAACAATGCTGGAAAGCGATGTGGCCGATATGAAAAATGTGGCCGGTCGTTGGGGCGGAGCCATCACCGCCGCGGCCTTCCTTCGCCACTTCGCGGGCGATGCTCCCTGGGTTCATCTGGATATCGCCGGGACATCCACCTTCGAAAAAGCCACCGATTACCATCCGAAAGGTGCCACCGGCATTGGCGTACGCCTGCTGACGGAATTCCTCCGTACACGTGGCGCAGAGTGACGGTGCTCACATCCGACCCATTCGCGAACCCCGGCCACCGTCGGGGTTCGCCCGTTCATGTGCTATTCGAGCTCGACGCCGATGGAGAAATACATGCTCGTGGGTCCGAATTTCACCGGTGTCTCCGGATTGTTGCGGACAAAGTAAAAGCTCTTTCCGATGCCGAACAGCGCCGGGCCGATGGGCGTGTCGAGTCCGAGCAGTAAACCCGCGCCATGCCGCAGATCCGACAAGCGCACGAGTTCCGGCTCCTCCCAGGTGCGTCCGAGATCGTAGCGCAGTGACACGTGGCTTTCGAACAGTATGTCGAAGGGTAATGTGTAGCGCAACTCCATACCTGCGGTGATGATCTGCCGGCCCGTGAACTCGTTCTCCCGCATTCCGATGACGGACTGCAACCCGCCGAGCCGGAACTCCTCGGTGAGAGGCATGGACTTGTCGCCGTAACCGAAAGCCAGGTGAGGGTGCAGCACCACGACGTCGCCACCCACGCCCGCCCAGAATTCATAGCTCGCGTACAGCCGGGAAAACGAGACCTCGCTTCCCAAGGCGGCCTGCGCGGAGGTGTACGAGGATTGAAACAGCACGCCCCTGCGGGGGAAGGAGTAGCGGTCCTTCGTGTCCACCGTGGCCGTCAGTCCCACGCTTGCCAGAAAGTGTCGCTCGGTGAAAGCTTCGGCGAAGGGCGTGCGAAATTCTGTGCTGCGCAATTCCTGCTGCTCGATGCGGAACGTGCCCTGCAGCGCGCCGAAGCGCTGGAGATTCAGTCCCAGCGCCGCTGTGGCTCCGTAGGCGATGCGTCGGTACACCGAAGTCACTGCACGCTCATAGCGCGTGCGTGGCACGCCCGCCACGTCTTCGAAGAAATTGTAATCGCGAAAACCCGCGTAAGCGCGTCCGGTGAGACTGAACGGCGTGTAAAAAAGACGATTGGTCCGATATTCCAGCGTGAAGTTGCGGTTCTTCGAGCCGCTGAGAAAACTGCCGCTGAGCTCCGTACCGGTACCGAAAATGTTGGCGTCGCGCAGCACCACGCCGAACTGCGCATTCCGTTCGTTATCCACAAGCACACCGAGCTGCAACATCTGCGACGGCCGCTCGATGACGCGGATGGTCATGGTCGCATTGTCGCTTTCGCCGCTGAGATCGAAGGTCACATGGTGGAACAGTTGAAGGCTGTTGAGATTTTGCAGACCCGCGCGCACCTGTGAAATGCGGAACACCTCGCCCTCGTTCAAGGGCAGCTCGCGCAGGATCACCACCTGGTCGGTGCGCGTATTGCCCTCGACCGCCAACCGCGCAATGCGGCCCTCGCTCACGCGCATGGTCACAACGCCTGTGCCGCTGTTGACTTCGAACTGCTCAATGCGCGCAAGCGAATACCCGCGCATGCGGTATTCCTCCAGCACGTACTCGCGCAGCTGACGTAAGTGCGTATGGCTCATGCGCTGATTGCGCCAGCGCGATTCTATGCCGGACAACGCCGATGCGCCAAGCAGAGTGACGCCCTGCATCTCGATACCCGTGATCCGCGGGTACTCATGCACAAGCAAATCGTAATGCGTGTCGTCGCCCGATCGCACCAGACGTATCGCGCTGACCAGTTGCTCGCCGGAAAGGTTGATGCCAATGCAGGAATCCAGCACTTCACGCAGAGCGCAGCGCCGCGTGATCGGGAGGATGTTCATCGACGCGTCCGCGGGGAGCAGGGAAGCGAAAGCAGCGCAATCCGGATCGTCGATACCGCTGCCGTTGGCCACATGGGTTCGGATGCGATGCAGGATTTCCGGTACCGCACGCAGCCCTGCCGCGTAACCGGCGGCCAACAGCGAATCACGTAGATCGAAACGCGTGGCCAGCATACCTCCCAATGCGGGACTGATGACAATATCGGCGTCGCGCAATTGCTCCGCCGACTGTGCGCCCATGGTGATGTTGAATACCTGGTCCAGCGTCTCCAACGCATTGTTGATTTGCCTGGCATCGCGAAGGGGACTCGACGTGTTGACCACGATAATCAAATCGCAACCCATCGCACGTGCCACATCGGTGGGAATGTTCGACACCAGGCCACCGTCCACCAGCAGCATCGAATCCATGGCAACACCGGTGTACATGACCGGAATGGACGCGCTGGCGCGCAGGGCCTCGGCGAGACTTCCATGTTCCAGCACTACGCGTTTGCCAGTGTACAGATCAGTGGCCACTGCGCGGAAAGGTATCGCCAGCGAATCGAAATCGTTGCTGTGGTACAGGCCCTGCAGCACGAGTTCATTCAGCATGTTCGTCAATCGCTGACCATTCGACACAGCGAGCGGAAGCACCGGTTGCAGTCCATCGAAACGCAGGGTGAGGACGGAGCGGTCGGAGGCGGGCTTTTGCTCCGCCGTGAGCGAACGGCGGTCCGACCCATCTCCGAGCTGCAGTACCTGATCCCAATCCAGTGTGCGCACAAGTTCATTCAACCGCGTCGCCGAATAGCCCGTGGCGTACAGTCCGCCAACGACACTGCCGATGCTCGTTCCGACAATGCAATCGGGGCGAATCCCGGCTTCCTCCAGCGCGCGTATCACACCGACTTGCGCCAATCCCCGCGCGCCGCCACCGCTCAGCACCAGACCGATGCGGGGCGTACGCATACTCACGATGCGATGATCGCTGCCGCGCAAGGTGCCGCTGTCGAGCGGAACCCGGTACTCACGCAACACGGGTCCGGACGAGCGTGTCAACGATGCCTGCGCCGTTGCGATTTCCGCAATGCACAGCATGCCCAGCAGCGCTCCGATATATGCCCAGCGAACCATTCTCAAAAGTTACCAGCATCGCCATGCAGTTGCAAGACCGTCCCGCGTCCCTGTGTTTTCCGCGTGCGCATGCTTGTTCTCGGGCAGATGCATGGCAGCGCGTGCATGCGTGCCGGTACAGGATTGGTTGGCGGAGCATCCATTACGCGCAGCACCGTTTCTCGCGGTGCGAGCTTGTTCAGCCAATCGTGTGACGGACGAAAACGGAAATGCAAGCCCGAGGGCTTGCATTTCTGTTCCGATCGCGGGCAGCGGAACCCGCGCCGGAGATTGGAGGAAGGGAAGGAGGTTGGTTTTCCGCGTTGCCGCGGAACTCTAGATGTCCCAGTGGGAACTGACGCCCACTGCGACGGCGGAGAAACGGTCGCTGACATGCGGTGTGATGTCCATGGTGCCGATGTCCAACTTGAAGTTGTCGGCGATGAAGCCCACACCCGCTCCGAATGTCACCGGACGTATGCCGCCGACATTCACGCCGAAGCGGAATGCCACATTGTACAGAAGCTCGATCTCGGTACCGAGACCGATGCGGGGATTGGTGGTGTTGCCGGCGACATTGTTGAAACCCTGCCGCCATGCGAATGTGAAATGCCAGGTGTCGTCCCTTCGGGGAACGTTGGGTATGCTGATTACTCCCGCCACCACCAGCGCGGAGGGCAGCGGTGTGCTGAAGCTGCCAATCGCACGCTCGGTGCCGTTGAGCCGTTCGGTGATCTCGTCCACTTGCGATCCGTCGCTGAGATCCGAGATCACGAAGTCCTCGCTCGCTGCGATTTCCTTCACATCGGTATTCCAGGTCACGGATCCGAGATCGGTGAAACTGAGCGAAGCGCTGAAGTTTTTGTTGAAACGCAGTTGTGCGCCCAGATCGATACCGAAGCCACTGCCGACAGGCGAGGGGAACAGACTGTAGTGGAAATCATTGTTGCTCGTCAACCAATCCTTCGTGCCGGCGTAACGCGCCACGAGATCCGCGCGGCCCGACACTTCGAAAGTCTCGGGATCGGTTACAAAATGGCTGTTGAAACGCTCCACTTCGAAATACGCCATGCCCTGCACCAACTTGAAACTGACGCCCGCGAGCAGCGACATGTCCCGCGCGGCGTACATCTCTCGCGCGAAGCTCACGCTGTAATCCCGCGTCCACGCGGAGGAAACACGCGTTTCGCTGAAATCGAAGCGCTTGCCGGGAGGGTTGCCAAAGAACAGGAAATCGGCATAGGAGCGCGGCAACGCCACATTGCTGCCCGTGCGTTCGGTAATGCCCACCGCCACGGTGATAGCGCGCGTTGTGAGCAGGGCGTTGAACAGTGTGTAGCGAATGTCGTGCGAGAAATGTCCCGTCTCGTTGCTGAAGGAATTGAGCAATTCATTCTTGTCGGTGGAGGTGAGGTACGTGGGCGCGCGTTTCCCCTTCTCGTTGATGGTGCCGGTAAAAAATTTGTTGTACAACTCGTAGGTCATGAAATCCGCACCCGCCTGCGCGCCGAAGGGCAGTACACCAAAGGAAATGGTGAAATCCTCGTCGGGTACGAGCTGCGCGGGGTTCACATTCAGCGCGTCAAGGCCTCGTACAAGACCGGCGCTGCTGTTGCCCATGCCGGTGATGCGCGCACTGGTGCCGATGGTCTGCGCCTGCACACTGCCCGCGAGGCAGAGCAGCGCAATGAAAATGGTGCGTATCGATCGTCGTGATGTATGCATGGTTTCCAGTCCTTTCTTCCGGATGATCGACGCCAGTCGTATCATTTTTCCGTGATCGTGCTGCTGACATTCAGGCGTGCAAAGCCACGCACGCGCACATAGTCGCTGCTGCGGAAAGTGCAGCCGCTCTGTTCGGAGGCATTGAATGCCAGAGTGAAGCGTATCCAGGCCGCGCGCGACACGGCCAGGAAGTCCGCACCACTGAAACGCATCTCGATGCGCTCGCTGCGAGGCGCGGTCACATACCCGTTGCCGTCCACCGGAGCGGCGGGCACGGCCATGGCGCTTCCATCCACGGCGACGGGGGCTAGGAGCACGGCGTAGCGCTTATCCAGAAATTCCGGACGAATGGTTACCGAGGTCGGCAAATGGTTCTCCAGCACGAAGGTGATCGTGCCCTCATTCACTTCCGTGAGCTTACGGCGCGTGCTTTCGTCAATCACCATTTCTACCGTGTCGGTCACGCTGCCGTTGACTTGTGTGAAGCGGAGCGGAAACTCCACGAAGAGATCGCCGACTACTGAATCCTCCGCGGCCGCGCTGCCGGACTGTCCGTCGGGATTCAGGACAAAGGTGCCCTCAATACCCAGGCTGTCCGGTAAATCCGGTGTGAACGAGTTCAGGAAATTCACCACCTGCGTACGGTCAAAGGTGATGGTGGTTTGCGAGTTGCCATCGAGGTCGCGTCGGGGAATGCTCAGTCGCGCATTGCTGCCGCCGGTCATTTTTCCCAACACCGAGGCCTCCTGAATGCCCACACGCAGCACCGCCTGATTGCGCAGCGCGGCCCACATGTTCGCCTCGTTCAGCTTGATCGAGCCGCTGATCTTGCGGTCGATGCCGAAGTTCGATTTTTCCATTTCACGAATGCGCAGCGTGCGCGGTGCAAGCGTGCCGGTCATGCGGTCGAAAGCCACGCTTTTCACACTGCCATTCACCGAAACACTGTCGTAACGGCGTACCAGCACGGTGCGATCACTCGCATCTTCCGTCACGATATGGGCCTGATAGGGAAGCAACCGATCGTTGACCGGGCGCAATTCGGCGCCGCTCAAATCCAGCGTGATGGTTTTGCTGCCCTTCGCCGGCACAGTGGCGCTGGTGCTGAGGGGCGCGCCCCCGCGTGTGGCGCCACCGAGACCGATGGTGATATCCGCGCCGAGATTGAAGTGATTGCTCACCACGAAGGAGATGCTGCCGCTACGGACCAATCCATCCTTTATCCGCAGGCCTGTTGCGCCGGCGAGATCGATGTTGTCATTGACGGTTGTCTGCTGCGAAGGCACGAATCCCTTCACGGAAAGAATCCGCGAGTCGGCGATCGACCCCTTCACGCCGAGGTAGTGGCTGCTGCTCACGTTGACATTGGCGCCGCCGCTGCCCGGCGTGGAAACGTCGAACGCCAGACGCATGCGGCTGGACAGTGTAAGTCCGTCGAGACGCATGACCGGAAGATTCACTTTCGCGTTCGGTTGCACCGTGCCCGAGTAGGAATTGCGCGCTACCTCGCGATTGTCCAGGCCCACGAGCCGGATGGCCTCGAGGCGCAGGGGTACGGGCGTGCTGTTGGTGAATTCCAGAGCGAGCGCACCGCTTTCAAAGGTCATTTCCTCGAACCACTCGCGCGCGTCTATCTCTATGCCCATGCCCAGTTCATTGCGCATGGAGGGCACCACCTGTGAGCCGCGCGGCAGCGTGGGGAACAGCGTGAACACATCCATCGCCTGATCGAGATAATCGGGGATGTCGAAGCGAATGATGTCCAGCTTTTCCGAGAGACGGAAGGACTGATCATCCACACGGAGATGGTCGCCGATACGAATGGCATTGAGCGGATATTTGCGCGTGACCAGCAGCACCTGATCGCCATTCTGTGTGATGCGCAGCATATCGTCGTCGCTGAGCATGTCCTGCATGGTGTAGGTCTTGTTCACCAGTGGAAGATTGGCGTCCACATCCCATTCGGGAAGCATGGGCGCCAGGGGCTCGGAACAGCCGCCAAGCAGGAGAAAGGCCAACGCCACCGCCGTGAGGGCCAGCGCCAGCGCCACCGGGGGACGGTTGCGATCGTAATCAAGGGCTTTCATATACTCATCTCCTTTCTTCTCATCACGCGCGAAACATTGCACTTCGTACTACAGAATGACCATGCTGTGCTGTACAGCGGGACCGCCGTCTTCACGTTCCAGACGCAGGAAATACATACCGGGCACGAGATCGTGCGTGGGTATGGACTGCAAGCGTTCCTCGCCATCACCACGGAAGTCGTCGACCAGCACGCGCGTGCGACCGAGCGCATCGCGGAGCAGCAGACGCGCCGATGTGCCGGAGGGCACGGACACGCGAACGGTGACCGAGGCGCCGGCGGAGCGCGTTGCGGGATTGGGCCAGGGTGCATCGAGCCGGAGAGAGGCGGGTGCCGCCGCGATGCTTTCGCTCGCGGTTACCGTGCCGCTGTACACCACACGGATGTCGGCATTGGGACCCGGGAGGCGCAAGCGCAGCATGGTGCCCTGCATGCTCCAGCTCTCGACCGCGCCTTCGATGCGCGCGGGGACAAAGGGGACACGAACCTGAAGCTCGCGCGCGGCTGCGTCGCGAACGGAAATGTCCATGCCCTGATCGGATTCACGAAGATGCGCGCGAAGCGGCATGGGCGAGGACAGCACAAGGCGGCCCGTGGACCGTTCCAACGTGCTGCCCTCGTCGAGCATCCAGACTACCGGCCTGCCTGCGGAGTCAAGTATGCCTTGCCATGCACGCGCATTGCAGTACACAGCGCCGATCGCCGGGAACACCACGCGCGACATGCGCGCGGAGCTGGCAACGACGCTGACCATTGTGCGATTCGCCACATCGGCGCGAATCGCGGAGACGTGAGGATCGCCGGCAAGCGGGGAAAAGACGACCTCGTCGGAGACATTATGCGGGACAAGCAGTGTATGGAACACGACGTTCTCCAGCGACAGCGTGCTGTACAATGCGTCGTGTGTTTCAAACGTTCTGTAGGAGGGCGCATGCAAGCGGGCAACGGTGTTCCACTCGGGCTCAAGACCAACGGCCGTGACACGGGCGCTCACGCGCATGTCTCCGGAGGTCCACGTTGCCACGCCGGTTGCTTCATTCAGCGTGTAGCTGCCGTTGCTCGCGTTTCCATTGCCATGCAATTGATGCGTGAAGCTTCGCCTTCTGTCGGAACTGGCCTCGTCGCGCAATGCGATCATGTCCCAGGACGGAAGGTAAAATCCGCGTTCCACGCTGGCGGATTGATACGCGGTACGGACGGAATTCATCCCGCCATCGCGATTCGCCAGCGTATCCTGTATGAACGCATCCACGCCGAAGAGGAAGCTGCCCCACGATGTGCTGTCGGGGCCGGCGCCGTCCACCAGCAGCACATTGTGATTGCGCGCGTAGATGAGGCTGTCGCGCTGGTCGCTGCTGTGATAGCCCGGCTCGATAATCAACGGTTGCCCGCCCGCGTGCAGCATGAACGCACCTTCGTTCGCATGCTTGTGGCCGCTGCCGCTGGGCGAGCGATGGGTGCGGGCGATACCGTTCTTCGCGATCACGCCGAAATAGGTGTCGCCGGCGTCCCATCCCTGGCGATGCACGGCGTAGCCGGCTGCAGGCATGAGCTGCGAAGGTAGTACGGGCGCGGGGACGTACTGATCGGGGGTGTGGAACAACAGATATTCTGCCCGGAAATCGAAGGTCCTGTTCAATTCATTGCTGAGCGCATTCGCGCTGAGCGGCTGTCCGTTGGCAACGTTGCGCCAATCGAGCGAACGCAGCGAGGGATCGATCGATGCCACGGTTGCGACTTCGGGAAACCACGTGCGCATGTAAGTGTCCTCGAAAGGCGGCAAACTGCCATCGGGCAAACGAAGGGAAGCGATCCATTCGAACAGACGTTGCCACTTCGCCTCGCGCAGTGGCGAAGGGAAGCTGCGCGAACCGAAGTCGAGAGTGCCGCCGCTGGACAAATCGTCGATGGCGAGGAAAAAGGGCAGCACGCTCATCATGGCGTAGCGGAAATAGTACGGACCTTCGCTGTACCCGTACATGCCCGTGGAATCGCTCTGATATCCCCACATCGTGTGGTGGATGTGATCCATGGCGAGCGCGAACATGTCCGCGCGGGAAATATCGGACAACGGCGTATGCGAATCCCGCAGCACAAGAGCGGTGTAGCCCATGGCCGCGGCCAGCTTCAAGGTGAGATTATTCCGCGCGACAATGGGCTGATCGAGGCGCCGGTAGGCGTTGTTGGCAAAGGTACACAGCGCAACCTCGGCAGCGGCGTCGCGCGTGCCTGTCACACCGCGAAGATAATCGTAGGCGGTGGCGAATTGCATCATTTCCACCGCACGCCATTGGAAATCGTCCACGAGGGGACTGACCGCGGGATCGATGCTGCGTAAGAGGTTGCGCACCTTCACCGCGAACTCCTCTTTGCGCTCGGCGTCCATGACCGCCAGCGTGGTGTCGCGTCCCACCAGCATCACGAAACCGGCGGCTTTCGCCACGCGTGCCGCTTCCATCTGCGTCGTCGCCGGGAGAAACGCCGTCTCGTATACCGTGCGGTACACGTTCAGCGCCTGGGCATTGCTCATGATGTGCTCGATCGCGGCGGTTTGCTGTCCGCCACCCGCGATGCGAGGAACGCCCGTCTCGCCGATACCCTGCGCGGCGAGCGTCGGGGTCCGGAGCGGAGACAGGCACAGTAGGACTAGCAACAGCGTTTTCGTTGACACGATATACCACACACGATGCGTTTTTACTTTCACAATGGACCTGCCACATGGTCCATCGCTCGTTACAGTGGTCAAGTTACTGTGCGCACCTTTCAGCGGTCTTAATCCCTGCTTACAATTTTGTAAGCAGAAACAGGAATGCGGGTAACAGTGCCGTTGCGCGAGTCCGCATCCACAGGTCGAGGGGTATGACTCGATGAATCATCGCGTCACCGAGGCGGAAAAGTTGCAGGCGGCGTCACTCGCAGCACGCTATCGCTCGTCGGCGAGGAGTGCCGCATCGTGCAACGCTGCCGCGGCATGGGATGGGAATTGCACGCGGGGATGTGAGGAAATCGCAACGGGATTCACATAAAAAGATAACCCGCCGCTAATGAGACCCTAACGTGCCTCGGATAGCTTGGAGTATGTTTCATCACGTCCGAGAAGACATAATGATGTTCCCCCGTTCCTGGCGACAAATCGTGGTCGCCCTTCTTTTGTTTTTCCCCTCGCTTGCGCTCTCCCAGTCCGCCACACTGACCGGTAAGGTCGTGGACGCGGCGACCGGAGAGCCGCTGATCGGCGCGAATGTGCTGCTGGTTGGCAAAAGCAAAGGTACAACCACCAATCTTGATGGCTTGTACACTATCAAGGATCTCACTGCGGGCAATTACGACCTGCAGGTGTCCTACGTTTCCTACACGAAAAAACTGGTGAAAAATGTGACGCTGCAAGCGGGCAAACTCACCACGATCAATATCGATTTGCAATCCGAAGCCTTCGAAATGGCGGAAGTGGTGGTTGAAGCCGCCGCGGTGAAAAACTCCGAAGCCGCCTTGCTCGCCATTCAGAAAAAGGCCGCCGGAGTGAGCGACGCCATCAGTGAAGAGCAAATCAAGCGTTCGCCGGATTCCGACGCCGCCGACGCGGTCAAGCGCGTGACCGGCGTGTCGGTGGTCGGTGGCAAATACACCTACGTGCGCGGCCTCGGCGAGCGCTACAGCAATACGCAGCTCAACGACGTTGCCATTCCCAGCCCCGAGCCCGAGAAGAAGGTTGTGCCCTTCGATCTCTTCCCCTCGAACATGATTCAGAATCTGGTCACGGCGAAAACTTTCACGCCCGACCAACCGGGCAACTTCTCCGGTGGTCTTGTGAAAATCAATACCAGGGAATTTCCCCCGAGCTTCACCATGAGCGCGGGCATTTCCACCGGCTTCAACACGCTCAATTCCTCCAGCGATTTGCCGACCTACAAAGGCGGCGGGCTCGATTTCCTGGGTATCGACGATGGTACGCGCGCGCTGCCTTCGGGTGTGCCGGCTACGCCGCCCAATACGCGTCCCACGGCCGCGCAAAGCTCCGCTCTGCTCGGATTGTTCAACAATCAGTGGACGCCGGAAACGCGCAGCGCCATGCCCAACATGGGAATGAATCTTTCCATCGGCGACCAGTTCGATGTGGCCGAACTGCCGGTGGGCTACCTCGCTTCAGTGTCCTACAGTTCCGAAATGAACTACCGCGAGAAACAGGAGCGCTATCCGACGCAGGAAATCGATCCCGCGACGGGCATCGCGCAGCTCAAGGACGACTACACCGTGCGCCAGGGCACCTACTCCGTGCTCTGGGGCGCGCTGCTCAACCTCAGCACGCGCCTGTCGCAAACGGACAAGATCAGTCTGAAATCCCTGTTCAATCGCTCCACCGACGATGAGACGCGCATTATCGATGGCTTCTCCGCGCAGGGCTCCTCGTCCGGCTACTATCAGTCCACGCGCCTGCAATTCGTGGCGCGCTCGATCTTTAGCAGCGTGCTCTCGGGCGAGCATCAGCTGGCCGGCCTCATGGATTCGCGTCTCGAATGGCGCGCGGCTTTCTCGACCGCCGACCGCGACGAACCCGACAATCGCGAAACCGTGTATGCGCTCGAGCAGGGCAGTGGCCGCTACTTTTTCCCGAACAATTTCGGCAGCGGCAACGGACGCTTTTTCTCCAACCTGCACGACCAGAGCGTGAACGCGGGCTTCGACTGGAGCGTCCCTGTGGAAGCTCTCGGACAGAACAGCCGCCTCAAACTCGGAACACTCGCCGATATGCGCACGCGTGAATTCTCCGCGCGGCGCTTCCTCTTCAGCAATGTCAACTCCAGTTCGCAATACATGACGCCCGAGGAACTGTTCACCGCAGCGAATGTGGCCGCCGGCAATATCGAATTCCTCGACGCGACCGGCTCCAACGACGCCTACGATGCAGAGGAAAGCACCTTCGCCGGCTACGCCATGGTGGACATGGCCGTGACCAGTGAACTCCGCGTGATCGCCGGTGCGCGCTACGAAGCTGTATCCACCGAGGTGACGTCCTTCGATCCCTTCGGCGTGCGTTCCTCCGAGGACATGAACGCTTCTCTGGAAAACGGCAACATTCTGCCAGCGGTGAACCTGGTGTATTCGCTCACGCCCAACATGAATCTTCGCGCCGCCTACAGCCACACTGTGGCGCGTCCGGAATTCCGCGAACTCGCACCATTCCGCTTCGACGATTATCGCACCAGCACTTATGGCAACGCCGCCTTGAAGCAGACCGACGTACGCAACTACGATTTGCGCTGGGAGTGGTACACGAATCCAGGCGAGATCATCGCGATCAGCGCTTTCTATAAAACGTTCAGCGATCCCATCGAGAAAGTGCTGTACCCCAGCGCGAACAACAACTTCGTGATCCCGATCAACGCGAATGATGCGACGAATGTGGGTCTGGAGTTCGAGGTCCGCAAGAATCTCGGCTTCGCCGCCGATGCACTCGAGGATTTCAACCTCGGTATGAATGTCACGCTCGTGCAGTCCAGTATCGAGTTCCGCGCGGACGAGCAATTCGCCGTGCGCGCCATCCCCGGCCTCGAGTCGCTGTCCGCCGCGGGCTTCGCCAACAGCGAGCGTCCCCTCGAAGGCATGTCGCCGTATGTGATCAACCTCACGCTTGGCTACGCCGCTCCGACCGGCACCAATGTGATGCTGCTGTACAACGTGCTCGGCAAGCGCATCCGCGAGGTGGGCACCAGCGGCTACGACGACACGTACGAAATGCCGCGCAATCAGCTCGATCTCACCATTGCACAGCGGGTGATGGAGAATCTCCAGATGAAATTGGCGATGAAGAATCTGCTCGATGCGGATTACGTCTTCCGCATGGGTACGCTCGAGACCTCGACCTACTCGGTGGGCCGCTCCTTCTCGCTGGGACTGTCGTACTCGCTGTAAAGCGCAAGAATGTCTTCTCGGACACGATGTCGGGAACGGGGTGCGGATGGGCGTGCCCATCCCATCCCGCGACGTCGGCCCGGATTCGCAAGCAAATTCTGTACTCATACATTATCAACAACCGGAGTTTCATTCATGTCTCTGTTCACCCGTTTCCTCGCACTTGGAACGCTCGCGGGCGCGCTTTTCGTCGGCGGCTGCAGCGATGACGACGACAGCACCCCCATCACCCCGACGCCGACAGATTCGCGCGCTGAACTCGCCGGCAACATTCTCGGCAGCCGCACACTGAATGCGGACAGCGTGTACGTGCTCAAGGGCTTTGTGCTCGTGCAGCCGGGCGCCGTGCTCACCATTCCCGCTGGCACGCGCATCGAAGGTGATTTCGCCACCAAGGGCGCGCTGATCACCGTGCGTGGAACCAGCACGCAGGCCAGCGGCAAGATTATTGCCGACGGCACCGCGTCGAAACCCATCATTTTCACCAGCAGCCAGGCCGTCGGAACGCGCAAGCGCGGCGATTGGGGCGGCATTGTGCTCAACGGCCTCGCTCCCACCAACTGGCCGGGCGGCACCGGCGTGGGCGAAGGCAATACCGGCGCCTACGGTGGCGGCAAGGTCGATGACAACAGCGGCATTCTCCGCTACGTCCGCATCGAATACGGTGGCACCAAGATCACGCCGGACAATGAAATCAACGGTCTCACACTGAACGGCGTCGGCAATGCCACGGTGATCGAGCATGTGCAGACGCATTTCATCGCCGACGATGGCTTCGAGTGGTTCGGTGGCACGGTCAACGCCAAGTGGCTTGTCAGCTCGGGCAACGACGACGATGCCTTCGACATGGATTATGGCTTCTCGGGCAAATTGCAGTTCCTGCTCGCGCTGCAGGATCCCGATCTGGCCAACCGCGGTCTCGAAATGGACAACGATGCCTCCGGCAGTTCCAACATGACCACCGTTCCCACCAGCGGCGCCGATATGCTTTCCTACGACGGCACGCAGACCTTGACAAATCCGCTCATCTACAACTGGACGGTGATCGGCACGGGTAAGGAAAAGGCGAACGACGACAACAATGACGGTCTCTACATCCGTCGCAACAGCCAGGCGCGCTTCGCAAATGTGCTCGTCACGAATTTCGGCAACTACTCGGTGGTGGTCGACGGCAGCGGCTCCATCGGTCACTTCACCGGCGGCGTGTCCTACCTCAAGAACTCCATCTTCCACGGTGGCAAGGGCGGCTATGCTCATCGCACGAGTTCGGGCACAGCGCTGCAGACCATTCCCGCCGAGTGGAGCACGCGCGAGGCCGATCCGATGTTGACCAACATCACCTTCACCACGCCCGATCCGCGTCCGAAGGCCGGTTCGCCCGCGCTCAGCGGCGCCGCCGATCCCACGGCCGATCCCATGAGCAAGGGCTTCTTCAGCGCCGCTCCGTATGTGGGGGCCTTCGACGGCTCGAACAACTGGCTCAGCGGCTGGACGAACTTCGCGAAGAACTGACCCGACGAATAGGAATCCTTCGCGGGATTCCAGAGATTATCGGCACGGACCATTCATCATGTGAGTGGTCCGTGCCGCTGTAACAGACCCGGCCGCACGGGTGCCCCCACGCGGCCGCTACGCAATTCAGGACAATGAACAGGAAATCTTGTGATGAAACGCACTCTCCCTTTCGCAACAGTGATCGTCCTTCTGCTACTCGCAGCTTGTGGCAAGCGCGAGAGCGCCGAACGTCCGGCAGCGGACAGCACGGCGGTCGTGGAAGCCGCGCCGACGTTGCCCGACAGCGTGTTGTCCCGTCGCTTCACGCCGGAATTCACCACGCCCGAGGCGCTCGCGCAGGCCTTTCTTCAGGCCGTGGAAAAAAAGGACAGGAAGGGCTTGCATGCGCTGCTGGTGAGCGAACGCGAATTCAACGATTGGCTGTGGCCGGAATTTCCCGCCAGCGATCCGGCCATGAATGTGCCGCAGGATTTCGCGTGGAGCAATCTCGCGGTGAAAAGCGATAAAGGCCTGCGCCGCATACTCCGCGATATCGGTGGACAGAAGCTCACACTCGCGTCGGTGTACTGCAATGAACCCGAAGAACTATACCGCAGCTTCGTCGTGCAAGGTGGCACCGCTATGGATGTGGTGGACGCACAGGGGCTCACCGCAACGCTTGATATCCTGGGCTCCATGGTGCGCCTGAACGGCACGTACAAATTCATGAGCTACAGAGAGTAGTTCTCGACACGGTGGGCCGGGGAAGCGTAGCCCGCTGAGACACAGCACGATGTGATGGTGGCGCAGTCAGCGTACAGCCGGTCTGCTTCCGCGCAGCGTTGGGGGGCATAATGCCTGAGGCGCTTCATGGTAGAAAAAAAGGAGTGCGCCGTCCGCTAACATCCCTGGCGCCGTCTTCGTCCCGCGCACGGCACATCACCGGATGTAACTTCCTCGCGGTATCGGTGTTGTTGGCCCATACACTGATCGCAGGACGCGGAGGAACCAATCCATGAAGGCGCAATTGTGTTTGCTGCTGTGCTTCGCTTTTTTCCTTCCGGCCTCCTGGCCCGCTGTCGCGCAAAGCGGCAACCTCCGGGTGACCATCACAAGTGACAATGCCTACGCGTTCGGTTTCGGGGACGAGAAGGGAATCGATCCGACGACCTTCCACGGCGCGGTGCTGAACATCTTTACCCATGATATTTTCGGCAACCTCATCTGGGATGTGCAGGCGCATGGCGGAGCGCTTCCCGTGCCGGGCGAAAGGCCTTCCTACGGGCCGGAGCGATACACGCTCAACGACGACATCGAAGGCAAGTACATCTACATTGCCGCCTGGAGCGACAATGCCGTGTGGCAGGGGACCATCGCCACTTTCGAGGATGTGTCGAGACATCTGCGCTACACAACCGGTCCGGGCTCGGCCTGGCAGGTGTATGCGACGGGCAGGGACAAGGATTCTCATTCGCTGGAAGCGCCTACGCTCGAGGAAATCAACGCTGGAATCGCCGAAGCGAATACCAAGGCGGGAAGTGCGCCCGGCAGCATTGGCTGGGTACACACCACGGGTTGCGTCGATGGATCGGAGGGCTGTCGAGGTGTGCTGTTGCATTGTCCGGAATTCACCGAGGAGCTCGTCGCGGGATTTCCAGATCTGCGGGACGCATTTGGTGATGCGCAATTCATGTGGTATCGCAACCCGGATTTTCCGTTGGGAGATTGCTACGGCGCCGTCAGGCCCGCCGACCGCTCGGGGGAGTTTCTGATCTTCCGTCTCGGTCCGCTCAATACCATTCTCCCTGTGCCCTGCGATTCCATCGGGCTGCGCATGGAAAGCAATCCCGAGGACAGGTGCTGCGTGGAATTTCCCCTCAGCAACAATCTCGGCGATTACTGGAGCGCGATTCGTCTGCGCCTGCTGTCGGACGACGCCGTGTTCGGGAATGCGCGAGTGCGTGATGGCTGGGAAATGGAGATTTCGCCCAGAGGCAAAGAAGCACTTGCGCGCATACTTCATGGCGGTATCCCTGTCTGTCGAGATGAAACGTTTTTCGGGCTCTGTCTCGAGGGCCCGGAGCACATCGATGCCCGGATGGAAGTGGAGTGGATATCGAAGGAGTCCGTGCGCTGTGTGGACACAGTGGCGTGGAGTTGCGATCACCGAGTCGATCCTTGCGACGATCCGCAATGCACGACCGACACGCTGGACATCGGCACCGGAGTGAAGGTTGCCCCGGGTGGTCTCGAACCCCACTGGGTGCTGACCGCCGTACCCGACAGTGTGGACAATCCCGTGCTTCCCCGTGCACCGTATGTGATCGAGAATGATCCCGCATGGTATCCATACGATGGAAGCACGTCCTCGGAATGGATCTCGCCCAATCCTCAGGCAAGATGGGATAGGGACAATCCCGACCATCCGTATGAGTTCACGTATTGCTTCTGTGTGTGTCGCAGAGATACGCTCTTGCTTGACATGCATTACTGGGTGGACAACGCCGCCGTGGTGAAGCTCGACGGAATCACGGTGTCGGCTCTGGAGTCGGGGAACAACGATGCGTTCCAGAGCGGGAAGGCATTCCGCTATTCGTTTCTTGCCGAGGAAGCATCGAGGCATTGTCTGACGATAGAGGTGAAAAATCTCAGCGGCATTGCCATGGGCCTGCTCGTCGAAGGCACGGTCAGAAGCGTGGTCGACGGAAGAAACTCCTTGTTGCGCCACGAGTGCTGCGATGCGAATGATAGTCTGCTGACCGGGCAGGATCCGTTGCTGCGCATCGGTCCCCGGGATTTCCGTCTGCTCGGCTGCTATCCCACACCGGCGAAGGAGCAGGCGATGATTGATTACCTGCTCGGACGAGGAACGAACGTTCGCATCGAACTTTTCGATCTGTTGGGACGCCATCGAGCCACGGTGCTCAACACGCGTTGCGAAGCCGGAGCACATTCGACGACGGTGGACACGAAGCGCCTGCCTTCAGGCACCTATGTCGTACGCATGTCGTCGGATGCTGCTGTCGCACTCACTCTGCTTCGCGTAGCGCGGTAGCTTCGAAGCTGCGTCGCGGCTGGTGCATGCTTCGTGCCTATGCACATACACGCACTTCTGCGGGGGGGGTACCTTTCGGGAATGCCGGAACACTCGCGCCGGGCCGATGGAGAGGCGTCGATACGAGTGTCTATCGATCGAGCCTGTATCTACTCCCTCTCCCCACGGTCCGAGCGGGAGCGTTTCACCGAGGCGCGGCGGCGCTTCGAATCGAGGCGGGCGAGAACCGAAGCGCGAGTGCGTCGACTGCTTTTGCGTACGGTGGGAGGGAGCAGCGCGCGCCGGAGTATGGCCAGCAGACGCTCGCGCGCATCGCGCCGGTTGCGTTCCTGCTCGCGGTGGCGGCGCGCTTCGATGATCAGCACGCCTTCGTCGGTGATGCGGCCGCGCGCAATGTGCAGAACGCGATCGCGTACTTCCTCTGGCAACGCGGCGCTGCGCAGCACATCGAAACGCAGTTGCACCGCCGTGGCCACTTTGTTCACGTTCTGACCGCCGGGACCGGAGGAGCGGATGAAGCGTTCCTCCAGTTCCGTTTCGGGGATAATAATGTCCGCTGTTACCGTGAGCATGCGCTGTGTCGCCGCGGGGATATTCGTTGTTGCGTGCCGGCTCTGTTCATCACTGCAATATAGTCCGGACGAATACCACATCGGAATCGAAGGGATGCGGGAGCGTGAATCAACTCCGCCGGAGCGTGCGTCCCGCTGGCCCGCCTCGTGTTTACTGTATCGGAACTCACGCGCTGTCCGGCGTTGTTCTGCTGGGAATTGGGCAATGCACAATTTTCCATACAGCGACAAGGAGGAGCATGAGCAGCACGCATCGCATCACCGTTGCACGGGGGGATGGTATCGGACCGGAAATCATGGATGCCACCATACGCATCCTGCAAGCCGCGGGCGCACCGCTGGAATATGATTACATCGAGATCGGCGAGGCACAGTATCTCCGTGGCGTGCTCTCGGGTATTCCTGCCGACGCGTGGGACACGATACGCCGCAACAAGGTGCTGCTCAAGGCGCCCATCACCACGCCGCAGGGCGGAGGGTACAAAAGTCTCAACGTCACCATTCGCAAGACGCTGAACCTTTTCGCCAATGTGCGCCAATCCAAGTCCTACGCCCCTTTCATCGCATCGCCGCATCCGGGCATGAATCTCGTGATCATCCGCGAGAACGAGGAGGATCTCTACGCGGGCATCGAACATCAGCACACGCCCGAAGTCACGCAGGTACTCAAATTGATCACACGGCCGGGCACGGAGCGCATCGTGCGTTACGCCTTCGAATACGCCCGCGCCTATGGCCGAAGCAAGGTCACCTGCATGACCAAGGACAACATCATGAAGCACACCGACGGCCTCTTCCACAAGGTCTTCGATGAGGTGGCTCGCGAGTATCCCGACATTGAAGCCGAGCACATGATCATCGACATCGGCGCCGCGCGCCTTGCCGCGCAACCCGAGCGCTTCGATGTGATCGTGACGCTCAATCTCTACGGCGATATTCTCTCGGACATCGCGGCGCAAATTGCCGGTTCCGTGGGTCTGGCCGGTTCGGCGAATGTGGGCACGGAGATGGCCATGTTCGAGGCGGTGCACGGTTCCGCTCCGGATATTGCGGGCAAGGATGTCGCCAACCCCTCCGGACTCCTGCTTGCCGCCATTCAGCTGCTGGTGCATCTCGGCGAGGCCGAGGTGGCGCGCACCATCAAGCACGCGTGGCTGTGCACCATCGAGGATGGCATTCACACCACCGACATTTACCGCGAGGGTCTGAGTCGCGCCGAAGTGGGTACCACCTCGTTTACCGACGCGGTGATCGAACGTCTGGGCCGCACACCGCGCAAACTCGAGAGCGTGCAGTACCGGCAGGGTGGCATTCACGTGCAGCACACACCCACCGTGCGTCCCGACAAAGCCCTGGTGGGTGTGGACGTGTTTCTCGACTGGGACGAACGCGATCGCGATCCAGAACTGCTGGGTGCGGCGATGAAGGGCTTCGGGGGCGAGGACTTTTCCTTGAAAATGATCACCAACCGCGGTGTGAAAGTCTACCCCGAGGGCATGCCCGAAACGTTCCGCACCGATCACTGGCGCTGCCGATTCACCGCGCTGGGCGCCGTCGATGGTCGTGCAGTGGCCGAACTCCTGCGCCGCCTGGCCGAGGCCGGCTACGATGTGGTGAAAACCGAAAACCTCTACACCTTCGATGGCGCGGCGGGATACTCGCTGGGCCAGGGAGAGTGAGCTCATGGACACAACCGTGGATCCCGCACGCCCCCTCGTGGGCATCATCATGGGTTCGCGCAGCGATTGGGACACCATGAAGCACGCGGCGGACATGCTCGACACGCTTGACGTGCCCTATGAACTGCGCGTGGTGTCGGCGCATCGCACGCCGGATTTGCTGTTCTCCTACGCATCCTCCGCGGAGGAACGCGGCTTGCAGGTGCTCATTGCCGGCGCGGGCGGAGCGGCGCATTTGCCCGGCATGGCGGCGGCGAAAAGCGCATTGCCCGTGCTGGGTGTGCCAGTGGAATCGCGCGCACTCAAGGGTATGGATTCGTTGCTCTCCATTGTGCAAATGCCGGCGGGGATTCCCGTCGGCACGCTGGCCATCGGCGGCGCGGGTGCGGCCAATGCGGCCCTGCTCGCCGCGGAGATGCTCGGCATTCGCTACCCCGCATGCCGCGAGGCCGTGCGGCGCTATCGCGCGCAGCGCGAAGCGGAGGTGCTTGCGCACCCCGATCCGCGGGTGGCGCCATGACTATCGGCATATTGGGCGGCGGTCAACTGGGTCGCATGCTCGCCCTCGCGGGGTATCCGCTCGGCTTCCGCTTCCGCGCGATGGATGCATCGGATGAAGCGGTGAGCGCCCATCTCTCGGATTTCCATCGCGCCGATTTCTCCGATGAACAGGCGCTGCTGCGCTTCATCGACGGTGTCGACGTGGTGACCTACGAATTCGAAAACGTGCCCATCGAAGCCGTGCGCTTTATCGAACAATTCAAGCCCGTGCATCCTTCCTCGCATGCCCTCGGCATAGCGCAGGATAGGCTGCTGGAGAAGGACTTCTTCCGCTCCATCGGCATTCCCACGCCCGAGTACCATGCGGTGGACTCGCTCGACGAGCTGCGTCGCGCGAGCGCGCTGCTGGGATTTCCCTGCGTACTCAAAACGCGCCGCATGGGGTACGACGGCAAGGGCCAGATCGTGTTGCGTTCGGCGGAGCAACTCAACGACGCCTGGCGGACGCTCGGGCACGTACCGCTTATTCTGGAGCAGTATATCCGCTACAACCGCGAGTATTCCATCATTGCCGCGCGCAGTGTTTCCGGGGCTTTTCGCGCATACCCTCTGGCGGAGAACACGCATGCGGGGGGAATTCTCCGGCGCACCCGCTGCCCGGTGCCCGAGGCGGCCACGGGCCTGGAGCCACGCGCGGTGGAAGCCATCCGTGCCGCGATGACCGCGTTGCATTACGTGGGTGTACTCGCCATCGAATTTTTCGAAGTGAATGGACAGCTTTTGGCCAATGAAATGGCGCCGCGCGTACACAACTCCGGCCACTGGACCATCGATGCGACACCATGCAGTCAATTCGAAAATCACCTGCGCGCCATCACCGATCTCCCTCTCGGTGAAACGGCGCCGTTCGCCCACGCGGTGATGGAAAACCTGATCGGCAGCATTCCCGAGGTCCTGCCCGTGCTCGCCACTCCGCGCGCGCATCTCCATCTCTATGGAAAGCTTCCCTTGCCCGGACGCAAGCTCGGCCATATCACCACCCTCGCCGACAGCGCCGGGCAGGCCTTGCTCGTCGCGGACGCCTTGCGCAAACGCATCGGTTTGCCAGCATCTACGCCCACCACGCATGAGCCCTCAGCGGCAGAGGGCGTGAATACCGACGTGGCGTGATCCATTGCACTTCCGCCGCGTTGTGACCTCTTCGCACACGACGATGATGCGCTATCGATCGAACTTGGACAACGCTGCTTCCGCATTCGCGTAGCCGGCGGCGATGACCTCGCTCGCTTTGTCGTATTCCAGCGTGCGGCAGATATTGCGTGGAATTTCCAGCAACACATCCGGCGGCGTGCGTTCGATCTCCCTGCGGGCGATGCTGTGCTGCATGGCTTCGAGCGATTGCAGTGCCACGTCGTACATCGCACGCTCCTGCGTGCTGCCCTGCGCTTCCGCTGGAGCGATGCGCTTGAGGAAGTGGCGGATGCGCTGTTGGGCATCCTGCAGCATGGCCGGCATGAATGTCGCGGTGGGACCGCCTTCATCCAAGGCGGTTTCGCGCGCGTCGGGATTGACGGGAGCGCCGCCGCAATACACAGCCACCGCGACGTTCTGCGATGTGCGCGTGACGGCATTGAGCGGCAGGGGATTGAGTACCGCGCCGTCGATGTAGGTGACGCCGTCAAGCACGAACGGCTTGAACAACAACGGCATGGACATGGATGCACGGATCGCATCAAACAGACGCCCGGAGCGAAAGTGGAAATCCTCGTGCCGATCCAGTGTGGTGCCCACAGCGGTAAAACGGATGGGGAGATCCTCGATACGCCGGTCGCCGACCAGCGCGGTCAGCGTGTTGATGATTTTTTCACCCTTGACCAAACCTCCGCCTCCCCATGCCACATCGAGGTAGGAGACGATATCCACGCGTGAAATGCCTCGCACCCATTGCTCGAATTCCTGGAGCTTCCCCGCCGCGTAAATTCCACCAACCACCGCGCCAATGGACGATCCGGCGATGTCTCGAATTGTGTAGCCATGATCCTCCAGCCAACGGATGACGCCGATATGCGCCATGCCGCGTGCTCCGCCACTGCCGAGAATCAACGATACGTCCCGTTTCATTCATCCTCCATTCGAGTCGGTGGAGATATCTCCTTGCCGCGAATGCGCAGGGGCAACCCGGTTTCGCGCGCGACGGAGCGTGCCAGGGCTTCGCCAGCCGCGCTGAACGGCCAGATGAACAGTGCGTCGATGGGTTGCGTTGCTCGGATTTCACGCAAGGCCTCGCATGCAAGTTCGCGCGCGATGCCGCGAGCGCGGAATTCCTCCAGCACCAGTGCGGAGCAGATGTACACCGCCTCGTACATGGCACCGGCCGGTGTGTCGTGCAGCAAGCTGCGCTCCCCGATCATTCCGGCAAGGAAGCGCTCCATGAGCGCAGTGCTTGTAGGGAACAGCAACATCCAGGCGACGGGTTCGTCACCAACGCGTCGCTCGCGTATGCAGGCCGGATGCAAGCGGGCGAGTTGTGCGCGATCCGCGGCGGTCATGCTGATTTGCTCACTGTCCTCCGAGGCATGGAAGGTCTGCTCTGCGAGCTGAATCAAACGCTGATAGTTCGTGGTCATGTACACGCGTTGGATGGAAGAAAATGATGCGGTAACCGTGACATTCTTCAAATATAGCGAGAAAGCGGATGCGGGGAGTCGCTTTACAGGCAAAGAGGGCGCGTTCTCCAACGCAAGGTGAGCGCAGCTTCCGTTCAGTTCCATGCTCGAGTTCTATGGAGTGATATCCTATGAATTGTTGGCAAAATTCGCTATTGTGCGGCGTTCGAGCGGGCATTGGAGCCGCTCGTAGATCAATGTTGAAGAAGCGAGGTCCACGGGTGATGCGCCTATCGGGAATGCGACAGCCTGCAGTCATGCTGATTCTCCTGCTCTGGGGAAGCTGCATACCGACGCATCTGATGTCGCAGGGAGCAGCTGCATTCGGCAAGGTTTCGTTCGACAGTCTTTACCGCCTCTCCACGGAGCTGGCGCACTCCGATCCAGGCAAGGCGCGTGAGATCGCCAGATCCATGCTGGACCGCGCTCGGCAGGTCCGCGACACTTCGGCCATGGCGCGGGCCTATTCCGCTGTGGGAGTGACGTACTGGGCGGAAGACCGCTATGTGCAAACCCTGCGGGAGTACATTCTCGGTCGCGATCTTGCGACGATGATCAACGACAGCGTCACATTGGGCATTCTCAACAACAACATCGGTTTGGTCTTTCTCGCATTGGAAAGCCCCGAAGAATCGGAAGTCTATCTCCATCGCTCGCGGCAGCTGCGTGAGAATCTGCGGGACACACTCGGAATGGGAAGGGTGTATCTGAATCTCGGACTGACGGCGCGGCAGCGAGGGGTGTACGATACAGCCCGGCTGCATTTGCGTCGCTCTCAGCGCTACCTCACCGTAGCCGGCAATGCGTTCGCACTCGCGCAGATCGATTATTATCTCGGTCAACTCGCTGCAGATACCGACAGCATTGACGTCGCAGAACGGCATTTCCGGAGGGCGTTGCGGACCTTCGCGCAGGTGGGCAATGTCATGGGTATTCCTCTCGTGCGCACCGATCTCGCACGCCTGCGCATGAGGCAGGGCAGGTATGACGATGCATTGAGCCTGGCCCACGAGGCGCTGCGCGAAGCGAGGGCTTCGCGAGCGTTGTTCCCGGCGCGCGAGGCCTATCGTGTGCTGCATCAAATTCATGCGTTGCGAAAGGAGTATGATCGGGCATACGCGTTTCTCCAATCGGAACTGGCTGTAACGGACAGCCTCCGCGATGAAACGGCTTTCGTGGAAATCGCACGTCTCGAACTCATCGAGCGCTTCGATCAGCAGCGTAAGGAGGAGCAACTCGAACGTCGGGCGAAAACCCTCGAAATGCAGCGCCTGCTCGAGCATGAACGCGGCTTGCGCAATATTCTGCTCCTCGGCTCGGCCACCTTGCTCGTGATCGTTTTGGTCATCCTGCTTGCAAATCGGAAAATCCGCCGCCACCGCGCACAGGTACTGGAGCAATCGCGCCAACTCGAAGCGGTCAATCAACGGCTACGTGCCAGCAATGCCACGCGCGATCGCCTGCTCGCCATCATCGGCCACGATCTGCGCGGACCTCTCGCTTCCATTTCCCAGATCACCGATTTGCTGCGCGACACCACAGTGCCGATAGACAGCGCCGCACGCAACGAATTACTCGAAGCCATTCAACACGCATCGCATACCGCGCTGTCGACCTTCGAGAATCTCCTGAACTGGGCGCAGTCACAATCGGAAGGATTCTCCGTTCGGCTCGCGTCCGTCGATATCGCTGCGCTGATTGATGAACAGGTAACCTTGCATCATCCCTACGCCATGCACAAGCATATCCAGGTGGAGGTACACAGCGAACGCCCGCTGCTGTGGACAGTCGACCGTGGATTGCTCTCGGCGGTGCTGCGCAACCTTATCAACAACGCGCTGAAATTCACACCCGAGCAAGGCCGTGTCACAATCCGTGCGGAGCGCCGCTTGGACGCGCTCTCCATCAGTGTTGAGGATACCGGTATCGGTTTTATGGAAGGGAGCAACGCACTCTCCGACGAACACACGGTGTTCGCTGAAGGAGGGGTGTCGGTGGAAGGAAAGGGGACAGGATTGGGGTTGGAATTGTGCAGGAATTTCACCGCGTTGCATAAAGGAACCTTGGAAATCCACTCCAATCCAGAAGAAGGGAGCACGTTGCGGATACGGCTCCCCGAACTCGCGCCCGAGCACTGATCAGTTATGGCTGCGAGCGCACGCTGCTTGTTGCCACGAGCACTGTGCCGTCGAACTCTTCGATGAGCACCGGCCCGTAATCCCGCGCGAAGTAAAACGTCCAGCTGTACGTATCCCTGCGCAGTTGGCCCGCTTCATCCTCCTGGCCGTAGCGCACCACCAGCACATCCGAATAGCGTCCGCCGTTGTCGGGCAATATCAACTCGTCCAGATGACGCATCACGCGGCCTTTGATGCTGCGTTCCTGGCCCTGTTGCTCCACCAGTGCTCCGGCCTCCCAGTGCCAGCCCTCCCAGAGGCGCGCTGGCAGCATCACAAAGCCGCTTCGCACCCGTGTGGTGAATGCGTTGGCATCGAGACGCGACCAGGTCAGTCCTTCATCGCGCGATCGCCATGTGCCCTGTTCGGTGCCGCAGTACAGGTCGCCGGAGGCAGTTGATACCACCGAAACCACGTTCTGCCCCGCGAGCCCGCGTTGACGGAGGATAACGCCGTCGTACATCATGACGCCCTTGTCCGTGGCCACGAACACATTCGCGCCGCTGCGCGACTGCGTCACCGCGCGTAAATCCATGCCAGGGACGCTGATAGACAGCCACAGCCCCGATTCAACAGCAACGAGTAGTTGCGAAGGACTACCGGTGATGGCCGCAACAGGGAAGGCGGTCTGCATGTTCGCGGCTACCCGACGTATCGGTCCGCTGCTGGCAGCCAGTCCGTAGCGCAATGACGCCGGAAACCCGGAGATGACATACATCTCTACTATCCCGCTCGTCTGCGTTCCAACAAACATGATCGCGTCTTGATCGGAATAGCGCAGGAGAGCGATGTCCGTGATATCCGAGTTGCCAGGTTGCACCAAAAGTGCATTCCACACGTTGAATGGTGCGGTGGAATAGTAGAGGCGGTTGTTGATTACCGCAAACAATCCATTCGAATTATCCGCTTCAAGATCCTGAACGCTTCCGGGCGGAGCAGGGAGCTTCGTCCATACAGAATCACGTACCTTGCGCGTGTACACGCCGTCGAGACTACTGCCGGCAAACATGCGGCGGTTTTCCGAAGTCGAATCCATGCACAATGCGGTCACGGAAATGCTTTCATCGACGCGCTCACGAATCCACAGCGACTGCGATGGAATGTAGCGATACATCCCTCCGTTCGCATCGGCCACCAACAGCATGCCGTTGTCCGGTGCAAGAAGATGGGTCATCCGCACGGTGGGTCCCGTGCCAGTCACTGTGCGCTCGGCGAGTTGATAGCGGTTGGGCACATGCCAGAATGTTGCTGCCGAGCAACCTCCGAGCATGACCGTGCCATTCGCACGGGAAATGGAGAGCAGCGTGCTCCCGAGCGATGTGCCCGAGCCATCGTGCCAATCGTCGCGTATCGTTGCGCCGTTCATGGAAAATTGCAGCGTGTGCTGTTGCGTCAATCCGCCGCGTACACTGTGATACCGTAACGTCGATTGTCCCTGATTCCACAGATACTGCACACTCTGATATTCGGGCATGCCGTCAGGCGGTGTCGGGTTGTCGCTGCAACCCGCGACGACCAGCGTGAGCAGAAGCAGGAGTGCGCACCAAAGCGGCGCCGCTCGTCGCCATGTTGACCTGCGGCCTACCATAATCCCAACCCGAAGCCCACACGGAATTCCACCGTGGATGTGTACGCGCGTCCAGGCTCGCCGGCATTGCGGATGATACCGATCGCACCACCGCTGGTGGGGATGTCCGCGGGTGTGCCGACAAAGGGTTCGAGCAGGGCTCCACGATAGTGCACACCGCCACGCACATTCAGAAGGGGAGAAAGACGCAACACGGTGGTCAGACCGAGCGAAAACACGAAGGGGCGTGATTGCGTGAGCAGTACGCCACCTCCCAGATCTGCCTGCAACTGCAGCACATCCTCGGGATTCAGTGTGTACGCGCCGTGCAAACGCAACCAGGGCAGAGTCTCCGCAACCATGCCCGGGCCGATAACGATGTATTCGGTCGCACTGCCGTTCTGCGCCCGCTGACGTTCGGAAGTGATGCCCTCGCGATTGAAGCGTGATTGGGCATATTCGAGACCGAGTGCGAAGGAAGAGGAGAGGTCGTAGCGCAGACCGATCAGATACACACCCTCCACACTGCTCTTGCTGCTGGCATTGCCCCGGACGTCGTTCCAACCACTGCCGCTTTCAACGTACAGGCGCATTCTGTCCATCCCGGGAATACGTGCCTGCATTGGGCCACGGAGCATAACGGGTTCAGCGCGCACTCCCGTACCGCGCTCTGCGGCTTCGAGTTCGTGTGCGAGTGCCGCCAATTCAATGCCGCTGAATTGCACTATGTTTTCACCAGCCGATCCGGCATCCGGAAACGCGGAGCCACGCTCGACCGCCGTAGCGCTCTTGGTGCCACGCGACCCGACCGCGGAGCGCGCGCGTCGTTCGTCCCGAGCGCTTGCGCCATTCGACACTGTACCGGAAGATGCCTCTGTCTCAATGCTCGCGGAGGACGTTCCTGGAGCCGACATGGTCGTCTCCGTTTCAATCCCGGCGGATTCCTGCGAGGTCTCTGCCACTGTATCGACAGTGCGGCCGTCCAAGCTGTTGTAGAGTACATACGAACCCGTCAGCAACAGGGAAGCGGTCACAGCCGAAATCCAGACGCGGCGCCATCCCACCGCACTGAGCAATGCGCCACCTCGGCGCAATGCGTTGCCTACCAGTCCGCTGGACGTGGCCGCCGGAGCGAGCGTCGATGCGGGGAGCGCGGCTTGCAGGGCGGGGATTTTCTCTGCGAGGGCCCGCTGCGTGGCCAGCGGCACGGCGATCGGTCGACGACGGTCGCGCAGCAGCGCGTTGAGTTGGCGATGCTCGTCCAGCAAATGTTGAATGCGTGGATCGTGCGCGGCTTCCGTGAGAAACGCGCGCTGCGCCTCACTGCTCATTTGGCCGTCGAGATATGCCTGTATACGATCTTCGATAGTGCGATTCATACTAATCCTCATCGGCGGTGTCGCCCCGATGCTCGGGGAAAAACACCGCAAGCTTGTTGCGAAGCGATTGCTTGGCACGCCAGAGTCGTTGACGGACCACACCCACATTGGTGCGCGTCGCCTCGGCGATTTCCTGATACGACATGCCCTCGTACTCGCGAAGTACCACCGCTTCGCGCTGATTCTCCGGCAGCGAGGCGATGGCGCGGTCCAGCTCCGAGCGCAGATGATCCCGCTCGTACACCATATCCGGCAGCGGCATGTCCATATCCTCGATATCCGCATGTTCCTCGTCCAAACGGACCTGCCGACCATTGCGCTTGATGAGATTCAGGCAATTGTTCCTCGCGATGGCATACATCCATGCGCGCACGTTGCTGGTGTCCCGCAGCGTATGCGCGTGCTGATGCACTTTCACGAAGGTGTCCTGAAACACATCGGAGGCCATGTCCTCGTCTCCATGCAGGAATTGCAGGATGAAGCGATAGATTTCCACATGACGGCGTTTGTACAACTCCACGAACGCGCTTTCCGAACCCGCGGTGAATGCACGAAGCAGATCCGCGTCCTCGTTTTTCGCGGTGTCGTCGCTTGGTCGCCGTGTATCCACCACCATGCCGTCGCGCTGAACAGTGTTGCTGCTTGGAGTGGATACGCGGTGGATAGGTAGTACCATTTCGGGCAAAGGCACTCTCGACATACGGTGTAACATTGGGGACACGGACGGGTTGCCCCGCCCGTGTCCCGATGAAGTTATTTCACGATCATCAACTTCTGCATGGCCGAAACAGCGCGGCCTTCGGTAGAGACACCCGACACGGTGAGATAGTATATACCGGGAATCAGTGTCCTGCCATCGAGGCCGATGCCATTCCACCGCATTCCGGAGCGCACATCGCGCTGCTCGAACACCTTGCGGCCCAATGCGTCGTGTATCGCGAGATATCCATTACGCAGTTCCGTCGGGAAGTTCAGAGTCAGCGGACCGCTGCTCGGGTTGGGAGAAACGCTCAGTGCGAAGCTGTTCGGTGCATCCGCGGGCGAATCCACACTGGTCAACGGCGAGCCGCTGATCAGATCGTAACGGGAATTCAGATGCGAGTGCGATCCGTGCATGAGTAGTTGGTCCGTCGTGCGTTGCATAAGAACGCTTTGTGTACGGAGCGTCACCGCCATGGTTTCACCCGGCTGAAGGGTGTGCGGCGTATTGGCTTCCGACGGATTCGCGAAATCGAAGCGCTCGGTCGATGCCAACGATACGCTGGCGATGGTGACCGGAACGTCGAGGTTGTTGAAGAAGGTCAGCGTCTTGTCGGTGTTGCCCGTAGCCTGTCCGAGATCGACGATAGGCACGCGATTGTCCTTCGGGAAAAGCGCGATACCACTGCTGGGCGATGCGGGCGTGACAGGGATGCCGATGAGAGTCAGGAAGTAATCGTGGCTCGGCATTGGAGTTCCCCGTAGCAGCAACGTAGCCATATCCGGCACACCGATGCTGCTGGTGGATGTTTTGGGCGCGTAGCGAATGGTGATTTCCTTGCTGCCACGATTCGGTGTATTCGAGGAATACGGCTGAATGGTGAAGGGAAGATCGGTGAGCAGGGTGTAAATGCCCTGATCGTTGCCATCCGCCCATTCCGCGCGCTCGATGGTGATCGGCTGATCGGTGACGTTGTACAACGTCATCACGGCGTCAACCTGTCCATCCAGCGGAGCCGCGATGGTGTTCATGTACCAGCCGATGATGCTGCTGTCGATATCCTTGACGCCCCATTCCGAACGACCACTCAGGTTCACAATCGCCCTCTGCTCGCGCGGATTCATGCCCGGATGGTCGAGCGTCAGTGTCAGCACTTCATTCTCCACCATATTGATGGCGCTCGGACGATAGCACACATC
Organism: Bacteroidota bacterium; assembly: GCA_035362335.1. Classification (GTDB taxonomy): domain Bacteria; phylum Bacteroidota; class Ignavibacteria; order SZUA-365; family SZUA-365; genus JAOSJT01. Next base: position 128,274 of record DAOSDL010000005.1, read on the forward strand.
AATGGTGGCTCTCTCGCGCGGACGCAGGACGATGGGTGCGATGAAGTGAGAAACAGTGAAGGACTGCGAGAAGCCGCTCAACACCGCGCTGTTGATCGTGATGGTTTCATTCGAAGCATTCTCGATCTCCACCGGCAAACACAACGTGGTGTTCGTGTCCAACATGCCGAAATCGAGCATGTTGGTGATGCGCACGCCACCCAATTCATCGAATGGCGGAGCGTAACCCATGAGGTAGATGAATTCGCCCTGCTGCGCGGTTTCCAGCCGAATCTGTCCGCTGCCGACACCATTCACGTTCGTGAAGGTCACCATGAGACTGTCCGTGCCTCCCACAGGAATGGTCAGACCGCGTTTGTCCACACCGAATTGATCGAGATCCGGATGCACCGTCACGTCGAGCTGCGCGGTGCTGATGTTGGTGATATACACGGGACGGGTCAACGAGGCGTTCATCGGGGCTTCAAAGAACATGATTCCGGGGCCATCGAGGCCGCTGATCGTGAAGTCCGGTCCACCTGTGCCCATGCTGTCCACGTAGACGGTGATGCGCAGGACATCGGTCTCCACACCGTCGGTCACGGTGACGTCCGCATAGTACACACCGGTTTTCATGCTCATGAAGGCGAAATCGTAGGCCTCGAATGCGAAAGGATCAAGCGACAGCGTGGGAGGCACACGGAAGGTGAATTCCGGATCGGCGCTGATGCTCACACTGAGCTGTTGCGTCAGTCCGGAATAGCTTCCAATGGCGAAGCTGCCGACGAAATTCTCACCCTTCGTCACCTTGACCATATCCGGCATACCGATCACTTCGAAATTCCCCGGACCCGGAATGTTGTCGACCACGATTTCCAGCGAATCGGTTTCCGTGCCGTCGTTCACAAGCAGCAGACCGGTGTGCTTGCCCACCACGCTGCTCAGGAAACTCAGATCCACATCCATGCTTTGGCCAGAGGCCAGCGACACGTTGGAATGCATCGGGTTGAGGGAGAATCCATTGCCACTCACCGAGAGATTGAGCGAAACGGTCGAGGCGGTCAGATTTTGCAGATACACGGGAATCGGCGTCTGCATACCGGCAATCGCCTGAATTTCAGGGATGGGGAATACGTATTTGTACTGCTGGTCGTACACGTAGACGAAAATTGCCGTGCTGTCGGCATAGCTTCCATCACTTACCTGCAACCACGCCTGGTACATACCCTCGGCCACGGCATTGAAGTTGAGATCGATGGTGCTGCGTCCACTCGCGGGCACGTTCACTGTGCCGTTGCCCGTCATCGTGAAGCCGGGGTCGGCGGTCAACGTCGCTGTCAGATTCATCGCGGTGGAAGTCAAATTCTGCACACCGACCGAAATGGACAAGGTGCTACCCACCACAGTGCGCAAATCCTGGAACGGCGGAAGCAAAACGAAAGGCCCGGGTCCGCTGAGCACGGTAACACGCAAATCCAAGGTGTCGGTCAACGCGCCGTCTGTCACGAAAACTCGAGCGGTTTTCAGTCCTGTCTGCAGCGAAAGAAATTGAATCATCGCCACGTCCATACCACCCTCGGACAGCTGGAACTGCGATTTCGATGGATCCAGGGTGAATTCCGCATCCCCTGTCAGCGTGACGGTCAAATTGATCGTCTGCGTGCCCATATTCACAAGAAACAGAGGCAACTCCACAGGGCGTCCGGCCTCGATCTCGAGACTGTCGAGCAGTGGGTAAATGAAGTGGTACTTGCTGTCGCGTACCTGTCCGAAAGAAGTCACCGACAGTAGCAACAGCAGCATGCCGGTGAGGAGGATCGGTGTTGTTCGTCTCATGACTCCACCTTGTTTAGTTATTGAATTTCGGGCTGATCATTCATTGAGTGTAAAACAGGTGGGTCATGAAAAAATCACGCCCGGATGCTCCCGGGCGTGAAGATTCTTTCGCTGTTTGCAGCACAGGATTGTTTCCATGGAACTTGCCTCGCGTCGGACTCGGCAGTATGGTCCGGACAGAACAATTCATGCGGCGAAACAGGCTCATCAATGCATACCACCCGACCAGGGCATGCAGGCGGACACTCAACCCGCCGTTCTGCCACGCGCGCTGTGCGGCCACACGATCAGAACAGCATCTGAATTCCAAAGAGCAGGGAAAATTCCGCAAAATCCGTTTCCGTGTCGTAATCTGGACTGCCCGCCACCATCTGCTCGCCCTGCAGCCAGCCCATGGAATAGCGCGCCGTCAAGTCCAGACCGATATTGCGCGTCACCATGTGTCCCACCGCAATACCCGCGTTGCCGCCGAATCCACGCTCGATGGTTAGCGTGCGCGGCAGCACGAAGGCCGCGCTGCTTTCCTCGGCGCTGGACCGGGCGTACCAATACCCGAGGGACAACTCCGCCGCGGCGTACCAGCGCAGACTGGCTGGCGTGTACCAGCGCACCCAGGGACCGACAAAGAGACGGCGCTCTTCGACGGAATTCCGATAGTTGAGTGGATTGGGGTCGGGAACGCTGCGTGTGGAGGCCTGATCCCAGAACAATTCGCCGCCCACAGCGAGGTGCGGGATCACGAAATACCCGTCGCGCGTCGTGAAGCGCAGCACTTCGCGATCCACCTTCGAGCCGGCCGTGGCCCCTGCTCCGAGGGTCACATCCGAATTGTTCGTCGAATACCCGTAGTATCCGGCGGCACTGTAGATGAATCGATACGTGCGCATCAATGACTGCGCCTGCACGCTTCCCGCCGCAAACAGGCACACGAGAACGATGATAGCACTTCTGCTCATACGGCCTCCGGATGAATCTGAACGCTGTGATACAATGATGGATGTCCGCTTCGGAGAATTCAATTACAAAGGTGGCAAACGTTCGCCTTTCCCGCAACCATTCGCGGAAGTGTGAGACGGAAAAAGATGCGGGCATCCCCCGATGGGAAATGCCCGCCAAACAGCACGTTCACCGGGGAGTCAGGACTTCTTCACCTTGATGCTGCAGCCGATGGCCTTGGTGCTCGTGGTTGCCGGAGCGCTGCCGGCGAGCAAGGCGTCCACCGCCGCTTCCACCCAGCGCTTGCCCACTTCTTCCGCATCCTCGTGATTGTCGTCAATGGCGCCGATGTAGCGGACGATCAAATCCTTGCCGCTTTTTTCCAGAATGAACACATGCGGTGTCCGCGTGGCACCATATTGCGGATAAATCTTCTGGCCTTCGTCAAACAGGTACGGGAAAGCGAAACCCTTCTCCCGCGCGCGTTCCTTCATCTCCGCGAAGCCATCCTGCGGCTGCACGGCCGGATCGTTGGGATTGATGGCGACTACCGGATAGCCGCGGTCCTTGTATTTGGCATCCAACGCGATAATCCTGTCCTCGTAGGCCACCGAATACGGGCAGTGATTACAGGTGAAAATCACGATGAAGCCCTTGGCACTGTTGAAATCGGCGAGCGACACCATGCGACCGTCGACGTTTTTCAGACGGAAATCCGTGGCCTTGTCGCCTACCTGATAGCCGCCGGCCGACGCCGTCGAAACAGCGAAAAGAAAAAGCAGCGTCATGCCTGCCATGCGAAGAGTGTTCATATACTACTCCATGAAGGTGTGGACAAATTGGAAAAGTTCGTCACGGGTAAACGATTGCTCGCGGAATTCACGCTTCGCGCCCCGAAGCACCAAGGTCGCCGGTATCGCTCCGCTCCATGTCGCGTCGACCTTGTTGATCCAGGCGTTGGCATCGGGATCGTCCAGGACGACAACGCTTGCGGTGATGTCGCGCTCGCGCAGGAAGGGCAGCAGACGTGTGACGAGCTGCTTGCGAAAATCGAGACTGACCAGCGTCACTTTTACCGGCACAGGCAGCGCGGCGCGGTGCAATTCCTCGAAATACGGAAGCTCTTTCACACAAGGTGCGCACCAGGTGGCCCAGAAATTGATGACGTGTATGGTGTCCTCGCTGGCGGTGAGCAACGGCGCGAGTCCGGCATAGCTGTACACGGGGATGCGCAGGCCCTCACCCTCAACGTATTTCGGGGCTTGGGTTTGTGCTTGCGTCGGAAGCGCGAAGAGAATCAGAAAAGCGATGATATTGAGAAAATTGCGCATAAAAGAGACAACACCGCGCAGGGCGGTGTTGTTCCAGCAGGCATGCAGAGGGGTTGTGAGATGTGCTATTTCCCAATAAGCAGAGTTCTGTGAAAATCACCTTCCGGCGTTTCGAGGCGCAGGGCGTAACTCCCCGGGGAGTGCTGCGAACAGTCGATGGGGAAGGTGTGGACACCACTGGAGAGACGTTCGTCGGCTTGCAATCGGCGGATAATACGCCCATCGCCATCCACCAGCTTCAGACTGATGGCCGCCGGCTTGTTCAATCCCAGTGATACGATATAGGTGTTGGCCACGCCGCTGGGCTCGGGGCTGACGCTGAACGACGACACCGTGCTTTCGAGGCTGGCTGTGATAATGTCCGAGTACAGGATGTCGCCGTTGTGCCCGATGATGCGCAACATGTAGCGCAAATGCTCGGCGGGGGCGTTTCTGTCGATGAAGGTGTACGTCTGGGGCATCGAGCCGTTGACGCCGCTCATCGAACCGATGCGCTCCCAACCACGGCTGCTCGACGACGCGCGCTGGATTTCGTAAATCTGCACCGACTGCTCGCGTTGCGCGGTCCACTGCACGAGCACATCGCGGCCCTGACGTGTACCGGTGAAGCCGCGGATGTCGGCACTGGGCGAACCCACGTCCGCGAGGCGAATCGAAGCCACGGCATTCTCGGTGAATGCCGCCGCGCCGCCCTCGGCCGGAACATACTGTGACGCGCCCGTCGCCAAAAGGAGAAGCGCGACAAACACAAGCGGCACGACGGCTTTATGTTTCATTGCGTTTTCCATGTTCGATGCGACTCCGTTTTCCTGTTCATTGTTACTGAGTGCAAGCTATGGGATGAATTCCTACAGGACAATGAATTGAGAATTACAAGTCTGTAAGGAATTCGCGACCGAATTCCCGCTGTTCACAGCTTCCACCATTACCGCGCAGGTCGGCGGAAGTGGGAACGCCGCGGATCGATGTTTGCCTTTCTCCCTTCTGCGGTGTAGTATTGTACCAACTCACCATAATGTCCGAAATTCGCCGCGCATCGCGTCTCGTGCCGGTGCTGAACTCTCGTCAATGGAGGAAAAGCAATGAACGTTCGCAACCTGCTCGTTACGGCGCTGCTCGCGCTCGTTTCGCTGCCGCTGTCGGCGCAACGCTGGGAAGCCCTCACGTCGCTGTACGGCATCTCCACCTTCGCCGTCCAACATGTTGCCGGTGATGTCTGGCTGTGCGGTGCGCAATACGGTGGTATGTACCGCAGCACGAACAACGGCGCAAACTGGTCCTTCGTCATGGGTGCCGGGCAAACCGTGCGCTCCCTTTTCCTTCTTCCCAATGGCCATGTGCTCGCCGGCATGCAACAGGGCATGCTTCTCTCCACCGATCAGGGTGTGACCTGGACGCCGACGAATTTCCCTTCGGATAAAAACGCCTTCTCCATCGCGCGAACGAGCGGCGGCTCGCTGCTGGTTGCCGGCTGGAGTGGACTCTGGCGCAGCGATGATCAGGGATCGACCTGGAACACTATCGGCGACGGCTTGCCCACCGAGCGCCTGCAATGCGTAGCGCTGGAAAGCGATGGCGATATTCTCGTCGGCACCTATGTGCGTGGTATGCACCGCTCCTCCGATGGAGGCAGCACCTGGCAACTCGCGAGTACGGACGCGACGGATAAAACCGTGTCATGGATCACTGTCGATGGCAATCGCATTCTCGCCGCGGTGGTCGGAGTGGGAGTGTTGCTTTCCACCGATGCGGGTGCCACCTGGACGGCCAAGGCCAATGGTCTCGTGAATCTGGATATCGATGTGCTTGCGATTACACCCTCGGGCGCGTTGCTCGCGGGCGACAGAAAGGGTTTGCTCTATCGCAGTGTGAACGCCGGCGATAGCTGGCAGACGGTGTACAGCAGCGATGGTGCGGCAAAGACCTTCGCCATGGGCAATGGAAAAATCTTCGCAGGCGTGCAGCCGAATTCCCTCCTGCTCAGCTCCGATGACGGTGCAAGCTGGAGTCAGTCTCGAAACGGCCTGACGAATGTGATGGCCTTGAACATGTTCAAAACCACCACAGGCACGATGCTGGCCGCCACGGATAACCGTGGTTTGTTGGTGAGCAGGGACGCGGGAAACTCCTGGCAGGAGTTGACTTATCCTGTGCAGTATGAAAACCCGCGCATGCTTGGTGAGGGTGCGAACAAGGTACTCTGGCTGGTGTCCAAATACGGCATCGCACGCAGCAGTGATGAATGTGCGAGTTTCGTGGTGGATACGTTCTCGAATTCCTTCCGGCCCATTCAATGCATGCATATCGGCACGGACGGAAAGGTGTATCTCGGGCGCAGCTCGGGCGTCATTGCCGTGACCGCCGACAACGGTGCCACCTGGACCTCGCTCAATCCACTGCCCGTCACCGCAGCGTTGCGCAGGATTCAAAGCGGCGCTGGCACACTGTACGCTTCGGCGCTGGGGCCGGGACTGTTCAAGTCCGTGGATCAGGGACAGAGTTGGACGAATCTCCTCACCTCCATCGACAACCTCACGCCGTACAATTTCGCCTTTCACCAACAATACGGCCTCGTGGTCAACACCGATCGCGGCATGTTTCAGTCCACCAACGACGGGGACACCTGGACGAATATCACGTACAATTATCCCGCCACGGTCACCGATCTCGCCTTCACCGACGACGGCGCGATACTTGCCGCGAGCGGATTTCATGGCGTGCACATCCTCACAACGAATGCCGATGCCTGGCGCCGCATCGACGAAGGGCTGCATTCCCCCAACATCAACACCTTGCAGCGCTCTCCCGATGGCTCGCTCTGGGCTTGCTCTTACGCGAATTCGTTTTTCCGCTACATTCCCGCGGCCAATCCGGTCCAGCCGTTGCTGGACGAAAGCGCGGTGCGTCTCGGAGTTCTCTATCCGAATCCCGGCGTCGACGCGTGCACGCTGGAAATCACCGAGCAGGGCAGGGGCTGCCGCATCGCCTTGTGCGACGTACTGGGACGCGAGTTGCGCTCCTGGCAAGCTCCACCCGATGCCGTGCGCCAATCGCTCTCGCTTGAGGGGTTGCCCGTCGGCAACTACATCATACGCCTTGTCGCACGAGGCGCGGCGCAATCGATCGTGGTGGTGAAGAAACATTGATGGACGCGAAGCATCGTCGACGCGCGCGCACAACCGCCGCGCTACTGCCTGGCATCGCTGCCGTTTTGGCGCTGCTGCTCCCCGCCTGCATGCGCGAATATGTCGATCTGGACGAGGATGCGATGCACGATCTCTGGGCCTTCACACATCCGCTGTGTGCATCGCCGGGTCTGCGGCTGGACACGGAGGACAGTGTGTACGTGTTCGAACGCGTCGACCTGTACCATCACGGCATGGAAACCGATGTGCGCGGCGCGGCGGTGGTACTTCCCGGACGGCAGCGGCGCGACTTGTCCATCTCCACGTTGCGCGTGCTGCGCGTATGGTTGCCGTTGGAAATGGAGTTGCGCGTCGCCAGTGGCGAGGAGTATACCGTCGAGCCCGGCTTCTGGTATTTCACGATGGAGCGCGGTGTGCCCCGTGAGTTGCGCATCACGCTCGCGGCCGGAAGCACCGCCTCGATACGCAACCCGCTGGTGTTCACCTATAATGATGTGCGGAAAATGTCGGTGCGCACCGGGATTTCCTCGCCGGTCCTGGATTATCTTGTTGAAGAATCGTTGCGCTGAAATTCACGCCATCAAGGAGATGCGATATGGATGAACAATCGGCCACGCATGCGCAGAAGCCGCACGTTCCGCTGAAACAGCGCGTGCAGCGCATCGCTCTGATCGGGCTCGGTGTGCTGTGCGCCTTGCTGTTGTTGTGGAATGTGATCGACAGTTGGCTCACCGCCAGCCGCCACGAAAACGCATTGGAGGAACTGCGCACACAGTCCAGTACCGAGTTGCATCGCCGCAGCCGGAGTTTGCTGCGCTTGACCGCCGCAGCCGTGGCCACGCCGGCCGCCGACGCGCTCGCGCGAAACGATGTTCCTGCTTTGCGCGGCATTGTGTCGCAACTGCGCAAGCAGGAAGGTGTGCGCCTCTGCGCAATTGCGGATGCGGCGGGTACCATCCGCGCCAGCAGCGATCAGCGGCAGGAAGGCACGCCGCTCAACCGCACCTTCAGCATGCTGATGAGCCATAGCGAAGCCATCACCGTGGACACCGTGTCCGCCGGCAGCTATCGACTGGTGGCCAATCTCCGTTCGGGGGCTTCGGCGGTCGGGATGCTGGTACTGGTGTACGAGGCCACGGACGCCGAGCCGCCATCCCGTTAACGGGAAACTGCCGCACTGACGCGCATGGCGGAGCCGCCTTCCCGAATGTGGAGAAGGGGCTCCGGATTCATCCGTGTCAGCGGTCAGCGCTTGATGGGAATTTTATAAATGCGCGTCTGCAGCCAGAAAGGCGCGTTCGCATCGTTGGCGTTGTAGGCCCGCAAGGTGATCTGAAGTTTGAAGTACTTGCGGGTTTTGTCCGTATCGGGGATGTCGATATCGCTGTCGAAGTAGTGGTGGAATCCCTTGAGATCCACGAATTTGTCGCGGAACACCGCCTGCACCCAGAATTCCTTCTCCAAATCATTCTCGTCGCTCACAAAGCCCCCGAGTATGGAGTACTGCGCGTCGGGATAGCTGGCCACATCTTCCCAGGTGCCGCGAATCTTGTAGCTTTTGCCAAACTCCACTTCAGTGGGAAGGATGAGATCGATGTTGGCCGGAGTCGCGTTGCCCGTTTCGCGAATGATGCGGAATTCCGCTTGCGCGGGAGCCAGCACAAAATCCACCACGAATTTATCGATGGTTTCGCCCGTGCTGTTGGTGAGTTCCACCGTCATCGTACAGGTGGTGTCGCCGGCGGGTTTGAAGAATTCGGTCAACGCCACGGTGTGTTGCCAGGGAACACGTGCGCCGCTCCTGGGCAGTGTAAAGGATTGATTGGTCTGGTAAAATCCGCCGCCCGTGCCGCGTTGCGCCACCTTGAGGTACAGCATGACATTGGCGTCCTTTTCGCTGTCGGCGTTGCGCAGAGGGAGTTGCAGGCGCAGCTTGCTGGCTTCGGCGGGGATTTGCGTCACCCATTTCGCGCGTTGTTTCCAGCCGTAGCCGCTTTTGGTGGATTTGTTGAATTCCATGGAGACCAGGGGCACATCCTCGCCCGTATCCACATTTGTTTCAAGAAATTCGATGCGTCCCGTGGCTGCGGTCAATGGCAGCCCAACGGTTTGCAGCGGAGTGTTGGCCGGCGGGGCTTCGGGAATCCATACTTCCACGAAGGTCTGGAAATCGAAACTGCGCTGGAACAGCCAGTCCCAGTTTTTCCAGGTGTTGGGCGCATAATCGCCCGAGGGATCGTGCACGAGGTATTCGTACGCCGCCGGACCCTTCAGCGGTTGAGATTTTTTATAGCCGATGACCATGATGGAATGCCCCATACGGGAGATGACCACGGGACTTCCCTCGTCGAGCCGGGCGATGAGGTTGTTGAATGCCGAGCGCGCCCACCAGTATTGCCCACCGGAAGCACTTTTACCCGAGGCGCGGCGGATGAGTGTGGGCATGTGCCAGCGATACATGTAGGCGTTCGGTCCGGTGGTTTCGGGGTAATCGATCCATTTCAGAATGTCGTGCACCTGATTGAGGTTGGAGGGAGCGTATCCCTTGGCCAGCATTTTCACACAGGTGGCATAGCAGGTTTTGGCATCCTGTTGATAGAAGGGCATGGCGATGATTTTCTGCGTCAGTGTCGGTTCCACCAGCGGCTCGTCGCCCACCAGCACGCGCGTGCGTTTGATCCCCGCGCTTTTACGCGCGCCGCCACCCGCGAACTGATCCACCGCGAAAGTCGTGACGATCACACCCGCGCTGGAGTCGTAGGTAAAGGGAAGCTCCTTGCCTTGCGGCTCCTCGTCGAACACGGGATTGTAGTTGAACAGCGAGAAATCGTCGAAGCTCCTACCCGCCGCAACGGCAAAGCGCAGCGTCGCCGTGGCGGGCACGACATTGGCCAGCAACTCATACACCTTGAGGCTTTTGCCCGAGAAGAAGTCGTCTTCTTTCAGTGACGCCCAGGTTACCGTTGTGGTGGATGTCAGCGCTCCAGCTGGAATGGTCAGTGTGGCGCCGTCCTTGAGCGCGATGCTCCCGCCTTCCGGCCCGATATCCATACTCATCGACTCGAGCGTCGCCCCGGGGTCCAGTACATCCCGCAGCGACGTGGGCGCCCCCTCGTCGCAGGCGGCAAACGCAATTGTGAGCAGACAGACAAAGGAAGCGAGCGTGAACGAGCGGCAGGTGGGAATTCGCATGGCGCACTCCATAGCGGACAGTGGTGTCGGGAATATCTAGCGTCAAACTACGATTTCGCCTGCTGGGAATCAATCATTTGCCGGCGAATGGAAACCGGGGAGTCCGGGTATGCCTTCCACCAAACTGCGTGCGGCACGATGCAGCAGGATTCTCATTGCTTTCACATGATGTTCTCACGAGAAATGCGCATGTTTCCCTGTTGCCATTTTTCGAGGAGTACCCCATGATCTATGACCACATCGACAATCTGCATATCTACCTGGCACTTCATCCCGCGTTGGCCGTCGTGGAGGAGTTTCTGCATAATAGCAATCTCGATGCTCTCGAGCCCGGCACGATCGAGCTTGGTGAAGGGGTGACCTGCATCGTGGCGGAGTACGAGACGGTGGCGGATGAGGAAAGTGTGATCGAATGCCATCGCCGCTTTGTGGATGTGCATGTCGCTCTGCAAGGCGTGGAAGGCATGGGCGTTGCTCCCGTTTGCCTCTGCCTGCCGGCGGGGGAGTATGTCGAGGAGAACGACTACCAACTGCTGCACGGCGAATTGTCGCTGCTCGCCCTGCGTCCCGGAACCTTTGCCGTGTTTTTTCCCGGCGATGCGCACAGCCCGAAACGTTCGCTGTCGCAGATCGGTACCGCGGTACGAAAGCTCATATTCAAATTGCCCCTCTGATCGGCGCCACGCTGTTCGAGATCCGGTCCCGATCCGCACAGTCCCGATAATCGCAGCACACCGAGTGTCGCGTTTTGCTTCGAAGCTCAGACCGCACGCGGGAACAGGGTGCGGATTCCTGTGCAGTATGGAACAGCATCTTGATTTCGTGGCACGTGTGGAATATATTCTTTGAGTGGCTCTCCTCACTGCTGATGTACAGCGCACATCCTCATCGCCGATCGCGGCATAACCCAATCCGCCTGCCATGGATAGAACGCACGGCATACCGTCCGATGTTCGCCAGCGCTATCTCGACGCACTCCTGATCGGCGATAAGCGCACCTGCGCCTCGATAGCGCAGGGTCTGCTGGACGAGGGTGTTCCCGTGCGGACACTTTTTCTCGAGCTTTTCCAGGAGGCGCTGTACAAGGTGGGCGAGTTGTGGGAAATGAACAGGATCACGGTGGCGACCGAGCATCTCGCAACGACCATCACACTCGCACTGTTCCAGCTGGTATATCCGCGCGTGTTCGCCGTCGAACGCGTGGGGAAAACCGCCATCATCTCCTGCACCCCCGACGAGCATCATCACATCGGCGCGCGCATGGTGTCGGATATCTGTGAACTGCACGGTTGGGATTCCCATTTCGTCGGTTCGCATACGCCCGTGGCCGATCTGTGCTCGATGGTCCAGGAAAAGCGTCCGGATTTTCTCGGCGTGTCGCTCACCCTGTACTCCAATATCGGCAACCTTCTTCATCTTCTGCATGCGGTGCGCGCCGTTGCTCCTGAGGTGCCAATACTGGTCGGCGGACAGGCCTTTCGTCACGGGGGATTGGAAATACTCGATGAATTCCCCGGTGTCATGCTCCATCAATCCATGGATGAATTTGAACACTTCCTCGATGCACAATCCTGAATCACACATCATCGAACAGGAGCTGACCCGGCTGTTGTTCGAGGATGCTTCGGCGCTGCTGTTGCTGCTCGATGTCGAGCGTCGCATCGTGCGCGCCAGCGCCTCCTTCGAGCGCGTGGTGGGACGGAATGTGCGCGGAGCGTCGGTGTACGATTTCATTGTGGATTTCGACGGCTCGCTGGATGTCGCCACACTCGCCGATGGCAGTGCCGAAGGCCACATCCTCCATGTTTCCGGCGCGGATGGCATGCCGGAAAGTTACCGCTTCCGCGCGCGAAGCATGGGAGACCATCTCCTCCTCTATGGTGAAAGCCCCGATTCCGATATTCGCAAGCTTCGAAGGGAATTGCTGACGGCGAACAACGAGTTGCATGACATGGCGCGCGAATTGCAGAAACGCAATGCACAGCTCGAGGAAATGAACAAACTGAAAAACCAATTCCTCGGCATAGCAGCGCACGATCTGCGCAATCCCATCAGCGTGATTCTTTCCTTCAGTGAACTCATGCTGCACGACGATGTGGAGTCGCTCACCGACGCCCAGCGCGAGATGGTGGATTCCGTGTATGAATCCAGCGTGTTCATGCTCAAACTGCTCAACAATCTGCTGGATATTTCCGCCATTGAAGCTGGGAAGCTGACGCTCGACATGCTCCCCACCGATATTGCCGTGCTGTTGCGGAAGAATCTTCAGCGCAATCGTATTCTCGCCGAACGCAAGGGCATCGCCATACGCGACGAGATCGATGCCGATCTCCCCATGCTCGCTCTCGATGCCGGAAAATTCGAGCAGGTGCTCAACAACCTGATCACGAATGCGGTGAAATTCTCCGAGCGGGGCACAACGGTGACGGTACGCTGTGAGCGCAGCGACCACGAGGTCGTACTCTCCGTTCGCGATCAGGGGCAGGGCATACCGGCGGAGGAGCTGGATCGTCTGTTCAAACCCTTCTCCCGCACCAGTGTGCGTGCCACCGCTGGCGAAAGCTCGACCGGCCTGGGCCTTGCCATCGTCAAGCGCATTATCGACGGTCACGCCGCCCGTGTGCGCGTCGACAGTGTTGTCGGACAGGGCACGGTGTTCTCCATCAGTCTTCCCATACCTTCGGAGGTCGCATGACAGTAGATGATCTTGTCAATGAAGCCGGAACACTGCGGCAGCCATCGGAACAGGCGCTGCGTGAATTCGCCGAGAAACGCGAGCGTCTCGTTGCATTGTTCAACGAACGCTTTTCCGCCCGGCCGGATCTGTTTGATCTTATCGGGGAGCGGAACAAGCTGATGATGGAAGACAACCATCGCAATCACGCACGGTTCATGGAGTCGATTTTTCGTCACCATTCCCCGAAGGTACTCACCGAAACCATTCTCTGGGTGTTCCGCGCCTATCGCGCGCACGGCTTCCGACTGGCCTATTGGCCGGCCCAGCTCGATAGTTGGGTGGAACTGTATCGCGCGGAACTCAGTGCTGCGACCTTCGCGGAAATCGAGCCATTCTATTATTGGATGATCATTCGGCAGCCCGCATTCGTCGCGCTCAGCGATGCGTATCTGGGCGACGCGCCAGCACACGAATTTTAAAACGTAGTGGAAAGCTATTTCAGGCTATTGACTGTCGGGGTGTATTCAACAGGGATCCAAAACCACAGATTGCACAGATATCACACAGATTAGCACAGATTATTCGTGGTAGTCCGCGAGGATGCGAGCACATTGTCGCCAGGGAAGAAATCCAACGCCCGCTGTCAGCAGCGACGCGGATCGGTGTCCATTGCCTGCCGCGGCGGAGGGAGTACGGGTTGACTGCTGCGGTTACCGTCAAACTTTTCTCTTCACTTTTTACTCAACTCATCACCGTGCAGAAAAGCATGATGCAGGTGGCGGGACTTTTTTCAGAGCAGATTGCACAGATTTCACTGGGAACGCAAGCAAATTTGTATCAGCACTTGCGTCTGGCGAATCCGTTGTATAGATTGCCCGCGTCGTTTCGGATGTATAGACCGTGAATAGAAAAGCACACCGATCATCCGGGAGAGGATGATGCTGTGTGCCATAAACGCCTGCCAGCCTGCCACGTGGTCGGACCTGGAAGCGTTTACCCGTTTCCGATAGCAAAGGCGCGCGGTCGTACGTTTCGCGACCGAAGCACCGCACGCTTCCGCGACGCGTCGATGCGTGCCGGGTCCTGGTGTCGGAGTGGAAAACGGATCGACCGGAGAGCAATGCCATGAAAATCACATTATGCCTCACACAGCGCTGCAATTTGCGATGCGACTACTGCTATGTGGAGAAACGCGATGCGACCATGAGCATGAACGTCGCGCGATCCAGCATCGATTTCATGTTCGCGCATCGCATGGAGGACGAACATATCGACATTGGTATTTTCGGAGGCGAGCCGCTGCTGGCCTTTGAACAACTTACCGCGATCGTCGAGTGCATAGAGTCCCATCCGGATTATGCGGCATCGGTGGTGAATATGACGGTGGTGACCAATGGGACGGTGTATTCGGACGACATCGCGGATTTCCTGATCGAGCACAACATCGGCATTGGAGTAAGCTGTGATGGACCTCCCGGGACGCAGAACAGTCACAGGAGATTTGCGGACGGTGGAGATAGTGCCGCACTGGTCGAGGCGCATCTCCGCCGCATCGTGGCGCGTCACGCCTCGCCGATGGTGAATGCAGTGTACCGCCCCGATACCGTGGCACAGCTCCCCGATACCGTGGCGTATTTCTCCTCGCTCGGTGTGCGGGATGTATACCTCAATCCGGATTTCACCGCGAGGTGGAGCGCCCGCGATGCCACTGTGCTCCACGAGGCGCTGGCGAGCATCGCGCATTGGTACGTCGCGAGAATGCTCGATGACGATGCCCATTTCATCAGCGCGATCGATGGTAAACTGGGAGTGATACTGCGCGGCGGCTACGATGCCACGCAACGCTGCCGCATGGGCAAGGGCGAGTTTGCCATCAGCGCGGACGGCTACCTGTTTCCCTGCGAGCGCTTGATCGGCGACGGACAAGACAACGAGCATTGCATCGGACATGTGCGCGACGGCTTACGTCCCTCCTTGCGTGGCTGTCACTCCGCCGAGCATTGCGGTGCGGGGGTTTGTGCCGACTGCGGCGTGCGGGCTTACTGCATGCATTGGTGCGGTTGCTCGAATTTCATGTCCACGGGAGATTATCACACACCGGGAGCATTTCTCTGTGCGTCCGAACGGGCGGCGATTTCGGCCGCGATGTCGGTGATGGAGGAATTGGAAGCTCTCGGCGAAAGCGCCCGCATTCCCGCCCGCATGCTGAGCCGGGCGGTGGCCATGGTAACCGAAGACCGTGTCGGGAAAGGAGGTGTTGCGTAAACGACATGCGTCGTGGAAATAGCATTCCGGATAGTAATAACCGGAGTGATGGTACATCGATTTTCGCATCCACGAATCACAATTTATGGAGTTGACATGAATCTGAGACCAGAGGCTGTGTTTCCGCTCCGTCCGGGTAAATGGGGCATGCCTCCACCGGAACTGTGGATCCGCAACATCGATCGCATTGAGGCGATCATCAAACGTTACAAGATTCCCCCCGTCTCCCAGGAGCACCTCTACGAGGTGGGGAGGGAAGTGATGACGATGGACATGCCTGCCGCCGGGGTGAAATCGGCCAAGCTTCCGCCGTTCAAGCGCCCGCCCTTCCCGGGTGGCATGAGGATCCCGCATTTCCACTTCAAGGGCGAGGTGTATCTCGTCAACGAGGTGCAGTGGAAGGAATTCACCACGCCGTTGCTCGAGGACTTCCGGAAGAAACTCGAAGCCATCAACGAAATCGGTTTCGAACCACTCATGGAACTCAACGAGGCCATGAACATCATCCGCTGACACATGCCGAAGGGCGGCCCCCCGGCCGCCCTTCCCTCTCGGGGGAATGAGTATGGTGCGGGTGATTGGAATCTTCGGATTCGACACGGTTTTAAAACCACGGATTTCACAGATTATACACAGATTAGCACAGATTAATCGCGGAAATTTGTGATGATCTCCTGGAAGTCGGATGATCGGTGGTTTTCGAATTCTTGTTTTTCGAACTGATCCTCTCGATCGCGCTCACACACCGAAGAAGTTTTCATGGCACCGGGACATCGTTGAGGGAGGCGTAACATCCGGATTCCGCTTCGTTGGGAACGTATCCACGCTTGTGAATGCCGCGACATTTACTCAAATTCCGTATAGACTAGTCCGGTTATCAACGCCAAGCGGAGATGTACCGCTGATTGCCTGGCGTGGAGTAACGTGATCGAGCAATGTCCTCTTTTTTTATGGTGCGGAATCGCCCACCGCACATAATCAATCGCGTGAATCAATGGGAAAACAGAAGAACACCCCCCGCAAACAGCAGCAGCCCGCGCAGCGCGTTCAAGACCATGCGCGCGTAACCGCGGGTTTCCCGGAACATGCGTGGCTGCTTGCCTTGCCGTTCCTTGTCCTCGCTGTCCTGCGCATCGTCGCCGCGTTCTATCCGGAAGCGCGGGTGTGGGGATTGCATGTGTTGGCATATCTGCCGCCATGGCTTGCGGTAGTATTCGGTGTCGCAGGTCTTGTGCTGGCCAGTCCTCTTCTCTACAATGTTTTCGCGTGGATATCACATTTCGTGTTCGCCGAGGACGCGAGAGTACGCACGTGGACATGGGCCTTGCTTGCGACGCTCGTGGGAGGAGCCGTGTTTTGGGTGTTTCGCATGGAAACATTTTTCCTCGGTGACGGAGCCGTCTACCTCTCTGAGATTTACCGCTTTACATCGGGCGCGGCCTTCGCGAAGGACGTGTTATACTCCACCGGGTCCGCGCCACTCACCGGGTGGTTGGTCGCACAGTTTGCGTCCTTCTTGCGGGGACTTGCCAGCCACCCGGATTCGCTGTTTCTCTACTCCCAGGCCGCGTTCTGGTTCAGCGGTGCGATTGCCGGCATGGTGTACATCTGCTTGGCGGTTGTTTCTGCGCGTGCGCTGTTCGCGAATGCGGAGTTGCGATTCGGCTATTTGATACTGTTGCTCGCCACTCCCGTGTCGTTGTTCTTTTTTGGATATGTGGAGTATTACACGCTGTTCTTTGTCACAGGCCTGGCGTACTTCACGACATTGGCGCTGGCGGTAAGAAATAGAATCAGTGTTGTCTGGCCGGTCGTCACCCTCGTGTTGATGTGCGCATTGCATATCATGGGATTGCTCGCCATACCATCGATAATCCTCCTGATCGCGGCGCGGCATGGTGGAACAAAGGGAGCGCGGCTGACCACTCCTGTCATGGTATTTTCAGGCATCGCGGCCGTATTGCTTCTCGCCGGAGTCTACTATGTTGCCTCGGGCATTGCCTGGGAAGGCAGTCGTGTCGCGCTCGCCGTTCGTCCATTCGGACAGGAAGGCGCTGTGCAACATTACACCTTGCTTTCCTCGTGGCACCTGATCGACGTCGTCAACCTTCTTTTTTTGCTGGGTGCTCCCGCCATCGTCCTGCTCGCCTACGTCCCATGGAGAGAGCAGGTCCGGGATGTCGAGACGTTGATCGCCCTGACCAATCTTCTGTTCTTCTCCTGCTTGCTGTTTTTTGGCTATACCTGTTTTGGAATGGCACGTGATTGGGATGTGAACGCACTGTGGTCGCTCGCTGTGCTGTTTGTTCTCGCAGCGGTTCTGCGCGACACACGGTCCGCGCGATGGCGATACAGAATGCAACTCGCCGCCGGTGCGGCACTCGGTGCGACCATTCCGTGGATAATCGTGAACGTGAGCACCGACAGCGCCGTCGAGCGTTTTCGTCATATTATGGCGCTGGATGATAAACATGTGACTGGGGATTTCGCACTCAACGGGTATGAACATTTGCGCAAGCATTATCAGAACGTCGCTGATACTACATCGATGATGTGGGCGATAGGGAAAAAGATCGAGATGGTGGGATATCGATCGGACTACACTGCCTGGCTTGGCCAGGCGGTGGCGCTGCGTGAGAACAAGGCCTCGCTTGAAGCCTTCGATTTTGCAATTGGACAACTTCGTGCGACGATAGATACCATGCAACGACGGGGTGTCGATTCGGCGTATGCTGGAAGCAGAAGCGATATGTTCGAACGGTATTACGATTATGTGCTTGCTGCGCACGCTCGTTTCGCCGGGACGGAGTATGTGCCCACGTACATCGATATACAGATGGAATGGTTGCGCAAACGTGCCGGGGGGTCGCCGATGTTCACGATGCTGGAGTCCTATTTGCAGCCGACGCGCGTACAGAACTCCGTCACAAAAGGACTGTTGATGGCCGCCGCCAACGAATTGTACCAGAGTCCCAGGATAGCCATCGGCTTGGCATCAACCATGATCACCATCGGAGAGATCGAAGCGACAGTCGATGTCCTCCAGAGATCATTGACGAGAAATCCCGAAGCATTGCTCGTCGCATACTATCTTGCCGATGCGCAACTCCGACTTCAGCCGCCACGAATTCAGGACGCCGAGGCACACATCCGTGCCATTCTGGCGCGACCCAGCGGTCTCAACGTGCCCAACGAAGTCGAGCGATCAAGGATAGTGAACTGGGCGACGCAAACACTCCGCGAGATAGAGCGCCGCCGCGAGTGAGTCGCCTGCGGGCCTCGCATCGAAAGCACCCCATTGTCTGCGGATAGATAGAATGCGAACATGGCGCGACGCGATGCGTTACCCACTGCGTCGTTGAGCGCTCACGAACCTGTGCTGGCGATTTTCGTTGCTACGAGATTTCAGGAATTGTTTCGATCAAAAATGCTTTCGGTGTTGCTTGGCGCGCTTGTGGGAAGGCGCGACCGCAATCCGCGAAAGAACGTTCTCGCGCTTCACGAACCGCGCCAAGCCCTGCATCATCTCGTAGCAGGAGCTCCATTCGATGAGTGTGCGAGTGTGGGATCGCGCAGTACGAGCGTGGTTTGCCTTTTGTCGATGGAATGGCGATGTTGCGCGCATCATGCGATTTCATTTCCCGACCTAGGGGTGCGGAATAATGCTTCGTTGCAGTGTCTTTTTTCTGCTTTTCACCGTTGCCACGCAGGCCCAGTACGGGAGTTGGGTACGTGTCGATCAGGTCAATCCCTACGGTTTCCGCAATCTATTCGTACTCGACGACAGCGCGATGTACATCACCTCGTCGAAAGCACTGTACAGAAGTGCGGATGGTGGTCGCTTCTGGCGTGAGATCGTCCTTCCGGATTCGCTGGAAACCATTTGCTCGATCGTTCCGGATCCAGCGGCCGCCCCGACGGGTATGCTGATGCACGTGTACTTCAGGCACAACGGCAAAGGTACCGCCGGCGTCTTCCGCTCGTTCGATGGCGGAAACACCTGGGGCTATCTCGGTGGCCCCATCGGCAACTGGGGGGGCTACGCCAGTCCGGCCGGAGATCAGGGCGTGTTCATCCTCACCAGCCCCGACATACTCGTCCATCTTGACAACTTCGGCAGCTCACGAAAATACCTCGATGGACTCTCCACCAGCGAGCTGAGCTATCTGCACATCGCCACGTTGAGCAACGGTGCCGCCCTGCTGTACTGCTCTCCGAATCAGATCTACGTCTCCGGCAGCGGCATTCAGCCGTGGAGGACCAACTGGCGCAAGGTCAATACGGGTATGGCCGGAAAAGTGATCGAGTATATCCATGCGGAAGGGACTCTGGCGTGGGCGGGGACGTCCGCCTCGGGCATACTGCGCGCGTCGTATCCGGATTATCAATGGGTTCCGGTGAATGATGGATTGGGCGCGCCCGGTGATCCATCGATGCACGTGCGGCGGATCTTCCGCGACAAGCGTGGACCGCTGACCGCCCTGACCGACGGTGGGCTGTTCACCTCCGCGGATGGAAGCACCTGGACACTTGTACAGAGCACGCTGCCTGACTGGGGAAATCCTGTTGCGGCAGTCGTGGATTTCGAGGGCCGCCATGGCGTACTCGGCGGCGGAGATAGCATTCTTGTCTCCGAAGACCAAGCGACGACCTGGGAAATTCGTACTACAGGGCTGGTAACGGACTCGATCAGAGATGTTCTGTTTTTCGGGGGCAACCTGTTCGTCGCTGGAAAGCATTGCCTGTTCCGTACCTATGTCGGGAGCCCGGTGTTCAGTCGGTACTGGCGTCAGTCGATTCAGGGACTCGCGGATCCAGGAATGCGCACGCTGGCGGCGAGGCGGGATTCCACCATCATCGCGTTCGGTCTGGACGGTCACGTCCACGGCTTACCGCGTGGCAACACCTCCTGGCTGGCGTTTTCAGCCGATCTATCCGGCGAGACCGTAATGACAGCGGTTTCCTCGCCCGGCGGACTGCTTCTTGCGGGAACGGAGCGTGGCGCCGTGGCTGTCAGCCGCGATGGAGGGATGGTGTGGGAGCATGGACAGCGGGCCATCACAGTCGCGCCCGTGCGCAGTCTCCTCGCGGTAAGCGACAGCCTCTTTTTCGCAGGAACATTTGGCGATGGACTGCAACGCAGCACGGATGCGGGTGCCACCTGGTCCCGTGTCTCAAACGGATTGACGCATCCGAATATTACCGCACTGCTTCGAACCCCGGATGGGGATCTCTACGCCGGGAGCTTCGGCGCGGGGCTGTTTCGTTCCACCGATCACGGCCTCAGCTGGGCGCCGACCACCGTGGCATGTCCCGGGCAATATGTGACATCCATGGTAAGCAATGTGATCGGTGCAATGGCGGTGGCTACCGACGATCGCGGGGTATGCATTTCGCAGAAGGATGGAACGGATTGGAGCATTTGCAATCCCCAGCAGACCGGTCTGCGTGTTATGCGGCTGCAATACGATCCATCGCGGAACTATTTTTATGCCCTCACCACCGATGGTGCGCTGTACGGTATCGTTGTCGTTCTTCCCACCTCCATCGGCGAGCAGCAGGCACCCACAGCGTTCGCCCTCGAATCCGCGCATCCGAATCCATTTCGCGACGAGGTGGTTGCGACCTTCTCGATGCAGGGGCCGGGTACGATACGCATCGCATTAGTCGACCTGCTTGGGCGCGAGGTCGCTGCGCGTACCGAGTTCATTCACGAGGGAGGGCTCTGCCGGTCGGTACTCCCAACAGCCTCGCTCCCGGCGGGTGCGTACATGCTGACACTCGAAGCGGGAGGAAAAAGGCAGACGAGAATCCTGACACATATCCACTAACCGACGTGGGAGTCACGCGACGACGCCGGGTCCTGTAATTGGGATGCAGAGAAAAGGTGGAAAGCGATCTTCCCGAATCGTTGCGTATCGGAGATGTTCATGTGGACGTGAAAGCCCGCAGCGCTGTCCAGGTTCTGTAGCAGGCCCCGCGCCGTGATGATGTTGCGGAAGGCGTCGCAGACCGGAAAGCAGCGCGCAACACGTTGGATCAGGCATTACATGCGGCCTGAAATGGGCAGCGGGGTGAGGCGTGATGAAGACACTCTACAGCATGCCCGGCGCATGCCTTTGCTGCGAAGAATTGTATTGACAGCATGCGGCATGGTGCGTACATTTTCCTTCTTAACCTGATCGGTGCTCGCAACCCATGAAGCTTTTCGCGAATATTCTATTGCTGTGCCTGATGCTGCCATGCGGTGGATTATTCGCTGCACATGACATGGTTTCTTAGTCGGTTTCCAATCTGTCGTCAAGCTGAGTCAGTCCACCAGCGTAAGCGCTGGTGAACTGACTCAGGATGCCGGAGGAAGTCGTGAACGCATTTACACCATGGGAGCAAAAACATGAGCAAAGCAAAAAAGACCGTCATAGACGTCCAGGGTACGGCTATCACGATCCTGTCCGTGGAGCACGGCGACTATATCTCACTCACCGACATGGTGCGTCATTTTGATGGTGGCGGTGCACTTATCGAGCAATGGCTCAAGAACAAGGACACCATCATTTTCCTCGGTGTTTGGGAACGGATTAATAACCCGGGTTTCAATTCCCTCGAATTCGAGGGAATTAGAAATGAAGCCGGACGTAACAGCTTCTTTCTCTCCGCCAAGAAATGGATGGAACTAACCGGCGCCAAGGGACTGCTCGCCACCGCGGGGCGTTATGGGGGGACGTATGCGCATCAGGACATCGCCTTCGAGTTCGGTTCGTGGCTCAGTCCGGAATTCAAGCTCTACCTCATCAAGGAGTTCCAGCGACTCAAGTATGACGAAAATCGCCGCCTCTCCTTGGAGTGGAATCTCAATCGTACACTGTCCAAGCTCAACTACCGCATTCACACCGACGCGGTCAAGGAGCATCTTATCCCGCCGGAGGTCACGCCCGCGCAGGCCGCGATCGCCTACGCCAGCGAGGCGGATGTGCTTAACATGGCGCTCTTCGGCCAGACAGCAAAGCAGTGGCGCGACGCCAATCCCAAGCTCGACGGCAATATGCGCGACCACGCCACAATTGAGCAGCTTCTCGTGCTCGCAAACATCGAGGGTATGAATGCCGAGTTCATCCACATGAAGTTGCCACAGGGAGAGCGGCTCAAGCGGCTGAATCTCATCGCCATCCGTCAGATGCAGGTGCTCACCAGCAGCGCCGCAGCACGTCAGCTCGATGCGCCCGGAAAGAGTATGAAATGAGCGAGCATTGTATCGCCACAGCGCTGCCGCAGCTCGTGGATGAAGTGGCCGCTCTCGCCGAAAATAGTGGACAGACAGCTCAAGTAGATGGAAGCCACGCTGTGAACTCACTGAAGACCTTCGATCAATTGTCGCCCTTATTCTGGAGGTTCACGCAGAGATTCGGGTCCGTGCCATTCGCACGGCGGCTTTGTTCGTCGTTGTCAGGGACTGGCTGTTCGGCTACACCGCATGCCCGGCGCATGCCTTTGCTGCGAAGAATTGAATTGACAACATGCGGCATGGTGCGTACATTTTCCTTCTTAACCTGATCGATGCTCGCAACCCATGAAGCTTTTCGCGAATATTCTATTGCTGTGCCTGCTGCTATGCGGTGGATTATCCGCGCAGGATGATGGAGGATACCGTGCAGGCCTCTACACGGTGATCACGAAAAGCGGCGATACTTTGATCGGAACGTTCGACCGATCGAAAGGGGACACCCTGCATCTGCGGGGAGGTGATGGGAAGATACATTCCCTGCGCAGAAGCGAACTGACCCACGTTGATGAAGGCGTTCTTCTGGAGGTGGGAGAGGAAAGGGACATCGATGAAGTCGCCGAAGCATTTCGCACGACGCCATCTTCCAGTCTGCTGTTCGCACCCACGGCGTGGACAAAACCCGACGGACACCCCGTAGTCGGAGTGTACGAATTCGCCTTCGTTTCGGCTTCGGCAAGTCTAGGCCCGGTGGTGACTATCGGAGGGATGGTCTCATTCACACCCGTGTTTATTGGAGAAGGAGAACAAATCCGGAGTCTCACACTGAAATTCACTCCCTTGAGCACAGACAACATGGCGCTTGCCGGTGGAGTGTGGCTTGTGGACGGCTATCCGGATAAGTATCATGACCTCATGAAAGTGTACCATGCCACCGCTTCATTCATCTGGGGTGGAGTCGGTCTCACCGCCGGCCTCGGCCTGGTAGACGCGGACGAAGATGGGAGCGGCGGCATACTGTATCTCGGTTCAGAAATCCCCGTGACAACATCCTTCCGCATCTTGATAGAAGTTGCGAAATCGAAGGACAATGCTCTGAAGCATTCGCACTTCGGCGCCGCGGCGCGCGTTCAGGCCGGACGAATACTGATCGACTTCGGGGTCCTCGGCGGCCTCGTGCACGACAGCGACTCCCCGATCCCATGGCTGGGCCTGGCGGTGATATTGTGATGAGGAAGACCGGCATCCAGGCGCGAAGGGCGTCTTCGCGGCACGCAATTTACATGCGAAGTGCCGATAGAGGCGACGGATGCGGAGTGAGACGGTTCCCGCTTCGCGCACATGGTGTGTCGACAGCGGATGATTGTTCGATTCTTCCACATATCGAGCAACTCCATCTCCGACCGAATCGAAACAGTCGAGGATATCCTCCAAACGAAAAAAGGCCCCCGAATATCGGGAGGCCTCTTTGTGGACGCAGTAGGATTTGAACCTACGACCTCACGCGTGTGAAGCGTGCGCTCTGGACCAGCTGAGCTATGCGTCCGTCCGTATAGCTTGGTAAAATTACGCCATTTGAGCGTGAAATGCAATACCTGAGCGAATTTTCTCCTGTCGCAGCAAATCGGAGCAACGGGTGTGATGTAGACCCGGTGGGGAAAACGCAACGGCACGGAGTATTGTCCGTGCCGTCGCAATGTCTGTGCCGTTGCAAGATGCCGCTGTCGCGATGTCCGTGCCGTCGCGATGTTCGCGTGGCGTGGGGCTCGAGACGTGTGCGCCCCGCGCTGGTCAGAAGGGTAGGTCTTCGTCCTTGCCGCGCGCTGGTTCGGGACCGGGCTCGGGAAGAGGAGGACGATCGGAACCGCCGCCACCGCCACCTTTCGCATCCAGAAACACCCAGTCGTTCACCACGACCTCGGTGGTGTAGCGCTTGCTGCCGTCCTTGTCGTCCCAACTGCGGGTCTGCAGCTTGCCTTCAACGTACACTTTCGAACCCTTTTTGAGATACTGATGGATGATCTCGGCGGGCTTGCGCCAGGCCACGCAGCGATGCCACTCCGTGCGCTCGATGAGATTGCCGTTCTGATCCTTGTAGGATTCGTTGGTCGCAATGGAAAAGGTGGCAACCGCCACATTGCTCTCGGTGTATTTCAGGTCGGGATCGCCGCCCAGATTACCGATCAGTTGCACCTTATTCAGACCGTATGCCATGCTCGATTCTCCTTTGAATGTTCCCCAAGATACTGGTTTTTCCAGCACAATACCTAGCGGGCGTCTGCTGCTGTCTGGAGAAGGCGGGGACGCGCCTGAAGCACGTCCCCGCATCGATCTCCGTGTTTACCGATGGCCCGTGGCAGAGCATCGCCGCCTCGGGCCTTGCCCTACAGCCTCAGAAGGGCAGGTCGTCCGGTGGCGCGCTGTTGGACGAGCCGCCGGGATCGCCGTTGTCCGTCTTGTTCGCGCCGTTGCTGTCGAGGAAGACGAACTCGTCCACCAGCACCTCGGTGGTGTAGCGCTTGTTGCCGTCCTTGTCTTCCCAGGAGCGGGTCTGGAGTTTTCCCTCGAGGTACACGCGCGACCCCTTTTTCAAAAACTGATGCAGCAACTCGGCGAGCTTGCGCCAGGCCACGCAGCGATGCCATTCGACGCGCTCGACGAGGTTGCCTTCCTGATCCTTGTAGGATTCGTTGGTGGCCAATGAGAAATTCACGACCGGGATGTTGCTTTCGGTGTGCTTCAGCTCGGGGTCGCCGCCCAGACGACCGATGAGCTGCACCTTGTTCAGTCCGTACGCCATGATGGAGTCTCCTTGAAATGTTCCCTAAAAAATTTAATTGGCGGGAATCAGGATACAGTATCGGGGCGTGAGAAGCAAGAGAAAAAGAGAGGTACATGCGACATCAACGAACTCGAGTGGCTCGCCCGGGATCACCATGCGGTCCCGGCCGATGCTTTCGAGGTGGCTTCCGTCGGCGGCAAACACGTGTAACTCCTTTGCAGTAACGACATGGATGCGCGTGTTTGCGGCAGGGCCATCGGGCGGACACACGGCGATACCGCGCGCGTCGTCAAGGATGTCCCTTCCGAATTGCCCTATGAAATTGCCGAATACATCGAAGATGACCACGCGTCCGCGCTCGAGAACATACAGGCGGTCGTTGCCCCCGCGGGCCATGGCCACGGGATCGTGCAGGCGTCCTTCGCCCGCATCGACTCCGCCAAAGCGACGATCGACACGATCAAAGCCGGAAAGCGTCACCACCAGGGAGTTCTCCGCATCGAGCACGAACAGTTGCTCGAAGCTCGATGCGACGACGTCCACCGGATAGCCGAAGCGCCGTTCGCCGCCGGGGGTTTCGCTGTCGAGCGTGGCAACCACGTTGAGATCGCGATCCAGCCGGACGATGCGTCGATTGTTCCGGTCCGCCACATACATCGCCACCGCCAGCGAGGCATCCAGACCCATGGGCTGGTCGAAGCGTCCCGCATCCCAGCCGGGTCCGCCCACATCGGCGAGCGTTGTGCCATCGATGGATAGTTTGCGCACTGTGGCGCTGCCTGCATCGGTGACCAGCACATTGCCGAAAGCATCCACGGCGATGCGCCGGGCCTGTTCGAATGTGCCGATGCGATAGTCCTCCACCAACACGCGTTGCGCGTGGATTGGCGTCCCGATGGTCAGCAGGGCAAGGAGCAGAGTCGACGCGTGGATCGCGTACGTAGGCAGGTTGAAATGCTGGAGGGGTGAGATGAGGCGGTGACGCATGCATTGCCTCTACATGGTGACGAACACCTTGCCGGGTGCGCCGGTGATGGTCAACGGGCGGTTCATGGCGTCGAGCAGACGCACGGACATGCGGAGCAACGGGTAGGTGTTGACGTCAATGGGTTCGAGTCCGAAAGAGGGCGAACGGAACAGCACCTCCACACTGTCGCCGGGCAATATCGTCAGCTCGCGCGCGGGTTGGTTGCCGAGCAGCATGGAGGGCGGGAAGCGTCGTACGGGAGCGCCGCCTCGGGCGTCGACCAGCAGCGCTTCGGCATTGCCAAGACGCAGCGTGTCGGCGCCGGTGTTGCCGAGCATCACCGTCATGGTGGCATTGCAGCGCGCGCGCTGACCGGGCATGAGATTGTTCCACACCTGCGTTTCAATCTCGCGTATCCGCAAATCCGCCATCGGATCGGGAGGTCCCAAAACAGAACAGGCGCCCGTCACGAGGACGAGCGCCATGCTCAGAATTCGAAGCGTGTTACTTCGTGGTAACGACAACCGGGAGGCTTTTAACATCGGTGCGGTATCCGTCGGTGGTCTGAAGGAAAAGCCCCACCACGACGCGCGGATGCCGTGCGGCATCGAAGGCCTCGAGCCCGAGGGGAAGGATGACCGGAATATCGCGGGTTTCCTTGGGCAGCAGGCGCGCGGTGGAAATCGAACCGTAGGATTCGGGGATGATGGGACGGAAACGCACCAGCGCTTCGCCGGTGGAAGCGTCGATGATTTCACCCTCGAGGAAGCCCACGTTCATTTGCTTCTCGGTGAGATTGACCATGCGCACCGTGATGCTGCCGTTGAGCGTGGCTTGCGAGCCCGCTTTTTCCACGGCCACGGTGGTCTCGCCGAAGTTGATGGAGAGAGAATCCGTCACCGCATCCGCTGTGCAGCCACTGAGGACGGCGAGCGCGAAGGGGACGATGATCAGCGTCGAAAGAAAGCGTGCGTTCATGCGATGCTCACGGTTGATATGGAACGATCAGTTCAGGCGGAATTTCACGGGAACGGAAACCTTGACGTTCACGGGCTTTCCGCGCTGCAGACCGGGTTTGAAGCGCACTTTTTTCACAGCTTCCATGGCGGCTTCGTCGCAACCACCACCGATACCGCGCAGCACTTCCGTACCGGTCACCACACCGTCCTTGTTCACGTAGGCGAGCACGATCACCGTGCCTTCGACGCCGGCGCGAATGGCGAGGTCGGGATACACGAGGTTCTTTTTCACGGCGTCGAGACCGCCGATGATCTCGGGCGGATCTTCCACCACCTCGAAGTACACTTCTTCCTCATGCACTTCTTCCTTCTTCGCGGGCGGCGGCTTGGGGGCTTCCATCTGTTCGTTCAAATTCATTTCCGAGGAAATGTCGATGTCCTCGATCGCGTCCATGTTCGGTGCCTCGATGGGTATCGGGGGACGCGGAGGCGGCGGCGGACGATTCTCCTGGCGGGTGTTGTCGATATCCTGAACCTTCACGATTTCGTCGGCGGCTTCGATGACGATCTTTTCCTTCTCCGACGTCGGGAAGAATTTGAACGCCGCCGTGATGATCAGGAGCGAAATAATGAGGGAAATCTCGAACCAGCGCCTCGTCTTGGAGCGAATGTCGGCCTGTTCGGTTTTCTGGAGTGCCATCGTGTAATCCTGTGTTCTGCGGGTGGAAAAACGTCCTCGTTACAGGTATCACAATATACCGTCAACCGGAGGGATTGTCAACCTGTCTCGTACGACGCATGTCCCGCGGATTGTTCCCGCCGCGGACACGACGCCTTCGCGGGCCGGAAAATCGCGCCCGCGCGGAGTTATTCCAACGGCTTGATTTTCACTCCACGTCGTCGTATATTAGTGTTCCTGCCTGGATGGCGGAATTGGCAGACGCGCTACATTCAGGATGTAGTGTCCGGACGGACGTGCAGGTTCGACTCCTGTTCCAGGCACAAAACGCCTCGATCCCTTGATCGGGGCGTTTTTCGTATGTTGTGAAGGCATATTCGACCACAGTGCTCGAGGAGTCATGCGCATCACCACCATCGGTATCGCCGGAGGCAGCGGTTCGGGAAAAACCACGCTGTGCCACAACATCGTCGCGGAACTCGGTCCGGATGTGGTGCTGCTGTTCCAGCATGATGCGTACTACCACGATCTGACGGACATGCCGATTCCCGATCCCGCGCGCATCAACTACGATCATCCCGACTCGCTTGAAACGTCGTTGTGCGCCGAGCATCTTCGCGTATTGCGCGGCGGTGGCAGCATCGAACAGCCGGTGTACGATTTCTCCACCCATCGCCGCACGGCCGAACGGCGCAAGCTCGAGGCGCGTCCGGTGATTCTCGTGGAAGGCATACTCGTACTGGCCGAAGCGCAGTTGCGCGAGGCCATGGATTTGCGGGTGTTCGTGGATGCGGATGCCGATGTGCGCATTCTCAGAAGGGTGGAGCGGGACATCTGCGAGCGTGGACGCAGCATCGCTTCGGTACGGGATCAATATTACAACACGGTGCGTCCGAGCTACGAGCAATTCATTGCGCCGAGCAAGATGCACGCGGATCTGGTTGTGCCTCGCGGCGGCGAGAATCTGCTCGCAGTGGAAAGCATCGTGGCCTTCATCCGCGCACGCATGGCGGCGGCCTGAGCGCCGGGCGCTTCACGCCGTCTCGTCGGTTCCGCGTTTCGCCAGCACGGCGAGATAGCCCATGAAGCGATCGCCGCCGTGTTTGCGGTACACATCGATCTCGTGCTTGTAATGCTTCACGAGATGCTTCATGTGTTTCATCCCTTCAAACCCTCCCTTCGCCAGACTGTACGCCGCGTCCTGGAACTGACGGTAAAAGGCATCGAGCGCGCGTGAGCGGTCGTCCACGTGCACGACGCGCAGTCCGCGCTCCTCGAGCAGGCGCAGCAGCGCTTCGCGGTGCAGCAGTTTGTGGTCGCGCGCTTCCCACACATCGCGCACATAGGTCGGAACTTCGTCGTGCAGCCAGCAGGAATCCGCCAGCAGCAGGTAGCCATCGGGCGCCAGCATGCGCAGGGCTTCCTTCAGTGCGCGCGTTGGCACATGGGCGGAAAGCACACCTTCGAGTATCACCACGTCGAAGCCCGGCGGACGCAGGGCCAGCGAAACAGGTGACATGAATTGCAGCGACACCTTTCCCGCGAGACCGAGCGACGTGGCCGCCATTTTCCCATAGAGAATCGCTTCGGCATCCTCATCCACTCCGATCACCGAGCCGGCGACGTGCTGTGCCAGTGCGAGGGCGTGCTCGCCGTAGCGGCAGCCCACGAGCAGGAAGCGCGCATCCTCGCGTGCGAGCAGTTCCGCCGGACAGTGGGTGAGCACATCGCGCAGCAGCGCGGGGCCGCCGGGGGTGAGATGCGCGGGGTAGTAATCGGAGAGGTTCATCGTATTGTTCAACGTCGGGGTCCGTGTGTGGGGAGGTGTATGCCGAAGGCGGAAGATTGCCGGGCTCGTGGGCCCGATGTCAGGGATTGTTCAATGCCTCGACGAGGAAGCGCCGTATACTGATCACGCTGCCGATCAGGCCCAGGATACCGCCCGAGAGAATCAGCAACACGTAGAATCGCCAGCTCACGCCGATATTCAGGAGCAAATCCTCCGACAGCGGAAGGAGGAAAAAGGTGAACACGATGTCGATGAGCAGCGAGGCGATCACGCCTCCCACGAAGCCATGCAGCACTCCTTCGATCAGGAAGGGCGAGCGTATGAACAGCGGGGTGGCGCCCACGAGCTTCATTGTGCGTATCAGATGGCGCTTCGCGTAAATGGTGAGGCGAATGGTATTGGCCACCAGAATCACCGCCGACACCGCCAGCATCAGACCGATGAAGAATGCCGCGATACCGAAGGCCCGTGCGCGTTTGTCGATCAGTTCCAGCAGTTGCTTGCGGTAGTACACGCTTTCCACCAGATGCAGTTTCTCGATGGATTGCGCCAGCAAGGCGATGCTGTCGGCATTGTTGTAGCCGTCTGTGATGCCGAGCCGATAGGATTGGGGGAGGGGGTTTTCATCGAGAATATCGTCGAAGCTTTCGCCGAAGTCCTCTTTGAAAATCCGCGCCGCCTCGTCCTTCGATACAAACTCCACATCCTCCACACCCGCCATCGAGCGGAGCAGCGTGGCCATTTCCTCCTGCTGCCGTCGATTCAGGTCGTCGTTGAGAAACACCTCCACGTCCACGCGCGCGCGGATGCCGTCGACGAAGGTGCTGATGTTCACCGTGATGAGCGTGAACACTCCCAGAAGAAGCAGCGCAATACTGACCGTGAAAATGGTGATCAATACGGCGGATCTGTTCCTCCGGAATCCCGCGAGACTTTCCTGTATGGTGTAGGTGACGCTCATCGGTGCTCGGATTGTCAACCTGTAAGATAACCGACAGGCGCTACTGTCCCAACGGCCCTCCCGCGCGAGCCGCATTGTTATTGTGCCATGATGGTGTAAGTTGAACGATGCCCCCGTCGGGGCGACCATCAACAGCACTGTGGACATTCATGCACGACTATACATTCGACTATCTCCTCGAAGTGATGCGCCGCCTGCGCAGGGATTGTCCCTGGGATCGCGAGCAGACCAACGACTCCATCAAAGGCCACACCATCGAAGAGGCCTACGAAGTGGTGGAGGCCATCGATCATCGCAACGACAAGGACCTGGCGAGCGAGTTGGGGGATTTGCTGCTGCATGTGGTGTTTCACGCGCAGATTGCGGCCGACGAGGGGCGCTTCACCATCGACGATGTGCTGCGTGCCATCATCGACAAGCTTGTACGCCGGCATCCGCACATTTTCGGCGAGGTGCAGGTGAATGGCACGGCCGATGTGCTGCGCAATTGGGAGCAGATCAAAATGGACGAGGGCCGCGAGTCGGTGATCGACGGCGTGCCGCGTTCGCTGCCGGCCCTGCTCAAGGCCTGGCGGATGCAGGACAAGGCCTCGAAAATCGGATTCGACTGGGAACGTCGCGAGGACGTGTGGAACAAGGTGCGCGAGGAGATTGCCGAATTGGAGCATGCCACCGCCGACGCCGATGCCGACGCCATCGAGAGCGAAGTGGGGGACGTGCTGTTTTCCATCGTGAACTATTGCCGCTTCATCAAGGTCAATCCCGAGGATGCGCTGCGGCGCACGATTCAGAAATTCGACCGGCGCTTCCGTCACGTCGAGCGTCGTCTCCGCGAGCAGGGCCGCGCGCCCTCGGATGCGACGCTTGAGGAGATGGATCGGTACTGGGATGAGGCGAAGCAGGGGGAGTGAAGAGCGAACGGTAAAGAGTAAAGTGTAAAGCGGGAACTCGTTTCGACTGCATTTACTGGAGCCGTTATCCGAGCTGTGAATTATTCAGTTTGAATATACCTGTGACGGGGTGAATGGTACAGCGGCAAGTTTGGCTGTCACAGTGCACCTTTTCGACACAGGGGGGAAAACCACAGATTGCACGGATTTCGCACAGATTCTCATGAATCGTGGAAGTCTGCAAGGATCCGAGCAGATGGTCGCAGGGAAGGAATGCAACGCGCGATGGTAACTGCGACGCCAAAAGGGAACCATTGCCTGTGAGGATTCGATGACGCGCGTGGCGGGAGAATGTTCGGAGGTGTATATGCGACGTGGAATGTGAACAGCCCGGAGCACGAATCGGGTCAAGACATTCAGTCTACGCTCCCGCTTTACTCCTTACTCTTCACTTCAATACACGAATCATCTCAGCGCTCATTCGCCTGATGAATCATCGGTCGCAGCACCGCGAGGATGCGCTCGGTGGCGCCGGCGCGTTCGGCGACGAAGCGTCCGGCGGCATCGCCCCGGAGGCGGCGCTGGGCATCGTCGCGCAGCAACTGCAGAAGGCGGCGATGAATATCCTGTTTTCCCCGCACCACCACGCCGCCGCCGGTTTCGGCGAGTTCGATGGCTTCGCGGCTGTTGCCGATTTTCGGGCCGTAGAGCACCGGAATTCCGTAGGCGGCGGGTTCGAGCGTGTTGTGCACATTGCTGCGGAAACCGCCTCCCACAAAGGCCAGATCGGCTGCCGCGTACAGAGGAAGCAGAATGCCGATACTGTCGACGAGCAGCACGCGTTCGCCGTTCCATTGGGCGATCCAGGAAAAGCGCAGTGTGGCTGTGACACCGCGGAAGCGGTACTCCAGCCATTCGAGATGCTCGGGCGTGGGTTCATGCGGCACGATGATGACAAGCACATCGGCTTCGGCTTCGAGCAACTTTTGTACGGAAGGAAGGAACACCTCCTCGTCCTCGGACCAACTGCTGCCGAAGACCAGCACACGGCGACCCTCGCGTATATGGGCGGGGAGCGGCGAGCGCGCGCGGGATTGCTCGGCCTTGGTGGACACGCGGTCGAAGCGCGTATCGCCCACAGCCGCGATATGGGGTGTGCTCAGCTCGAAGCGGCGAAAGCTGGCGGCATCGTCCTCGCTGACTGTGAGGATGGAAGTCATGCATTCGAACATGTTGCGATGGAAGGCGCGCAGAACGGGCAGCAGCCGTGGAGAATCGGCGCGCAGTGTTGCATTGGCCAGCATGGCGGGAATGCCGAGGTCGCGGCAAGCCCAGAGATGGTTGGGCCACACATCGTAACGGATGAACACCGCCGCGGTGGGACGCAGCAATTCGAGAAAGGCGCGCGCCGCGCGTGCCGTGTCGAAGGGGATGTAGACAATGGCGTCGATGAAGGCGTAGCGGAGATTGTTTTCATACCCGGAGGGCGAGAAGAAGGAGGCCACCACCGCCAGATCCGGCATATCGCGTTTGAGTGCCTCGATGATGGGTTTGGCCTGCTCGAATTCGCCCATGCTGGAGGCATGGATCCACAGTCGGCGTCGATCAGGATTGTTGCGCACGTACACCCGCAGGCGCTGCATGCTGCTGAAGCGTCCCCGCAGTCCCCGGCGCACTTTGCGGTTGAACAGCCACAGCGCGCGGAAAGCGAGCCACAGCGCCGGGAGTACGATAAGGTTGTAGAGCAGTTTCCAGATCACAGGGTGGCCGTGCGCTTCATCGTGAAGGAAAGCGGGTGCCGCGGTGCATGTTGTGCGCTGGACACCGCCGCGGATATGCAAGCAATAAAAGTACGGAAAACGCGGCGCGCGTGAAAGTGCCGATCGGGGGTGGTCGTGGCGCGTCGGGCACGGCAAAGCGGGGAGTTGGGAATGCGCGGGGTTTTTCGTAGCTTATTGTCCCTTTTGCCTTTCGCGCAAGGGTTTGGAGAAATGTACCACCGCCAGGAGCAGTTATGGCCGACGACATCGCACGCGTCAAAGAGTTGATCCGGGAGCACGGCATTGAATTCATCGATTTGAAAACCATCGATCTTGTGGGGCGTTTGCACCACATCACCTTGCCGTTGCGCGAGGGCACGCTCGAGAAGTTGATGGACGAGGGTGTGGGTTTTGATGGATCGAGTTTCGGTTTCGCCAAGGTCGAGAACAGCGACATGGTGCAGCATCCCGATCTTTCGACGGTACAGATCGATCTGTTCCGGAATCGACCCACGCTCACCTGCTTCACGAACGTGTTTTTGACCGATGCCAATCGCTCGCGCTTTCCGCAGGATGTACGTTGGGTAGCCCGTTCGGCCGAGGAGTTGCTGCGCAAGCTCGGTATCGCTGATTGTTCGCACTGGGGACCGGAACTCGAGTACTACATTTTTTCCAGTGTGGAATTCGACACGCGCACTTCGGCCTCGTTTTATCAGGTGAATCACGAGGAGGAATTTTTCCAGAACGCGTATCACGCGTGTAATCCCTTCGACCTCTACGATGATTTCCGTGACGACTCCTGCATACTTCTGGAGAAAGCCGGCATTCCCATCAAGTATCATCATCACGAGGTGGGCGAGCGCGGGCAGCAGGAAATCGAATTCCTCTTCGAGCCGCTGCTCAAGTCCGCGGACAACATCATGCTGGCCAAGTACATTCTGTTCAGTCAGGCCAAGGAGAAGGGGTTGGAGGTGACGTTCATGCCGAAGCCCATGTATCAGCAGGCGGGCAGCGGTTTGCACGTGCATCAGTACCTGACCAAGGGCGGGAAGAACGTGTTTTACGAGCAAGGTACGTACGCGAATTTCAGCGAGTTGGGATTGTATTACATCGGCGGCATGCTCAAGCACGCGGCGGCGCTGGCGGCGTTCACGAATCCTTCGAGCAACAGTTACAAGCGACTGGTGCCGGGCTTCGAGGCCCCCGTGGCATTGACGTTCAGCCAGGCCAATCGGTCGAGTTGCATACGCATTCCGCGTTACGTGTACGATGCGGAGAAGACGCGCATGGAATATCGTCCGCCCGACGCCACCGCGAATCCCTATCTGATGATCGCGGCGATGCTCATGGCCGGTATTGACGGCATTGTGAACAAGATCGATCCGCGCGAGCTCGGTTTCGGTCCGTTCGATGGCAACATCAGCGAGTTTCCCAACCTGCAATTCCTGCCGCGCAATCTGGCCGAGGCCCTCGATGCGCTCGAGGCCGACAATGCGTGGTTGCAGCGTGACGGCGTCTTCCCCGAGTCGTTGATCAATCAATGGATCAAGACCAAGCGGGAGGAAGTGCACGCCATCGCCACGATGCCGCATCCGATCGAGTATAAGATGTATTTTCATCGGTGAGCACACCGACTCGCTGAAGCGGCGAAGTGCTTTCGCTGGGAGACATGAAAAAGCTACAGCCCCTGGGCCGGACTCAGGGGCTGTTTTTATGGTGGGGCGCTTGAAGTAGCGCCTTCTACTGGTAGCGGTATAGACCTGTGCTGAAGGGCAGGTGTATGTATGGACCACCTCTGCGGCTTTCCCGCTCGGGTGCGGGCAAGCTTCAATAAGCGATGGCCGCATGGAAGGGAGAATGCATCTCGGTACGGTCAGGGATCTGGCACAATCACCCGTGCTGAAAATGGAGTCGTAGTGCTGAAGACAGAGGTGCCCAAAGGGTGGCTTCAGGAATGGCTCAAGTGATGCGTACCGAAGAAGCGATTTTCACGATAGCACTTCTCGGAGTCCCTGTTTACATTTCAAGGCGAACTTACACGAGCCACTGATGAATGACTTGCACGCGTTGATCGCACAAGGGGAAGGCGAAACCCTCGAATTCAAGAAATCGACGGGTCAGCTTTCGAGAGCCATCGAGACGTTGACCGCTTTCGCGAACACAAAGGGCGGCACCGTCATCTTCGGTGTAGATGAGCATGGGACTGTGGTCGGCCAACCGGTTGCGGACTCGACGATACGGGACATCTCGAACAAGATCATCGATGCGATATCCCCGCGCCTCTATCCATCCGTTTCAGTAGATGAGGTCGGTGGCAAGCAGGTGATTCTCGTTTCGATTCCTGAAGGTGCATCAAAGCCGTATGTCACACGCGATCATCCCTACAAGCGGGTAGGATCGACAAATCAGACGATGGCGAGGGATGAATACGAGCGACTTCTGCTCGAACGGAATCGCCACCGTTTGCTCTGGGACATGGAGGTGAATGAACACGCAGGCATCTCCGATCTGGATGAGGAGCTTATAAGGAGATTCGTTCGCATTGCACAAGAGGCGCGAAATCTTGGTATTTCCGAGCACCTGCCGCTCGACGAGATCCTCAGTGGTTTGGACATGCTCAAGGACGGATCGCTTACCAACGGTGCGCTTGCGCTGTTCGGAAAACGACCGCAGAGTCGCTTCATCCAACTGCATGTGAGAGCCGCACGGTTCAAGGGGAATTCGAAGGACGAGTTCATCGACAACCAGCGGTTCGAGGGAAACCTCTTCGACCTGTACGACCGCATCCAACGGTTCATCTCGTCACATCTGCGCATAGCAGGAAAGGTGCCCAACGACTTCGGTCTTCGAACTGATACCCCGGAATATCCGCTGGATGCCCTCAGGGAAGCGACGGTCAACGCGATCATCCACCGGGATTATTACGATCCCAGCGGGTACACCGAGATCGCCATCTACGATGATCGCATCGAGATTTGGAACAACGGCATGCTCCCCGCTGGAATCTCGTTCCCCGATCTGCTGAAACCGCACCGTTCGGTTCTGAGGAATCCTCTCATTGCCAAGGCGTTCTTCCTGAGCGGAGCAATCGAATCGTGGGGCCGTGGCACACTGAAGATTCTTGAATTGTGTCAGAATGCTGGACTCCCGGAACCAGAGTATGCGGAAAACAGTGGTGGAGTCGAGGTCACACTTCGAAAATCGGAAGCGATGGCACCGATCCCGGAGAAGCTAACCGAAACACAGCGGAAAATCCTCCAGTACATCGACTCCCATAACACGGCTCGTGTCAGCGAAATTGCGGCATCGCTCGGTCTTACCAAAAGAGCAGTGCAGAAAAATCTCAAGGAACTTGACCAAATGGTTGAATGGGTTGGGAAGTCGAAAACTGATCCAACCGGCTATCTCAGGCGCAAATGATCTTCAGATTTTTCGCTTCGCAGTACGTTCGCAGTACGTTCGCAGTAGTTCGCAGTAGTTCGCAGTACTGACGCAGACCAACGAGCACGACCACTGGCTCTGAACCCGGAACGTCACAGAGACCGCTCGGTTTCCTCCATTGATTGAGGATGTAATTGACGGCTCATTGCTTGTTCTCGAACAGTTTTAGGCTTAAAAGTGGTTAAAACGTGTTTTATGACGGCTGAAAAGTGGCGAAAACAGTATCAAAAACGCCAATTTTGGGCTGATAGGTGGCGAGTCAAGATGTATTTTCATCCGTGAGCTAACGATGTTGCCGAGGTAGCGGCCGTCGCTCCCGGTTGGTCAATGCGTAGTAACAGCCCCCGAGCCTGGCTCCGGGGCTGTTTTTTTTCTGCGGCAGAGCGGAGCAACACAGTGGGAAAACCACAGTCTTACATGTTCCTTCGTCACACCCGGGAGAATGAAAATGGTGCGTGTGCCATGATTATTGTCGGAGTGGATGTGACAGAGTGGGAAAACCACAGATTGCACAGATTACACACAGATTAGCACAGATGAATCGTGGATACGAGCGTATGGCCGGAGGGGAGGAAATTCAACGCCCGTTGGCGGCAGCGACGCGAATGGGCGTTCATTGTCGACGTCGGCGGAATATCGCGTAGGGATTGAAGGACGATATCGAGTGGCAACTCCAGGCGCGCCTCAGGTCTTCGCAGCTTCGGGAGACGATACAAAGGCAACAGATGCGCCTTTCGGATTCCATTGAACACCGAAATATTGCGTCGTTTGTATCCTTGCGCCTTTGCGTTGCATGGCTGGAATTTTTTCAGAGCAGTTTACAGAATTCCTTCACGGTGTTCAGTGGACAGTGCGATGTAGTGAGCATACAAAAGGGAGAGAAATGTATCAAAAAAACAAAAGGGGGGGCGGCGGTGTCTCGATGCTGGAGAATCGGCAATTGTTGCAGACTTGAAAATGGACGAGGCGCGAAAACACGCGAAAGAATTGCGGACAAACGCGTACATTTCTTTCGCCATTGTCGCGTGGCGCGGATACCTGCCTCAGCATAATTGTGTTTCGAAGCAGGGAGATGGGCGTTGCCGAGATGGCACGGCGGTGTTCAGTTTTCTATAATCTGGAATGTACCATGAAATCGCGCAAGGAATTATTACGGGAGTACAAAGACCGGCCGAAGCCCGCCGGGGTGTTCGGTATTCGCAATCTGCATAACGGGAGGGTGCTGCTCGGCAGCAGCAAAAACCTGGAAGGGCCGCTCAACCGCCATCGCTTCATGCTTTCCACAGGCATGCATCCGATCAAGGAATTGCAGCGCGATTGGAATGAATTCGGCGCCGAGGGCTTTGCCTTCGAAATTCTCGAAGAAGTGAAGGGCATGGATGCACCGGGCTTCGATCTCGATGATGAATTGACGCTGCTCGAACAAATCTGGATGGAGAAATGCGAACCCTTCGAGGAGCGCTGTTACAATACGGATAGAAAACTCCGCATGGCCTGAGCACGCGGTGTGCTGTTCGGCTTCTTTCGAGATGGATGGTGCGGGTGTGCCAGGGTCAATGGGCCGGTCACACGCCGCGGTGCTGGCGCGTGAGGGGCTGCAGTATGTAGCGGTCGAACAGGGCCAACATGACGAGAATGAATGCAACGAGCACGGCCAGCTCGATGGTGCGGGAATGTCCGGCGAGGAGACTGTCCAAGCTCAACACCGCGGGCAGTTCCATGCGTGGAAATTGATTCATCAACGGGCGCAACACGGTGCGTAGGGTAGTGAACAGTGAGTTACCGCTGCCCGCGGGCTGAGAGAGTCCCGCCGCGATGGTGAGCAGCAGCGAGCCGAGAAACAGCAGGCTCAAACCGAATACGCGCACGCGTTTTCTTCCCGCAGCCGCGGACACAGGTTGCATGCGAATGCTGTCCATGACGTGCTGCGAAAGCGCAGCCGGCGCAGGCTCGGTTTCTAAAAGCGTGAGGGCGTGCACGAGGGCTTCTTCTTCACGAAGGAAGGCCCGGCAATCCGCGCAATGCTCGATGTGCGCGTGAATTTCCGCGCGCAACTCGTCGCCGAGCTGGAAGTCGCAGTAATCGCGCAGGTTTTGTGCGGAAGGATGCGTCATGATGCTGTATCCTCGTGGGCTTCAATGGGAACGACGAGACCGAGCGCCGCGCGCAATGCGGCACGCGCTCTGTGCAAACGATTTTTCACTGTGCCGAGCGGACATTCAAGTATGGCCGCAATATCCTCGTAACTCTGATCGTGCACGTAGAACATGGTGAGTATGGCCGCGTACTCCGCCCGCATCCGCGGGAGAACGTCGGCAATGCGATCGCGCAAGTGCTCACTGTCCATGCGCGTGCCGACATCCTCCACTTCTTCGTCCATGGGCTCATCTTCAAGAGGGATGACCGCGGCACTCCGGCGCGTACGTGCAATATAACTCAGGCACACATTGTAGGTGATGCGGTATAGCCAGGTGCTGAAGCGTGCGCGCTGTTCAAAACGGGGTAGCGCGCGGAAGGCGCGCACGAAAGCGTCCTGCGCTGCTTCTTCCGCATCCTCCACCGTGGCGAGCATGCGCCGTGCCAGTGTATACACCATGTCGCCGTGACGCCGCACAAGTATGCCAAAGGCCTCGTGGTCTCCTTGACGGATGCGTCGCAGCACCTCGTCGTCGCTGGGATGGTGAATAGGTTCTCGCATGCGTGGGATTGGACTCGGGAAAACCGCGCAGGGTTTCAGCGACGGTCACCTGAAACCCTGTTGGCGCGGCGTGAGTCCAAACGACATCGAAGCATTCGCTCAACAGGAGTAACCATGGAAAATGTCGTCGTCACCATCATGTTTTTCGGAAGCACCGCCTTCGCACTGTGGAAATTTTTCGATACACGCCACAAGGAGCGCATGGCGATCATCGAACGCAGCCTCATCTCCGAGGATGTGCGCTATCTGTATGGCAGGGTGGATCGTAATCCCAACCGTCTGACCGCGCTGAAGTGGGGTTTGGCTGTCGCGCTCGTCGGCGTGGCATTGCTGGTGGCCATTCCGCTGATGTACTGGGTCGAAGATAATTTCCGACCGCTCGTGGTCATCGGATTGATGTGCCTCGGTGGTGGAATCGGTTTCCTTTCCTACTACGTGATCGCGCTCCGCACCGACAAACAGAAGGCGGTGTAGGCGGCGTGAATGAATGGCGCGCTGTCACGGCAGGGTGAAATTCCTGTCGCCCGCGCGCACCGACAGTACGGGGCAGTCCGCTTTCCGCACCACTTTCTCGGCGGTACTGCCGAAGAGCACGTGCTCCAGGCCGGAGTGTCCATGCGTTGCGATGATGATGAGGTCCGCCTGCTCCTCCTGCGCGACATGGATGATTTCCACGAAAGGTTTGCCTGCGCGGACAATGCTCCGCGCGCGGAGATCGGCGGGGACTTCTTTTTCGATCAACGCATCGAGTTGCTGTTTGCCACGCTTGTGCAATTCCATTTCCATCGAAGGCAGGGCCACTTGGCCGAAACTGAAATCCGCTGGATACACCACGGGCTCGACCACGTACACCAGAATCAGCTCCGCGTTGAAGGTTTTCGCGAAACCGATGGCGTAGCGGAAGGCCTGTTTCGAGTGATCGGAAAAATCGATCGGCACGACAATTCGGGAAATGCCGGGCATGATCTCCTCCTCGTTTGTTGCGTACCGGGGAGTTTAACAAACAGTTGTACAACAATCAATTGTTAAGGCGACAGTCTGCCGACGTAACGCCTGCAAACGGTGACCGACGCTTCGCTTCATGCGTCAGGGACAGCGCATCGTATCGTACCAGCGGGGGGCGTCATCGCCATCGGCACCGCCGCCGTGCCATTCTCCCGCCTCCTTGCGCACGGCGCGAAATTCACCGATGCCCGCGCCGCCGTGATCGTCCTGCGCTCCCGCCACAATGCTGAAGCGCCACCCTGCGGCGTTGGGCCCGAAGAGGCGCAGGGGCAGCGCGAAGCGGATTTCGCCGCTGCGCACATCGCCGAAGGCGCCATGTGCGGTTTCGGGCACATAGCCCGCCAGCACTTCGCCGCGTGCATCCAGCACGCGGATGCCGCCGCCAACAAGAATGAGATGTGTGTACCCGTTGTACTCGGTGATGGTGTAACCACTGCCATGACCGATTTCGCGCGTGCGCTGCAGCGCCGCATCAGTTCGATCCACGGCAATCGCCAGCATGGTGAGCTGAAAGCCGTACTCGGGATGCCAGCCGGGCTGCGACAGAGCCCGCATGCGCACGGTGCAATACAGCAGGGAGTCGTCGCTGCGCGCATCGAAGCCGATGAGGTCGAAAGAGCCGCGTACGAACAGCGGACTGTGTGGATAGCTGTAACGTCCGTTTGGTCCGGTATCGTCGCCATCGGCGTCCACCGCGCCGCACAACTGCGGGGCGGCCGGATTGCGCTGGGTGACTGTGGCCTCCGTGAGCATGGGCCAGTCTGGCGGTGCGGCCACGGTGTAGCCACGCGCCGGGCGTGGCCTGGCGATGGGGAAGAGTTCGGCGTGACGCTGCTGCTCGTTCGCGCGATCGGGGAGTTCCACCTCCAGCACTCCGCCGGGAGGCAGGATCAGCCAGCCCGAGGTATCGGCCGACGTGCGCGCGCCGGGAGCGATGCGCAGTGCTTCGTGCGCGTTCGATGCAAGGGAGCAACGAAGCGTCCCTTTTTCCCGAACAATACTTACCGCGATCGAACCGCTCGCGCGATGTACATGCATCGACAGCTCGTTCACAGTTGGCGGCAGTAGGGGATGCAGACGCAGAACATCCGCGCACTCGGGATGCGGTGATGCGCCCACAAAGCACTGTTGCAGCACACGCAGATATTCGGCGTTGCTCCACGCCTGCGTGAAGGTCCCGCTCCATCGCGGAGTGGTTTCGTTGTCCCGAGGCAAGGCGTCGGTGCATTCGGGAATGCCTCCGGCGGCGGCTTCGTGCAAGGCGTAGCGCTGTAAGGATTGCAGCAACCGCCAGGCCTGCTCCGCTTGACCGTGATCGCAGAGGAGTTGTATGGCCGGACCCGAGAGCCAGGTCCACACGGTGCCATTGTGATATGCCGCATCCTTGGGATAGAGTCGCGGTGCATCATGCCAGGGGTGGAAGTTCGCGTCGTCCACCGAAAGCGACGCCACGCCGTGCGGGAGCACGCAGCCGCTCCACGCCTGTTGCATCGTGGCCTGTCTGGTTTTTTCCGAAAGAAGATCCGCGAGTCCGCCCGGTATGGTCAATGCGAGCAAGGCGTTGGGTCGCACCGCCGTATCCTGTGATCCGTCGCTGTTCAGATGATCCACCAGCGCTCCCGTGGCTGGAGAAATGAAGTGGCGGAGAATGCCTTCGCGCAAGCGCGGCAAGGCGGTGCGCCGCCAATCCTCCGCGTTGCGCGCGTCGCCGGCAATGCCGGCCATGGCGATGGAGGCGCGGAGTTGCGCGAGCCAGAGTGACTGAATTTCCACTGCGCGATTGCCGCGCGGAGACCACGGCCCTTGCGAACCCACAGCATCCATCCACGTGTCGGCGTCGGTATGCTTCAGCAGGCCATGCGCATCGCAGCGCTGCACGGCACCGCGCAGCGCGTGACGCACGAAGGGGTAGAGTTCGCGAATCGTCGCGCTGTCTCCTGTGTGCAGCAGGTATTGCCACAACGAGACGATCATCCACGGCGTGCCGTCCACAGTGTTGTAAATGACGTCGCCGGGCTGAACGCGATTGGGGATGCGGCCGTAGGAAGGGCTGCTGGCGACAGTGTCCATGCGCGAGGCGAAGGCGCGCAGTACCGCCCGGGCATCGTCGAAGCGTCCGGTGGCGAGCAAGGCGCCGGGCAGGGCGATGAAGGTATCGCGTCCCCATAGATCGTCGAACCAGGGTAAGCCCGCCCAGATGCCGCTGTGTTTTCCATGCAATTGTAAAACGTCCATCGCGGCGGCGATCCACCTGGTGGCGAGCACGGTGACGCTGTCGCTGCTCGAGATGTTCACCTCGTCGAGAAGCTGTGCGACGCGCCGCTGCTTTCGCGCGAGCAGCGTGTCGAACGATGGAAGCTCGGCCGTACGCCCACGCGGGTCATCGATCATTGCTACCGTGAAGGTGAAGGTTTCGGCTCCGTCTCCCCAGTAGAACGTCGGCATGTACACGGGCGACGGATTGGAGAAGCGCTGTGTGTCGCGCTCGCGGATGTTTTCCCAACTTCCCTGTAAACCACGCACGGAAAGCCGCGCTTGCACGCCCTTGCCGAGGAAGAAGTCCCCACCGACCAGACTTTCATTCGCGCCGCGCCACCATGCGGCCAAGGCGGGGTAGATTTTCACATCGCCCCGCCAATCGGTGCGCACACGCACCGCGAGCACAGTCATCGAATCGGTGAACAGAATTTCCTCCACCGTATTGTGCACGGGATATTCCCTCCGCAGCAGCGCCGGTGTCACCACACAGCGGGCGGTGCCTCTGTCGAGTACGGTGCCGCCGAGCTGAATGTGGTACTGCTCGAACAGTTTTTGCTTGTCCCGCGTGATACCGTGAAAACCATTCGCATTGTCTCCACCCACGGGCGTGGCATAGAATGCGCCCTGTCCATTCGCAAAGCAGGCGATGCGCGCATCGCCTGGCGGACACCGCAATTCCGGCAGGGACTGCGCCGCCGCATTGAAGCTGCTTATGAGGAGAATGGTAATGAGGACGGGGAGAGAACGCATGATCGTGCCTTGCACAGCAGTGTCACTGAACCAGGCATACATTACGCAGAACTTCGTTGCGCGCCAAGCGCCATGCGAAACGGCGTGTTTCCCCCGAAGGAAAAACACGCCGTGTCTGTTCAACCCGAATTGAATCAGCGGACGAGTATTGTCCGCGCGCTGTGCGAAGCGCCATGCTCGAGGTGCAGGACGTACATACCTGCCGGCAACGAGGCGCAGTCGAAGGATACGCGCACACTTCCAGGGCCTGTGGTACGACCGAGGAGAGCACCGCCCTGGGCGCGTCCGAGTACATCATACATGGTGATCCGATATTCGCCCTCGCCCGGCAGGGTGATGGCGAACATGGCGGAGGCTCCCACGCGCAGGGGATGAGGATGCGGGAGATCGATGGACAACGCCATGGGAAGGTTGTGCGCGGCGACGTTCAGCACGGCGGACAGGGTGCTTGTGCCGTCGGCATCGAGCTGGCGCAGACGATAGGCACTTGCCGCGGGCGAGGCCTGCGCGTCGATCCACTGATACTCATGCTCCGCCTCCGTGCTTGTGGAAGCCGGGACAAAGCCCATGCTGTGCCAGAGTTCTTCGCCTTCCACGCGACGCAGAATTTCGAAGCCCACGTTGCCGCGTTCGTCGGCTGTGCGCCAGCGCAGATGCACGCCGGCTTCGT
The DNA here is from genome assembly GCA_035362335.1 of Bacteroidota bacterium. GTDB lineage: Bacteria > Bacteroidota > Ignavibacteria > SZUA-365 > SZUA-365 > JAOSJT01. The sequence goes on from DAOSDL010000005.1 coordinate 172,465, forward strand.
CGCGCAATGCGGACAGAGAGAGGAAGCGCACCGGGTACAATCCCGGACCGCTACCCACGACCACGGGCAGCCCGCCGAAGGGAATGGTGGTGATGCCTGTCACCGAGCGGGTGAAGGGTCCCGCACCGCCCGCCGCAGCCGGTGCCTGGAATGGATCCCAGAGTTGCGTGGATTCGTTGCGCGCGAGATAGCACAGCGTGCGTGCAAATCCCGGCAATTCGTCGGATTGATTCCACTGCACGGTCAGTGCGAGATTGCTTTCGCCACCCTCTTTGTCCATCCACCAGGTGTTGCGCACGGCATCGGTCTGCACGGGCTGTCCGGTGCTGCCGCCGGTGAGCACGCTGTTCGTGACGCGCAAACTGTAATTCCCCGGCTGACCGCTGTTGGCCAACAACGCGGGCGCGTAACCCGAAGCGCTGCCGATGGGAAAGAGCACAGCACCGGTCGTGCCGCCCGTGCCGAGATTTTCCCGCTTCAAAGCGCCGCTGCCATTGGTGATGATGTGCGCGGTAGCTGCCGCACCCGCGATGGTGGCGCTCCCGCCGAGGATGAGATCGTGAGCGCCGAGCGTGAGTGATGCACCGTTGAGCGTGAGCGTGCCTTCGATGGTGAGTGGTCCGGCAAGGGAGACCGGAGCGGCTATGCTCAACGAGTGCAACATCGCGGCGGGGATGCCTTGCGGTGGTGTAACGCCAGCGGGGATGATAACCTGATCGCCGAAGCCGGGCACGGCGCAGGGATTGTTCCAGTTGCCGGGTGTGCTCCAATCCGCGTTCACCGCGCCGCTCCAGGTCAGCGAGGTGGGATCGATGGGATGCAGCAACACATTCACCGCGGCCGAGGTGCTTTCGCAGCCCGCGCGATTCACTGTCACTGTGTAGGCGCCGCTAGTCGATACGGCCCAACTGCGCTGCGTGGCTCCCTGAATGGGACTGCCGTTCAACCACCACTGATACGTGGCTCCTTGCACATTCTGTGCTTCGAGCAGCGTGGATGCACCTTCACAGGCCTCCACGGCGGCGGGTGAGAGAATGGCGGCCGCGGGCTGCGGGATGACGGTGACGAGAACTTCGGCCGACTCCGTGGCACAGCCATTCTCCGTGGCAATGGCAGCATAGCTTCCGCTTTCCGTCACATTCAGCGTGGCATTGAACGCGGTGGGAAGGAGCGTGCCGTTCTTTTTCCACGACCAGGACACTGTTCCCGTGCTCGATGCGCTGAGCAGCACAGAACTTCCTTCGCAGAACTGCGTGGGGCCGGAGGCCTGCAGCGTCACACTGCGCGTGGTAAAGCTCCGCGCCGACGTCCACGCACTCGTCCCCGCCGTACCGCTGGCACGCACGCGCCAGTAATGCTGCGTTCCCGCCGCGAGGCCCATCGCCACGGTACTCGTGCCGGTCACGTTCGCATCGTCGAGCAGCAGAACGCTGAAGCTGCTATTGGTGGACACCTGCACGTGGTAGCTGCTGGCACCCGCCGCGGCGTTCCAGGTCAGCGTGGGCGAGCTGCACACGCCGGTGGCATTGTTGGCGGGCGTGGCGAGCGTGGGCGCGGCGATGGTCAACGGTTCGATGCCTTTGACCATGGCCTGATAGTAGGAAAAATCGTTGCTGCCGGGCGTGATGTCATTCAGATAACAATATCCGTTGAGATAACCACCCCAGCCGAAATCGAAGTGAAAATAATCCGTGCCCTGATAGCCATCCACGATGAATGCGTGTCCGTCTTGACCGACGGAGTTCATGCCGCGATACATCACCGGACGTCCGGCGTTGAGTTCGCCCGTGAGCATGCTCAACCACGCCGAGGCGGAATACGAACTCTTCGCAACGTAGGAGGCGCTGCTGTTGTAGCGGAAATAATTCACCAGCGCGGAACGCGCATCCTGTATCGTGGCGCCCGAGCCGCTCGGTCCGTAATCCATATCCACCGCCACGCCGCAATGATAGCTGAGTTCGGCCACGGCATGTTTCGCGGCAGTACTGCTCTGCGCGTTGATACTGGCGGGCATGTTGGCCCACTGATACGTGGTGCTGCCGAAATCCGCACTTTGCAGACCGTAGGTGGGATGCACATAGCTGTGCGAACCCTGTCCCGTGGCGGGGGCATTGTGAAATTTCATAATCTGTGCCATGGCGGTTGCCACGCAACCCACATAGGTGTAGCCACCGCTGCCTCCGGTGCTGGTGGCAGGGCAATACTGGTTGTAAGGGAAGGTCTGATTCCACGTGGTACCGAGCAGCGGCGCGACATTCATCACGCCCATTCCTCCTCCGCCGAGCATTGAGCGCTTGCCCATGCTCGTCTGCAGCAGTTCGCGCCACATCGCCGCAATGCGCTCGTCCGCCGCCACTCCTTCGCGCAGGGCCTGGAGAATGTCCCGTCCCGCATTGTCCAACAGCTCGCCGAGAGCGATCGGGAGTTGCTGTCCGTCGTAGCCGCCTTGCCCGGAGTACATCAGCACGGGCACGGCGATATCGTCGCCGCTCACCACCACCACACCGGAAGGCAGGAGGTTGACGATGCGATACACGAGTACATTGTCGATGCTGAAGGGATGCACTGCGGCGACGGTATATTCGCCACTCTCGCCATTGCCATGCAGCAGCATCCAGCGCAGTGCTACGGTTTTGGCTTCATCGGTGGTGATGGGTCGCGCCGCAGCGGTGGCGGCGAGGAGGACAAAGAGGAGGATGGTCGATACATGTTTCATGGCGCGCGTGGTCAAGGTGGCACATGGGAGCGGCTATTCCGCTCCGCTTCGGGCGTTGTTGCAATCTAGCATGCCTCGCGAAGGGCATTCAAGAGGGGAATGTCGAATTAATCAAATATTAAGTGTGTGACGCGGAGGGCACGGAGGAGGTTCTCGGAAGGGGCTACACGGAGGGCACGGAGGAGGTTCTCGAAAGGGGCTACACGGAGGGCACGGAGGAAGTTCTCGAAAGGGGCTACACGGAGGGCACGGAGGGAACGCGATTCACCGCAACGCGCGGATGGTTCAGGTGCCGTACAGGGCGCGGCCGGAGTGTGTTTCGAAAATGATTGCGCGCTGCATGTCGACCTGAAAGCTCACGATGTCGCCGATGGCAGGGGCGCTCGAACCCGCCGAGCGGGCGGTGATGCGATGCGGACCCACGGTGCAATGCAGATACATCTCATGTCCGAGCATTTCGGAGATATCGTGTCGCGTATGCAGCACAGCGCCGTTGGTGGACTGCGGACTTGCCATGAGATGCTCGGGCCGCAGACCGAGCGTGTAGGCGCCCTCGTCCGTGGCATGCAAGCGGTCGCGTACTTCCGTTGGCAGTGGCAGACAGGCGTCGGTACCCGGCACGTGCAATTCCGCTCCGCGCAGAGTCGCGGGAAGCATGTTCATTGCGGGCGTGCCGATGAAGCCCGCCACAAAGGTGTCGGCCGGCGTGTCGTACAGCGCCATCGGCGTGTCCACCTGATGGATGATGCCATCTTTCATCACGGTGATGCGGTCGCCCATGGTCATGGCCTCCACCTGGTCGTGCGTCACGTACACCATGGTCGTGCCGAGGCGGGCGTGCAGCTTTTTGATTTCGGTGCGCATCTGCACGCGCAATTTTGCATCGAGATTGGAGAGAGGTTCATCGAAAAGAAACACCGTCGGTTTGCGCACGATGGCGCGACCGAGGGCCACGCGTTGCCGCTGTCCGCCGGAGAGTTCCTTGGGTTTGCGATCGAGCAGTGCGCCGATCTCCAGCAACTCCGCCGCTTCGCCCACGCGCGCATCGATCTCCGCCGCGGGGAGTTTACGCAACTTCAAGCCGAAGGCCATGTTTTCCCGCACATTCATATGCGGGTACAGCGCGTAGTTCTGAAACACCATGGCGATATCGCGATCCCTGGGCGCTACATCGTTCACCCGGCGCTCGCCAATGAAAATATGCCCGTCCGTTGCCTCCTCGAGGCCTGCGATCATGCGCAATGTGGTGGATTTACCGCAACCGGACGGACCCACGAGCACCATGAACTCGCCATCGCGGATGTGCAGCGAGAGATCCGGGATGGTGGCCGCTTGCTTGCCGTACACCTTGCGCACATGGTCGAAACGGACATCGGCCATTCAACCCTCCACCGCGTTGCGCCGCGTCTGCCGCCGCAGCAGTTTGCGATGCACGGAAATTTTCAACGTGTAGAGCATCAGCAGCATCAGTGCGTAACCGCCGGCCATGTACGGAAACCAGGGATGGTCGCCCACAATGAAATACAGCAGCAGCAATCCCGCCACCAGCATGAATGGGGTGGAGCAGTAGACGAGGATATGAAGCACGCGGTCTTTCATGGCACCATGCATTTCGTTCGGGAAAAGAATAATTTACGGCACCCACACGCAAGTTGAAACCACTTCGGGAGCGGTATGAAGCGGAAAGCACATCTCGGTTTCTGGCAGATCTGGAATATGAGCTTCGGCTTCCTCGGTATTCAGTTCGGCTTCGCATTGCAGAACGCCAATGTCTCGCGCATTTTCGAAACCCTCGGCGCGAGCATGGATGCCATTCCGCTGCTGTGGATTGCCGCTCCGGTGACAGGCCTGCTCGTACAGCCCATCATCGGACACATGAGCGACCGCACCTGGGGACGTCTCGGACGTCGACGTCCGTATTTTCTTGTCGGTGCCATCCTGGCCTCGCTCGCCCTGTTGGTCATGCCCAACGCGCCCGCGTTGTGGGTGGCGGCGGGCATGCTGTGGGTGATGGATGCTTCGATCAATATTTCGATGGAACCCTTCCGCGCGCTGGTTGCCGACTTGTTGCCATCGGAGCAGCGCACCACGGGCTTCGCCGTGCAAAGTTTTTTCATCGGCACAGGAGCGGTGGTGGCCTCGGCCTTGCCCTATGTGCTGACGAATTGGCTGGGCATGGCCAATACCGCGCCGGCGGGCGAAATTCCCGACTCGGTGCGCTATTCCTTCTATTTTGGCGCTGCGGCCTTTTTTCTCGCTGTGCTGTGGACGGTGCTGCGCACGAAGGAGTATCCACCGGATGATCTCGAGGCCTTCGAGCGCGAACGCGGTGAACGCCGCGGATTGTTCGCGGGAGCGGGTGAGATCGCGCGAGCGTTCGCGGCCATGCCTCGCACCATGCTGCAACTCGCGGTGGTGCAGTTTTTTTCCTGGTTCGCTCTCTTCGCAATGTGGATTTACTCGGTGCCCGCAGTGACGCAGCACATCTACGGCACAAGCGATGTGACCTCGGCGCTGTACAACGATGGGGCGAACTGGGTGGGCGTGCTCATGTCGGTGTACAATGGCGTAGCGGCGATTGCGGCGTTTTTCATCGTATGGCTGGCGCGGCTGGGTGGACGGCGCTTCGCGCATGCGGTGTCGCTGTGCCTCGGTGGCATCGGACTCGCGTCCTTCTTTTTCATCCGCGACCCGCAGTGGCTGTTGTTGAGCGAGGTGGGCATAGGCATTGCCTGGGCCTCCATTCTTTCCATGCCCTATGCCATGCTGGCCGGTGCGCTGCCGGAAGAAAAGATGGGTGTGTACATGGGAATTTTCAATTTCTTTATCGTGCTGCCGCAAATCGTGGCGGCGGGCATTCTCGGCTTCCTCCTGCGTGTGCTCTTCGATGGCGAGGCGATTTACGCCCTGCTCACCGGAGGCGTGTCCATGGTTCTTGCTGCCATCGCCGTGTACTTTGTGGATGCAGCGGAAGAATAGGATTGAGCTTCGTTTTCACTTTATTCTTCCGGGTTGGCTGAGACGGGTATACATTCGAAGAGCTCGGAGAGAGCGACGAGAGTGGAGAGGAAGTGGTTAAGGGTGTGTTCGATACAACTGACCTTCACCAACGGCAATTATGCCGAAGAGAAAAAGGACAAGCGTACCCTCTTAACTCTTCGCTCTTCACGAAAATGCTGAATCCGACGGACTGTAGCTGTCACCGAGCGCCGGGTAAGAAGTAATGGACGGCTTCCGGATCGAGATCCCGGCCGACCCACGCGGACAAAGCCCCCGCATAAACATTCCTTCGCGTCTTCGCGTCTTCGCGTGAGCGAATTCCCTCACGACGTTGCGTAAAAAAACACCCCCCGACATTGCCGGGGGGTGCGTGTGTACGCGGGTGGGACGATGATCAGGGAATGGGGAACGTGAGTTCCACCAAAATTTTCACATTGTCCACAGTCCAGTTGTCCATCCACTTCGCTTCGCTCACTGGCGTCAGCCCGAATTCGTAGCTGATGCTCGGGGTGACGAAGCCGTAGCGGAACCAGAAATCGTAGCCCAATCCGAGCTGCGCGGCGAAACGCACATCGTTCGCCTCGGGAATCTCGCCCGACAACGCCGGGCTCTCCGAACCGCGCGCCCAATCCGGCTCCACGATCGTGGCCGTGTGCGAATAGTCGCCCTTGAGCAAGGTCGCGGCGCTCCCGCCAGCCAGCACGAAGAAACCGGGCCCGTTCAAGGGATACAGTTTCGCGTACAAGCCGAGCGAGAGATACTGCAGCGTGTACTCGCCTTCGTGATCGCGCACCACGGGATAGGTCACCCCGTTGTCGTCGGCAATGCGGTAGGGCTCGGTGAAACGTCCGTCCACCGTGCCGCTCATCTGATCAAACGTCAGCCGCAGGCCCATGGCTATCGAGCGGGTGAACGCCTTTTCGCCATGCACACCGAAGACGATGTTCGTGCCATTCGTTTCACCGTAGAAACCGTTCTCCGCCAGGGGCAGCATGGGAACATCACCGCTGTGGAAGCTCTGGTTCATGCCCAGAAACAGTCCGCCACGAATGGTGTACCACGCCCGGTCGCCCACACGGAGGCCTTGCGCCTGCGCCGCGCCCATGCCGGCCGCGACAAGCAGGAGAATGAACAGGATGCGTATGCGTGTCATGCGTCTGCCTCCTTAGTTGGCTACGATCAGTTTCTGAATGCCACGGTACGTGCCCGTGCTCATCACCACGAAATACACTCCGGGTCGCAAGTTCTCCGGCGTGTAACGGAAGCTGTGCGTGCCGCGCTTGAGCGAACCGTTGTGTATCGAAGCCACGGCGACACCGAGAATGTCGAAGAGCTTCACTTCCACAAATCCGTCCTGCTTGATGCTGAACGTCACTTCCGTGCTCCCCGCCGCGCTGCTGCCGATTACGTTCGGGCGCGGGGGATTGAGTGTCGTGATGCCGAGATCGGCGGTGGTGGTCACGCCGTTGCGCGGACGCACAGTGATCGTGCCACTGCACGAGGCATCGGTGGTCACCGTGGCGATGGCCGGCGCGAAGGTCGGCGCGGCCACGGTCCATTGCGTGCTGGCCGTCCGGCCCACCAACACTTCCATCACAATGCGGGCGACCTCACCGGAAGTGAAGGCGGCACCACGCACGGTGACGAGCAGCTTGTCGGGCGAGGGACGGGTGAACGTTGCCACGCCCTGCGGCGAGGTCACGCGATCGGGCGTCAATGCGCGTCGATCGAATTGCAGTTCGAAGGTCAGAGCCACATCCTGCGCGGGACAGGTCAGTGCTTCGTTCAGGAACACGGGGATTTCCACCCTGTCACCCGGACGAGCGCTGAGCGCGGGCGCCTCGCCACCACTGCTGCACGCCATGGTGAGCGCGGGCAGCTGGTAAGTAACCGACAGGGCCACCGACGTCTCACTGCCGCATACCGTTTCCGAGGCGAACAGCGTGGCGAAGGTCTCGGCACCGGCGGCGGGCGTGAAGGTCACTTCCACCATCTGCTTCGATGCCGGTGGAATGGTCACGGACGGCGATCCCGCCAGAGCGAAGGCCGCCGATCCATCGATGCGCAGATTCAGCGTCACCGGCGCAAGACCGTTGTTCTGCAACTCGGCCTTGAGTGTGACAGGATCGGTGGAGCATACCGCCGTGGCGCTGATGCTGTCGCGCGTGAAGAGGTATTCCAGACGATTGATCACACCGTTGAAAGGAATGCTGCGAACCTCGGGCGCGCAACGGAAATCGCGCGATACCAGAAGCTCGATCACTCCGGTGATGTTGCGGGCCATTTCATCAAATGGCGGACTGAGTTCGAGCACGATGTTCTGCACCGCGCCCGGATTGACCACCAGTGGCCAGCTCAGCGGCGAGAGAATGCGAACGGGCGCTGTCGGCGGTTTGATCAACGCTTCCAGCGTAATGGGCACCTCGCCGGTGTTGCGGAATTCCACCACCTGACGCATGCGCTCGAGATCGCCCGGACGCACAGTACCGCCGGGACACAGCGTGATCATGCCGAAATCGATGTTCTCCGGCGCCGAAGTCCAGGTGGTTTTCAGTATCGTCACCTGCACGGGGAAGGCCGCGCTGATGTCGCAGGGCTGTCCGTACAGATTGACCATGCCGCTGTAGGCCCCGGGCTCCGTGCCCGTGAAACGCACCATCACGTCGCGCGTCTGTCCGGGTTGCAGCGTGAAGGGGAATTGCTGCGGCGGGTCGTAGGCAAAGCCCTCCGGCAGCAGCGAACCGTCGGCGATGGTCACCGGCGTCGCGCCGTCGTTGAGTACGGTCGCGCGGATCTGACGCGAGAGATTGCCCTCGCAGCTCAGGAGCTCGATGGCCGTGGGCGGCGTCACCGCCGTGATGCTGAATGTGGGCTGCACGCCGCGTCCGCGCAGCGTGAACACCACAGTGTCCGCGCAGATATCGGACGTGAAACTCAACATCGCGACATCGGCACCGATTTGCAGCGGCGCGTAGCGGATGGGGAATTCACGGTACTGCCCCGGTTCCAGCGTAATGCGGAAGGGCTTGCTGAGCAATTGGAAAGGCGACAGCGGCGTGAAGCCGTCGGAGGAAATGGTCAGGCGCTTGTCGCCGGTGTTCTCCAGCACAAAACCCCGCACGGTGTTGGCATTCACGCACACATCGCCGAAGTTCGCGCTGTATCCATTTTCCCGCACCACGAAACGCGGCTCGTAACGCTCGCCGCGCAACGCGATCGGATAGCTTTCGCGACAGAAACCACCCGTGCCCGCGATGATTTCCACCAGCATCGAATCCTCGAAAGCGCCGCCCTTGCCGGGCTTGGCGAAAACGTCGATCTCGATGCTGCTCGTGGCCGGTACCAGCACGCCCTGCGAGGGGAAGGGCACCGGGCCGTAGCGCAGTTCGTATTTCGCGGCGGCCGCCAGCGCGTTCACCGTGATGGGCAACGGACTGTTGTTCTCCACCGTGATCACGCGCGAAGGCGACACGGGATTCGTGCCGCAGAAAATAATCTCGCCGAAATCCGCGACGCGCGGCGTGATCGACACCTGCGGGAGAATGCGTTCGCCGGACAGCGTGAAATTCACCGTCGAGCCGCAGGGCTTGCCGAACCAGCGAACACTGCCACCGAAGGACCCGCCATCACCCAGCGCGGGCTGGAACACGATGTAGGCCTCGAAGGCATTCGCCGCACCGGGAGCCACCACCACCGGAAGAGGCACGGCCTCGTCCCAGGCGAAGCCCGCCGGCAAATCAGGCAGGTCATTGAAGGTCACCGGACCGCTGCCGTTGTTCACCACGCGCAGCAACATTTTGCCGCTCGGTTCGCAATTCGCCAGCGTCACATGATTGGGTGTGACCGTACTCGTGAGAATTTGCTGACTGAACGTCGTACCGCGCAGCATCACCGACGCCTCGAGCGCGCAGAGATTCGCGCTGATGGTCAATTGCTGCTCGAACGTGCCCACCGCGATGGGATGGAAACGAATCGGCACGATGCGCTCGGCACCCGGCGCCAGCGGAAACACATTGCTGAACGCGTCGATTTCAAACGGCGCGTTCACCGTCACCGTCATGAGCAATTCGGCATTGCCGTTGTTCACGAGACGGATGAGCTTCGGCGCCGAGTAGTCGCCCACGCAGGTGGTGTCGAACAATTGCGGCGGAAGGAAGCCCGGCGTGTCGCTGGCTTCGGCGTAGAACGAGGGATTTTGCCGCTGACCGTACATGCGTACACTGAAGGTCTCGGCACACAAGCCGAAATCCGCTTCAATGCCCAGCACGGCGTCGAAATTCGCCGCGCCGTTGCGCGTGGGTTCGATCACCACCGTGGCGGTGGTGCCACCGGGCAGCGTGTCGGGTGCACTCACAAAGGTGAAGCCCGACGGCAAGGTGTAGCGCAGACGCGCGGTCTGCGTGAAATCATTTTCCAGAACTATCGAGCGCTGCGGCAGCGGATCCACGTCGCAGGAATTCACCAGCCCGAAATCCAGCTCCGTGACGTCCGTGGTCACCGTGGGAGCGATACGCGAAGCGCTGAGTTTGAACAGCACCTCCTGTCCGCATCCCGAAGCGGCCATGATCACGTTTTCCACGATCGTGCCGCGTTGGGCCGGAGTGGGAGCGAATTCCACGTACAGCTTCGCACTGTCGCGCGGGAGAATCGTCAGTGGGAAGGCCGCCGGATTTTTCAGCACAAAACCTTCACCCAGGAACGGCACTGTGGGAAACACCGCCGAAGCGAGGCCGCTGTTGCTGATGGTTACCGTGATCAGATCCGTGGCCTTGCTCTGGCAACTGAGAATGGAGGGCTCGCCCTCCACGCGCGCGGTCAAATCGGTGCGCCCCACACGCAGAATCACCGGCACCTGAATGGTGTCGGGTTCGGTGAATGGCGAAATGATCTCGATCGTCGCTGCATGTGTGCCCGGGCAGGGGATGGCCGAGGTCACGACTTCCACGTCCAGCGAATCGTTGCCCGTGCCCGCGCTTTTCGACAAACGCAACCAGGGCACCGTCGAACGCGCCGTCCACGTGTAACACAGCAGTCCTGTGTTGCGGAGATACAGCCGCTGCGGTGGCGGGGGATTCACATCCACGACGAAGGTGTCCAGCGTGTTGATCCGCACCGGGAAGGTCCGCGGGGCGTAATGCGCCGTCACCGTCTTGTTCCGCGTCATGCTGATGTTCACCACGGGATTCGTTCCCGAGGCGTCGCCCGACCAATGCGAAAAACGGTAGCAGGTGTCGGGTGCGGGCAGATTGATGGCGAACAAGGTCACCGCATCGCCCGGCGCGTAATCCGGCTGGAAGGGAATGACAAACACCTGTCCCTTCAGCGGCGGATCCACCAGCGTGTTCAGCGTATAGCGCGTGGGCGGCGGATCGCCGTACACGGCCTCGATGATGTAGCGGTTCACGCCGGCGGGCAATTCGATCTGCGCCGTGCTGGACATGTCCACATCCACGATCGTGGGATCGGGATACGAGGTGATGCGCAAGCTGGAAATGCCTGTGCCGAGGGGAAGATCCCAGCGCATCCAGAGATTCGCCGCGAGTGGATCGCGGCGCACGCGTACCTCGAAGGTTTGCGCTATCGGTGGCGCGGTGTAAATGCCGCGGAAATCGCGCAACACACCCGTGCCGAGGATGGAGGGACTGCGGAAATCCGTGTCGACCAGGCGCGCGTCGAAGGTGTTCGGCGGCGGTGCCGGGAGAATCACTTCTCCCAACGCCGGATCGATGCCGTCCGACGCGGATGCGACAATTCCAATGCGGAGATCCGTGCTGTTGCCCACGTTATCGAACACCGTCAGGCGCGTGCGAATGTCCTGCGCCTGTGCTGCCTGCGTCCCCGCGAGAAGACACAGCAATACGGTAATCGGAACGATCAACAGGGCACAGGTTTTCGAAGTAGCGGTGGCTGGCATAGTCAACCTCTTAACCCGTTGCTATTAAAGAGACTACTCACTTTAACTTAAGTAGTTTATTAGAAAAATGCAGTAAAAATCTTGAATTCTTGAAAAAAATTTTCACGATAAAAAGCCACTCCTGCCGGCGGCATCTATCCGGGCGTGGGTCGCAGGACCACGTTTTCCAGCGGAAAATGGATGACATTCCCGTCCTCCATATTCCGTGGAGTGCAAAAAATACATACATTGCGCTTACGATTTCACGCCATCAGCAATTGTAATGAACTTGTAATGTCTTCCCGTGGAGGTCGTCGTGCTTACGCTGTACCTGGCATGCCTCATTAGCGGCGGAATTCTGCTGACCATCTCGCTTTTCTCCGGCGGGGATGCCGACTCCGATATGGATCACGGCCTCGACGCGCACGCGGACCTCGACCATTCCCTCGACGCGCACGCGGATATGGATCACACACTCGACGCGCATGCCGATGTGGACCACGCGCTCGACGCGCATGTGGACGCGGGACATGGCGATGCGCTCACGCACACCGCGGACGTCCACCACGGCGATGTGGCGCACGCGAGCGGAGGCATGATGTCGGCGGCGTTCCAGTTTTTCAGTTTTCGCAATATCGTTTATCTCACCACGTTCTTCGGGCTCACCGGCAGCATACTCACCTGGATGGCCACACCTGCCGCACTCACGCTGCTGTCGGCCATCGGCATGGGCGGCTTCGCCATGTTCGTGGGTCATAAATTCATGCGCTACCTCAAATCCTCGGAAAGCGGCGAGGCCGTGCACGAGCGCAGTCTCATCGGCCATGTGGGTACGGTGTCGCTCGCGCCCACGAAGGAACGCAAGGGCAAGGTGCGCGTGTCCATGAACGGGCAATGGATGGAAATGCTTGCCTTGGTCCATCCCGACAGCGCGCGGGATGAATACCGCTTCGGCGAGCATGTGCTCATTCTCGATGTGGAGCACAATGTCGCGCAGGTAGACGAGGCGCCGTTCGCCGACGAGTGATTCAGCCCGGAGCGGCGCCGGGGAGAGGGGATTACGCCACAACACGCAGCAAACTTCGCATCATACACCGGAGGTCACATGGAAGAATTCATCGTTTCGTTGTTCGGCATCGGCCTGTTCGCCATTATCGTGATCATGGTCGCCATCAGCCGCCTGTTGCTGATCTGCCATCCCAACGAAGTCATCATCCTGTCCGGCCGCAAGCGCCGCCTGGCCGACGGCAACGTCGTGGGCTATCGCATCATCCGCGGCGGCCGCGCCATGCGCGTGCCTTTGATAGAAAAGGCGGCCCGCATGTCGCTCGAGACCATTCCCCTCGACCTGAGCGTGTTCAACGCCTACTCCAAAGGCGGCATTCCCCTCAAGGTGGAAGCCATTGCCAACATCAAGATCGACAGCAGCGAACCCACCTTCGGCAATGCCGTCGAGCGCTTCCTCGGCAAGCGCCGCGAGGAGATTCATGAAATCGCCAAGGACACCCTCGAAGGCAACCTGCGCGGCGTGCTCGCCACACTCACCCCGGAGGAAGTGAACGAGGATCGCCTCAAATTCGCCTCCAGTCTCATCGAGGAAGCCGACAGCGATCTCAAAGCCCTTGGCCTGCAACTCGATACATTGAAAATCCAGAACGTGTCCGACGAAGCGGGGTATCTCGATTCCATCGGACGCCGCAAAACCGCCGAGGTGCTGGCTCAGGCCCGTACCGCCGAGGCCTCGCGTAAATCCGAGGCCGAACAGTCCGAGGCCAATGCCGAGCGCATGGCCGAAATTGCCAAGGCCAGCGCCAAGCAGGAAATCGAAGGCGCGCGCATCGAGGCCGATCGCAGTATTCTTGTGACCAAAGCTCGTGCGCAGCAGGAAATCGAAACCGAGAACAACGCCTTGCGCATCAAGAAAGCCGAACTCGAGCGCGAAGCGGTGATCAAGGAAAATGAAGCGCTCGTGGCCGGCGAAAAAGCCCGCGTGGTTTTCGAGCAGGAAGTGGAAGAGCAGCGCATTGTTCTGCAACAAAAGCGCCTCACCGCCGACGTCATCGAGCCCGCCCGCGCCAAGAAGGAGGCCATGGAACTCGAGGCCAAGGGTGCCGCGGCCAGTATCGTGGAAAATGGTCTCGCCAACATCCACATCCTCAATCAGATGATCGCCACCTACAAGCAGGCCGATGGCGATGGCGAAAAGATTTTCGTACTCAACATGCTGCCCGATATCATCCAGCAACTGGTCAACACCGTGGGCAAAATGCATATCGACAAGATCAGCGTCATCGACAGTGGCAATGGCAAAAGTGTGGCGGGCTTGATGGGGCAGCTGCCCAATGCCGTGATCTCGCTCAACGAGATCATCGAAAACGCCACAGGCGTCAACATCCTCAGCGGATTGCAACGCGACAAGCTCACCGATGCCACCCGCAAGCTGGAGGAAAGCGCGGGCTGATCCATCGTAGCTCGAACCCTGCGAGGGCATGGTCGGCATCCTCCGCACTGCGCGCGGGGTGCCGGTCATGCCCTCACTTCATGGGGAAAGTTTCGTATCTTTTGTGTTGTGAAAAATGCAACCACGCTTTCGGATAAAGGACCACTCATGCGCCGCTTGTTCGCCTTCTGCCTTCCCGCCATCGTCACGCTTCTGCTCGTCGCCTGCGGCGAGAAAAAGCAGGATGCTCCCGATCCAAACGCCCGGCAGAAGGTGAATATCCCCGTCGAGAGAAACACCGAACCCGAGGTCGATGTGTCCCATCTCGATACTCTGCGCGGCCTCAAACAACTTCCTGCCGTCGAGCGCGAGCTCTTTCTCCGCACCGTGCAGGTACAGATTCCTTACTACGAGAATCTGGAGAAATGGGCCGATGAGGCGAATAAAATCCGCGACGGCAAGGCCGCGGCGATTTCCCTGCGCCGCTATCTCGATTTGCAGAACGCTTTTGAACTTCGTCGGCAGAAAATCGATCAGGAATTTGCCGGACGCATCGATCCGAATTATGCCGGTTCGGCGGAATTCAACCGTGTGCTCGAAAGGTATTTGACCTCCGCCGATGTGGACCGCCGCGGCAAGTACATTCTGGAGTCCGCTGTCTCTCTGATGCAGCGCTTCAAGGATGATCCCGCCTGTCAGGACATCTTCGCGGAAATCCGCGCCATGTCGGAGCAGCAGCAGTAACGTTCGCACCGCAGCGCGGCCGCATTTCACGCAGCAACAACGCACGACTTCAGAAGGCTGTAGTCGTGCGTCTCATTTACAGGCGCCGCCATGCCTGCGCCCATCCGATGTCCACCATGCAGCGATAGCGCCCGGCCGCCACGCCTCCGTCCGTGAGCGCGCGCGCGGAAATTTTTCCGCTCCGCGTGTTTTCCGTAGATTTCCCCATCGTATCGATCAACAGTTCAGGTGCTTTCATGGCTGCAATCACGTTCGGAACCGATGGCTGGCGCGCCGTCATCGCCGACGACTACACCTTCGACAACGTCCGCAAGGTCGCCCTGGCCTTCGCCCGGTATTACAAAAAACACCGCCTCATCGGAAACGGCGTGCTGGTGGGCGGCGATGCGCGCTTCGGGTCGCAGGACTTTGCCGAGGCCGCCGCGCAGGTCATCGCCAGCCAGGGCATCCGTGTGCTGCTCGCCGATGGAGTGATTTCCACACCGATGTTGTCGCTGGGCATCGTGCGCAAAAAGCTCGCGGCCGGTGTGATGATCACCGCCAGCCACAATCCCCCCGAGTGGAACGGCTTCAAGATCAAGGCCGAATTCGGCGGCTCGGCGCTCGTGGCCGATGTGAAAAAGGTCGAAGCCCTCGTGCACGATATCGTTGCGAAGGGAACGCAGCCGAAACTCCGCCCCATGGACGAACTGCGGAAGGAAGGCCTTGTCAAAACCGTCAATCTGCACACACTGTACATCGCCGACATCAAGAAGAAAATCGATCTCGCCGCCATCGAGGCCTCGGGCATGCGCATCGCCTACGATGTGATGTACGGCGCCGCCTACGGCGTGATGGGGCATCTGCTCCCCTCGGTCACCACCATGCACGACGAGCACAATCCCGGCTTCAAAGGCGTGGCGCCCGAACCCCTGGCGAAGAATCTCACGGAATTCATCCCGCTCGTCACCTCCGGCGGCTACGACATCGGCCTGGTTACCGACGGCGATGCCGACCGCTGCGGCTGCGTGGATGAACACGGCAACTACGTGAGCACGCAGTTGCTGATACCAATTCTGCTGAAATATCTGGTGGAGATGAAAAAACTCCGTGGCGCGGTGGTGAAGACCGTGAGCGTCACCGACATCATACCGCGCATGTGCGAAAAATACGGGCTCACCCTGCACGAGCGCCCCGTCGGTTTCAAATACGTGACCGAGCTGATGATGACCGACAACATTCTCATTGGCGGCGAGGAGAGCGGCGGCGTGGGCACGTCGCTGCACATTCCCGAGCGCGACGGCATTTACAACAACCTGCTGCTCTGCGAATACCTCGCCAAGCGAAAAATGACGCTCGGCCAGGCCGTGGAAGAAATCTACGCGGAGTTCGGACGCGTGTACTATGATCGCGTCGACTTCCGCACCACCGAGAAGAACAAGCAAGCCATTCTCGCAGCCTGCGCCAAGGGCATCACCAACATCGGCGGTTTCGCGGTGCGTTCGGTGGAAACGCTCGACGGCTACAAATTCCGCATCGATGGCGGCTGGCTGCTGATCCGCGCCTCGGGCACGGAACCGATTCTCCGCTTCTACTCCGAGGCCGACACCGAGCGCAAGGTCAACGCCCTGCTCAAAGCCGCGCCACGCCTCGGTGCCTGATCGCGGGTTGCCACGCGTCATGCCCATAGAAGCTCCGTGTACAGGATTCCGCGACCACGCGCAACGCGTATCGCGGAATCCGCGTTTTGCGCTGCCGCGCTTGCTCGCGGCCCTGCTCGTTGTGCTGTTGCTTCCACCGGCCGCCACCCGCGCGCAGAGCATCGTCAGTTCGGTAACGGTCACGCACGACCTCTCCCTCGGCAACCGCTACCCTTCGGCGCAAGCAGGCACGCTTTCCTCCGCGTTCGCTGACGACAGTCTCGCATTTCAGCGGACATCGCCGCCCGATTCCGTGGAGCCGGGGCCGCATGCCGGACGCCTGTGGCTTGTGGGAGGCACCATGGCCGCGGGGAATATCGGCATCATGGGCTACTACTTCGCCACGTTCTACAACGACGATTACAATCAACGCGCGCCTTTTCACACGTTCAATGATTGGTACAATGCCGATGTGAACGTGGACAAGCTCGGGCACATCTGGGGCTCGCAAACCTACACACACGCATTGTACCATCTCTTCCGCTGGACGGGCATGCGTGAAGCTCCGTCGATGTACTGGTCGAGCGGACTCTCCCTGCTCTATCAATTCGAGATGGAAGTGGTGGATGGACTGTACGCCAAGTGGGGCTTCAGTTGGTGGGACATGGCCGCGAATGCCGTGGGTGCCGCCTGGCCCAACCTGCAGCGCGTCTATCCCTTTCTGCAGGTGGTGGATCTGAAAATGAGCTACCATCCGTCGGCGGCCGTGAAGCGTGGCTGGGTGGAGCACGATTATCTCCGTGACTACGATGGCTTCACCTATTGGCTCGCGCTCAATGTGCACGACGTGCTGCCCGCCACCCTGCGCGACTACTGGCCGCGCTGGCTGGGCATAGCCCTTGGCTATGGCGCCAACCGTACGCTGCTGGGAAAAAACGTGTACAATTCCATCGACGGTGTGGGGCAAGGCGAACAGGAATGGTATCTCGCGCTGGACTTCAACGCCCGCGCCCTTCCCGGCGACACACCTTTCCTGCGCTTCCTCCGCGAATCCCTCAACCTCTTCCACCTCCCCATGCCCGCCGTGCGCATCGCACCCGATGCGATATGGTACGGGCTCTATTTCTGACGGGAAGTGCGTATTCGTCGTGAATAGTGCGCGGTGAAGCGTAAAGAGTAAAGAGTAAAGAGTAAAGAGTAAAGAGTAAAGAGTAAAGAGTGAAGAGTCCGAAATCTCGGTGCTCGATCCCGATCGAAGCGCTCGAACCGTGCCCCCGCTTTACTCTTTACCCTTCACTCTTCACGATAACATGCTGAACGCGACGGACTGTACCAGTCAATGAGCGCTGAGTAAGAAGTAAAGAGTGGATTCCGGATCAAAATCCCGGCCGATCCGCACGTACATCGCTCCCGCATAAACATTCCTTCGCGCCTTCGAGTGAGCGAATTCCACCTTCGCGTCTTCGCGCCTTCGCGTGAGCGAATTCCACCTTCGCGTCTTCGGTGCGTCAGGCCAAGCCGGACGTTTCTCGTAAACTGAAAGGAGTTTACCATGGT